>NZ_LLXX01000067.1:339-148574 GCF_001440405.1 Bradyrhizobium valentinum
GTAGCGGTGTCCTTTCCGCAGATGGGGTTCTTCCTGTGGAGGGTTGGGATCCGGCTCCACCACCTTCCGGTACAGATGCCAGGTGGCATGACCGAGCACCGGCAGAACGACGGCGAGACCGACGAAGACCGGCAACGAACCGATCACCAGCAGCGCCGCGACGATCAGCCCCCACCCGGCCATGGCAACCGGATTCATCATGACAGCCCGCAGCGAGGTCCGGATGGCGTCGATTGCAGTCGCATGGCGATCGAGCATCAATGGAAACGACACAACACTGACGCACAGCGCCACGACCGCGAACAGAAAACCAACGCCGCAACCGACGATGATGAGCGACCATCCGTCCGGCGTCGTCAGCACGCGCGATGCGAAATCGGGGATGCTCGCAGCCGGAGCGTGGCCGAAGATCGAGACGTAGATAGCGTTCGCTGCGCCGATCCAGGCCCCGAACAGAACGAGCAGGAGCACGCCGAGCTCGATCATGGCGCCGAAAGCCGGAGCGCGCAGCACGGAAAGCGCATCCCATGCGCCGACTGCCTCGCCGCGCTCGCGGCGGCGGCTGAGCTCGTAGAGACCAATCGCGGCAAAGGGGCCAATCAAGGCAAACCCGGCTGCCAGCGGAAACAGCAGCGGCAGTATCGAATAGCCAAGGACCATCCTGAACAGAAAAATACCGAGAACAGGATAAATCACGCACAGGACGACCGCGTGACTTGGCATTGCACTGAAGTCTTCCCAACCCAGGCGCAGCGCCTCGCCCAGGTCGGACAGTTTGATCTTGCGAACGGGATATGTGGCGGCGTCGCCGAATACGTGCCGTGCAACTTTTGAGATGTTGTCGGAATACACAGTGGCCATGGACACACCCTCTCGTGCTGTTGCGGCGGTCAAAATGACGCGCCGCAACCCACGCGTCTCCGCCCTGATGTGCGAGAGTCGCGGTCGAGCCGAGTACGGCCAAGTGCAACGAAAGGAGCTTAGCCGGACGAAACTTGTCGCGACCTACCCAGCATGTTTAGCGCGATTGGAGTTGGACGGCAACGGTTGGGGTGAATTGCGCACGCGTACGGCCATTTGGTGCGTTGCGTCATTATCAACCGATGGTGCCGGCTGATGCTCGCCGGCTGGCGCCACCAGTCTGGCGCACCTCCGAGGGGGCATAGTTCTCTATTGCTCTATTGACGCGCGGCTCGACGCGTACCATCCTTAGTTTCTGACGCCCGGTTCCGATGATTAGCGGTCGTACGTGTGCTCCGTGCCACGTTTAGATGTCGCGACCGATCACATGGGCGAGGCAAGACACACTGCGATGGCGCATGTGAAGTCGGCCATCGAGACAGGTGTGAGCTCCGCCCTTTAGTTCGTCTCCATTGCCTTTGGTGGCAAGGAGGAATGAGGGATGGTTGTCGCTATCATACTGCTTTTAGTTGCAGTCGGCTCGGTGCTGTTTCACATCTACAGCCCGTGGTGGTGGACGCCGATCGCCACCAATTGGAGCTACATCGACCACACCATCAGCATCACCTTCTGGATCACCGGCTTCGTCTTCTTCGCGGTGATCGCATTCATGGCCTATTGCGTCCTCCGCTTTCACCACAAGGAAGGAAGGCAGGCACACTATAATCCGGAAAACAAGAAGCTCGAGTGGTGGCTCACGATCGGAACTGCGATCGGCGTTGGAGCCATGTTGGCGCCCGGCTTGGTGGTCTGGCACCAGTTCGTCACGGTTCCGGCCGACGCTACCGAGATCGAGGTTATGGGCCAGCAATGGAGTTGGAACTACCGTCTCCCAGGCAAGGATGGCCGGATGGGCACGACCGATGTCCGCTACGTCAGCTCCGAGAATCCATTGGGCTTGAACCCTGACGATCAGCATGGGCAAGACGACGTCGTCATCGCAAGCGAAGACTTGCACCTTCCCGTCGGGAAGCCGGTCAAGGTTTTGCTCCGCTCCCTCGATGTCTTGCACGATTTCTATGTGCCCGAGTTCCGGGCCAAGATGGACATGGTCCCGGGCATGGTCACCTATTTCTGGATGACCCCGATCCGAACCGGAACGTTCGATGTTCTCTGCGCCGAGTTGTGCGGCGCAGCGCACGCGCAAATGCGCTCCAAGGTTATCGTCGAAGAAGAGAATGACTATAAGGCCTGGCTGGAGAAGCAGAAGACGTATGCGGAATTGTCAGGCCGAAGCGCCGTTATGAGGGCGACGTACGAATCCGGCGGCAAGTAAGAAATGCCGTTGCAAGATAGATTGGGCGCGTGAAACCAACTCATCGCCCGCTTTATGGAAACGACCGAGGAGGTGTCTTCGATGGTCGATGTCCCGTATGACAGAATCGCAGACGTTCCGCCTGCCGAAGTGCCGGAGGTTGAACTCTATCATCCCAAAAGCTGGTGGACGCAGTACGTCTTTTCGCAGGACGCCAAAGTCATCGCCATCCAGTACTCGCTCACAGCGACGGCAATCGGGCTGGTAGCTTTGGTGCTGTCGTGGCTGATGCGGCTGCAGTTGGGATTTCCCGGCACGTTCTCCTTCATCGATGCAAATCAATATCTCCAGTTCATCACCATGCACGGCATGATCATGGTGATCTACCTGCTGACAGCGTTGTTCCTGGGAGGCTTCGGCAACTACCTGATCCCGCTGATGGTCGGCGCCCGGGACATGGTCTTCCCCTATGTGAACATGCTGAGCTACTGGGTCTACCTGCTCGCAGTCCTAGTGCTGGCATCGACCTTTTTCGTGCCCGGCGGGCCCACCGGCGCCGGCTGGACGCTGTACCCGCCGCAGGCGATTCTCTCCGGCACCCCCGGGCAGGATTGGGGCATCATTCTGATGCTGTCCTCGCTGATCCTGTTCATCATCGGCTTCACCATGGGCGGGCTGAACTATGTCGTGACGGTGCTGCAGGCGCGTACCCGCGGCATGACGCTGATGCGCATGCCCCTGACAGTGTGGGGCATCTTCACGGCTACGGTGATGGCGCTGTTGGCCTTCCCGGCGCTGTTCGTCGCCTCTGTCATGATGCTGTTCGACCGCGTGCTGGGAACCAGCTTCTTCATGCCTGCACTCGTCGAGATGGGGCAGCAGATGAAGTATGGCGGCGGCAGCCCGATCCTGTTCCAGCATCTGTTCTGGTTCTTCGGCCATCCTGAAGTCTACATCGTCGCTCTGCCCGCCTTCGGCATCGTTTCCGATCTGATCAGCACCCATGCGCGAAAGAACATCTTCGGCTATCGCATGATGGTTTGGGCCATCGTGGCAATCGGTGCGCTCAGCTTCATCGTATGGGCGCACCACATGTATGTGAGCGGCATGCACCCGCATTTCGGGTTCTTCTTCGCTACGACAACGCTCATCATCGCCATCCCGACCGCCATCAAGGTCTACAACTGGGTGCTAACCCTGTGGCGCGGCGACATTCATCTCACCGTCCCGATGTTGTTCGCCCTCGGCTTTATCATCACGTTCGTGAACGGCGGGCTCACCGGCCTCTTCCTCGGCAACGTCGTCGTGGATGTCCCGCTCTCGGATACCATGTTCGTCGTCGCGCATTTCCATATGGTGATGGGCGTGGCGCCGATCATGGTTGTGCTGGGCGCGATCTATCATTGGTACCCCAAGGTAACGGGACGAATGCTGGATGATTGGATGGGCAAGTTTCACTTCTGGGTAACGTTCCTCGGCGCCTATCTGATCTTCTTCCCCATGCATTACATTGGACTGCTCGGAGTTCCGCGCCGCTACCACGAGATCGGCGAAGCGGCGTTCATCCCGTCATCGACCCACACGCTCAATGCCTTTATCACCGTGATGGCTTTGATGGTGGGCTTCGCCCAGATGGTGTTCCTGTTCAATCTCGTCTGGAGCTATTTCAAGGGCAGGCCTTCCGGCGGCAATCCATGGCGGGCGACAACGCTGGAGTGGCAGACGCCGGAGACCCCGCCCGGGCACGGCAACTGGGGCAAGGAGCTCCCGGTGGTTTATCGCTGGGCGTATGACTACAGCGTGCCCGGCGCTGAGCAGGACTTCATTCCGCAGAACCAGCCGCCGCGGCCGACACGGGCTGTTCAGGAAGCTGCGCCATGAGCGCAATCATCCTGTTCATGGCTGTGATAGCGGTCATCATCGGATGGTGGCTCGCGCAGCAACGGCTCACAGCCAAACCCTGGCTGGAGGAAGGTTCGATCGATCGCTTCCCTGGCACGGGAGCAATGACCTTGCCGGCAGCGAAGATCGGACTGGGAGTGTTTCTCGCTGTCGCCAGTTCGCTGTTCGCACTTTTCATGAGCGCTTATTCCATGCGCATGAACATGGTGGACTGGCGGGCGCTGCCCGTGCCGGGGCTGCTGTGGTTCAACACCGGCGTTCTGGTCGTGAGCAGCGTCGCGCTGCAATGGGCATACGTGGCGGCGCGCCGGAACAGTATGGACGGTGTAATCGTCGGCCTCTGCGCGGGGGGAGCCTCCGCCGTTATATTCCTGGTTGGGCAACTGCTGGCGTGGCAACAATTGAGGGCCGCGGGCTATTTCGTGGCGTCCAATCCGGCCAATTCCTTCTTCTACATGATCACCGCGGCGCACGGGCTGCACCTGATGGGCGGTCTGGTGGCCCTGGGCAGAACGACAGCCAAGGTGTGGCGCGGCGCTGAGATGCCCCAGGTGCGCCTGAGTGTGGAGCTCTGCACCATCTACTGGCATTTCCTGCTGTTGGTCTGGCTGGTCTTGCTCGGTCTGTTGACGGGCTGGACAGACGATTTCGTCGACATCTGTCGCCGGCTGCTCAGCTAGGGAGAGACCAGATGGCAGAGACGGCGCTGACAAACCCTGAAAAATCGCCTGCGCAGTCTGCCGGCTGGAAGGGCATCGCTGCCGACTGGTCGTCGGATCAGCGCGCCTTCAAGAATGTCTCCTGGGGGAAGGCCATGATGTGGATCTTCCTCCTGAGCGACACCTTTATCTTCAGTTGTTTTCTGCTGTCGTACATGACGGCGCGAATGTCCACGACCGTGCCGTGGCCGAATCCGAGCGAGGTATTCGCTCTCGAGATTGCGGGGCACCATATCCCCCTCATCCTGATCGCCATCATGACCTTCGTCCTGATCAGCAGCAGCGGGACCATGGCGATGGCCGTCAATTTCGGCTACCGCCGTGATCGCGTCAAAACCGCAGTGTTGATGCTGGTCACAGCGGCGCTCGGCGCAACGTTCGTCGGAATGCAGGCCTTCGAATGGACCAAGCTGATCATGGAGGGCGTGCGGCCCTGGGAAAACCCCTGGGGCGCGGCGCAGTTCGGCTCCAGCTTTTTCATGATCACGGGGTTCCACGGCACCCACGTGACGTTCGGCGTGATCTTCCTGGTCGCTATCGCACGAAAGGTTTGGCGCGGGGATTTCGATCACGGGCGCCGCGGCTTCTTCACGAGCCGGAAGGGGAATTACGAGATCGTCGAAATAATGGGCCTGTACTGGCACTTCGTCGATCTTGTGTGGGTTTTCATCTTCGCCTTTTTTTACCTTTGGTGAGGCCGGCACATGACAGAAGCAGCACTACACTTGGAAGGTCGACGAGAACAGCTACACACCCATGTGCCTGACGCAGCCGTATCAGGAGCCGTGCACGCAGAGGGGCAGCAGCATCCGATCAAGCTCTATCTCGTGGTCTGGGGATGGTTGTTTGTCCTCAGCACTTTCTCCTATCTCGTCGACTACTTTGGCCTCCAGGGCTATCTCAGATGGTCGCTGATCCTGCTGTTCATGGTGCTGAAGGCCGGCTTGATCGTCGCCGTATTCATGCACATGGCCTGGGAGCGGCTGGCGCTCAGCTATGCCATCCTGCTGCCCCCGGTTCTGGTGCTGGTGTTCGTGGCCATCATGGTGTTCGAATCCGAGTACACGCACCTCATCCGGGTCCTGTTCTTCGCGGCGCCGACTTGAGTACTGCCGCCTTGCACCACAAAGGGGGACACCGGGAAACGTCGGGACGCGCACGCTAGAGGCGTTTCGCGAAGCCGCCTATCGGGAAACCATCAATCCGCTGGGCTAGAGTTTATCCGTCAAATACGTCCGCCGAGGCGCGGCCGGCGCGCGCGACCAGCTTCTCGTCGGGCGCGGGCAATGCCGTGCCGCTGTCACGGAAGCGGTTGGTGATGGGATAGCGGCGGTCGCGACCAAAATTCTTTTCCGTCACCTTGACGCCCGGGGCCGCCTGCCGCCGCTTGTATTCGGCAACGTTGAGCAGGCGGTCGATCCGCGTCACTACGTCAGCCGGGAAACCGGCCGCGATGATCGTGGCCAACGGTTCCTCGCGCTCCACCAGCCGTTCGAGGATCGCATCCAGCATTTCATAGGGCGGCAGCGAATCCTGGTCGGTCTGGTTCTCGCGCAACTCCGCCGTCGGCGGCCGGGTGATGATATTGGCCGGAATGACTTCCCCGGACGGACCAAGCGCGCCGTCCGGCTTCCACTCGTTGCGAAGGCTCGAGAGGCGGAACACTTCGGTCTTGTAGATGTCCTTGATCGGATTGAAGCCGCCGTTCATGTCGCCATAGAGCGTGGCGTAGCCGACCGACATTTCCGACTTGTTGCCGGTCGTGACCACCATCGCGCCGGTCTTGTTCGAGATCGCCATCAGCAGCGTGCCGCGGGCTCGCGCCTGCAGGTTTTCCTCGGTGATATCGCGCGGCAGGCCGGCGAACGGGCCGGACAGGATTTTTTCGAAGCCGTTGACGGCGTCGGCAATCGGCAGCACCTCGTAGCGGATGCCAAGCGCTTTCGCGAGCTTGGCGGCATCGTCAAGCGAGACTTGCGCCGTGAACCGGAACGGAAGCATCACGCCGCGGACCTGGTCGGCGCCGAGCGCATCGACCGCGATCGCCGCGCACAGCGCGGAATCGATGCCGCCGGAGATGCCGAGCAGCACACCCGGAAATCCGTTCTTGCGGACGTAATCGCGCAGGCCCAGCACGCAGGCGGCGTAATCGCCCTTGTCGCCCTCGACCAGCGGCACCGCCAGCCCGGAACAGCGCCAGCCGTCGGTGCCCTTGGTCCAGCGCAGCGTGGCGATGCTCTCTTCGAATGCCGGCAACTGCGCCGCCACCGAAAGATCGGCGTTGAGCGCGAACGACGCGCCGTCGAACACCAGTTCGTCCTGCCCGCCGATCTGGTTGAGATAGACCAGCGGCAGGCCGCTCTCGGTGACGCGGGCGACCGCGATCGACAGCCGGAGATCGTTCTTGTCGCGCGCATAGGGCGAGCCGTTCGGCACCACCAGGATTTCGGCGCCGGTCTCGGCGAGACACTCGACGACGTTTTCGTATTCCTCCGATTCTTCGAGCCAGATGTCCTCGCAGATGGGAACGCCGACGCGGATGCCCTTGACGGTCACCGGACCGGCAGCCGGACCGCGTGCGAACAGCCGCTTCTCGTCGAACACACCGTAATTCGGCAGGTTCGCCTTGAAACGAAGGGCGGCGATGCGGCCCTCATCGAGCAGCGCGCAGGCATTATAGAGCTTGCCGTCCTCGACCCAGGGCGTGCCGATCAGGACAGCCGGACCGCCGCCTGCCGTCTCGCGCGCCAGCTCCTCGACAGCCGCGCGGCAGGCCGCCTGGAACGCCGGCTTGAGCACCAGGTCTTCCGGCGGATAACCGCAGATGAACAGTTCGGGCAGCACCAGGAGATCGGCGCCGTCTGCCTTCGCCTTGTCCCGCGCGGCGCGCGCCTTGGCCGCGTTTCCCGTGACGTCGCCGACCGTCGGGTTCAACTGCGCCAGCGTGATCGTAAAGGTGTTGGTCATGGGGCGATGGTGCCTTGCACAAGAGCAAACTGCAAATGCTCGCTTTAGAACGCCCCTATGCGTTCGGCGATGGCAAAGAGCCAGAACGCCCCGGCCATCAGCAGCGCGACGCCGACCGCCGCCGAGCCCATGTCCTTGACCCGCCCGATCTGCGGATCGTGGTCGGTGGTGAGCCGGTCGGCGAGCTTCTCGATCGCAGTATTGAGTATCTCGACCACAAGGACAAACGCGACGGCCGCCACCAGTTCCACGCGGCGCATCACGCTCGCGCCGACCAGCCAGGCCAGCGGCACTGAAAGCGCCAGCGCGAACAGTTCCTCGCGGACGGCCTGCTCCGACCGGATCGCAAAAGCGAGGCCGTTACGGGTGTTGATCGTGGCCCGCCAGAGTCGCAACAAATCAGAGTCCCGCTGCGGCCGGCATCGGCTTTTCCTTACCGGCGCGTTCCTGCTTCAGCAGTTCGGCGATCAGGAAAGCCAGGTCGATCGATTGTTCGGCATTGAGGCGAGGATCGCAGACCGTGTGATAGCGGTCGTTGAGATCCTCGTCGGTGATGGCGCGCGCGCCGCCGATGCATTCGGTGACGTCCTGCCCGGTCATTTCCAGGTGCACGCCGCCGGCATGCGTCCCCTCCGCCGCATGGATGGCGAAGAACGACTTCACCTCCGACAACACCCGGTCGAACGGACGGGTCTTGTAGCCCGAGGTCGAGGTGATGGTGTTGCCGTGCATGGGATCGCAGGACCAGACCACGACCCGCCCTTCCCGCTGCACCGCGCGGATCAGCGGCGCGAGGTGATCGCCGACCTTGTCGGAGCCGAAACGGTTGATCAGCGTCAGCCGTCCGGGCTCGTTGTCGGGATTGAGGATGTCGATCAGCTCCAACAGCTCGTCCGGCTTCAGCGATGGACCGCATTTCAGCCCGATCGGGTTCTTGATGCCGCGGAAATATTCGACATGGCCGTGATCGAGCTGGCGGGTGCGATCGCCGATCCAGATCATGTGGCCCGAGGTCGCGTACCAGTCGCCGGTCGTGGAATCGACCCGCGTCATCGCCTGCTCGTAGCCGAGCAGCAGCGCCTCATGGCTGGTGTAGAAATCGGTGGCGCGCAGTTCGGGGTGGCTTTCGAGATCAAGGCCGCAGGCGCGCATGAAATTCAGCGCGTCCGAGATACGGTCCGCCAGCTCCTTGTACCGCCGCGACTGCGGGGAATCCTTGAGGAAGCCGAGCATCCATTGATGAACGCTGCCGAGATTGGCGAAACCGCCGGTCGCGAACGCGCGGAGCAGGTTCAGCGTCGCCGCCGACTGCCGGTACGCCATCAACTGGCGCTGCGGATCGGGGATGCGCGCCTCGGGGGTGAAGGCGATGTCGTTGATGATGTCGCCGCGGTAGCTCGGCAGCTCGACGCCACCAACCTTTTCCGTATTCGACGAGCGCGGCTTTGCGAACTGCCCGGCGATGCGGCCGACCTTCACCACCGGCAGCGCGCCGGCATAGGTGAGGACCACGGCCATCTGAAGCAGCACGCGGAAAAAGTCGCGGATGTTGTTGGCGCCGTGCTCGGCAAAACTCTCGGCGCAATCACCGCCCTGCAGCAGGAAGGCTTCGCCCGCGGCGACCCGGGCCAGCGCTTTTTTCAGGTTGCGGGCTTCGCCGGCGAACACCAGCGGGGGAAACGTGGCGAGCTGCGCCTCGACGTCGGCCAATGCTTTGGCATCGGGATAATCGGGCACTTGCAGCACCGGCTTGGCGCGCCAGCTATCGGGCGTCCACCGCTCGGACATGACGTTAACTCCTGAGCAAAAACCGCTACTTATCCGCCTTCGCTAAAGCTTCGGCGGACGGGAAACTGAAAAAACCCGGCGAAGCCTTCGGCGTAGCCGGGCAAGCGATTGTGAAGGCCGGGTTATACACAGGCCTTCGGCCCACCGCTAGTTAGATTTCCGGTAGTCCTGACAAGCCCTTGCCGCAAAAGCCGATTTCGCTTTTGTTATGGCCGCTCGCAAAAGCTGGCAGGAGAACACGGTGGCCGAGCCGGGGCTGGACGACGTATTTAGCGACGATATAACGGTGCCCGCGACGGATGGATATCCCCTTGCCGCGACGCTGTTTCTGCCCCGCGGGGCCAAGCGCCATGCCGTCCTGATCAATTCGGCGACCGCAGTCCCCCGCAAGCTCTATCGCGGCTTTGCCGGCTATCTGGCCAAGCGCGGCTGCGCGGTGCTGACGTACGACTATCGCGGCACCGGCGACAGCAGGCAGAAGGCAATGACCGGCGACAATCGGCCCAAATCGCTGGTCGGCTTCACGGCCTCGATGTCGGCCTGGGCCGCACACGACATCACCGCCGCGGTGTCGTGGATGCACGAGCGCTACAAGGCACTCCCCTTCGCCTATGTCGGGCACTCCTTCGGCGGTCAGGCGCTCGGCCTGCTTCCGAACAATTCCGAGATTTCGCGCGCGCTCTTTATTGCGGCCCAAGCCGGCTACTGGAAACTGATGACGGCGCCGGAGCGCTACCGCGTCTACGCCCTGCTGAATTTTGTAGGCCTCCCCCTCACCCGCACGCTCGGCTACATGCCGGGCAGGGCCGGCCTCGGCATGGATCTGCCGAAGGAGGCGTTCCTGCAATGGGTCGGCTGGGTGATGAGCCCGCGCTATCTGTTCGACGATGCCAAGCTCGAAGCCTTGCAGAATTTTCGAAATACAAGGGTGAGCTGCGCGCGCTCTGCATGTCCGACGATCCCTGGGCGACACGGCCCGCGGTCGAATTGCTGTGCTCAGGATTTACCTCGATCAAGCCTGACATCATCACGGTGACGCCCGCCGATACCGGCGTCGCCAAGATTGGGCACATGGGATTTTTCAGACCCGAGCATCGTGACACGCTGTGGCGTGGGGCGGCGGAGTGGATCGAGGCGGGGGGATAGGTTTCGTCGCGCCGCTGGATGTTGTCGTCATCGCGAGCGAAGCGAAGCAATCCATAGCGCCGCAAGTAGAGACGTGGATTGCTTCGCTTCGCTCGCAATGACGGTGGATATAGTTGCGGCCGCGGCTCACTACACGCGCCTGAACGCAATCGCGCGCGCAAGCGAGCGGGCTCGGGTACGAACCGCACCACCATCGTTACCGCTGTGAACAATCCACTGTCCGTCAGGTGTTTGTCCCGTGATGATCCCGACGTGATGCGGCCAAACGACCACTACGCCGATTCCGGGACCGCCGGCGTTCATGCCTTCGCTAGCCCAGGAGCGCGCAAGCGCAAGGCGCCGATCTGATTTGCCAAGATGTTTGCTTAAGTAACTGCCGCACCAGGCCTTCGCCCGATGACCATGATGCCGGTGGAGGGGACGTGCTTCGGCCTGAATGGAAAGAACAAGCAGGAACGTCGACGCGACAGCGAGAGGTTTTAGCATGATTACTCCAGAGAACGCTGATGGTGAGGACGGTTCAAACGCGCCTCCAACAGCATTCCCTGTGGATTGTTCCTGCATGGCTGCCATTTCGGCTCGGCCTCATAATCGCTCGGAGCGGCAAGCGACACAGGCGTTCAACCTGCGGGATGCAATGACGCTCCGGGGCACTCTTCGGTCGAAAATCGTATCCAATTTGATCCGATTCACCTGGACCGACTTGAGTTGCCGGTAACAACTTCAGGGGAAGCTTGCTGGATCCACTCGGGGCAGAACGGGAGGATTACAGTGAAACACCACCATCGACCGGAGACGCAGGAACACATCGCCCTGGCGATCATGACGAAGGAAGCGGAGCAGATCACGGCGCTGATCGCCAGCCTTCGCAAGTCGGCCCGCGATATCGACAAGGAACGCCAGCAAGCCGATGTCGCACTGAGGGGTGCGCTTGACGTCCGCCGTAACAATTTGATGGTCACTATCGCTGCATTGGAAGACCGTGTTTCGGCTATTCAGGGACTAATCAAACTGGATCGCCCCTACGTGCGGCATCGAATGCATTGACCGGCACTTCCGGCGCTTCACGGCTTCCAAGGAATGAAATGCATCAACGGCGGCCAAGGTGGCCGCCGTGTCGCCGATGTGACAGCCGTTTGTCGCCGCGCCTGAAACCAGTTCTGGTCTGCCGAATTACCTCTTCCGATGAAAGTGGAAACAACGGCGGCCATCAGCGACGCTGCGCATCTATGCGTCGACATGCAGAACATCTTCGCCAAGGGCGGCGTGTGGGAAACGCCGTGGATGGAGCGGGTGCTGCCGGTGATCTCGAACATATGCGCACGGTATCCCGAGCGGACGGTGTTCACGCGTTTCGTCACGCCGGAAAAACCCGAAGACCGTCGCGGTCAATGGCAAGCCTATTTCACGAAATGGCAGCGCGCAACGCGCGGCGGTCTTCCGCCCAGCGCCCTCGACCTGGTGCCGGAGCTTGCGCGATATTCGCCTCCGGCGCTGGTGGTCGACAAACCCGCATATTCGGCATTCTTCGGCTCGAGGCTTGGCCATCTCTTGGTCGAACGGCACGTCGGAACGGTGGTAGTGTCGGGCGCGGAAACCGACGTCTGCGTGCTGTCCACCGTGCTCGGGGCCGTCGATCTCGGCTTCCGGGTCGTCATCGTGCAGGATGCCCTCTGCAGCTCCTCCGACACCGGCCACGATGCGTTGATGACGATGTACCGGACGCGGTTCAGCGAGCAGATCGAACTGGTCAGCGCCGAGGAACTGTTCGACCTCTGGCATCCGGAATAGGAGTTCCGAGGCCGGCGGAACTGCCGCTCCGGCTCCGGCGTTGACCCGCTGCAGTCAACCACGCGAGGATCGATCCATGGCGGCGCCGGACATTCGCAAGGGAATGCCGCCCGTCCAATTGCCGCGCGAGGAATTCGAGAAGCGCTACCGCGGCCGCTTCGTCGATCCGGCCTTCCAGCCTTTAGCCCGCGAACTCGACGCCATCGTCGCCGCCGCATGGGACGCCTACAGCCATTCGCGCAAAGCCCCGTTGACGCGCAAGGCGGGGCCCGGCTTTGCCGATCCGGACTGCGAAATCTCGGTCGACTGGCTCGCGGCGCGCGAGGCCATCCTCGAAGCGCAACGGCGCCACGACGATGTGGCTGCGCAGCCGCGCATTCTCCTCATCAACGGCTCCGCGCGCAGCGAGCATACCTGTCCCGGCGAGATGTCGAAGACGTGGCGGCTGGTCAAGCTTGCCGAGCCGGTGTTCGCCGAGTTGGGATTTGCGGTAGACATTCTCGACCTGTCGCGACTGGCGTCGGAATTCGGCCGGCAAATCCATCCCTGCAAATCGTGCCTCGCCACCGCGATGCCGCTCTGCCACTGGCCGTGCAGTTGCTATCCGAACTACTCGCTCGGCCAGACCGACGACTGGATGAACGAGATCTATCCGCTGTGGGTGGGAGCGCATGGCATCCTGATCGTGGCGCCGGTGAACTGGTATCATGCCCCGACCGCGCTGAAGGCGATGATGGACCGTCTGGTCTGCGCCGACGGCGGCAATCCCGATCCGACGTCAACCCACGGCAAGCACGCCGACCAGGCCAAGGCGCTCGAGCTGAAAGGCTGGCCCTATCCGCGCCATCTGGCCGGCCGATATTTCGGCCTTGTCGTGCACGGCGACAGCGCCGGCGCTGAGATGCTGCGCCGCTCGCTTTCGGACTGGCTGACCGACATGTCGTTGATCTCGGCAGGCCGAACCAGCGAGGCCGAAGGCTATGTCGGCTACATGGAGCCCTACGCCACCTCGCATCAGGCGCTCGATGAAGATCACGACTTCCAGGACGAGGTGCGTAACGCGGCGCGCGCGCTCGGCAATGCCGTGAAGCTGGCGCGCGCGGGCAAGCTGCAGAATCCCGCCGAGGGGCTTGTCAATCCGAACCCGAAATAGCTTCGTAGGATGGGTTGAGCGCAGCGATACCCATCACATCTCGGCGCAAGAAGTGATGGGTTTCGCTGCGCTCTACCCATCCTACGCGCTGGGCGCCCGCGCGCCCCGCTCACTTCCCGTAGCTATAAAACCCCTGCCCGGTCTTGCGGCCGAGATGGCCGGCGGCGACCATTTCCTTCAGCAGCGGCGCCGGGCGGTATTTCGGATCGTTGAAGCCTTCGTAGAAGACCTCCATCACCGACAGCATGGTGTCGAGCCCAATCATGTCGGCGAGCGCCAGCGGGCCAATCGGATGGTTACAGCCGAGCTTCATGCCGGCGTCGAGGTCTTCCGCCGTCGCGAGCCCCTCCTGCAGCGCAAAGATCGCCTCGTTGATCATCGGGCACAGGATGCGGTTGACCGCAAAGCCGGGGCTGTTCTTCGCCGTGATCGAGACCTTGCCGATCCTCTTCGCGAACGCTTCGGCCTTGGCGTGCGTGTCGTCCGAAGTCTGCAGGCCGCGGATCAATTCAAGCAGCGCCATCAGCGGCACCGGATTGAAGAAGTGCATGCCGATGAAGCGGTCGGGACGATCGGTTGCCGCGGCGAGCTTGGTGATCGAGATCGATGACGTGTTGGTGGCGAGCAGCGCCTGCGGCCGCAGTTTTGGGCAAAGGTCTTTCAGGATCTTGACCTTCAAATCCTCGTTCTCGGTCGCTGCCTCGATCACGAGATCGCAGGTGGAAAACTTTGCCGTGTCCGTGGTCGCGGTGATGCGAGCAATGGCGGCCTGCCGGTCGGCGTCGGTCATCTTCTGCTTGTTGACCAGCCGCTCCAGGCTGCTCGAGACAACAGACATGCCCCGCGCGAGCGCGGCATCGGAGATGTCGGTCATGACCACGGGAAGACCGGCGGCGGCACACACCTGCGCAATGCCGTTGCCCATCGTGCCCGCGCCTACAATACCGATTGTTTCGATCATGGGAAAAACTCCGTTATTGAATGGTTGCCTGCACCGTTATCAGAGTGCCGCGGCCATCGGTAGTGCGCAGAGCGTAGGATAGGTGGAGCGAAGCGATACCCATCAATGGCGCTTCAAGGAAGGTGATGGGTATCGCTTCGTTCCACCCATCCTACGGCCCTACTCCGCCGCCTGCCTCACATACCTTGCCGTCGGCGTCCGCATCGTCACCAATTCTTCCGCAGCGGTCGGATGCAGGGCAATCGTCGCGTCGAAATCGGCTTTGGTCGCCTTCATCTTCACCGCGATCGCGACCGCCTGGATGATCTCGGCGGCAGTGTCGCCGACGATGTGGCAGCCGAGCACGCGGTCGATCGTGCCGTCGACCACGAGCTTCATCAGCACGCGGGTGTCGCGGCCGGACATCGTCGCCTTGATGGGGCGGAAATCGGCCTTGTAGATATCGACGTGGCTCACTTGCGCGCGCGCCTGCGCTTCGGTCAGGCCGACGGTGCCGACTTCCGGCTGCGAGAACACCGCCGTCGGAATAGTGGCGTGGTCGACCTGCACGGGCCGCTTGCCGAACACGGTGTCCGCGAAGGCATGGCCCTCGCGGATGGCCACCGGCGTCAGATTGAGGCGATGGGTAACGTCGCCGATCGCATAGATATTATCGACTGAGGTCTTCGACCACACATCGACGGCGATGCCGCCATTCGCAGGGTTGATGGCGACGCCGGCTTTCTCGAGCCCGAGATTGGCGACGTTCGGGTGCCGCCCGATCGCGAACATCACCTTGTCGGACGCAATGCTCGAACCACTCGACAAATGGGTCGTGAATTCGTCGCCGTGTCTGTCCACTTTATCGATGGTGCAACCGGTGATGATCGTGATGCCCTGCTTCTCCATCTCGGCGCGCACGTGCTTGCGGACGTCGTCGTCGAAACCGCGCAGGATGTTGTCGCCGCGATAGATCACGGTCACGTCGGAGCCGAAACCGGCAAAGATGCCGGCGAATTCCAGCGCGATATAGCCGCCGCCCTGGATCACGATGCGCTTCGGCAATTCGGTCAGATGAAACGCCTCGTTCGAGGAAATCACGTGCTCGATGCCGGGAATCTCCCGCCCGTGGTTGGGCGCGCCGCCGGTCGCGATCAGGATGTACTTTGCAGTGACCTTTTCGCCGGTCATCAGCCGCAGCGTATGGGCATCTTCCAGCACCGCGCGGGTCTTCGCGATGCGCGCACCGCTCTTCTCGACATTGGCGGCGTAGATGCCTTCGAGGCGGGCGATCTCCTTGTCCTTGTTGGCGACTAGCGTGGACCAGTCGAACGAGATTTCGGGGATGGTCCAGCCGAATCCTGCGGCGTCGGCGATCTCGTGGCGGACATGGGAGCCGAGCACGAACAGCTTCTTGGGCACGCAGCCGCGGATCACGCAGGTGCCGCCCATCCGGTATTCTTCGGCAACCATGACCTTCGCGCCATGGCCGGCGGCGATGCGCGCGGCGCGAACGCCGCCCGAACCACCGCCGATGACAAACAGATCGACGTCGAACTCAGCCATATCAACCCCGCCCGAAGTCAGATCGCTTCCTGTCGTTGTCGCAACGCGTTTTCGTCACGCGAACCGGTTCAAATATCCTTGCCGCGCTTCTTCATCTCGGCGCGGAACTGGCCGTTGACGGTTTCGGCAAAGGTCTGCGCCCACTGATTCATATAGGACATGCTGAACTGGATGGCGCGGGGCTCGTGCGAGAGCAGCTTCTGGCCGAGCGGCGACTTGTAGAAGGTCACGAGATCCTTGAGCTCCTGCTCGGTGAACTCGTTGGCGTAGACCTGCGCCATGCCCTCGCCGATTTCCTTCTCGCGGCCGGCGAGATTCTTGGCGACGATCATCGCGACCTCGTTGAGATCCTTCTGATAGTTCAGATTGCTCTGCAACAGCACGTTCTTGGTCTGCTCGACCAGATTCGGAACGGCTGAGGCGTACATCGCGCTCGCGTTCTTCATCGCCAGGATTTCCTTGGCCGCGGCGAGCGCCGCCGGCGAAGCCGGCTTGAGCGCCGGCGCAGCGGCAGGAGCCTGCTTCTGCTGCGCGTTGGCGGGAATGCCGGTCAGGGCCAGTCCCACTGCAAGGCCGGCCGCCGACAAAATCCGTGAAAGGCTCTTCATTCCAATTCTCCTCGATTACCGGCGTTACCGCCGCTCAACTACGCGAATTCCCTGGGCACCTGCCAGGACGGCGATGCTGGCCAGGCCAATGAACAACCCGTGTTCGACGACACCCGGGATCAGGCTCAACAGGCCCGCCAGATGCGGCGCATCCGTGATGCGCCCCAGATGGGCATCGACAATCCAGTGGCCGCCATCGGTGACAAAAACGTGGCCGTCCCTGCCCTTCCGGAGCCCCATTTGCCCGGAAACGCCGCTTTGGGCAAATGCCGTAGCCATGGCCCGTTGGGTTGCGGCCAGCCCGAATGGGATCACCTCCACCGGGAGGGGAAAACGGCCGAGAACATCGACCCATTTGGTATCGTCGGCAATCACGATCATGCGATCGGAAGCCGCCGCCACGATCTTCTCGCGCAACAGCGCGCCGCCACCACCCTTGATCAGGTTGAGGGCGGGATCGAGCTCGTCGGCGCCATCAACGGTAAGATCGAGTCGATCGATCGCATCGAGCGTGGTCAGCGGAATCCTGCAAGCTTCGGCTTGGGCACGGGTCGCTTCCGAGGTCGGCACGCCGACCACCTTCATCCCGCCGGCAACCTTCTCGCCGAGCAGTTCGACAAAATGCTTGGCCGTCGAGCCGGTGCCGAGCCCGAGCTTCATGCCATCCCGCACATGCTCCAGCGCCCGCGCCGCCGCCTGCCGCTTTAATTGGTCCATATCCACGCGCCGATGCCTTTCGAAATCCGCCGATCTGCGGGCGCATGTCTAGCGTCGTTTGGGCCGCAGGAACAGCACCTTAAGACGTTACGCGAGAGCGATTATGGGGCCTCCACCCGATCCATCGCAGCCAGGATGGCGGAAAAGCGCGGCTCCACCTGCGCCCGCATGCCGGGATGTGTGAAAATATAAAGTTCATCCTCCCGGATTGCGGTGAGCACGCGCGTCGCGACGGTGGCCGGGTCGAGCCCCGCCTCGATCTGCCTTGCAATCTCGGCCACCACAGCCGCCGCCGGACTGGCGGGATCGAGCGGCTTCGACTGGCCATAGCGCTCCGGGCGATTGCGCCCGCTCTCGCCGATTCGGGTGCGGACAAAGCTTGGGCACAATACGCTCACGCCGATGCCGTGCGGCTTGAGCTGCGTGGCGAGGCCCTCAGACATACTGACGACTGCAAATTTGGTCGCTCCATAGGGGCTGAATCCCAAACCGTTCTCCATACCCGCCATCGACGCGGTGTTGACGATATGGCCGCCTTCGCCATGCGCGCGGATATGGGGCAGAAAGCTTTTAATGCCGTGGAGCACGCCCATCAGGTTCACGTCGATGACCCATCGCCAGTTATCCAGCGAGATGTGGTCGATACCGCCGCCGGCAGCCACGCCTGCATTGTTGCACACGACATGCACGCGCCCGAAAGCATCGAACGAGGCCTGCGCCGCGCGCTCGACGCTCGCAGCATCGGCCACATCGCAGACGGTGCCGCGGATATCAGGGGAGATTTCCTGCAGGCTTTTGACGGCGGCCTGCAGCGCGTCCGTCTCGATATCGGCCAGCATCACTTTCATGCCGATTTGCGCAAACGCCCGGCCGAGCGCAAGTCCGATACCCGCGGCTCCGCCGGTCACAAAAGCTGCCTTGCCAGCGAAGTCCCGCATTGTCGTATCTCCGGATATCTGAAGTTTCCTACTTGCATGATGTCGCGCCTGCCGCTAGCGAATTCCAGATGAGCCCTCCCCGCACCGTTGTCTTCGACCTCGACGGCACGCTGGTCGACACCGCCCCTGACCTGATTGCCGCACTCAATTTCGCGCTCGACCGTGAAGGCGTGCCGCCCCTCCCCCTGAAATCTGCGCGCAACCTGATCGGCGCCGGCGCGCGCAAGCTGATCGAGCGCGGGCTCGAGGTGGAAGGCCGCGTGATGGGTGTCGAGGACGTCAACCGCCTCATGAAGGATTTCATCGACTATTACGCCGCCCACATTGCGGACGCCTCGCGGCCGTTCGAGGGGCTGGAAGCCGCGCTCGATGAGCTTGCGGCACAGGGCTGCCGGCTCGCGGTGTGCACCAACAAGCTGGAATGGCTGTCGAAGCGGCTGCTCGACCAACTAGGTCTGAGCGGACGGTTTTCCGCGATCTGCGGCGCCGACACCTTCGGCGTCTCGAAGCCGGATCCCATTATCCTGCAGCAGACGGTGGCGCGGGCGGGCGGACATATCGCGACCACCATCATGGTCGGCGACGCCGGGCCCGACGTCGGCGTGGCAAGGCGGGCCGGCGTTCCCGTGATCGGGGTCGAGTTCGGCTATACGGATGTGCCGATCGCCGAATTGAAGCCCGACCGGCTGATCGGCCATATGCGCGACCTGCCGGCGGCGGTGGAAAGCCTCAGCAAAGTCGCGTCTCGGACCTAATCATCTGATTTGCTGGACGTATTTTGAACGCCGATTCTCGGCGTTAACCATTCCCCCTGCTCGATCGAGGTGCCCGCGCCCGATGCCGGCTTCTCCGTCACCTTCGCCATGCCCAAGTTCCGGTTACGGTTCCGGTCCGGGTGATCCGCAATCCCGGCGATTTTGCCTCGCCGGCGACGACCATCATCGAGCCCAGCCCGGTGCTCGCGGAACTCAAGCCGGCCGCGCCGCCGCCGAGCGTGCGCAAGCCGATGCGGCCGAAGAAGCCTAAGCCACCCATGGCGGCCGCGGCGCCGGCCCCTGCCGAACCCGCCGCGCGCTGATTCCAGCGGTAGCCTCCTGCGGGCCTTCGAGAGGTTGCGGATTGTAGGCGCCTTACAAGCTGCCTAGATTATGCTAGCGAACCAGCACGCTAGGCTCCTTTACAAGGCAGTTTGAATGAGCGGATCTCCGTCACCCGATCATCTGATACGTCCGATGGTCGACCCCTTCGGCCGGACCATCCGGTATTTGCGCGTGTCGGTGACCGATCGCTGCGACTTGCGCTGCTTCTACTGCATGTCCGAAGACATGACGTTCCTGCCAAAGAAGGACCTGCTGACGCTGGAAGAACTCGACCGGCTGTGCTCGGCTTTCATCACCAAGGGCGTGCGCAAGATCCGCCTAACCGGCGGCGAACCACTGGTCCGGCGCAACGTCATGTCGCTGGTGCGCTCGCTGTCGCGGCATCTTGGAAGCGGCGCGCTCGATGAGCTGACGCTGACCACCAACGGTTCGCAACTGGCGCGCTTCGCAACCGAATTGCGCGACTGCGGCGTCCGTCGCGTCAACGTCTCGCTCGACACGCTCGATGCGCAAAAGTTCCGCGCCATCACCCGCTGGGGCGATCTCGACAAGGTTCTGGCCGGCATCGAAGCCGCGCGAGACGCAGGCCTTGCGGTCAAGATCAACGCCGTGGCGCTGAAGAACATGAACGAGGAGGAAATCCCGGCGCTGATGGAATGGGCCCACGGCAAGGACATGGCGCTGACGCTGATCGAGGTGATGCCGATGGGCGACATCGGCGAAGGGCGCATCGACCAATATGTGCCGCTGTCGCTGCTCCGCGCCCGCCTCGCCCAGCACTACACGCTGACCGACCTCGATGAGGACACCGGCGGGCCTGCCCGCTACGTCCGGGTGACCGAGACCGGCGGCAAGCTCGGCTTCATTACGCCGATGACGCATAATTTCTGCGAGTCCTGTAACCGTGTACGGATCACCTGTACCGGCACGCTGCACACCTGCCTCGGCCATGAGGATGCCTCCGATTTGCGCAAACCGTTGCGGGCCTCGCCCGACGACGACCTGCTGTCGGCTGCCATCGATCGCGCCATCGGACTGAAGCCGAAGGGGCACGACTTCATCATCGACCGCCGGCACAATCGCCCGAGCGTCTCTCGCCACATGAGCGTGACCGGCGGCTGATTTACCGCCCGTAAATTTACCACCCTCCCCAACGCGGATTCATCAGGCCAACCAATCAATTAATCCCCGCGTCAATTTGTCCATTTTCCGATTGACGCCGCCGCGGCGCGCTGAAATGGTGCGGCGGCTTTCACGCCAGCACGGCCGGAACAGGCCGCTGCATCCCTTGGGTTGCAGTCAAGACGGCGGTAGCGCGAGACGGGGGAGGACTTATCGTTGCAATCGCATATGCGACTAAGCTGCGGCCCTGCGCGTTTTTCGCGCGGGAGGACCCTTGCGCATTTGGCGCATGGCGGCAGCTCCAGGCGCCCGGTGCGAGATGGCGACGCAATATCAATCAAGACATCCGGCGCGCGTCGATGACGCCGCCGAGGAGAACGTAATGCGCCCATTGTTGGCACTGAGTAATTCAATCGATTGGCTCAACGAGAAACTAGGCGGCGTCTGCAACTGGCTCGTGCTCGCAGCCTGTGTGGTGAGCGCCGCCAACGCGATGATCCGCTACGCGTTCGGCTACAGTTCCAACAGTTGGCTCGAATTGCAGTGGTACATGTTCGCCATCTTCGTGATGTTCGGCGCCTCCTATACGTTCAAGAAGAACGAGCATGTTCGGGTTGAAATTCTCTACCTGACGCTGTCCGAGCGCGGCCAGCTCTGGCTCGACCTGATCGGCACGCTGTGCTTCCTGATCCCGTCCTGCCTGCTGCTCAGCTATCTGTCGTGGCCGTTCTTCATGCAGGCCTACGCGGTTGGCGAGACTTCGAGCAATGCTGGCGGCCTGCTGCGCTGGCCGATCAAACTCGTCGTTCCCGTGGGCTTCGTTTTCCTGGCGCTGCAAGGCGTCTCCGAGGTGATCAAGCGCATCGCCGCACTGAAGGGTTATGTCGTGATCGATGCGAAGTACGAGAGGCCGACCCAATGATCACGCTGGAGATGATGCCGCCGCTGATGTTCGGCGGCTTGATTCTGGCCATGTTGATCGGCTTCCCGGTGGCCTTCACGCTGGCCGCGCTCGGGCTGTCGTTCGGGTTCCTGTCGATCTATCTCGGCTTCTTCGACATGAACTTTCTGCAGGCCATTCCGGGCCGCATTTTCGGCGGCGTGCTTTCCAACGAATTGCTGCTGGCGATTCCCTTCTTCACCTTCATGGGCTCTGTCCTGGAGCGGTGCGGTCTCGCCGAAGACATGCTGGATTCGATGGGCCAGTTGTTCGGCCCGGTCCGCGGCGGCCTCGGCTATTCGGTCATCATCGTCGGCTTCATCCTCGGTGCGATCACCGGCACGGTGGCGGCGCAGGTCATCGCCATGGCGCTGATCTCGATGCCCGTGATGCTCCGCTACGGCTACAATGTTCGCTACATCACCGGCGTGCTCGCCGCATCCGGCACCATCACCCAGTTGGTGCCGCCCTCGCTGGTGCTGATCGTGATGGCCGACCAGCTCGGCAAATCAGTCGGCGACATGTATCTCGGCGCCTGGGGGCCGTCGCTCCTGCAGATCGCGCTGTTCGCCGGCTACACGTTCATTCTGAGTATCTTCCTGCCCCATCACGTCCCGGCCGTGCCCAAGGACGCGCTGACGCTGCGGGGCTGGCCGCTCTGGCGCAAATGCCTGATGGGCATCATTCCCTCTGCTGTGCTGATCTTCGTGGTGTTAGGCACCATGATGATGGGCCTGGCCACCCCCACAGAAGCCGGTGCAATGGGCGCCATCGGCGCCATCGTGCTCGCCGCGATCCATCACAAGGATCTGAGCAGCAAGGGTCACAAGATGCTGCTGGTCGGCATCGCCGCTACCGGCATCGGCGTGATCGTCGGAATTCTGGTCGGCGAAGGCAAACTGCTCAAGCTGACCTTCGCGGTGCTCTATCTCGCCGTCGTCTGGCTCTGTCTGGAAGCCGTTCGTATTCCGGACCTGCGCGACCTGATCAAGCAGGGCTACCAATCGACGATGCGCCTTTCCACGATGGTGGTGTTCATCCTGATCGGCTCGACCTGCTTCTCGGTGGTGTTTCTCGGCGTCTCCGGCGGCGTCTGGCTCGAGCATCATCTGACCTCGATTCCCGGCGGCGTCTGGGGATTCCTGATCTTCATCAACCTCTTCATCTTCTTCCTGGCGTTCTTCCTCGACTTCTTCGAGATCGCCTTCATCATCCTGCCGATGGTGGCGCCGATTGCGCAGAAGGTGCTGGCGCCGGTCGTCGGACCCGATGCCGCGCTGATCTGGTTCGGCGTCATGCTTTGCGTCAACATGCAGACATCGTTCCTGCATCCGCCGTTTGGTTTCGCGCTGTTCTATTTGCGCGGCGTCGCGCCAAAGGAAGTGAAGAGTTCCGATATCTATTGGGGCGCCCTGCCCTGGATCGGTCTGCAGGCGATCATGGTGGCGATCGTAATCGCTTTCCCGGTTGTGGTGACCGCCCTGCTCGACAAGCCGCTCGACGTCGATCTCAGCAAGGTCAGGATCGAGGTGCCGCAGATAGAACTGCCGCCGCTGGATTTCGGCGGACCGAAACAGTAGCGGCGCGTCGCATCCCAAATAAAACCCCGGAGCTTTCGCTCCGGGGTTTTCGCTTATTGAAATGGTCGCGATCAGCCTTGACCGATCAGCCTTGCGGATTGCGCGCCATGAAACTGTCGTAGCCGAGCTCGGCGACCTGGAACCACTGGTAGCCGTTGGTCGTGAACGAGTTCATCGATTCCAGCACCTTCTTGAAGTTCGGATTGGTCGCCGCCGTTTCGGCGTACAGTTCCTTTGTCGCCTTCAGGCAGGCCTGCATGATCGGCGGCGAGAAGCTGTGCAGCTTGGTGCCGCCCGCTAGCAGTTTCTTTAACGCCGGCGGATTGCCCTGATCGTACTTGGCCATCATCCAGCTATTGGCAGCCTGGCCGGCCTGCTCGAGGGCACTTTGATAGGCCTTCGGCAGCGAATTCCATTTGTCCAGGTTGACGAGGGCCAGCAGCATCGGTCCGCCTTCCCACCAGCCGGGATAGTAATAATGCGGCGCGACCTTGTTGAAGCCGAGCTTCTCGTCGTCATAGGGCCCGACCCATTCCGCCGCATCGATCGTGCCCTTTTCGAGCGCGGGATAGATGTCGCCGCCGGCAAGCTGCTGCGGCACGACGCCGAGCCTCTGCATCACGCGGCCTGCAAAGCCGCCGATGCGCATCTTCAGGCCCTTCAGATCGTCGACGGTGTTGATTTCCTTTCGGAACCAGCCGCCCATCTGGCAGCCGGTGTTACCAGCCAGAAACGAGGTGACATTGTAACCCTTGTAGAACTGGTTGAGCAGCTCCCTGCCGCCGCCGAGCATGTACCAGGCCTGGTTGAGACGCTGGTTGGGACCGAACGGCACGGCGGTTCCAAAAGCAAACGTCGGGTCCTTGCCGAAATAATAGTAGGACGCCGTATGGCCCATCTCGACGGTGCCGTTCTGCACGGCATCGAGCACCTGCAGGCCGGGAACGATCTCGCCGCCGGCGAAGGCCTGGATCTGGAACTTGTTGTCGGTGGCTTCGCCAACGAGCTTGGCCATCAACTCGACCCCGCCCCACAGCGTGTCGAGGGACTTTGGCCAGCTAGCCGTCAGGCGCCATTTGAGCTCCGGCATCGATTGAGCGATGGCGGGAGCCGCCAGAGTTGCAGCGCCAGCCGCGCCAATACCAGTAACCTTGAGAAAATCTCTTCTTTTCATTGGAATCCATCCCTGTTGGTGAGCATGTCATGGCCTTCTTGGCGAGGCCTTCGCAGTCACCATGGAACAACCAGTTCCCGATTTCCATCCCGAACTATACGGGCAAAACGAAAAAGCCCGGCCTTCTTGCGAAGGCCGGGCTTTCTTCTACGACTTAAGGCGTAATCAGCCGCGGGTGCGCGAGCGGATCATGAAGCTGTCGAAGGTGTATTCGGCGACCTGCCACCACAGATACTGGTCGGAGCGGTAGGCCTGCATCGCATCGATGGACTTCTTGAAGTCGGCGTTCTTGCCTGACAGCTCGGCCCACAGCTCGTTGGTCGACTTCAGGCAGGCCTCCAGCACTTCATTGGTAAACGGACGGAGCTGCGTGCCGCCGGCCACCAGGCGCTTCAGCGCGGACGGATTCTGCATGTCGTAACGTGCGTTCATCCAGGTATTGGCGTGGGCCGTGGCATTGGTGAGAATCGCCTGATAATTCTTCGGCAGCGAATTCCACTTTTCGAGATTGCAGAAGGCGTGGATCATCGGGCCGCCTTCCCAGAAGCCCGGGTAGTAATAGTACTTCGCGACCTTCGCGAAGCCGAGCTTCTCGTCGTCATAGGGACCGACCCACTCGGCCGCATCGATGGTGCCTTTTTCGAGCGCCGGATAGATCTCGCCGCCGGCGAGCTGCTGCGGCACCACGCCGACCTTCTGAAAGACCTGACCGGCGATGCCGCCGATGCGCATCTTGAGGCCCGAGAGATCGGCAACCGTCTTGATCTCCTTGCGAAACCAGCCACCCATCTGCGCGCCGGTATTGCCGCAGGGGAATCCGATCACGCCGAACTTCTTGAAGAACTCGTTGCCGAGTGCTTCACCACCGCCCTGATACCACCAGGAATTCTGCTGGCGCGCGTTGAGGCCGAACGGGACCGAGGCAAAGACCGCAAAGGTCGGGTCCTTGCCGACATAATAATACGAGACGGTATGACACATCTCGACGGTGTTGTTGGAGGTCGCATCCAGCGCCTGCAGACCGGGGACGACTTCGCCGGCCGCGAACACCTGGATCTGAAACTTGTTGTCGGTCATCTCGGCGACGTATTTCGCCACCTGCTCAGCACCGCCATAGATGGTGTCGAGCGACTTCGGGAAGCTCGACGTCAGGCGCCATTTGATCTCAGGCGATGATTGCGCGATCGCCGGCGAGGCAACGGCTGTCGCGGCAGCACCGGCCGCTGAAACCTTCAAAAAATCACGACGCTTCATTCAAGTCTCCTTAAGACGGGTCGTTTCCCATATTCCTCGAGCAGTCCTCCGGCGGGGCGAATTCCACGTCACCCGGGGCGCTCTGGCGGGGGCGGCTTTAACACGGAAGTTGGCTATCGAAAACGCGACAAAGGCATGACTGCACTGATTAAACCAAAGTCTTAAGGCGGCGAATCAGGGTGCTCAGGCCGCGGCAATGGCGCCCTGAAGCTGGTCGCGAACCTTGGTCCCGATGGCCCGGTAGATCGCAGCATGCGGACCGTCCGGCTCGCTCGCCACCACCGGGTTACCGGCATCGGACGTCGTCCGGATCGACATGTGCAGTGGGATCTCGCCCAGGAATGGGACACCCAGCCGCTCCGCTTCATGCCGTGCGCCGCCATGACCGAAAATGTCCGACCGCGTGCCGCACTCCGGACACTGGAAGTAGCTCATGTTCTCCACGATGCCGAGCACCGGCACGTTGACCTTCTTGAACATCGCGAGCCCCCGCCGCGCGTCGATCAGCGAGAGATCCTGCGGGGTCGAGATGATCACCGCGCCCTTCAGCGGCACATTCTGCGCCAGCGTCAGTTGCGCATCGCCCGTGCCCGGCGGCATGTCGACAACGAGAATATCGAGCGTGCCCCATGCCACGTCGCGCAGCATCTGGGTGATCGCCGACATCACCATCGGCCCGCGCCAGATCATCGCGGTGTCTTCCTCGACCAGAAAGCCGATCGACATGATGGCAAGGCCGAAACGCTTGATCGGAATCATCTTCCGGTCGTCATTGAGTTGCGGCTTCTCGTTGATGCCGGTCAGCCGCGGCACAGACGGGCCGTAAATGTCGGCATCGAGCAGGCCGACGCGCAGGCCGAGATCACGCAGACCCAGCGCCAGGTTGAGCGCGGTGGTCGACTTGCCGACACCGCCCTTGCCCGAGGCTACCGCGATGACGGCGGCAACGCCTGGGATCTCCGCCTGCTTCGACATCGGCGACGGCGCGCCTTGCGGCGGGCGGTGCGAGGCGACCGGTTGCACGCCGGGAGAATGTGAATGCGCATGCCGCTGCGGCGCGGGCGCAGCGGATGGCGATCCGGGCTTGCGCTCTGCCGTCAGCGCGATCATCGCCGTGCTGACGCCGGGGATCGCGCGCACCGCGGCTTCGGCCTGCGCGCGAACGCTTTCCCAGGCGCGGGCCTCGGCGGCATCGACATTGATGGAGAAGAACACCTTGCCGTCGGTGACCGAGATCGCCGACAACACGTTGGCATGGGTCAAGGGCACGCCACGCGGCGACGCCACCCGGCTAAGAGAATCGAGAACCTGTTGCTGTGTTACGCTCACTCGCGCATCTCCTGAAGCCCTTTCGGTTCTGCGTGAGAACCGGGCTCTACTCTCTTGTGTTGACGCGCTTTCTTGACGCGACCCGCCTCACGTCGGACCAAGTCCGAAAAGCAGGGCCTCGTTGCAAACGCTACGCCAGTCCGATGCGACCCATAGAGCGGTTCAGCGCAAAAGGCTACCTGACCCCCACATCATCCTGTCGCTCGGCGGGGGCTGCAGCCGTCTGCTCCTTGGCGGCCTCATAGTTCAATTCGATCATGACGCCGTTGGGGTCATTGACGAAGATCTGCCAGAGGTCACCGCCCGGAACCTGCCGGGAGTCGTACGCCATGCCCTTCTGTTCCAGCCGCCGCTTCATGCCGTCAAAGCCGGAGCTCGCGAATGCGACATGGTGGACAACGCCAGAATCGGGCTTCTGCGGTTCCTCGGTTTTGGAGATATCGACGAGGTGCACCACCGCCTTGCCCTCGCTGTACATCCACGCCCCGGGGAAGGCAAAGTTGGGTCGGGCGCCCTTTTCCAGGCCCAGAACGTCCTCATAGAACCGGACCGTGTCGGCAAGGTTGCGGGTCCGGATGTTGAAATGGTCGAGCACGCCCACGCTGACGCCCATGCGATGTCACTCCCTTTTTTGTGAGGTTCTTGAGGCCCGATCCTAGCACAAAACCTGCCCTGCCCGCCAAACGAAGGCGTTGCCCTCCCCTGCGCAGGGGGTATGGTGCGGCTCCCTCCAAAACAACGTCCGGCCCATCCAAGGTCGCCGGCGAACTGCAAGGTATTGCATATGGCTAAAGTCGCTTTTCTCGGTCTCGGCGTGATGGGTTTCCCCATGGCAGGACATCTCGTGAAAAAAGGCGGCCACGAAGTGACCGTCTACAACCGGACCGGAGCCAAGGCGAAGGAATGGGCCGACAAGTTCGGCGGCCGTACCGCGCCGACGCCGAAGGCTGCGGCCGAGGGCCAGGACTTCGTGATGTGCTGCGTCGGCAACGACAATGACCTACGCGCGGTCACGATCGTCGCCGATGGCGCTTTCGCCGGCATGAAGAAAGGCGCTGTATTCGTCGACCACACCACCGCCTCCGCCGAGGTTGCTCGCGAGCTCGACGCCGCCGCCACCAAGGCCGGCTTCAAATTCATCGACGCACCGGTGTCCGGCGGCCAGGCGGGTGCGGAAAACGGCGTGCTGACGGTGATGTGCGGCGGCAAGGAAGATGCCTATGCCGCTGCCGAGCCGATCATCGCCGGCTCTTACGCGAGGATGTGCAAGCTTCTCGGGCCCGCCGGCGCCGGGCAGCTCACCAAAATGGTCAACCAGATCTGCATCGCAGGCCTCGTCCAGGGCCTTTCCGAGGGCATTCATTTCGCAAAGAAGTCGGGGCTGGACGTTGCGGCCGTGATCGAGACCATCTCCAAGGGCGCGGCGCAGTCCTGGCAGATGGAGAACCGCTACAAAGCCATGAACGAGGGCAAGTTCGATTTCGGCTTTGCCGTGGAATGGATGCGCAAGGACCTTTCGATCTGCATCGCCGAGGCCCGCCGCAACGGCGCCAACCTGCCGGTGACCGCTCTTGTCGATCAGTTCTACGCCGAGGTCGAGAAGATGGGCGGCAAGCGCTGGGATACGTCGAGCCTGATGGCCCGGCTGGAGCGATGAGTTAAAAAAACAGGTTAAGGCAGAAACGATGGCCTCCGCTTCCTATCCAGCCAGAAGCGGGGGTTCCCCCTGCCCGACAGGTTAATTTAACTCCTCGTTAACGGAAGTTTTTAGCTCTCTATAAGTCATCGCTTAATGATTTAGCGGCACAGATAGACAATGCAAAAGCCCGCGCCGTTCGTGGGCAGGATTTGTGTTGTTCGATGAGTAACCCCGCAGAAAAGCCTGAGGTTGTCCAGCTTCCGGCCGAAGCGCCGGTCGTGCCGCCGGTCAACACCCGGCGCGTGGCGGCGCAGCGGGTCCGCGAGGCGCGGGACCGGTTAACGTCATCAAGCGGAACGCGCCCGGCCTTCGATACCGAATTGCTCCGGCAATACGCCCAGACCCGGGTATCGGCGTCCTTTGTTGTCATGCTGCTGGTGGTTGCGACCGGCGTGCTGTTCGGCCTCTGGAAGTACGCCGTGCCGGCCGCGATCTGGACCGTCGGCATGCTCTGCATCCATGCCGCCATCATTCGCAATTGCTGGCGCTTCCTCCGCGAGCAGCCCTCGCTCGCGGCGACGCGCAAGTGGCAGACCCGGTTCGTGCTGCTCGACCTGCTCTACGGCCTGAGCTGGACCGCGATCCTGCTCCACCCGGCCGGCCTCGACACCGTCTCGAACACGATGATGATGTTCCTGATGCTGCTGGTGATCGCGGTGTCGAGCATGCTGGCGGCGACGCTCCCGATTGCGGCGATGGCGGCGACCGCGCCGGTGACGGCGGCGATCGCGCTCAATTTCGTGATGGGCGGGACTTTCGACAATTACGCGCTAGCGCTGCTTGCGGTCGCCGCCGAAGCCTATTTTGCCCTGCTCGCCCATCAGCTCCATTCGACGACGCTGGCCATCCTGGAAGCGCGCGCCGAAAAGGACGCGTTGATCGGCGAGCTCGAACAGGCGAAGGCGATCTCGGACGAAGCCCGGCACCGCGCCGAATCCGCCAACGTCGCCAAGTCGCGCTTTCTGGCGCAGATGAGCCATGAGCTGCGCACGCCACTGAACGCGATCCTCGGATTCTCCGAGGTGATGAAGAGCGAAATTTTTGGCGCGCATGCGGTGCCGGTCTACAAGGAATATTCCGCCGACATCCACAATTCCGGCGTCCACCTGCTCAACCTCATCAACGAGATTCTCGATCTGTCGCGGATCGAGGCCGGCCGCTACGAACTCAACGAGGAAGCGGTGTCGCTCGTGCATGTCGTCGCCGACTGCCATCATCTGCTGAAACTGCGCGCGAGCAGCCGCGGCATCACTATCCACGAGGTGTTCGAGCACGGCATGCCGCGGATCTGGGGCGACGAACGCGCCACGCGCCAGGTCGTGCTCAACCTGTTGTCCAATTCGATCAAATTTACCCCGCAGGGCGGCGAGATCTGGCTTAAGGTCGGCTGGACCGCTTCCGGCGGACAATATCTCAGCGTCAAGGACACCGGCTCCGGCATTGCGGAGGACGAGATTCCGGTCGTGCTGGCTTCGTTCGGCCAGGGCTCCAACTCGATCAAGTCGGCCGAACAGGGCGCGGGCCTTGGGCTTCCGATCGCGAAGAGCCTGATCGACATGCATGGTGGCACCTTCACGCTGAAATCGAAGCTGCGCATCGGCACCGAAGTCATCGTCACCTTCCCGCCGGAGCGCGTGATGTCGGCGCTGGCGCCGATGGCCGAGGAGGCCCCGCCTTTGCAGCCGGAACCGTCCATCACGGCGGCCGCCGACGACAAGCGGCGGGCGCGTCACAAACCGATCATGAGTGCAGGAACCGGCTTGTAACCGGGTTGTAGCTGGAGCGCTTGCGCAAGGGACCCAAACCACTTCACTATTCCTGAATGAGCAAAGAAACGCCGTGTATCGCAGTCTGTATGATCGATCCAAAAACCAAACTCTGCTTCGGCTGCGGGCGAACGTTGCCCGAGATCGCGCGCTGGCACCGCATGGATACAGCGGAGCGATTGGCCGTGATGGAAGGGCTTGCGGCGCGCATGGCGGACGCCGGCCTCGTGCAGATGCCGCCGCGCACCGAGCGCGGCTGATCACCGGACAGACCGGCGGAGGCGCGCTGTGATCCGCATCATGCTCGTTCTGGCGATGCTCGCCGCCACCGCCGGCGCCGTCGTCGCCTATGGCGATCCGGAGCAGATCGCGCGCGCCAGCAACTCGGTCACGAAAATGCTGCGGCAACGCAGCCTGGAACCGGCGCCCGCCGTGCAGATAGCGCGCGGCAGAGCCGGAGAATTCGCGCTGCACGCCAAGATCAACGGCGTCAAGGCGCCGATGGTGATCGACACCGGTGCGACGTCGGTGGTGCTGACCTGGGAGACGGCGAAGGCGATCGGCCTGCCGATCGAGATGCTCGAGTACAATGTCGACGTCGAAACCGCCGGCGGTCACACCAAGGCGGCGCGGCTGACGCTCGATCGCCTTGCGGTCGGCGGGCTCGTCGAGAAATCGGTTCCGGCGCTGGTCGTGCCGCGCGGGCAGATGAAGACCAACCTGCTCGGCATGAGTTTTCTGGATCGGCTGGAAAGTTGGGGCGTACAAGCTGACAAGGTGATGCTGCACGGCTATCCCGAGGTGGCGACCAGCCACAAACGCTCCCGCTCGGCGGCGAACTAGCGCTGACGCTTCGCCCGCACCGCGCTTGACGGCGGCGTCACTTCGCCTTCGCCGCCTTGCGCGCCTTGTTGGCTTCCTCGATTTCGGGCTCGATCGAATTCAGGCTCTGGTAGATTTCTGCGAGCACCGTCTTCAGATCCAAAATGTTCTTCGAGGGGAAATCGCGCACCGCAACCTCCTCGAAGTGGATGGCGATCGGGATCAACTCTTCCACCAGCGTGCGTCCCTTGGGCGTGAGATTGATCGCGACGGTGCGCGCATTGTCCTTTAACCGCGTGCGCGTCACCAGGCCACGGCGCTTCATCTCGCCGATCAGCCGCGACAATGTCGATATCTCGATCGTCGTCATGGCGGCGAGATCGCCGAGGCGCTGGTCGCCGATCTCCCAGAGCGCAGCCATGACGCGGTACATCGGTAGCGTCACGCCGTAGCCAGCAATGCGCCTGGAAAACAGCTCGCCCATCCGAACGCCGACGCGGTTGAGCAGGTAGGGAAAGGAATTTGTCAGCCTGTACAAGATCTTATGCTCCACCCCGATGCAACTTTTGCGCGCCTTCAATAGCCGGGAGCCGATCGTTTTTCAAGGCAATTGTTGCATTTGAAAGTTTCCGATTGACTATCATTTGCAAACGCAATTATTGTTGATGAAAGTCAAACCGCCGGACAAGCGCGGATCGTTCAGTGGAGGAAACCATGTCGCTGGATTCGGCATCCGACGAATTGCGTGAAACGTTCAAGCGCGCGTTGCGGCGATTTCCCGCGGCGGTGTCGGTGATCACGTCTGCAGACCAGAACCGCCGCCACGGAATGACGGCAACCGCGGTGACGTCGCTGTCGCTCGACCCGCCTTCACTGATCGTCTGCGTCAACCAACAGACGCTGCTGCACGACATCATGCTCTTGGCGCGCCGGTTCTGCGTCAACGTGCTGCGCCGTGATCAGGTCACCCTTTCATCCGCCTTCAGCGGCGCGCTCCCGGCCGAAGAACGGTTCGGGCTCGGCGACTGGATGACATCGGCTGAGGGCGTCACCTACCTTGCTGATGCGCAGATCAACATCTTCTGCAAGAAAGCGGCCGCCGTGCCCTACGGCACGCACACGATCTTCATCGGCGAAGCCGAGACCGTGAATGTGCGCGATCCGATCGAGCCGCTGATCTACCAGGACGCGACCTACTGCTTCTCGGTGCCGCACGACAGCCAGGCTGCGTGAACCGCGCCCGGCGCCTGACCGCCTTTCAACCTATCGAAGACATGGAGCAAACCAATGGTATCAGTCGCCCAGTTGAAGGACATGCCGGCACAGCCGTCGCTTCGCCCTGATATTGCCGAGTTGCGGAGCCGCGTGGCGCAGATCGCGCCGCAGATCAAGGCGCGCGCCCACACGACCGAAAAGGCCGGCCGCGTTCCGGAAGAGAACATCATTGCTTTGCGCAACATCGGCTATTTCGACATCGTCAAGCCGGCGATGTTCGGCGGCTACGAGCATGATTTCGACGTGCTGGTCGAACTCAACATCGAGCTGGCGAAATGCTGCGCCTCGACGGCTTGGGTCGGCGGCCTGCTCGCGGCCCATCAATGGCTGATCGCGGGATTCCCGGAAAGCGCGCAGTGCGACGTCTGGGTCAGCAATCCCGATGCGGTGGCCTGCGGCTCCTATGCGCCGGCTGCCAAGGCGATCGAGGTCGAGGGCGGCTATCGCCTTACCGGACGCTGGTCGTTTGCCAGCGGCTGCGACAACGCCCAATGGTCGTTGTGCGCGGCGCTATTGCCGTCGAGAACCGAAAGCGGCCAGTTTGCGCCGGCCTTCCTGCTGGTCCCGGCTTCCGACTACGTCATCGACGATACCTGGAACGTCGTCGGCCTCAGCGGCACCGGCAGCAAGACGCTGGTGCTGAGTGACGTATTCGTACCGGCGCATCGCCTGCTGTCGTTCGCCGATACCACATCGGGAAAAACACCGGGCGCCACGCTCTATGCCAACAACCCCACCTTCGCGATTCCGATGCTGTCGAACATCCCTTCCTGCCTGGCATCGGCCGCGGTCGGCGCGGCGGCGGGCGCGCTGGAAGACTATCTGGCCGTCACCTCCAGGCGGATCACCCGCGGCGCAGTGGCCGGCAATAACAACCGCATGGCGGATTTTCCGACTATCCAGTTGCGCGTTGCGGAAGCGACCGCCTCGGTGGACGCCGCGCGCGAGGTGCTGCTGCGCGATCTCAGGGATCGTGCGACGACAATCCGCGACGGCAGGCCGGTTTCGATCGAGGACCGTATCGTCAGCCGCCGCGGCCAGGCCTTTTCGGTTGCGCTCGCCATTCGCGCCACTGAAGCGCTGAACGCATCGACCGGCGGACTCGGCCTCGATCTCTCCAACCCGGTGCAGCGCGCCTGGCGCGACGCCAATGCGGTCGGCCGTCACATCAGCATGAACTGGGATGCCGTCGGCACCATGTACGGCCAGCTCGCGCTAGGGCTGACCCCGCAAGGCCAATACTAGTCAACATCAGACATCAGCGAGGACGACATGCAGGGCAAGATCGCGCTAGAGGAACATTTCGCAATCCCGGACACGCTGATGGATTCGGCGGGCTTCGTACCGGACTCCTATTGGCCGGAGCTGAAGGAGCGCCTCCTGGATATCCAGGACAAGCGGCTGGCGCAGATGGACCGGCATGGCGTCGAAATGATGATCCTGTCGCTGAATGCGCCCGCGGTGCAGGCGATTCCGGACGTCGCACGTGCCAATGAGATTGCGATCCGGGCTAATGATTTCCTCGCTGAGCAGGTTGCCAAGCGCCCGTCGCGCTTTCAGGCTTTTGCCGCGCTGCCGATGCAGGATCCGGATCTTGCGATCGCCGAGCTCGAGCGCTGCATCAACGCGCTCGGCTTCCGCGGCGCGCTGGTCAACGGCTTCTCGCAAATCGGCGACGGCAAGCGGCCGGTCTATTATGACCTGCCGCAATACTGGCCGTTCTGGGCGGCGGTCGAGAAGACCGGCCTGCCCTTCTATCTGCATCCACGCAATCCGCTGCCGGAAGACTGCGCGATCTATGAAGGGCATCCGTGGCTCATGGGCCCGACCTGGGCCTTTGGACAGGAGACCGCGGTTCATGCGCTGCGCCTGATGGGCTCGGGCCTGTTCGATGCCTATCCAAAACTCAAGATCATCCTCGGGCACATGGGCGAAGGGCTGCCCTACAGCATGTGGCGCGTCGATCATCGCAACGGCTGGGTAAAGGCGCCGCCTAAGCACAAGGCGAAGAAGAAGATCTGCGACTACTTCGACGCCAACTTCTTCCTGACCACGTCGGGCAATTTCCGCACGCAAACGCTGATCGATTCCATTCTCGAGATCGGATCGGACCGCATCCTGTTCTCAGTCGACTGGCCGTTCGAAAACGTCGATCACGCCTCCGACTGGTTCAACAGCGCCAGCATCAGCGAGAACGATCGCCTGAAGATCGGCCGACGCAATGCCATCGACCTGTTCAAGCTCGACCTCGGCGAAACCACTGTCGCCGGACACAGTATCCATCAAGCCGCGGAATAAGCGGCATCACAACGACGCAAACGCAATCTTGGGAGGGAATGGACATGGCCGCGCACGCAATCGATCTTCACGAGGAACTAGCCGAGGCAAAGGTCGGAAAATTTCACTGGCGCCTCGGCGCCATCATGGGACTGCTCACGCTGTTCGACGGATATGACACGTTCAATCCGGCTTACGTCATTCACTATGTCGCAAAGCCCTGGGGGCTGCAGGCCGGCCAGGCGGGGCTGTTGATCTCCAGCGGGCTGGTCGGATTCCTGCTCGGCGCTGCGATCCACGGCATCATCGCCGACCGCCTCGGCCGCCGCGGCACCCTGCTCGGGGGCCTGTGGATCACCAGCATCTTCACCCTGCTCACCGCAACCTCGGCGGACTCGTTCCTGTCGTTCTGCATCCTGCGGATTCTGACCGGCATCGGCCTCGGCGTGCTTCTGCCGCTGGCGACCACCTACATCAACGAGCTGGCGCCTCGGCGCGTGGCGAATACGTTTGCTTTATGGGGCGTTGCGCTTGGCTGGGCGCTCGGCGGAACGCTGGCCGGTGTCGCCGGCGTGTTCGCGACGCCGGTATTCGGCTGGACCTCGTTATATTGGATCGGCTCGCTGTCGTTCCTGCTGCTCCCCTTCATGCGCCTGATGCTGCCGGAATCGCCGAAGTTTCTCGCCCTGCAGGGCCGCACCAGTGAAATCCGCGACATGCTGACCAAGCTCCGTCCGGAGCGTGCCAATGTCTACAAGTCGGCCGAAATTGCCGTCGGTGAGTCCGAGAAGCCGGTCAATTCAGTCGCGACGCTGCTCCAGGCCAAATATCGGCGGACCACTTTCGCGATCTGGGCTTCGGCATTCCTCAGCCTGTTCTGCATCTTCGGCCTGTCAGGCTGGATTCCGACCGTGATGATGCAGCGCGGAGAAACCTTTGCGGCAAGCTTCGGCTTCGGCGCGCTGATGCAGATCATGTCGTTCGTCGGCGCGCTCGTGCTTGGGCATCTTCTCGACAGATCCGGCAGCAGTCGCGGGCTGATCGCGACCTGGTGGGCTATCGGCGGCGTCGCGGTGCTCTCCCTTGTGGTGATGAATGATCACATCGTTAACATCACGTCTGTGGCGGCCGCCGGCTTCTTCATCATCGGCGCACAGTTCGTGCTGAACAACTTTACCGCAGCGTCCTACGAGACCGGCGTGCGCGCCACCGCGGTTGGAATGGAACTCGGGGTCGCGCGGGTCGGCGCCATTCTCGGACCGTTCGTCGCCGGCGCGCTGCAGCAGATCTACCAGAGCCCGACGCCGATGTTCGTGTCGATCGGCATCTCCGCGATCGCCGCCGGGGGGATTATCCTGCTGGCCCGGCGGCCGGCGAGCGCCCCCGCGAGCAGCCTTGAAGAGACGGCCGGCTTGCGCAAGGTTGCACAGCCCGCCTCTTGAGGAGGTCTCAATGCGGGAGGTCCGGCTCCGGAGGCGATCTGGAGCCGGCCATTTCGTCCGCAAGGAGCGACCATGCAAGATTTCGTCTACCAGAGCGCACCGATGCGGGTGGTGTTCGGCACCGGCACGTTGCGTCAATTGCCTGACGAATTGTCCCGCCTCGGTATCACCCGCGTGCTCGTGCTGGCGACCCCACGGCAGAAAGACCTGGTCGCCGGCATCCGGGAGATGATCGGTGAACGCTTCGCCGGCGTTTTCACCGGCGCCGTCATGCATACGCCCGTCGAGGTAACGGAACGGGCCATGGAAGCCATGCACGACGTGCGGGCCGATTGTCTCGTGGCGATCGGCGGCGGTTCGACAACCGGCCTCGGCAAGGCAATTGCGCTGCGCACCGACCTGCCGCAAATCGTGCTGCCGACCAGCTATGCCGGCTCGGAAATGACGCCGGTCGTCGGCCAGACCAGCGGCGGGATCAAGACCACGCAGTCGAGTCCGAAAATTCTTCCTCAAATCGTCATCTACGACGTCGACCTGACCATGACGATGCCGGCGGGATTGTCCGCGACATCGGGCATCAACGCCATCGCGCATGCGGTCGAAGCGCTCTACGCGCGCGATCGTAATCCCGTGATATCGCTGATGGCGCAGGAGGGCATCGGCACGCTCGCGCGTGCGCTGCCAATAATTTGCGCCCAGCCGAATGACAGAGCCGCGCGCACCGACGCGCTCTATGGCGCCTGGCTCTGCGGCATCTGCCTCGGTGCCGTCGGCATGGCCCTGCATCACAAGCTCTGCCATACGCTGGGCGGATCGTTCAATCTGCCGCATGCAGAGACCCACACTGTCGTCCTCCCACATGCCCTCGCCTACAACGCGCCCGCCGCACCTGAAGCGATGGCGCGCATCGCCGACGCGCTTGGCGTGCCCGACCCGGCCCTCGGCCTCTACGATCTGGCGCGAAAGCTTGCTGCGCCGGCAGCGCTGCGCGAGATCGGCATGCCCGAGGCCGGCATCGACCAGGCCGCTAACCTCGCCGTGAAGAATCCCTACTGGAATCCGCGCCCCATCGAGCGGGATGCGATCCGCGAATTAATCGCGCGGGCCTGGCGCGGCGAAGCTCCGCAAACCGCCCCCACGATCTCCTGAAGAGAATGTGCTTCGCTTGAAAACGCTATGGCGCTTTACGCCGCGACCGGCTCTGCCGCGCGGTCCTCGACCAGCGCGATGGCATCGCGCAGCACATCGATGCCGGCCCCTGGCCTGACGCCGTTCTCCGCCAGATGGCGGCGAAAAGCGCGCGCGCCGGGGACGCCGTGAAAAGCGCCGACGAAGTGCCGCGTCATCGAATGCAGCTTTGCTCCCTGCGCCAACTGTTCTTCGATGTAGGGAAGCATCGCTTCGAATACATCCTTCATGGTGGCGTATGGTGCCGCCTCGCCGAACAATTCCGGATCGACGTCGAGCAATCGCCAGGGCTCCTGATAGGCCGCCCGCCCCAACATCACGCCGTCGACATGGTCGAGATGCCGCTTCGCCACCGCGATGCTGCCGATGCCGCCATTGATGATGACGGGCACCTCAGGCAGCGCGGCCTTCAGCCGGTAGACCCGGTCGTAATCGAGCGGCGGGATGTCACGGTTTTCCTTCGGCGACAATCCGTTGAGCCAGGCTTTTCGAGCGTGCACGATCAGCGCGTCAGCGCCCGCTGCGATCACGCCGCGCGCCAGCACGTCGAGCGCAATTTCCGGATCCTGATCATCGATGCCGATCCGGCATTTGACGGTGACGGAAATCTTGACCGCGCGCTTCATGGCGGCAACGCCGTCGGCGACCAGCTCCGGCTCCGCCATCAGGCATGCCCCGAAGCGGCCGTCCTTCACCCGGTCGGACGGACAGCCGACATTGAGGTTGATTTCGTCATAGCCGAAATCCTCGCCGATCCTGGCTGCAGTCGCGAGATCGGCCGGCTCCGACCCGCCGAGCTGCAGCGCCACCGGATGCTCGCTTCGGTCAAAGCCGAGCAAACGCCTGCGGTCGCCATGAATGATGGCGCCGGTCGTCAGCATCTCCGTGTAGAGCCGGCCCCGCCGCGTCATCAGACGGTGGAAGACGCGGCAATGCCGATCGGTCCAGTCCATCATTGGCGCGACAGAGAAAAGGAAATCGTAGGATTTCGTAGTTTTTTCGGTCATTTCAGTTACTTAGAGATACTTCTGAGTTTTCCATTGTAGCTCGTTTTTTGGCCATTTTTGTCCATTTTTATACCCTTGGTACTGCGGCGCAGTACCGAAGACGCCCATGCAGTACCGTTGATGGAGCCTCCAAGATGGGAACCGTCGTACCACGCAAGCGAAGCGATGGCTCTACAGGATACCAAGCCCAGGTCCTCATCAAGCGAGCTGGTAAGATCGTTCATCGCGAAAATCGGACGTTCGATCGGCAACAGGCTGCCTCCGCTTGGCTCGAAAAGCGGGAGAAGGAACTTGCCAAGCCGGGCGCCCTCGAACGTCTCGAAGCGCCAGATCCCACCCTAACCACCGTTATCGACCGCTACACAGATGAATCGATCAAGAAGATTGGTCGCACAAAGGCGCAGGTACTCCGAGCGATCAAGAACTACGACATAGCCAACAAGAGGTGTTCTGAAATCACAAGCACCGATGTGGTCGGATTTGCCAATGAACTGATAATTAAAGTAGCTCCGTCGACAGTCGGTAACTATCTCTCGCATTTGGCAGCCGTCTTTGCCGTAGCCAAGCCGGCATGGGCGTATCCACTTGATCAGACCGCAATGAAGGACGCCTTCGTAGTTGCGAAGCGCCTCGGTATTGCGAGCAAGAGCCGCGAGCGTGATCGGCGGCCGACTCTCGAAGAGCTCGACAAGATCATGGAATATTTCGGCGAGCGGTTGAACCGCCGACCATCCTCCATTCCGATGCAGAAGGTCATCGGGTTTGCGATATTTTCAACACGTCGACTGGAGGAGATTACACGGATCTCGTGGAAGGATCTTGACGCTGAAGGAAGTCGTGTTTTGGTCCGTGATATGAAGAACCCCGGAGAGAAGATCGGGAATGATATATGGTGCGATCTTCCGCCGGAAGCGGTTCAGATAATTCTCTCAATGCCGAAGAGACGCGAAGAAATCTTTCCGTACTGCGGCGACACTATCGGAACTAATTTTACCCGCGCGTGTCAGTTCCTTGAGATCATTGACTTGCATCTGCATGATCTTCGTCATGATGGTATTTCGAGGCTATTCGAAATCGGTCGGAATATTCCTCAAGTAGCCGCGGTGTCGGGTCATCGCTCCTGGTCAAGTCTCAAGCGCTACACACACTTGCGCCAAACCGGCGACAAATATGCGGGATGGAAGTGGTTCTCAGTGCTAACAAGCTCAACCAGCACTCTCCGCGCTCCACCGAAGTACGCCTTTACTGAAGACTTCACGACTGGGTTGTTAGATCCCACGGCGCGCGGGTGATGGCGGAGCTGCCAGTGAGCGATAGACGAAGTCTCGATTGAAGCGGGTGAAGGGACAACCCCTCGTATTCAGCTTGGAAGTCGGAAAATCTTGTCGTGTTTTCAAAGGCCGTTCTGACATTCTCGGTGTTTTTGGCCCATTGAAATCATTGCAGAACTTGTCGTTATCAGAATGGCGGTTGCCAGCCCCATGGTCGCAATGAAAGATCCGTTTTGCGCCTCTACGGAAATCCGTGAAGTAAGGGTGGTAGCGCCTGTACCAGCAACACGGTGCTTCCGCCCAACACGCTGGCACCCACGGCGAGCAGGGACAGGACACGCTCCCAAAGCATCTCGTTGCTGGCGACGTTATTCGAATTTGGCATCTGTGCACCCGCTTCGTTCGTGTGACGCAGACGTCATAGACTGAGTCGCGGGATCGCCGAGCGGCGAAATTTGCCGGAAAATTAACCCCTGATTCACCGACTCGGACGCCCAGCCCCATTGGTATTGGTGGCGGTTTGGGCCGCGTGCGGTTCGCTACCGATCCGGCGTCCCATATGGACGCTATCGAGCGACATCCAAGATAGAGAGGATCAGAACAGGTCCCTAGTCCGAGTCGGCATCCAGCACATCCTATCATTCAAATCTATGTAGCGGCCACGCAATCGCATGTCCCGAGGAGAAGTCATGTCTGATGAATCCGAAGTGGGTAATCGAGCAATCGTCGAGACGATGAGCCACTGAGAGAGTGCTATCGGGGGTTCGAGTCGGAAGACCGCTACCGCCTTTCCCCACACGATCCTAATCTGCGATATTTCCTCCGATCGTCCGCCTAAAGTCACAGAAACTATCGAGGGATAGGTTCAAATCACGGACGTGCAACCATCTCAAATTGCTGTTTCAGGCGGTAGCCTGACCGAAAAGACCTCAGGCCGAACGCCACGCGGGAGGCTCTGTTATAATCAAACTGTTAGTCTGCCTCCGCGGTCGATATTTCGCGATCACCGCCCATCGGCTGAGGACCGAGCCTGCCTGCGCGTCCCAGGCGGTCTTGGGCAAAGTGACAAAGTTCGCTGCCTGCTTTCAATTCCGTGCGTCGCGAACCAGCGGAGTCGGCCAGCGGTTACATGTTCGAACGCGACTCCCTCGCCGGCGGCGCAGGGCTTTGCCGGCAAACAGAGAGTGCTTCAGGAGATCTTTCAACGTGCAGGTGTCTGGACACGGCGAACGCGCAATAAACGCTGCAAGCACTTCTGCAGCTATTCGCTGCCTAGCCGAAGTTGCCAAATAAAGGAACCAAGTTGCCTCGGTCCTTTATGGTCGTGTTGCTGAAGTATTGAACCAAAACGTGGCGTTGAAGATATCCGCGTCCGCGTGATCGGGCGTCGCCGATGGCGTCACCCTGTGATCGATTACTAGCAAATGTGGTCCGGCCTTCATAATAGGAACTGACGCAATGCCATCTGCGTCGGCGGCAAATCGAGGAATATCTTTCTCCGCTACCGCTGTCACGCCGTCGCCCCGCTCGACGTTAGCACCGGGAAGCGGCTTGCCATGAAACAGCACCTTGAGGCGCAGAGTCTGCCCCGGCTTTGTCTTGTCGGGGTCGGACAGAGGCACGATTTCTAAATCGTGAGCAAGCACGTTTTCCCACGGTGCGTCCGGCCCAGTCAGCGCCTTGGCAAATTTCCCCGACCACATGCTATCTGCCGCATTAGGAACGAGGCGCCGCGTCGCGTTGCGATAAAGACCGTCGGCCGTCTTGATCCAGAATCCATTGTCGTAACGCGCTGCCAGCAAGAGATTTCCGCTGTCCGCGAAAGGCCTGGACACAACGACGGGGGCGCCGTGGTCCTGCGCTGGCGTCAGGTCGGACAACAGAGACGACGCGCCGGCGGGCGCTATCGCGACAAGATCGAGGATCTTGTCCGGCATGGTCGGGGGACGATCGTCTGGATGACCATAGTTGACGACGACGCGGCGCGAGGCAGCTTCACCGGAGAAGGTCAGCCAAACATCGTGGGCCGAAGCGAAGTTGGTCGGCGCCAGTGCGGCGGCGGCCAAAAGCAAAGCGCTGCGGATGCCAAATGGGTTGCTCATTTAGTGACCAACGTTGAAGGGGCGGAAGCAACAGCGGTCGGAAAGCGATAGGTGAGCCCAGCGAGGACGACGACGGCCGGTTGCGCGCTGACGAAAATATCAGCCGAGCTCGCTCCCGTCGGATTGCCGAAATTGATTGCAGTTTCGCTCAGCCGATCACCGGGATACCACGTCGCCTGCGTGAATGCCGTCCAGCCGTCCGGCCAGGTGTAGGTCAGTTTGCCGGTGACGCGCGAGAACGGCGATGTCGTGATCAAGCCATCCTGCGTAAGGTTCTTCTTGCCGATGAATGTCACGTAGGCACTACCCGACAGCGCTTGCGCATTCACGGTCGCAACGTTGAAGTCGACACCGATGTTGGCAACATAGTTCGGCACATTTGGAACGAAGAATGAGGGAGCCGCATCGAGCAATCGAGCCCGCACGTGGCTAAAGTTCGCGAACAAGGAGATGTTGTTTGCAGGTTCCTGAATGACGAAGAAGCGCCCGTCCAGATCGAACCCGTCGCGACGTGCCTTGCCCAGAAAGGTCACAGGAAGTCCGGGAGCCGCCTGAAATGATTCGTTTTGGGAGTCCGTCGTCCAATAGCTGCCGAGCAGCCTGAAACGGTCGAAGGTAAACTGAAGGCCGCCTTCCCTGCTGACAACCTTGAACGGCTGAATCCCGGGATTGCCGATCAGTTCAAGGGGCACGTCGATGCTGCGGAAACCCTGCCCGTAATTCGCAAACAGTTCAAGCCATTTCAGCGGGGTGATCGCGACGCCTACCTTCGGACTCGTAATGCCATTCGAGATATTCGGTGTACCGCCAGGCGTGATGCGGTCGTTGATATCATAGTAAAATTGGTCGAAGCGCCCACCGGCGGTGAACTTCAGCCATGACAACGGCTTGATCTGAACCTGGCCAAAGGCCGCGAGGTTGGTCTGGGTCAATCCGAGGTTGACCACCGGCGCTCCGGTCACCGCCCGGCCCGTGGTCGGCGCCTGGAAAGCGTTGATATTGTCTGAACGCCAACTGCTTCCGATCAGCACTTGCACCGGAATATCGTTACCGATGGCGCCAGTCCATACCTTGCTGACGCGCCCGCCGACCATTGTCCGGTCGTCGTGCTGCCATCGCTGCCCTCCGCCGAAATCAGCGTAACGGTTAGAATAGTTATGGCTGACGAACAGCGTGCCTTTGAGTTCCTGATCTTGTGCGCCGGACGCATAATTGACGACGAAATTCTCTAGCTGCTTGTTACCACCGTCGGTCGGATTGGTCGCGGAGCGCCCAGAGATCAACCCGGCTTCAATCGCGTCGCGGTTGGCGTAGCCGGGCGCACCGAAGGTCGTGCCATAGGCCTGCGCGCGAAATGAGACCGTAGCTCCGTCGGCGAGCGTCGTCGTCACCTTATTGAACGAATTGTAACGGTCAATGAAGCTGTTGTCGCGATAGCCGTCGGCACGATACCCCTCCAACGCGACGTAGGGCAGCCACGCGCCCTGCGTCGTGCTGTACGTGCCCAAACCGCGCGCGGTGCCTTGGGTGCCACCTGATATGCCGACACTCGCGAACGGTTCGGCGGTCTTGGTGGCGATGTTGACGGATCCGCCTAGATTGGAGTCGCCGTACTCGACTGCAAACGGACCGCGGACAATTTCGATGCTCTTGACGCTCTCGGGCAGCAGGATGTTCAGGTCCGCGTAGTTCGGCGTGTGAAGTGACGAAACTTCGTTCACCGGCACGCCGTCGATGTAATAGGCAAGGTCGCGCCCGTGCTCGGCTTCGGTGTACCCCCGAAGCGAGAGGCCGTGACCAATCGCACCCTGCCCAAAATTAGAGACGTTGAAGCCTGGAAGCGATCGGAACAGATCGCCATAGGTGGCGACGGGCAGTTGGCTGATGCGGGGCGCATCCAGTATGGTCGTCGCCGCGGGCAATGCCGTTACCGAACTCGATACGTCGCCACGCCCGGGGCTTGCCACTGGAGCACCCGAAATGCCGGGACGGGTTGGTTGTAGACTGGCAGGTCGGCTCCTTTGCGCGGTGCCACGGACGCTCGTCGTGCGCGCGGGCGGCTCCGGGCGTTGAGCCCGCTTCTTTGTCGCCTGATCGGGGGAAGTAATCGTTACCGGAGGAAGCAAGCTGGCTCCGGGTTCCGCCCGGACTACTTGTGCGTACGTCGGATGAGTCAGGACGACAATGGATGTGCCCGCGAAAAACAGGCGCCACGAACTTTCTATGCAATGCCGTGTCCGCATGATCCGGCAATCGAAATCGGTTGTATCTTTCGATAGCACAGCCTGGGCACGGTAACTGGGCACGTATGTTGTTTCAACATAAATATCATACCGAAGCGCACACGCCGATTCTTGTGCCACGCGGCACCACAATGCTCTCCATGCATTATTGCGACACCGCGCGCGCACCCAATCCGTGCGCCAGGGTCAATGGGGTTCCCAGATCGGCGCGTCCGTAAACAGACCGCCCTCGGCAAATCCGATGCCGTAGATCAGGACAGCTCCGAAGGCGAAACTGACCAGGCCCGATGCCACGCGGAGCCGCCAATTGAATTTGGGAAGATTGACAGCCGTGAACGTAAACGGCGCCGACAGGACCAGCGTGATTAGCATCATTCCGACGACAGTCCCGAGCCCGAACAGCAGTAGATACCCGAGCGCGGCCACCGGTTCGCGGATGATAGAAAGGATCATCAGGGCGACGGCGGCCGATCCTGCCAGGCCGTGCACGAGGCCGACCACGAAGGGTCGCAGCCAATGATAGAACGTGAACCTACCGAGCAAGCTGCGATCGAGCCGCGCCAGCGGCGTCTGCTCTTCGGCGTGTCCGTGCGCGCCGGGGCCGTGACCGTGCGGGTGCCGGTGCAAGTAGTCGCCGTGCGCATGGAGGTGATCGTGGATGCCGAGTTCATGTACGCCGGGAGCGCCCGCATGCGCATGGGCCGCGCTGCCCGCGCGACCCATCCCTGCCAAGGTGAGAACGCCGAGCAGGACGAGCATGACGCCGACGGCAAATTCCATCGACATGCCGAGCCGCGGCGGAATGACGACCCCGAACACGATAATTGCCGCGCCGACTGCCATGACCGTAACGGTGTGCCCGACGCCCCAGGCGGCGCCGATCAGCGCCGAACCCGCCACGCTGCGCTCGCGGCTGACGATTGTCGCAATGGCGACGACATGGTCGGCGTCGGTCGCATGCCGCATCCCGAGCAAGAAGCCGAGAAGCAGGAAGGACGCGACATTCAGGGCGGCTTCGGTCATTGCACACGTTTCAAGATGGCTACCTCGGCCGCACTATGGTGCGTTTCAATTACTCAGTGGAACCAGCGACGGCACCCGGCCGCCGCGGCTGGGCGGCGACCACGCCAACGGCAACAATTGACGTGATCTATCCCGGTGATCGGGTGGGTGAAGCCATCATTAGTCCGCTTGCGTCGCCGCGTCCGGCATCCGCAAGCGCAGCGGCCGGAGCGAGAACGAAAGCTGCAGCGAACGTCGTCGGAATTGCGCGTCTCATGACCATACTCCTCCCTCCTCGCGGACGGGACTCCTCAGGCCTGGCGGAAGGCGGGCTGCGTAACATCAAGACCTCACTAACCATCAGCATCAACAATCAGCGGCGTCGGCATCCGAGCCAAGAAACTTTCGCGCGGATAAAGACGATCTATCCGCCCCCGACGGTTAGTCCATCAGGGCGATTCCGATAGAAGACTAGGGAGAACCCTAATTGACACGTCCAGTCGCGGCCCACCCAATGTCGGTAGCTGACGTTGCACGGTCCCGGTGCAGGCAGCAACGACGAAACGCCGGGATGGCGAAGCGTGGTGCATGTCGATGAACAACAGTGAACGCAGCTAGAGAATTCGGACGTCACCGACAGAGCAGTGCCGGATACCAAATGCCGGTATCCAATGTCTGGGAAAAGGAGAGCATGATGAGCAATCTGGTCGTTCTCGGTTTTGATGGACTGCATACCGCAGATGAGGTGCTCAACAAGCTGCGGTCTATGCAGAAGGAGTACCTCATAGATCTCGAAGATGCGTGCGTCGTTGAACGCGAGAAGGGCGGCAAAGTCTACCTCAAGCAAGCCGTCAATCTGACGGGAATTGGCGCGGCCACCGGCGGAACAACCGGAGCCCTGTGGGGCGCACTTGTCGGGCTCCTCTTCCTGAATCCGCTTGCCGGAATGGCGCTCGGCGCGATTGCTGGCGCCGGCATGGGAGCTCTATCAGGCTCGCTCACTGACTTCGGAATCCGTGATGATTTCATCAAGAAGCTCGGCGAGACGATCCCGGAAGGATCGTCTGCACTCTTTGTGCTCTTCAGGAAGGTAAACGAAGACAAGGTCCTGCCGGAGATCGAACCATTTAAGCCCCGCGTACTTCGAACCTCTCTCTCAAACGAAGCGGAGAAGAAGCTCACGACCGAGCTGAGCAAGGCGGCGTGATCGGCGTATGCGCCGAAGGGAAAGCACTGCCTGCTGGTCGACGCGATCCGCGCGGCGTGCGACGAACTTCCGGTCATCATGAAGCGCGGAAGAGTCTGCAAGAGCACGCTGCTGGAGAAGCGAGCGATAGCTGCATAGCAAGCTGATGCCGCAAGCCAGCGTCATAGAGGGGGAACAGCGATAGGAATGAGCAAGATCGGTCGAGGCCGCGCCGGTTGCCTTCGAAAAAGATCTCGCCGGCAAGGTGGGTGACCTGACCGAGGATTTTGCCGAGCAGGTCCCAATTTGGACCCGCCGGGGCTGGCACCGACGACAGGCCTGGCACCGACCGTCGCGCTGGCACGGGTGGCGGTGGCGCCAGGCCCAATTTGGACCACCACTTGGACACCGCCATGGCGCGGGCGGGGTGGGTGTGCTGGTGGCGCAGAGGTCGGCGCGTGTGCGGCTGGCAGTAGCAGTCGCGGCGACGTCTCGAGCTTGAAGTCCGCTGCGCTACGGACGGCGCCCCGCCCGCGCGGGCCAACTAGTCCATCGGGTAGTATCCGATGGAAAACAAGGGAAAACCCTCATTGATAAGTCCGAATGCGACCCGTTTTATTATCTCTGATGGCGCACAATCCTGACAACCGACAAACGTTCCATGGGATCGCCGGCCACAACTATCCTAATCTTGCACCTGCTTTTCCTGGCACGGCAAGCGCGGTTCGGGAGGATCGCATGCAGTTAACTCCGAGAGAGTTCGACAAGCTGCTCATTTACGTGATGGCAGATGTCGCGTTGAAGCGAAGGGCCAAGGGCCTCAAGCTCAACTATCCCGAAGCCGTCGCTGTCATCTCAGCGGTCGCCCTTGATGGCGCACGTGCTGGGAAAACAATCGAAGACGTAACCAGGGAGGCGCGCACCGCCCTAACCAAGGCTGATGTGATGGACGGCGTCGCCGATCTTATTCCAATGGTGCAGATCGAGGCGGTGTTCACCGACGGCAGCCGCCTGGTGACGGTGCACACGCCAATCCAGTAAACGCCTGGAAGGAGGCTAACATGGCTGGACCAAAGATGGGCCCCGCCGTTGCCGCAAATGTCGACCCGGCGACAGAGGACGTGCCCGTCGGCGGCTACGTGTGCAGTTCAGCGGCGATCACATTCGATGCCGACCGCCCCGTGACGACGCTCAAGGTGCGCAATTCGGGTGACCGCCCGGTACAGGTCGGATCGCACTTTCATTTTTTCGAAGTCAACCGCGCGCTGGAATTCGATCGCGCGGAGGCCTTCGGGTTGCGCCTGAACATTCCGTCATCGACGGCAACGCGGTTCGAGCCCGGTGACGAACGCGAGGTTCAACTCGTTCCCTACGGCGGCAAACGCGCCGTCTATGGTTTCAACAATCTCGTCGATGGTCCGACCGCCGGCCAGGACGCCGCCACGGCCAAGTCCAAGGCGGTGGCGCAGGCGGCGAAGCGAGGCTTCCGCTCGACATAAGGCGTGAGGTCGCGTCGAAAGGCAAATCTTGAACGAGGGCCAGTATGCCTACCATGTCTCGGCAAGAATATGTCGGCCTCTTCGGTCCAACGACAGGTGACCGCATCCGCTTGGGCGATACGGGCCTGTTCGTTGAGATAGAGCGCGATTTGCGCGGCGGCTACGGCGACGAACTCGTCTTCGGTGGCGGCAAGAGCATGCGTGAGGGCATGGGCATGGACAATCAGGTGACGCGGGCGGGCGGCGCTCCTGACCTCGTGATCACCAACGTGACCGTAATCGACGCGGTGCTGGGCGTGGTGAAAGCGGATGTGGGGATCAGGGACGGCCGCATCAGTGCGATCGGCAAGGCCGGCAATCCGCAGACGATGGATCGCGTTACACCAGGCCTGGAGATTGGCCTCGCCACCGATGCTATCTCAGGCTCACATCTGATCCTGACGGCCGCCGGGATCGACACACACATTCATTTCATTTCTCCGCAGCAGGCGCAGGCGGCGCTCTCAAACGGCACTACGACATTGATCGGTGGCGGTACCGGTCCGTCGGACGGCTCCTACGCGACGACGGTCACGTCAGGTCCCGGAAACATTAGCATGATGTTACGCGCGTTCGAAAACTGGCCACTCAACATCGGCATTCTCGGCAAGGGGCACGGACACGGCAAGGCGGCGCTGGTTGAACAGATCGAGGCGGGCGCGGTTGGCGTGAAATGTCACGAGGACTGGGGCACCACCCCGGCGGTGCTTCGGTCCGCGCTCACAGTCGCAGACGAGACGGACACTCAAGTGTGCATCCATACCGACACGCTGAATGAATCCGGCTTCGTCGACGATTCCATCGAGGCGTTTGAGGGGCGGACGGTCCACTCGTTTCATACCGAAGGGTCCGGCGGCGGCCACGCGCCAGATATCATCAAGATATCTGGCCTTCCCAACGTCTTGCCATCTTCGACCAACCCCACGCTCCCCTACGGCATCAACTCACAGGCGGAGCTCTATGACATGATCATGGTGTGTCACCATCTCAGCCCCGACATCCCGTCGGATGTTGCATTCACTGAGAGCCGCATCCGAGCTGAAACCATCGCCGCGGAAAACGTCCTTCAGGATCTCGGCGTAATTTCGATGTTCTCAAGCGATTCGCAGGCCATGGGACGCATCGGGGAATGCTGGCTGCGTTGCATCCAGACCGCCGATGCGATGAAGACCGGGCGCGGCAAGCTCCCGGAGGACACGCCCGGCAACGACAATTTCCGGGTGCTGCGCTACGTGGCGAAAATCACCATCAACCCGGCGATCACGCACGGTATTGCCGACGTGCTGGGCTCGGTCGAGGTCGGCAAGATCGCCGACCTCGTCCTGTGGGAGCCGGCATTCTTCGGCGCCAAGCCCAAGATCATCATCAAGAACGGCTTTATAAGCTGGGCAGTGATGGGCGATCCAAACGCGTCGCTGCCGACGCCGCAGCCCACCTACTATCGGCCCATGTTCGGTGCCTACGGTGATGCGTTGGCGGCCAACTGCATCACGTTCGTCTCTGGCGTCGCTCATGCTGCCGGGATCAAGGAGAAACTGGGGCTCCGCCGGCAGGTGATGCCGGTGCGAAACGTCCGTAAAATCAGCAAGCGCGATATGATCAGAAATACCGGGACCCCGAAAATTGAAGTCAGTCCGGAAACTTTCGCCGTGACCGTCGACGGCAAGCACGCGACAGTGCAGCCCTTGACGACAGTCTCGCTAAACCAGAAGTATTTCTTCAGTTAAGGCGCTTGCCATGATCCTCATCAAGACCGTTCTGGGCAACATCGACGATCGCGAATGGGCCGAGCGCCTGTCTGCCGCGGACACCGACTTGCTGGAGATCGATCAGTGGGAAGCACAGAAGAGCCGCTTCCGCAAGACGACTGCAAAGGGTGCGGAGATCGCAGTCTCAATCGATCGCGGTACCCATATCCGCGATGGGGACGTGCTGTTCTGGAATGCCCAGGCGCGCTCGGCACTTGTCGCGCGAATCGAGCTGCGTGACGTGATGATCGTGCATCTGGACGAGCTAATGAACCTCGCGCCCAAAGTGGCAATGCGGACATGCGTTGAACTGGGACACGCGATGGGAAATCAGCATTGGCCAGCATTGGTCAAGGACACAGCCGTCTATGTCCCGCTCACCGTCGATCGCAAGGTGATGGCGTCCGTCATGAACACGCACCGTTTTGAAGGAATCCGCTACGAATTCGTAGCCGGACGAGAGGTCGTTCCCTACCTCGCTCCGCATGAATCACGTCGGCTTTTCGGTGGCGCGGAGGGACCGGTACATTCGCACACGCATGAGAGCTATGCCGGCGTCGAGGCCGAGACGGGACGCGTGTACGGACATCCACCGACGCACGTCCATGTCCATCCGGGAGCCGCCGCTCAGGGACCAACATCGCCGGCAACGGTCGGTTCTGCGCATGATCATCGAGAATGATGGCGTCGATGCGTCGAGAAGCCCCGCATTTCTCTCGCGGATGCTGCAATTTGGTGACTCGATGTTTCCCATTGGCGCGTTCGCATTTTCTTCCGGCCTGGAATCCGCCATTCAGGAAGGTGTCGTCACCGACGCGGCAACGCTTCGAGCGTTCGCGCGCACCGCGTTAGAGCAGGCGGCGCGCGGTGACTGCATCGCGCTGATCGCTGGGCATCGCGCGGCAACTGCCGGCGACGTCGATACCCTCGTCCGGATCGATACGCGGGTATACGCGCGCAAGCTTTCAGACGAGGCGCGGACAATGTCGGTTCGCATGGGCAAGAAGTTCACGGAGATGGGCGTGGAGGTGGTGGGCGCGCCGCTGCTTCACGCCTGGCGTGAGTGCATTGAGACGTCTATTACCCCTGGCTGCTACCCGATAGCCCTAGCCATCAATTTTGCCGTACAGGATCTACCTGCCAGCCAAGCCTTTGTCGTGCACCAGTATGGCGTTGCGACAACGATCCTCGGTGCAGCCTTGCGGTTGATGAAAGTCAGCCACATCGAGACACAGAAGATTCTCTACGAGCTTACCGGACAAACGGACGGGATGTACGCAACGGCCGCGGCGGCGCGGCTGTCGGACATGGCGGGCTTTGCTCCGTTGACGGAAATTCTGGCGGCTATCCACACCAGGGCCCATGTGCGCCTGTTCATGAACTGACGTTGAAGGGAGCTTCGGATGTCGAAGAATATCACGCGCATCGGCATCGGCGGCCCGGTCGGGTCAGGCAAGACGGCGATCGTGGAAGCCATTACACCGCGCTTGCTCGACCTCGGAATCAAGGTTCTTATCATCACCAATGACGTGGTGACGACCGAAGACGCCAAGCACGTTCAGCGTACCCTGAAGGGAGTTCTGCTCCAGGAACGCATTATCGGAGTGGAGACAGGTGCCTGCCCTCATACTGCGGTGCGCGAAGACCCAAGCATGAACCTTGCTGCGGTCGAGGATATGGAACTGCGCTTTCCGGATAGCGACGTCGTGCTGATCGAAAGCGGAGGCGATAATCTGACGCTAACCTTTTCGCCGGCGCTGGTGGACTACTTCATCTATGTAATCGACGTCGCCGCGGGCGATAAGATCCCTCGCAAGAACGGACCCGGGATCACGTATTCCGACATCCTGGTGATCAACAAGACAGATCTTGCCCCCCATGTCGGGGCTAGCCTTGACGTGATGAAGCAAGATTCGCAGATGATGCGCGGCAGCAAGCCGTTCCTGTTCACGAACTGCAAGACGGGGGAAGGTATTCCGGAGTTGGTTGCGCTGATCGAGCGGGAGTTTCTGTTCGATATCAATCCGCGCGCACGGCGTTCAGCATGATACCGGCAGCCTTCCCTCCCTGGGCACGCGCTGAAACGCTCGGCGCATCGATGCCGGAATTCGCCTCGTTCCAGGATGAACCGCCGCAGATGAGCAGCGGCACTGTGGGCAAGACGGGCTTCCTCCATCTGGGTTTCGAGCACCGCTCCGGCAAAACGATCCTGGCAAGCTTGGAACGCCGCGTTCCCTACATGGTACAGCGTGCGCTGCACTGCGACGAACAAATGCCAGGTTTGGCCTACGTGTTCTTGATCACCACCACGGGCTGCTTGCTGCAGGGAGACAGGCTCGCTCTGGACATCACCCTTCATCCACGCGCGCAAGCTCACCTCACCTCCCAATCGGCAACCAAGATCCATGCCATGGACGCCAATTATGCGGCGCAAAGCCAAACGATTGTGCTTGCCGATGACGCATACCTTGAATTTCTTCCCGAACCCGTTATCCCGCACCGGCACTCACGGTTTATCAGCGACACACAAATCTCCGTCGCTCCGTCGGCCACATTGCTCCTCTCGGAAATTATTCAACCGGGCCGAAAGCACCATCATCCTGACGAGTGCTTCGGAGCAACCGTGTTGTCGGTATCAACGGCAGCCGCGCGGCCTGACGGCCGTTCCTTGTTCGCAGAGAAGCTGGTAATCGAGCCGCGACGATATGTGATGCGGCAGACTGGCGTGATGGACTGCTTTGATGTGTTCGCCAACGTGATCCTGTGCGCCCCAAAGGACAAGGCTGACCGGATCCACGAGCGTGCGGGGGCCGATATAAACCTTGCGGACGGCGTTGCGTTCGGCGCTTGTCGTTTGCCCAATGATGCCGGCCTGATCTTCAAGGTGTTAGGCCGCGAAACCGCGCAAGTGAAAGCCAAAGTGCGCGAGTTCTGGAGCGTGGTACGTGAGGAGGTCATCGGCACCGCGCTACCTCCGCCCTATCTATGGCGCTAGCGGATTGGCGGTGCCAACAGGTGATCTCCAACAGCTGACGTCGACACGTTCGAGGAGGCAGCAGTGGAAAAGTTCTTGGCAAAGTGGGAAAGCCTCTCTGCGTCGTCAGGTGTAGTGCGGTTCCTGGACATCAATTTGCGCAGCATCGGGCAAGTTATGTTTCAGAACAACCCACTAACCGGGATTTTCTTTCTGGCCGCGATCATCTGGGGTTCATACGCAGCTGGCGTCCCCCGAGTCGCAATTGCCGGCGTCCTCACTGTCGTCGTGGCAAACTTGACGGCGCAATGGCTTCACGTCGATACCGAGTCGCTCCATTCCGGGCTCTATGGCTTCAACGGCATCCTCGTCGGCCTCGCGCTGGCGACGTTCCTGGCTCCCGGTCCGCTGCTTTGGGTATATGTGATACTGGGAGCGGCAGTATCCGTCGTCGTGATGCTGGGGACAACCAACGTCGTCAAGCCATGGGGTGGCGCTCTCACATTTCCGTTCGTGCTCACAACGTGGCTTCTCCTGTTGGCCACGTATGGATTTTCCGGCCTCGCGGGAGCAGCGCTGCCGACCGGCAACGTTGTTGCCGCATTCCAGCCCTACCAGGGAAGCCCGCTCCAGCTGATTGACCTTGTGCAGGGAGTGTTCCTGAGCATCTCGCAGGTCTTCCTGAAAGCCAGCAGCATCGCGGCGCTGCTCCTGCTTGCGGGGCTCGCCGTGAGCTCGCTCGCAGCCGCCGCCTTCGCTCTCGGAGGTGCGATATTGGCTGTGCTGACGGCCCATCTCTTCGGCGCCGAGAGCGACCTGATCACCGGCGGTCTCCTCGGATTCAGCCCGGTACTGACGGCAATCGCACTCGGTACCGTCTTCTATCAGCCGGGCTGGCGCGTCGTCGCCTACACGATCCTCGCCACGGTGTTCACGGTGATCGTCCAGTCAGCGGTGAACGTTGCGCTGACGCCGTTCGCCATTCCGGCTCTGACGGCTCCATTCGTGCTGGTGACGTGGCTGTTCCTGCTGCCGCGGCAACGCCTGGAGGGAGTGCCTGAGGATGCCCGCGATATCGAAAAGCCTGCCGCCGTCGCTTGATCCTCATCACGGTGTTCGTGATGACCGGCACAACCACGGAGGCGACGATGCCGGCGGCGGCAAAGCCGTCGTTAAGTTCAGGTCGAATGTACATGTCCGACGCTCAAGGATGACGCTCATCGCAAGTTAGCAGGTTCTCGGACTGCCGTGGGGCCTGTGAGTGAGACAGCGATAGCTCAATCATCAACCTCGGATCTGCAGGAGGAAGCGAACCATGGGACTCATTGGGATATTGCTCGGTCTCGCCCTGCTGATGTGGCTCGCGTTCCGGGGTTGGAGCATTCTGATGGTCGCTCCGCCGGCGGCGCTCATCGTGGCCGCGTTCTCGGGAGAACCGTTGCTCGCCCACTGGACGCAGACCTTCATGCCGGGAGCGGCGCGATTTGTGGCGCAATGGTTTCCCCTGTTTCTGCTTGGCGGGTTGTTCGGCAAGCTCATGGGCGACAGCGGCTCGGTCAGCGCCATCGCGCAGTATTTGACCAAGAAGTTGGGAGCCGGCCGCACGATGCTCGCAGTGGTGGCAGCCTCGGCGATCGTGACCTATGGCGGGGTGAGCGTGTTCGTCGCGTTTTTCGTGCTGGCCCCGCTGGCTCACGAGATGTTCAGGGCCGCGAATCTGCCGCGCCGGTTGATACCGGCGGCCGTCGGTCTCGGTGCATTCACCTTCACCATGTCGGTGATGCCGGGAACCCCCTCGGTCAATAACGCGATTCCGATGCCGTACTTCGGCACCACCACCTTTGCGGCCCCCGGGCTGAGTCTCATCGCGTCGGCCATCATCTTTGTCTTCGGCATGTGGTGGCTCGGCCGTGCCGAGGCGGCCGCGCGCAAGGCTGGCGAAGGTTACGCTGGCGAGGCAGGAACCGCTCCTGTCGTCAACGAGATGGTCCGCGAGCAGGCGGCGCCGGCGGGCGACTTCGACCCGGCCGAGTTACCGCATGGCAAGCAGGCCGAGAGCGGGCCGCCCTTCGTCCTGGCCATGCTGCCCATCGTCGTCGTTATCGTCACCAATTTCCTGATGGCGCTCGTCGTATTCCCGCGGCTCGATTTTTCGTTCCTGTCCGAGCCCCGCTGGGGCGGTATTACGATCGGGGCCGTGTCCGGCGTCTGGTCGGTTTTGGTGGCTCTCGCGTTGGCAAACTTGACCGTCATTCTCATCAACTTTCGACGCTTGCCATCCGTTCGCGAAAGCCTTGATGCCGGCGCGAATTCCGCCGCCTTGCCGATGCTGATGATCGCCAGTCTTGTCGGCTTCGGCGCGGTCGTTGCCGCAGTGCCGGCATTTGGGCTGGTTCGCGATGCGGTATTTTCGGTTCAGGGAGGACCGCTGGTCTCATTGGCACTCTCCATGAATGTGCTGGCGGGGCTGACCGGTACTGCTTCCGGCGGTATGGCAATTGTGCTCAATGCATTTGGCGCCGACTTTATGCATCTTGCCACTGAGCATCACATCGATCCCGAATTGATGCATCGCATAACAACGATGAGCGCTGGTACCCTAGACGCGCTCCCGCACAACGGCACGGTGTTGCTGTTATTGCAGATTAGTGGTCTGACTCACCGTGAAAGCTATCTCGACATGGTGATGACCGTGATCGTCAGTTGCATCATCGCACTTGTTGCTGTCCTGATACTGGGTTCGGTGTTCGGGTCATTTTGACGCTTGTCGCTTTTTTGGAGGATTGCCGGAACTCTCACGGCCCGTCGGCTGACTCGGCGCACGCCCAATGGCAGCACTGCTGGCGGCAATGCGCACCTGTCAGCGCAGGCTCATGCACCTCGCGCGTCGCGTATCGCCTGAGCGACTTTCGTCGCCTGCGACACTCATCCGATTCGCGCGCCCGTGACGGTCCTTCTGCGGCGGGTGCTCAAGCGCAGCACCATGCCTTCGTTGACGGCAGATCCGGCGGGAGGACGAGGATGAAGTTCGCGGCTCGACGCAGCGCGAGAGCCTTTCGAGCCGCTTCGACATGGGCAGTCCGAGCTGCCGGACCAAGCTGGCGCTCACCTGGATCGAGAGGTACGATCGCATGAGGAAAGGGTTCTGGCATTCATTCTCTACCGGCGGCCTTCTCCTCGGAATACTGTTTTTTGCTGCCTCTCTGACGCCGACGCTGTTGCCACGGAATTTTTTGACGCAGGGGATCCTTTCAGGATGCTCGCTGACAGTCGGATACGGCATCGGCGCGTTCGGCGGTTGGCTTTGGGCTTACATGGAGCTCCTGCAGCTCAGCGGCCGCCTACTGCGCGTCGCCAAACTCGCCGCCGCGACCGGCTGCGCGGTAGTTGCGATCATCTCCCTCTGGCTGGCGGCACGATGGCAGAATTCGATCCGTGAGTTGATGGAACTCGAGTCGGTCGACACAGCGCATCCGCTCGAGGTCTGCCTAATTGCGCTGGCGGTGTTCGCAATCCTGATCGCGCTCGCGAAGTTCTTCCGACTGACGCTCCGCTTCGTGGCGACAAGAGTTAGCCGCTTCCTGCCAGGGCGACTGTCCAACGTCATCGGCGTCATCGCGGCGGTTGCGCTGTTCTGGTCAGTCATCAATGGAATTTTGTTCCGAACAGCCCTGCGCGTCGCAGGGGCGTCCTTCCAGGAATACGATCAACTGATCGAACCGGAGACTGAGCCGCCGACGGACCCTCTGAAGACCGGCAGCAGTGCTTCCCTTCTCACCTGGGACAAGCTCGGACGGGCGGGACGGGAGTTCATCTCCTCAGGGCCGACCCGTAAAGACATAAGCGCTTTTTCGGGCAGGGAAGCGCGCGAGCCTCTTCGCATCTATGTCGGACTACGATCGGCAGGCACGCCGGAACTGCGCGCCAAGCTTGCACTGGAAGAATTAAAGCGTGTCGGTGGATTCGAGCGATCCGTGCTTGTCGTAGCGACGCCGACCGGCACCGGCTGGGTCGACCCGGCGGCGATGGACAGCGTCGAGTATCTGCACCACGGCGCCGTTGCGAGCGTTGCCATGCAATATTCCTATCTCGCCAGTTGGCTGTACCTGCTTGTGGAGCCGGGCTATGGCGCCGATGTCGCACGCGCCCTCTTCAACGAGATTTACGGATACTGGATCACGCTTCCCAAGCACCGCCGGCCAAGACTTTATCTGCACGGGATCAGTCTTGGCGCCGCGAATTCCGAACAATCGACCGACCTGATCGAAGTCATGCGCGACCCGTTCGCCGGCGCACTCTGGAGCGGGCCGCCTTATTCGAGCAGGCTCTGGCGCTGGCTCACCGAGCGTCGCAATCCGGGATCGCCCGCCTGGCTTCCCCGGTTCCGCGACGGATCATTCGTGCGGTTCATGAACCAGCACGGAGAGTTTGCTGATCCGGCCTCAGGTCCGAGTGCCGTGTGGGGGCCGATGCGGGTCGTCTACCTGCAATATGCAAGCGACCCGGCAACCTTTTTCGAGTATCGCAGTCTCTATCGCGAGCCGGACTGGATGCTGCCGCCGCGCGGCCCGGACGTGTCGCCGCAATTGCGATGGTATCCGGTTGTAACTCTTCTTCAACTGATGCTGGACATGTTCATGGCAACCGACGCGCCGATCGGCTATGGCCATGTCTACGCCCCAGCGCACTACATCGACGCATGGGTCGAGGTGACGGAAGTTCGCGACTGGTCCGCGGAAGACATCACGCGGCTGAAGCAGCACCTCTCCAAGCCGTAGTCCGCGACCGCTATTCCAACATCCGCCACGGCGGCGACGGATTTTTGCGTGCTGCTATCCAACGAGGGCTTAGAACTGGACCATGACCGCGGTCTATATGGGATAGCGCAAGACAGCGGCCAGTGACTTACCTCCCGGGATGTCGGCTTTGCGAACACCTAGAACGCGGCCACCTGCATGGATAACCCGCCGCGCGATTTCGTCGACCACGCCGTAGCTGCGCGCGCTCGGCCTGTCAGCAAACGTCGTGCTGCCATCCACCTCGGACACCGTTCCGGGAACGACCTCATCAATGTCGACCAGCAGAGTTTCAACGGCCCCATAGGTGGCCGCGCGAGCCGCCTGGGCGATATCGGTGGTCGCGCGCCCCTGGTTCTCGCGGGCCTCGAAGTGGCTGGCGAAGGCCGCGATCTCGTCACGATAGAGATCATCAAGCACTGAGCGGGCACGCGCCGCAAGTTCAGCGTCGGTGAGCGCATCAGGACTGCCGTCGATCCCTGTCGGTGCCAGATGCGCATAGGTATTCACAGATCGATAGATCGATGCGAAGGGCTGAAGCGCGGCCAGCACCAGCGGGATATCGATGCCGGCAAGCAGTGTGCGCAGTGAACTGTCCACCTGTCGTGCGAACTGGCGCAATCTCACCTTCTGGCCTTCGGCGCCCTGGATGCGACCGCTCGGAGATCGATCGTTCAGGGTCGAGCGGCGCACTGCGCTGGCAGCCCCCTTCGGCATGCCTTCGACCTTGACAAGTGTCGCAGGCAAATCAGCGGGGACCTCGATCACGCGGACCATCGCTTCCGACAGCGCCAGCACATAACAGGTGTGGGGAAACGTGACAGCGCGCAGCAGCGGCTTCAAAAAGAAGCGATCAGACACCTCAACGACGGGCTCCAGCGTGTTGGGAAGACGAAAAGTCCGTATATTGTCGGGCGTGGCCAGCACAGCGAGGCTGCGCGCCTGGAATCGCCAGAACTCGTCATCGTCGGTAAGGTCGTCCAGATGTTCGGCCAATGCAGCAACGCGGCGCTTGTCGGTGCCCGCGGCTTCGAGCTGATGGATGCCCTGCTTTGCCAGATTCTTCAGCTCGATCCGATCTCCTGCGGTCTCCAGCGTCAGTGGCGAGGTTCGCAGATAGATCGACAGGCAGATGTCATCGCGGTGGGAGATCAGTGATTTCAGATCGACGGTAGTCGGAATGTCGACGTAGAGCATGACAAATCTCCATCTCGAGCAGCTTATGGATCTTCACACCGTCCATTCAGATCAAGATAGTCGAAATCCATAGTTGAGGAGTATCTCAGGGCGCGACCAATTTCTTGCGGATGGCATAGCGGACCAACTCTGCCGTCGACGACATGCCGAGCTTGCGCATTGCCGAAGCACGATGGGTTTCGACGGTCTTCACACTCAGCTTCAGTATTGCGCTGATGGACCTGTTGGTGTGCCCTTCCGCAATCAACTGAACCACGCTCTGCTCGCGCGACGTGAGCAGCATGTCCGATTTATTCTGCTTGTTGATCTGGTAGTCGTGGAGCAGCTTCTCCAGCAGGACGCTGGTGAAGTAGGGCCTGCCGTCGAGCAAGGCTTCGATCGCAGAAATAAGGTGCTTCCGGGCATCCGACTTGAACAGGAAGCCACGGACGCCCGCCAGAATGGCTTCCGTCAGCAGTTCCTCGCTTTCGTGCATCGTCAGGATCAACACTTCAGTGCGGAGATGGAGCGCCCTGAGGCGGCGACTGACCTCCAATCCGTTCATGATAGGCATGGAGTAGTCGGCGATCACAATGTCTGGCCGGGTTTCCAGGGTCAACGCGACGGCCTGCTCGCCATTGGTCGCTTCCCCGGTTACGATCCAGTTGGAGCGCGCTTCAACGATCGCGCGAAGCCCGGAACGCACGACTTCATGATCATCCGCAATCACGATGCGTTTCACGGCGTCGTTCCCGTATGCCGGCACCGAACCTTCAAGCGATCGGCTGAGGTGACCGGCAGCAAAGTCGGACCATCATACTGATCGCGGCTGGAAGGGTTATCCCACAAAACCCCGAGATCTCCCGGCGAATGTACTGACGTGACCGCAGCCCGCTCAGGTCATCGTCATGCCTCGACCAGCCTCGCCCGAACCGCGTATCGGACCAGCCCCGCGGTTGAATTCACGTCCAGCTTGCGCATCGCGGCCGCCCGGTGCGCCTCGGTCGTCTTGACGCTGAGGTCCAAGATGGCACTGATGCCCTTGTTGCTGTATCCCTCCGCAACCAGCTTGACGACAACCTGCTCTCGCGGCGTGAGCCCCTGGTTCCTGTCCATATCGGCACGCGATCCGACATCCAATTCATTCACGCAGCTTCTGGTGCAGAACGGCTTGTGGACCAGAAGCGAGTCGACGGCCGCCAATAGCAACTTGTTCGCATCCGACTTCACCAGGAACGCACGGGCGCCGGCCTGGAATGCCTGTTGCGCGAGCAGACCGGAGTTGTGCACCGTGAAGATCAGCACCTCCGTCTGCAGCGGATGATCCCTGATCCGCCGCGCAACCTCCACCCCCGTCATTCGCGGCATCGAGAAATCGACGATGGCCACGTGGGGCCGGCATTCAATCGCCGCGGCAACTGCCTTGCTACCGTCGTCTGCCTCAGCGACGACCTCCCAATCGACTCGTTGTTGCAGCACCGCTCGCAGCCCCGATCGCACCGCTTCGTGATCGTCAGCGATAAGAATTCGCTTCATGGCAGAACACTCCTGGTCGTTTTGCACGGTGCCAGCTCGAAAGGCGCCAGAAACGGCGACTTCCGCCTGCCACCGGCGGTTCGTGTTTTGGCTCTATTGAGTGCCTGTGTAAGCCGTAGTGACTGAGGTGGCCTTTCGTCGGTTGCGCCTGTTGGTAGCAAAATCATGCGGAAACACCGCGCACAACACGGTGCCTGAGCGCCGCATCGCCGGACCGGAGCGGATCTCGAGCGTGCCTCCGATCTGCTGCAGCCTCGCTCGCATTGCGGGAATGCCAACGCCAGGCGATATTGCCCTGGTGCCGGGTCGCGACGTGGCAACCGGCATGCCGCGACCATCGTCGCTGATCGTCAGCCGGACGTGGCCGTCAGCTATCTCAAGGACGATCTCCACCTCTGTCGCCTTTGCATGACGGAAGACATTCGTCAGGGCTTCCTGGATGACCCGCAACAGCGAGCGCTGTTTCTCGTAAGGCAACCGATCCGCGTCGGACGCGATCCTGGTACTGACCTGCAGCGACGTGCGTGCTGCGAACCCCTCGGCATAGTGCTCGATCGTGGCTTTCAGTCCGTCGATCGTCAGGTCTTGGGGGTAAAGCAGATAGGCAAATGCCCGGATCTCCCTGAGCGCTTCATCGATCGATGCATCGATTTCGTCGCAAAGGCGCTCGGCGCCGACGGGGTCGCCCAAGCTGGCCCGGATCCGCATAAGGCCCAGGCTGGCTGCGATCAAATTCTGACAGGTCGAATCGTGGAGATCCGATGCGATTCTTTGCTGGATCTCCTCCTGAATGGAAACCAGTCTGACATTCATCCGCGCGTCGACGATCCCTTCAGCGGCGCCCTTAAGGGAGCCTTCGCTCAGGATACGATGACTGCCGATCAGGCGGACCACGCTGCCGGTTGCGGCATCGCAGATCGGAGCGACGGTTGTCTCGATCGTTCGCCGAGGACCGCCAAGCGCGAGGCAATGGCGAATTCTGACCTCTGCTCCCTCGGCAAGACAGGCGCGGAGAGCTTCGCAAACGGACCTGGCGTCTTCCCTGCTCAAACAGGCAGAGACGTCCATCTCCCGGATTTCCTCCGACGAGATGCCGAGAAGAGATTCAAACGCCGGGTTTATGCCCTCGTACGCAAATCGCCCCCGGTGCGAAGGGCGTACTGCAAAGAGAAGATCGGCTGCAAACATCCAATATAGCCGGTCGCTCGTTTCTTCCGGACCAATTCGCAGCCATTCTCTGACGCCGGCTCGATTCCACTCGCATGCTGGAGAGCTATGCAACTTCACGAAACGCACTCACTCTTCTCAAGCAACTCCCAATATTGAATCCTATATCGTGAGCCGCTTTTCCCGTCCCGCCCGCGTGGCATCCCAGAACACGCGCCCTGCGGGTGGGTTGATTATACACCCGTTAGGACGGTCACACCATCAGGTAGTATTCCCGCAAGAGCTAAATCTCCTATCCGTGAGGACGAAATCCGGAAATGCACGAATGTGCTGCCAGGAACCATCGTTCCGGGAAGCTCAAATGTCATGCAACAGACACTAAAAGTGCTTCAAACGGGATTTTCGAACGGGCGCCCGCCCAATCCAAGGCAGGCGCGCCGGACTGGATCGACCACCATCGTGAAGGCCTTCCAGGCCGTCGAATACGCGAGCGGATTGCCGAGCGACCCCGTGCTGGCGCTGCCGTTTGGCGCGTCGATGCCAGCGGCCTCGGTGTTGCAGTGGGAGCGACATCCGGCGCGCTCGGCGGCGCACTCTCCGATTTCGGCATCGACGATTCTTTCATGAAAGAGCTCTCAGCAAGCCTCCAGACTGGCAACGCCGCCTTGTTTCTCCTGATCAAGCACATGACGGCGGACAAGGTGCTCAAGGAGATCAAGGACGCCGGAGGGATCGTGCTCAAGACGTCCCTAGATGAGACCAAGGAAAAAGCCCTGCGCGATGCGCTCGCCAGCGCGGCGGAGCGACCGGCGGCCTGAATGGCCGCCTTTCGCCTCTCAGCGTCGACTGCCGGCGAGGCGCAGCATCATCATGAACAGGTTGATGAAGTTGAGGTAGAGCGAAAGTGCGGCAATCACGGACTTGCGGCCTGCGGAAGTTTCGTCATCCCTGCCGTCGTACATCGCCTTGATCCGCTGCGTGTCGTAGGCCGTGAGCCCGGCAAAGACGCCGACGCCCACGATCGAGATCAGCCAGTCGAGCCCGGTCGAGCGCAGGAACAGGTTGACCAAGCTTGCGATGATGATGCCGATCAGACCCATGAACAGGAAAGTGCCGATCCCGGACAGGTCGCGCCTGGTGGTGTATCCAAAGATGCTGAGCGCGCCGAACGTTGCGGCTGCGATGAAGAATACGCGAGTGATCGAGGCGCTGGTATAGATGTGGAACAAGATTGAAAGCGACACGCCGACCAGCGCTGCATAAACGAAGAACAGCAGCCGCGCTGTTGTCACTGACAGCGTGTTGATGCGCGCGCTGATGAAGAACACCAGCGCAAGCGGGGCCAGAATGAAGATCCACATCAGCGGATTCTGCAGCAATTCAGGACCGGTAAGCTGATAGGTGAGCCACGCAACGACGGCGGTCAGGCCGACGCCTGCAGCCATGTGGTTGTAGATGCGCATCATGTAGGCGCGCAGTCCGGCGTCCAGCGCGATCGCGCCGCCGCCGGCCGCGCCAGAGGTCGTCAGGTTCTGATCAAAGTTTGACATCGCTCACGCCTCCTCTCGAGCCCGCAGCATGATGCCAAGCTATTCCTCGGCCTTCGCGCGGGATATCGGACAATCACCCGAGTTCCGTAGGTAGAACTACCTGTTCCGCCGCGATTTCCGCACGCATTAGGCCATTCGTGGCACCCGTCCTGGCGCCTTTCCAAAGCGTAACCTGCAACAGCCGCCCCCTTCTCATCCTTTTGGCGGAGGCCCCTTACACGTTTGTCACTGGAAGCTGGCAGCGCTCCGACTTAATCCCGCCGGCATGCGCTACTTCTTTCATATCGTCGACAAATACGGTCTCTCTCCAGACGGGATCGGATGCGAGCTCGCCGATCAGAACGCGGCCATTTTGCACGCCAAGCGCATTGCGGCCGAACTGGCGAAGGCCGGCGAATTCTTTCGTTTCAGCGTCGTGTTTGTAGCTCCGATTGCTGTTCCCGGAGCATCATCCAATCGGCATCAAAGCGCGGCCGGCCCCGTCGCGACGACCTGAACGCGGCCCCGCGGGATGCAGACCAGCCAATTTCCTACCTTTGCTTTCTACAGAGAATCCCTGATGTGCGGACGGTAAAGGCGCCTCTAAGGTCTTTGCCCAGGGTTGGCCGACATCCCGCGATTCCACCGCCTGTCGTGCCCGCCTCATCTTCGATTGGAAGGCCATCTTCCGTCATGGCTCCTTCGTCAAACGCCGATCAGAAACTCTCCCGCACCGCGCTCTGGCATTCGGAGCCATCTCGATTTGAGTCTTTGTCCCTGATCGCATGGAGGCGATTATGAACATCCGAAGCGTATGCGGCGCTCTGATCCTTGGCGGATTGGTAGCTGGGGCTGCTTCTTCAACCCTGTCTCTGGCGCAATCGAAGGACAAGGGCGTGTCCGCGCCAAAGGATGCCGGCGCAGCCGCGCCCAAAAGCACAACGGAGAGCCCTACGAAGAGCGCGACGCCCAATACAAACACGAACCCGACAAAGCATCGCTACTGGCGTCATCGCGGCGGCAAGCATCCGCATTTTGGCAGTCGTCGTGTTCGGACCCAGATTCATACACCACAGTAGATCGTTTCAACCCTGCGGTTGGCCGTTCGATGAGCGATACGAGGACAGGACAGAAGCGCGAGATCATGCCGCGCGATGATTCCGCCGATCAGCCCACCGCCGGGCGGCGCAGCATTCTCGCAACGGGACTTGCTCTGCTCGCCACATGCGTCGCCCTTTTCCTGGTGTGGCAGACGGTATCGAGTCTCCTCATTGTCTTCGCAGGTGTATTGTTCGCGGCATTTCTGGATGCCGCCGCGAGGGCTCTGGCTCCGGTCCTCCTTCTCAATCGCGCGTGGCGGCTGACGCTGGTGCTTCTGCTGCTCTCAGCTCTGTCAGGATTTGGGCTGGCCTGGGGCGTGCGCAAACTGCCGGAGCAGACGCGTCTGCTGCTGAAGGTGATGGACACTCAGGTCGACGTCCTTCAGGAGCATCTGATGTCGTACGGCGTCGACCTGCTCGGTCCGGAATGGGGCCGGGATTTTGCGCAGTGGCTGTTCTCCGATCAGGGCCGGTTTCTCAGCCACGCCCAAATCTTGCTTGGCGGAGCCTCGAGCCTTCTCGCCGGCGCGCTTGTGATCCTGTTCCTCGGAATCCTCTTTGCCTTCGATCCCACCAGCCATCGCGAGAGCCTGGTGATGCTGGTGAAGCAACCATACCGCGCCCGAACACGCGCGATCATGGATGAAATGGGCAACGTGTTGCGGCTGTGGCTGGTCGGACAGTGGATCCGGATCATTCTCATGACGCTGTGCGTGTGGGTCGCGCTCTACCTCATCGGGCTACCGGGTCCTTTCGTGCTTGGGTTACAGGCGGGTCTCTCTAATTTGATCCCCTATCTCGGGCCGATCCTTGCCGCGATTCCGATCGCGCTCGTGGCGATGCCGCTCGGCCCCTCCCTGCTGATTTGGGCCATTGTCGTCTACACGATCATTCAGTCTATCGAAGGCTATGTGATCGGCCCGCTGATCCAGCGTCAGGCGGTCGAGACCCCTCCCGCCTGGACATTGGTTGCAATCGTGCTGCTGGGCGCGCTGTTCGGCGTCATGGGCATCGCCATGGCCATGCCACTGGTCGCGATCGGCCGCGTCGCAATCATCAGATTCTACGTCGAGGACTACCTCGGCGACGACCTCAAGCCAACAACAGCCGACAAATCGTGAGTGAGTGCCATGAGCGAGATCGATGCGCAGCGGAACGAGGACTCGGAGCCTCCCCCGTTTCAATCCGGGATGGCTCATTTCCTGTGGCAGCAGCTCCCTTATATCGTGGCGCTGGTGCTCGCCATCGCAGGTGTCGCCTATACCAACGTCTCCCACCAGCCCCTCGTCGGCTACTGGGAATTCCTGGCACTTGCCATCGGGGTCGTCTGCGTCGTCACCAAATGGCCGGAGACTCAAGGTAGGGAGGCTCAGCTCCGATTGATCTGGACCCAGGCGCTGCATTGGATTGCCGTCCTGGTCACGATGAACATTATGCTGGTATCGGGCGTCCAGCAATTGCTTCCGACGCCAGCAACCGGCCTGGTCCTGCTGACGTTACTTGCACTCGGCACGTTCCTCGCGGGCGTCAGCCTTCTGTCGCTGCAAATCTCTTTCCTCGGCCTTGCGATGGGCGTGGCGGTCCCGGCGATATCCTGGCTGAAGCAGTCCGTCTTCTTCTTCCTGCTGGGCGCGGTGCTGCTCATCGGCCTCGGCATCACATTCTGGGTTCGCCAGGACCGACGGCCGGCGGATGCGTCCGCCGCCACGAACAACCAAATGGAGGCTTGAACGCGAATGATACGGTTCCTTGGATCCATCGGCGCATTCGCCTTGCTCTGCGCCGCCGCCTCTCCTGCCTGTGCCGATACGTTTAGGGTCGGCCGACTACTGTGTTTCAGCACGCCGCGCGTTGGACTGGTCCTCGGATCCGCACAGTCACTGCGCTGTGTGTTCTACGCGAGAAGGCCACCTCGGCAGTACATCTATGAGGGACGGATTAGGAGGGTTGGTCTTGACCTTGGCGTGACCGGAGCCGGCACCTTGTCCTGGGCCGTCCTGGCCAAGAATTCGCGGATTGGACCGGGCACCCTGCGCGGCAGCTATGTGGGCGCGAGCGGCAACGTCGCCTTGGGCCCCGGCCTTGGCGCCAACGTTCTGATTGGCGGTTCTCGCCGCAGCGTCGTCCTGCAACCGCTGTCGATCGAGCGATCGATCGGGATCAATCTCGCGGCGGGGGTGACTAACTTGACATTAGGTCCGCGAGGCCGGCGATAGGACCGGCATCCGCGATCCGGCCGACCGGGGCAGCATTTCCGTTCGGACGATAGGAACATTCCGCCCCGTTGCTCAGGGTTTCGTCGGATGTCGGCGTTGCGGGTTCGAAGGTACGCTTCTAGGCGTGCCAAATCGAACAATCGTCGCCAGGAAGATGGCATGACCGCCTATGACAGCAGAACCGGCATCGAAACTCTGGGTCCTCCCCCACTGTGGGTCTGCGCTCTGCTTGGCATCGTACTGATCGCCGCTGGCATCGTCGCTCTCAGCGACGTCGTGTTCGCGACCATCATCAGCGTCAAGCTGATCGGGTTGACGGCGATCGCTGCCGGCGCCTTCGAGATCGGCCACGCCTTCTGGACCAAGGGATGGGGCGGTTTCCTATGGCAGATCGTGCTCGGTGCGCTGTATGTGGCATTAGGGCTTGTACTGCTCACCCAGCCGGCTTCCGGCGCTCTGATCTTGACCTATCTGCTTGGCGCGTTCCTGCTCGCATCGGGTGTCATTCGATGCGTCTTGAGTTTCGCCTACTGGGAACGGAACGGATGGATGATGCTGATTTCCGGAATCTTCGGGGCGCTCGCCGGCGCGCTCATCCTGTTCGGATTCCCGACCATCAGCCTTTGGGCACTTGGATTTCTGCTTGGCGTCGACTTGATCTCGCACGGCCGGGCGTGGCTGCTCTACGCGCTTCAGTCCGCGCGGAGTGGCCGCGTAACAAAAAGAGGAGAACACGATGAACGCTCCGACCCGCCGCGCTTTTCTTGGCCTCGCACAGAATGCCGTTGCCGCCGCGGCTATCGGCGCCATCGGTGTGCGCTTCATCGCGGTCGCAGAAGCCATGCCGGCTTCGCGCGATCTGGGACAAGCCGGCGAACCACCGAACCTCGTCACCCCTACGCAGTGGGGACCTGGCCCCCGGCCGCCCGGACCCCGGCCCGGGCCCGGCTGGGGTCGACCGCGACCGCGTCCGCGCAGGCGCCGCTGGGTCTGCTGGTGGCATCGCGGTCGTCGTCATTGCGGATGGCGATGGCGCTAGCAGCATCTATCCCAATTCATCAGCGGTGACGGCCGATATGACGACTGTGCAAACCTTCTTCATTGGGGTCGATCTGATCTCGCACAGCTGGCGTGATTGCTCTACGCGCTTCAGTCCGTACGGAGAGCCGCGTAACAAGAGGAGAACACAATGAGCGCTCCCACCCGCCGCGCTTTTCTTGGCCTTGCTCGGAATGCCGTTGCCGCCGGAGCGATCGGCGCCATCGGGGTTCGTTTCATTGAGGTTGCGGAGGCGATGCCGATTGCTCCCAATCTTGGCCAAGCCGGCAAACCGTCTGACCTCCTGACTCAAGCGCAGTGGTGGGGACCGACGCGTGCTCCGGGTTGGGGGCCCGCTCCCGGTTGGGGACCTGCCCCGGGCTGGGGTCGACCGCCACCGCGCACGCGCCGCTGGGTTTGCTGGTGGGATCGCGGTCGCCGCCGATGCGGATGGCAATGGGGATCAGCTCCCGCGCCCGGCTGGGGATCCGCTCCCGGTTGGGGAGCCACTCCCGGATGGGGACCTCCCGCCCCAGGCTGGGGTCGCCCGCCGCCGCGTAGACGCCGCCGCTGGGTTTGCTGGTGGCATCGCGGTCGTCGTCAGTGCGGATGGCGGTGGTACTAAGGAGGCTTCTCGCAGCCCAGGCGATCCATCTGCGGCAGGTTTGTCACGAAGACCCTGCGAGCCCTTGGTGATGGAGGGAAACGTTGCGCAACACGAACCAATGGCTCCTTGCGGCCGTGCTGGCAGCTCTTCTCGTTGCGGCGACCTGGTACTGCGTGTCGGTATGGAGAGCGGCCCCATCAATGCCGCTCTACGACAGCATCATATTCGGAGCGGCCGCAATCCTGACGCTGGTGTCCGGCTGCGGCCTGATCGCGTTGATCTTCCTTGGCCGTCGCAAAGGCTATGACGAGCCCGCGCACAGCAAGCGGACAGCAGCGCGGCCCTGGTGAAGCACTGCCCCGCGCAGTTCTCAGCCTGGGGCAAGGAGCGGACAATGGACCTTGCTGACGTCTCGATCAGGCTGCTGGCGGCAGGTCTCCTGACGATCATTGCCGGCGGGACGGCCCGGGCACAACCTGTCGCGGCCGGGCCGCCGGCGGTCGGCGTCGTGGAAGCGGCTAGGCGACCGATCACCGAGACCAGCGAATTCCTTGGGCGGATCGAGGCGATCAATCGGGTCAACGTCGTCGCTCGCGTCACCGCGTTCCTGGAACAGCGCCTGTTCATCGAGGGCGCCGAGATCAAGAAAGGCGATGAGCTTTATCGGCTCGAGCGCGATCCTTTCGAAGCCGATCTCGCATCAAAAGAGGCGCAGGTGGCGCAGCTCCAGGCAACACTCGAGAACGCCAGGCTGACGACCGAGCGCGCGCGCACCCTGCTCGGGGGACCGGCCGGTCAACAATCCACCTATGACGCGGCAATCGCGAACCAACGCAGCCTGGAAGCCCAGGTGCAGGCCGCGCAGGCCCAGGTCCAGGGGTCCCGGATCAATCTCGACTACACGCTGATCAGCGCGCCGATCGACGGCAAGATCGGCCGCACAGCGGTGACGGAAGGCAACGTCGTCGGTCCGAGCTCGGGCGTGCTGACCACCATCGTCAGCCAGGACCCGATGTATGTCACCTTCCCCGTGCCGCTACGCCAGGGACTGGAGCTGCGGGAACGCTACGGGCCGCAAGGCGGCCTGGAGGCCGTGGTCATCAGGCTGCGGCTGCCCGACGGCCGCATGTACGGACAATCCGGCAAGTTGAACTTCGTCGACAACACCATTGCGCAAAACACCGACACGATCACCGTACGCGGCGAGATCGGCAATCCGATCCTGCGGGCTCCTTCGGCGGCGGGCGTCGCGGTTCACGAGCTGACCGATGGCGAATTCGTCACGGTAGTGCTGGAAGGCGTCCACCCGGTCGAGGTGCTGGCGATCCCCCGCTCCGCGGTGCTCTCCGATCAGCAGGGCGACTACGTTCTCACTGTCGGCGCCGACAACAAGGCCGAACAGCGCCGTATTCAACTCGGGCAATCGACTCCCACTATCGCCGCCGTCATCAGCGGTCTTGCCGTCGGCGACAACGTGATCGTCGAGGGGCTGCAGCGGGCTCGTCCCGGTCAGGCCGTTTCGCCGGGGCCGGCAAGTCCGCAGATCCTGTCGAGCATGAAGGCCGCAGCAAGCGACGCGGCACCGCAAACGGATCACGGCGCCTCCGGCAAGACGCGCCCGGCGGACAACAAGCCATGATGTCCGCCGTCTTCATTGATCGCCCACGGCTTTCGATGGTGATCGCTTTCATCATCACCATCACCGGTGCGCTGGCGCTGATGCAGATCCCGGTTGCACAATTTCCGGACATCGTGCCGCCGCAGGTGACGGTCGCCGGCACCTTCCCCGGCGCTTCCGCCGAGGTCGTCGAGAGCAGCGTCGCCCAGCCGTTGGAAGCGCAGGTGATCGGCGTCGACCGCGCGCTTTACATGAAATCGACCAGCGCCAATGACGGCAGCTATACGCTCACGGTTTCATTCGCGCTTGGCACCAACCCCGACATCAACACCGTCAACGTCAACAACCGCGTGCAAAGGGCGCTGTCGCAATTGCCCACGGAGGTGCAACAGCAGGGTGTGACGGTGCAGAAGAGATCCTCGTCGATCCTGCAATTCCTGGTGCTCTACAGTGCGGACGGTCAGCAGGACCCGCTCTTCATCACCAACTACGCCATCATCAACGTGCTCGACGCGCTTGCGAGTACACCGGGGGTTGGCCAGGCGAATCTGTTCGCCAAGATGAATTACTCGATGCGGATCTGGTTCGATACGCAGCGGCTCACCAGCCTCAATCTCACGCCGGCCGATGTCATCGCCGCAATCCGAACGCAAAGCGTTCAGGCACCGGTCGGCCGCATCGGCGCGCGGCCGATCAGCGAGGACCAGCAGTTTCAATTCAATGTGCAGACCCTGGGCAGGCTCGCCACCGTCGAGCAATTCGCCAATATCGTGCTGCGCGCCAATGCGGACGGTTCGACGCTCCTTGTCAAGGACGTCGCCCGCGTCGAGATGGGCGCGCAAAGCCTCGACAGCGAAGCGCGGATCGACGGGCGCGCCGCCGTACCGGTCGCGATCTATCTCGCGCCTGACGCCAATGCGGTGACCACTGCACAGGCCGTACAGGCCACCATGCAGCGGCTGTCCAAGCGATTCCCCGCAGGGCTCAGCTACCTTGTGCAATACGACTCCACGAGCTTTGTGAAGGACACGATCGCGGAAGTGTTGCGCACGCTGGGCGAGGCCTTCATCCTGGTCGTGATCGTGGTGTACCTCTTCCTCGGCAATCTCCGCGCGACGGTGATTCCGGCCGTGGCTGTTCCGGTGAGCCTGATCGGCACCTTCGCCGTCCTGCTGATGCTCGGCTATTCAGCCAACACGGTCTCGCTCCTCGCAATGGTGCTCGCCATCGGCGTCGTAGTGGATGACGCCATTGTCGTCGTGGAGAACGTCGAGCGCATCATGGACGAAGAGCCGGATCTTTCCCCCGCCGAGGCCAGCAAGAAGGCCATGACGCAGATCACCGCGCCGATCATCGCGATCACGCTGGTGCTGCTCTCCGTGTTCGTTCCGATCGCGTTTATTCCCGGCGTTTCCGGCACGCTGTTTCGCCAGTTTGCGGTGACGATCAGTGCTGCCACGCTGATCTCGGCGTTAAATGCGTTGACGCTGTCGCCTGCATTGTGCGCGCTGTTCCTGCGTCACACCGGGCCTCGGCGCGGCATCATGGGCCTCGTCCTTGGCGGCATCGACTGGCTGCGCGATCGCTACAGTGGCGGCGTCCGCCGGCTGGTGCGCATGGCCGGACTATCGCTGCTGTTCGTCGCGGTATTCGCCGCCGGTATCTTCGGCATGTCACTGGTGACACCAACGGGGTTCCTGCCGGAGGAAGACCAGGGCGCCTTCTTCACGTCGGTGCAACTGCCAGACGGCGCGTCGGTGGCGCGGACCAGCGAAGTCACCCGGCAGATCGAGGATATCCTGAAGCAGATGCCGGCGGTCGATCACGTGCTCGCGGTGATCGGCTTTTCCTTGCTCGATGGTGCTTCCCAGCCAAACAGTGCGCTGGTGGTCACGCGCCTAAAACCGTTTGCCGATCGCAAGACGGCGGCAGAGTCGGCCCAGGCGCTGATCGGACGCACCTTTGCGGCCGGTGCGCAGATCCGACAGGCCAATGTACTGCCGTTCAACCTGCCGCCGATCATCGGGCTCTCCACCGGCGGCGGATTCGAATACCAGCTCCTGGCATTGGAAGGACAGAGCCCGGCCGAGATCTCCAGCGTCACAGGCGCGTTGATCGGCGCCGCCAACGCCGATCCGCGGCTTGCACGCGTCTTCTCGACCTTCACCGCGACCAATCCGTCCCTGTATCTGGATATTGATCGCCGCAAGGCGCAGGCGCTCGGCGTCACCATCAGCGACATCTTTACCGCCCTGCAGGCGACGCTTGGCGGCATCTACGTCAACAACTTCAACCTGTTCGGCCGCACCTGGCAGGTCAACGTTCAGGGTGAAGCGTTCGATCGTGCCGACATTTCGGACATCTGGCGGATCTACGTACGCAACAATACCGGCGAGATGGTGCCTTTAAGGTCGCTGGCCGGCATCAAGATCGTGACTGGGCCGCAAGTCATCACCCGGTACAACAACTATCGCTCGGTGACTGTGAACGGCAGCCCCGCGCCAGGAGTCTCCTCGGGCACAGCGATTGCGGCGATGGTGGACATCTCCAACACCGTGCTGCCTGCGGGCTACAGTTTTGAGTGGACCGGTACCGCCTATCAGGAGCAGCAGGCCGCCGGCCAAACCGGCATCGTTCTCATGCTTGCGGTCCTGTTCGCTTATCTGTTCCTGGTAGCTCTCTATGAGAGCACGATCATCCCGATCCCAGTGCTGCTCTCGGTCGTAGTCGGCGTGCTCGGATCCTATATCGGCATCAAGATCGCCGGTCTCAATCTCGATCTCTACGGCCAGATCGGACTGGCGGTGCTGATCGCGCTCGCCGCCAAGAATGGCATCCTGATCGTCGAATTCGCAAAGGAGCAACGCGAAGCGGGAGTGGCACTCAACGACGCCGCGATCCAGGGCGCACATATGCGCTTCCGCGCGGTCATGATGACCTCAGTCGCCTTCATCCTTGGTCTCTTGCCGCTCGTGATCGCAACCGGCGCCGCCGAGCTTAGCCGCAGAGCTGTCGGCACCGCCGTCTTCGCCGGCATGCTCGCCGCAAGTTCGATCGGGATCTTCATGGTGCCGATGCTCTACGTGACATTCCAGCGCTTGCGCGAGCGCGTGAAGGGGGCTTCCAAATCAACCAATCGGCAGACGCCGCCTGTCGATGAAACGGTTTAGACCATGAAAAGCAATCGAAAACGCTGGGTAATCGCCCTCCTTGTCGTGGTGCTCGGCGCCGGCGGCTACTTTGCCTGGCAAAAACTCGGGGGCGACAATCTCCCGCCCGGGTTCGCCAGCGGCAACGGCCGTATCGAGGCCGTCGAAATCGATATTGCCACCAAGACCCCCGGACGCATTCAGGAGATCCTGTTCAGGGAGGGCGATTTCGTCACGGTAGGACAGGTCCTGGCGCGCATGGACACGACGCAGCTGCACGCCCAGCTCCGTCAAGCCGAAGCGCAGTTGCGCCGTGCGATCATCAGCGTCGATACCGCCAAAAGCCTCGTCGCTCAGCGCGAAGCCGAGAGGAAATCCGCCACCGCGGTGATCGCGCAGCGCAACGCGGAATTGGATACGGCGTATCGAAAGCTGCAGCGATCCGAGCAACTGATCAGGACCAACGCCGTGCCCCAGCAGGTTCTCGACGACGACCGGGCGGCCGCCGAGGGAATGAAGGCCGCGGTTGCGGCGGCGGAGGCTCAGCGTGCGGCGGCGGAGGCCGCCATGAGCTCCGCCCGGGCGCAAGTGGTCGACGCCGAAGCATCGATCGACGCGGCAAGGGCCGCCATCGAGAGCATCAAGGCCGACATTAACGATAGCACCCTGATGGCACCGCGCGACGGGCGCGTGCAGTTCCGCGTGGCACAGCCGGGAGAAGTGCTTGCCGCCGGCGGACGCGTGCTCAACCTCGTCGACCTCGGCGAGGTCTACATGACGTTCTTCCTGCCGACGGCGCAAGCTGGTCGCGTCGCTATCGGTTCAGAGGTCCGCCTCGTGCTCGACGCTGCGCCACAACGGGTCATTCCCGCCAAGGCAACGTTTGTCGCCAGCGTTGCACAGTTCACACCCAAGGCGGTTGAGACCGAAGAGGAGCGGCAGAAACTGATGTTCCGCATCAGGGCACATATCTCACCAGAGCTGCTGCGGAGAAACATCGAACAGGTCAAGACCGGCCTGCCCGGCCGCGCCTTTATCCGCCTTGACGCGGATACCGAATGGCCGGCGCAGCTGACGGAACATCTTGTCAAATGAGCGACACGTCGAACGCAGCTCGATCTGATCCTTCCGCACCAGTGATACGTCTGGAGGCGGTCGGACTGTCCTACGGCAAGACGCGCGCGCTGGATGGCATCACGCTCGATATTCCCTCCGCGCGCATGGTCGGGCTGATCGGACCTGATGGCGTCGGCAAATCCAGCCTGCTGTCCCTGATCGCCGGAGCTCGCGCGGTTCAGGAAGGGCGCATCCACGTGCTCGGCGGAGACATGGCCGATGCCGCGCACCGGAGGCTGACGTGCCCGCAGATCGCCTACATGCCGCAAGGTCTCGGCAAGAACCTCTATCCGACGCTATCCGTCTTCGAGAATGTGGATTTCTTCGGTCGTCTGTTCGGCCACAACAGGCACGAGCGCGAACACAGGATCGACCAGCTTTTGAAAGGCACGGGGCTTGCTCCTTTCACGGATCGGCCGGCGGGCAAGCTGTCGGGCGGCATGAAGCAGAAGCTCGGCCTTTGCTGTGCGTTGATCCATGATCCCGAGCTTTTGATTCTCGACGAGCCGACCACCGGCGTCGATCCGCTCTCGCGCCGCCAGTTCTGGGAACTGATCGACGAGATCCGCAAAAGCCACCCCGGCATGAGCGTCATCGTCGCCACCGCCTACATGGAAGAGGCGGCTCGCTTCGACCGGCTGGTTGCCATGGACGAAGGCCGGGTGCTCGCCACGGGGGCGCCGGCGGACCTGCTGAGGCAGACCGGCGCTGACAACCTCGATGCCGCCTTCATCGCCCTGCTCCCGGAACAGCAGCGCCAGCAACACAGGGAGGTGGTGATTCCGCCTCGCCGAAGCGAGCGCGCCGACGATATCGCCATCGAGGCCGAGCAGCTTACGGTAAAGTTCGGCGATTTCACCGCGGTCGACAGGGTCAGCTTCCGCATTGCCCGCGGCGAGATCTTCGGCTTCCTCGGCTCGAACGGCTGCGGCAAGACCACCACCATGAAGGTGCTGACCGGATTGCTGCCGGCCAGCGCTGGCAACGCCAAGCTATTCGGCCACGAGGTGGATCCGAACGACATGGAAGTCCGCCGCCGCGTCGGCTACATGTCGCAGGCTTTCTCGCTCTACTCCGAACTGACGATCCGGCAGAACCTCGAACTGCATGCGCGGCTGTTTCGGCTCGCTCCCGACATCATCGAGGGCCGCGTCCAAGAGATGGTGCAGCGCTTCGATCTCGTTGATGTCATCGATACCTTGCCTGATGCGTTGCCGCTCGGCGTCCGCCAGCGCCTGTCGCTCGCCGTGGCAATGGTCCATGCACCTGACATCCTGATCCTCGACGAGCCGACATCCGGCGTCGATCCGGTGGCCCGCGACAATTTCTGGCAGATTTTGTCCGACCTCTCCCGCAACGACAACGTCACGGTCTTCGTCTCGACCCATTTCATGAACGAGGCCGAGCGCTGCGACCGCATCTCGCTCATGCATGCGGGCAAGGTGCTCGTCAGCGATACGCCGGCCAGGCTCGCCGAGCAGCGCGGCGGCGGCAGCCTTGAAGAGGCGTTTGTCGCCTATCTGCAGGACGCGATCGGCGCGACGGATACCAAACCGCCGGGCGTCGAGGCGGCGGTCGCCATCGAAGCTCCGTCGTCGACCGAAGGCGGCGCGGCGCATGGCCGGCTGATGCGCTCCTTCGATCTGCGGCGCATGTTCGCCTATACCCACCGTGAGACTCTGGAGCTGCGGCGCGACCCGATCCGCGCCACGCTGGCCATTCTCGGCAGCGTCATTCTGATGTTCGTGATGGGTTACGGCGTCAACATGGACGTCGAGAATCTTGCGTTCGCAGTCATGGACCGCGACGAAACGGGGATAAGTCGCGATTACATCCAGCAGGTCTCCGGATCGCGCTTTTTCACGGAATTGCCAGCGATTACCGACTATGACGATCTCGATCGCCGCATGCGCAGCGGGGAGCTCAGTCTTGCGATCGAGATTCCACCGGGGTTCGGGCGCGACGTGGCGCGCGGCCGCAACGTCCAGATCGGCGCATGGATCGACGGCGCCATGCCTTCGCGCGCGGAAACGGTGAAGGGTTATGTGCAGGCGATGCACGCACACTGGCTGACGCAGCGCGCCCGGCTGATCTACGGCAGCGCCGCGACTACAGGCGATTTTCAGCTCGAGATCCGTTATCGCTACAACCCGGATATCAAGAGCATCGTGGCCATGGCTCCCGGCGTGATCCCGATCCTGCTGTTGATGATACCGGCGATCCTGGCGACGCTGAGCGTCGTGCGCGAGAAGGAGCTGGGGTCGATCATCAATTTCTATGTAACGCCGGTGACGCGGCTGGAATTCCTGCTCGGCAAGCAGGTTCCGTATGTCGCGATCGCCATGCTCAATTTCTTCCTGTTGACGGCCTTTGCCGTGTTCATCTTCCGCGTTCCGTTCACCGGCAGCTTCCTCGCCCTTACCTCCGCGGCATTTCTCTATGTCATCATCACGACCGCGATGGGGCTCGTCATCTCGGCGTTCATGGCGAGCCAGATCGCCGCGATCTTCGCGACCGCGCTGCTTACCATGCTGCCTGCCACCCAGTACTCGGGGCTGATCGATCCGGTGTCGTCGCTTCAGGGAGCCGGCGCCTTCATCGGACGGATCTACCCAACGGCGCATTTCGTCACCATCACCCGCGGCACCTTCTCGAAGGGACTCGATTTCGGCGATCTATCGGGCCCGTTTATTGCGCTGCTCGTGACGATCCCGGTGCTGCTCGGTCTCGGAGCGGTGCTGTTGCGGAAACAGGCAAGCTAGATATGCGCACCTCCAATATCGTTCAGCTCGGCGTCAAGGAACTGCGGGGGCTTGTCCGCGATCCGATAATGCTGATCCTGATCGTCTATGCTTTCACGGTCTCTATCTACACGGGATCCCGGGCGCAGCCGGAGACCTTGAACCAGGCCGCGCTCGCCATCGTCGACGAGGACAATTCGCCGGCATCGACGCGCATCGTCACGGCGTTCAATCCGCCCTATTTCACGATACCGCGGCTGATCCTCCAATCGGAGGTTAACGCGCGCATGGATGCGGGTCTCGATACCTTCGCGCTCAACATTCCGCCGAACTTCCAGCGCGACCTTCTGGCCCAGAGATCACCGGCGATCCAGCTCAACGTCGACGCGACCCGCATGTCGCAGGCCTTCACCGGTGGCGGTTATATCCAGTCCATCGTGACCGACGAGGTCAGCGAATTTCTGGCCCGCTATCGCTCGGCCGCGCCTCTCCCCATCGAGCTCGCCCTGCGGGCGCGCTTCAACCCCGAGCTCAACAAAAGCTGGTTTGGCGCCATCAACAACGTGATCTCCTCGATCACGATGCTGTCGATCATCCTGACCGGAGCCGCGCTGATCCGCGAGCGCGAGTACGGCACCATCGAGCATCTGCTCGTCATGCCGGTGACGCCGTTCGAGATCATGGCAAGCAAGATCTGGTCGATGGGGCTTGTCGTGCTCTTGGCCGCCAGCGTGTCGCTCGTGTTCATCGTCCAGGGATTGCTGGCGGTGCGGATCGGAGGCTCGATCCCGCTGTTCCTGTTCGGCACCGCGCTCTACCTGTTCGCCATGACCAGCATGGGCATCTTTCTGGCGACGGTTGGGGGAACCATGCCGCAATTCGGCCTGTTGATGATGCTCGTCCTGATGCCGCTCGAAATGCTGTCGGGAGCCACGACGCCCCGGGAGAGCATGCCCGAGATCATCCAGAACATCATGCTCGCCGCGCCCAACACGCACTTCGTCATCCTCGCACAAGCCGTGCTGTTCCGTGGCGCCGGAATAGCTGTGGTCTGGCCGCAGCTCGCCGCCCTGCTGACGATAGGAGCGATCCTGTTCTTCTTCTCTTTGCAAAGATTCAGGGAGTTCTTGCGATAAGGGATGCTTCCCCGATGCCATGCTCCAGCAAAGTCAATCGATGGTGCGACAACCACCGTCGATACGCCAAGTGTCTCCCGTCGTCGGCCTTGCGCCATCCAGGGCAGAAAGCCGTGACCTTTCAATTCGTCGCGACAGCAATGGGAGCAGCACCGTCTGCAAGGAAATTCGAACTGGTTGACCAACGGACGTCGTAACACGGGAGGGATCGATGCGGCAGACCGGCAGCAAGCGTGCGATTACCCGCGACCAGTACGATGCCGTGTTGTTTGACCTTGACGGCGTGATAACAGACACCGCCAGCCTGCACGCGGCTTGCTGGAAACAGATGTTCGACGAGTATCTTAAGGGACGTGCGACCCAAAGCGGCAAAGCCTTTTACCCCTTTGACCTTGTCACGGACTACCGGCTCTATGTGGATGGTAAGCCCCGCTTCGACGGCGTTCGCGACTTTCTCAAATCACGCGACATACACCTCCTTGAGGGGACCCCGGGCGACCCACCAGAGGCCGAAACGGTGGGCGGGCTCGGTAACCGCAAGAACGACTTAGTCAGCGAGGCGATCGGAAATCTTGGGGTGCAACCTTACGAGGGAAGTGTTCGCCTTATCCATCAGCTCCGGCGTCAAGGATTCAAGCTCGCCGTCGTCAGCTCAAGTGAAAACTGCCAGGCAGTCCTAGAGGCCGTCAAGCTGAACACATTTTTCGACGCCCGAGTCGACGGCAATACCATCCATGCGGAATACTTGGCTGGAAAGCCTGCTCCGGACACGTTCTTGACGGCGGCAAAACTATTGAGCGTCGAGCCGTCACGGGCGGTTGTCATCGAGGACGCTATCTCGGGGGTCCAGGCGGGGTCGAATGGAGACTTCGCGTTTGTGATCGGGGTTGCTCGCAAGGGTAATGCCGAAGAACTTCAGAAACATGGTGCACATTTGGTGGTGAGCGACCTCGCCGAACTGGTTGATTGACGAGCAGCCTCTGCTGCCTGGAGGAACGGCGCGATGATCCGTCATGAACGCCTTAAACCGCCATCTCATGACTATCCGGCCGACGAGTGGAACGTCATCGAGAAAGGCTTTCGCCCCGAATTCCTGGCCCAGATGGAAACGATCATGGCGCTTGGCAACGGATACCTCGGCATGCGCGGGTGCCCGGAGGAAGGCGGCCCCAACGTTGAAAACGGAACCCTCATCAATGGGTTCTACGAGACGTGGCCAATCGTGTACGGGGAAGAAGCTTACGGTTTTGCGAAAACCGGCCAGACGATCTGCAACGTAACCGACAGCAAGATCATCAAGCTCTTCGTGGACGACGAGCCCTTCTGGCTGCCCAATGCGAACCTCTTGAGCTACGACCGGCGGCTCAACATGAAGTCCGGGACGCTTGCGCGCTGCGGGTGGCGGTTAGCATTCTCGCTATGACAACCGAGCTCGAGCAAATCGGCGTGTCAGCAAAGCCAACAGCCTAGCCGTCGCGCTTGGGGATCTACGGAACCAGCCCGCCCCGTTCAAGCGTTGCTCGACTGAGTCCGCACGAGGCGCGGTTTCGCCTCAGTGTCGAGGTTCGAGTCGGTGGAGCGCTACCAACCCACGCCAACATCTTCTCCAACACTTATCGTGAAGTTCACGGCGAGATCGACCGCTCAGATTCCGGACACGTCTAATACTCTCTGTGGCCGCCTACGCCGCCTAACGCAGAAAGAGAAATCGTCAGTCGGACGGTATCCTTCCCAATAGCGCTCACGCAGCAGTCCGCACCGCACAGCCGAAGCTTAGGAAGACGATAGCACCGAAGTCAGACCGCCATCGACGGCAAGGATCTGACCGGTGATGTGCTTGCCGGCGTCGCTTGCGAAGAGAACCACAGCGCCTTTCAGATCGTCCTCGTCGCCGATGCGGCGCAGCGGCGCACCGGCGGCGAGCTTTTCGACCCCGACAGCTTCGATCGTGCCCTTCGTCATCCTCGACGGAAAGAAGCCGGGCGCCAGAGCATTGGCCGTAATTCCGTAGCGTCCCCAACTACCCGCCAGGGCTCGCGTGAAATTGACCACCGCGCCCTTGCTCGTGTTGTAGGCGACCATCTGCATATCTCCGGAACTTCCGAACAGGCCCGCGATCGACGCAAGGTTGATAATGCGGCCATACTTGTTGGGAATCATCGAGTGCTTCGCAATCTGTTGGCTGAGCAGGAACAGCGAGCGGATGTTCAGATTCATCACCTTGTCCCACGCCTCGATCGGGTGGTCCTCGGTCGGCGCGCCCCAGTTTGCGCCCGCGTTGTTCACCAGAATGTCCACCCGGCCGAGCTTCTTGATCGCTTCGTCAGTGAGCCGCTTGACGTCTTCGTCCCTGGAATTATCCGCTGCAATCCACTCCGCCTTGATGCCGAGACCGGCAAGATGCGCCTGGGCCTTTTCCAGATCCGGCGCCTTGCGAGAGGAAATCACGACCCGCGCCCCTTGCTCACCTAGCGCCTCGGCGATTTTCAGCCCAAGGCCGCGGGAGCCGCCTGTAACAAGGGCATTCTTTCCGGTGAGATCGAATGCCTTCTTGATGCTTCCCATAGTCAAATCCTCTTGTGGGCAAAGTTCTGCTGCGCGGTTACGTGGGGATCCGCGGGATCACTATTTCCCGCGGAACACTGCCGAGCGACGTTCCACGAAAGACCGGATGCCTTCTTTCATGTCTTCGCTGCTGAAAACGCGATCTTTGATCTTTGGGATGTAATCGATCGCGGCTTTTTCACCCGCCTCGATGTATTTCAGCGCGGCTTCCTTGGTCACCTGAATGCCGATCGGCGCGTTCTTGGCGATCAGATTCGCAATCTCCATCGCGCGACCTATCTGCTCGCCGGGAGCGACGACTTCCTGAACAAATCCGATCTTGTGCGCCCGGGCCGCATTGAACTCGTCGCACAGGAACAGATGATACATCGCATCTCCCCAGCCGGCGCGCGTCAAATACCGGAAGTGTGCGCCGCCGAGCGGCGCGATCCCGCGCTTGGATTCCATCTGGCAAAACCGGGCGTCGTCGGCCGCGATGACGATGTCGCCAGCCAACATCATTTCGATACCGATCGTGAAACAGATCCCCTGCACGGCCGTCACGATCGGCTTGCGGCACCGGCTTTTCAGCGCGAACGCATCGATGTTGCCAGGCTTGATCTCGGTATTCTCAGCCTTCGGCCCAAAGAATTTCGGCATATCCAGCCCGGCCGTGAAATCCGGGCCTACGGCGCAGAGTACTCCGACCCAGTAGTCGTCCGTCCGATCGAGAAGCGTCATCGCATCCGACATCTGCGCCATCATCTGCGGACTGAAGGAGTTCTTCTTCGCCACGTTGTCGATGATGATCTTGAAGACGTGCCCATGCACCTCGGTGCGGATCTGCCCGACTTGGGTTTTAGTGTCGTTCATTTGCTGGTCTCCGAATTGCTTGCAGGTGACTGCGCAACCACACGCAGGTCTTTCCGGGTCGGCTGGCGTGCCGCCTATTATTCCTTGCCAACCAGTTGGAACGGTCACCGACTTGCTACAAAATTTTTGGATAGCTCTTATTCAAGTGCATGCGCCCCGCCTCTAGACCGTCCCTCTTTCAGCTCAGCGCCGCGAACGCGGTCCGCTCGAACGCCATCAGTTCTTCCGTCCGGCCGTCACGTACCTTCAGTAGCCACTGCGGATCCTGAAGCAGCGCACGCCCCACCGCGACGAGATCGAACTCCTCGCGACCGAGGCGGCGGATCAACTCGTCGAGAGACGCCGGACGAGAGCTCTCTCCGCCGTATGCGGCGATGAATTCGCCGCTCAGACCGACCGACCCGACCGAAATAGTCGGTACTCCCGTCACCTTTTTCGCCCATCCCGCGAAGTTCAAATCGGAGCCATCGAACTCCGGCTCCCAGAAGCGCCGTTGCGAGCAATGCAGAATGTCGACGCCCGCGTCCACCAGAGGCTTGAGCCAGGCTTCCAATGCGCGAGGCGTATCGGCCAGCTTCACTTCAAAGTCCTGCTGCTTCCACTGGCTGATCCGGAGCAATATCGGAAAGTCCGTTCCGACCGACTTGCGCACCGCGTGGACGATTTCAGCAGCAAACCGGGCCCGGCCGGGCAGGTCCTTGCCTCCATAGGTATCCTCGCGGCGATTGGTACCCTCCCAGAAGAACTGATCGATCAGATAGCCGTGCGCGCCGTGCAATTCGACGGCATCGAACCCGAGGCGCTTCGCCGCGAGCGCCGCATCGGCGAAAGCGCGAATGGCGTCTGCGATGTCTTCTTCGCTCATCGGCTCGCCGAACTTCTTCTCCGGTCGCGACAGGCCGGACGGGCTGTCGTAGGCACCAGGAGGAGACCAATCCTTGGCGCGCGTGCGAACGGCTCCAACATGCCATAGCTGCGGCGCCATCAGGCCGCCCGCGGCGTGCACCCCGTCGACCACACGCCGCCACCCCGCCAGTTCCTTCTCGCCATGAAAGCGAGGGACATTCGGATCGTTCAGAGATGCCGGACGATCCACGCCCGTCCCTTCCGATATGATGAACCCAACCGCTCCTTCGGCGCGGCGGCGGTAGTACCGCGCGACGTCTTCGGTCGGAATTCCGCCCGGAGAGAACGAGCGCGTCATCGGCGCCATCACGACCCGGTTCGGCAAGTTCAGCCCTTTTATCTTGAAAGGCCGGAAAAGTACGTCGCTGGACATTCGCACTCCTCTCATTCAGCTGGTGACTTTGAGGGCCCAGATCGCCCGGCTCAAAAGTTCACTCTTGCTCGGCGCTGAGTACGTTTCCGAACTGCTCCCAGGAACTGCCGGTCCAGCGCTGCAACTGAAGCTGCGTGTACGCCATGCTGCTTTCCAGGCCCGTGTTGATCGTAACGCCCGGTACCAGAGTCGGCAGCGACAGCCCGCGTATGCTCCGCGATTGCTTGACGATGTTCTCGCGCGAGAGATCGTCACCGCACTGCTTGAGCACCTGCTCCAGGATCTGTCCCTGCTGCGTACCGAACAGATAGTTGGCATCACCGATGTCGGCACCCGGCAGGTATTTCGCGAAATGGTCGCGGTACCACTTGATGCCGGGATCATCGGCCCACTTATTGTCGCCCGGATCCTTGAAGATTGTCGCGGCGACGATGCCAACAGCTTTCTCCGGCCCCGCGGGGACGATAGTTGAAGAGACTGAACTCGACACCAAATTGATCAGGAACAACGGCTTCCAGCCGACCTCATCGGCCTTCTTGATAGCCTGAGCCGCGAACTTCGGCGTGCCGGCGACCAGGAACGCCTCTGCGCCAGACGATTTCAATTTCACCACGTGGGAATCGATCGTCGGCTCCGTCACTTCGTACGAGGACGCTACAACCTTCTTGTCGAAGTCGCCTTTCAGGTAGCCTTTGAATGCATTGACGAAGTCCTTACCCAAATCGTCGTTCTGATACAGGATCGCTATCCTTGCGTCCGGCCGGGCCTGAGTGATGTATTTCGCGTAGATTCGCCCTTCCGTGTCGTAGCTGGGCAACCCCGTGGTGGTCATCGGAAATTCAGCAAAGTTCGTGAATTTGGTGACGCCGCTAACCACGAATAGATGAGGCACTTTCTTCGCGTTGACGTACTTGATGGTGGCGCCGATGCCGGGAGTACCCAGCGGGCCGAACAGGAAGGCCACCTCGTCGCTTTCTATCAGCTTCCTTGTCTGCTCCACCGTCTTGGGTGGACTGTAAGCATCGTCGTAGGTGATGAGGTTTATCTTCCGGCCATTGATGCCGCCGCGATCGTTGATCGAATTGATGTAGGCGATCAGACCCTTTCCGGTATTGCTGAGCGGCGATGCGGGACCACTAAACGGAAACGTCGCACCCACCTTCACTTCGGCGCTCGTGATGCCGGGCGTTTCCGCACGAGCCTGCGCGCCAGCCAATGAAGCTGCGATCGCAGCCGCCATCATGGTTTTTCCAAACATCGACATCTCCTACCTCCGGCGACGGAATTCGTCGCTCACTTTTCCTTAGCCAGCGTCAGCCGGCGGCAACTGCACCGGGTGATTTCGCACCCGCCCGTTCGATCGCCATCTCTCGCAGCTTGTGTTTGAGTATCTTGCCGGTGGAGGCTGAGGGCAGAGCTTCGAGCACGATCAATTCAGTCGGGCGCTTGTACGAAGTGAGCTGTTGGGCCGTGTACGCCTTCAGGTCTTCGGCGCTAACGCTGGCGCCGGGGAGAAGCTGCACGAACGCGACGACCTCCTCATTGCCATCAACTGGTCGTCCCACCACAGCTGATTGGACGACTTGCTCGTGCGCGTTCAGAACCGCCTCCACCTCAGCAGGGTAAACGTTAAAACCGGAGCGGATGATGAGCTCTTTGGTTCGGCCAGCGATGTAGAGATGGCCCTCGCCGTTCACCCGCGCGAGGTCACCCGTGTTGAACCATCCCTGGCCATCGATCGCCGCCGCTGTGAGTTCCGGAGCACGATAGTAGCCGAGCATCACGTTGGGGCCTCGGACGTGCAGTTCGCCCACTTCGCCGGTCGCCACCTTCTTGCCCTGCCTGTCCACGATCCGGTGCTCGATACCGGGAAGAAAGGGGCCGACCGATTCGTCCGAGACGGGGTGTTCTGAACGGACACCCGATAGGCCGGGCGAACATTCGGTTATGCCGTAGTTGTTCAATAGCGGAATTCCGAATTCGTCCTCGATCCGCTTCTTGAGATCGAGGTCGAGCGGAGCGCCGGCGACGGCCATGACCCGCAGCTTGCCTCGATCGAGCCGTTGGATGCCCTTGACCGCCTTGTGTTCGAGCAGCCGCTGATACGTGGCAGGAACACCGAACAGGCTCGTAATCCCCTCCTCGGCGATGGCATGGGCCAGCGCAGCTGGATCGGCCTTGGCCACAACATACAATGTGCCGCCGTGCATCAGCGTGGCGATCAGCAGGATCGTATACCCGACGATGTGGGACATCGGCAGCACGCCGTAGATGCGGTCGGCCGGACCGCTTTGGCGAAGGATTCCCGAAGTCTTTGCGGTGAAGAGGAGGTTGCGGTGGCTCAGCATGACTCCCTTCGGTGCACCGGTCGTGCCCGAGGTGTACAAAAGGCCCGCGACCTGTCGCTTGCCATCCTTCTCGACGGGCTCCGCTGGCGCATCCGCATTGAGAGGACCAATACCGATTCCACCGAACGGCCCCACAGCGTCTATTTTAGCGCCGACGCGGCTGGCGTGATCTGCGGCTTCCTTCGAAAGCGCTGCGTTGAACAGCACGCGTCTGGCACCGCTGTGCGTCCCGATCAGATCGATCTCCCTGGCCGAGAGGCGGGGATTAACCGTAATGCCCCATGCGTCGAGCTTGCTCGCTGCGAAGAGCATCGCCCCCAGAGCCACACTGTTCTCGCTCGCAATCATCACGCGGTCGCCGGGCCTGATCCCCAGATCGGCGAGATACTTCGCGGCGGCGTCGACTGCTTCCGAAAACTTCCGGTAGCTCCATGAACGTCCCCCTTCCATGAAGGCCGGATGATCCGGGATGTCCCGGACGAACGGCGCGTAGACCTCGTGCACTCTTGAAGGCAGGCCATCGAGCAATTCGGCCGCAGTGAGTTCGTCCACGCTCCTCATGTCATCCTCCCTCGCGCCCTCTTTTTGGGAGCGCTGCGCGGCCCCCTTCAAACGGGCAGGTCCGCTCCTTCATGTCGATCGGCAGGTCGAGTAAATAGTTCTAAAATAGAACTGTCAAGCCGAATGACCGCCTATCGACCTTGACGGACACGCCAACGTCGATCGACTCCCCTAATTCCTATTTGGAATTCGAGGTCACGACGCAAGTCGTTCGGATAAATCCATGGGATAGGCTCGCTTGTGGCACATGCCTGCGAAAGCGGCAGAGCCGTACCACCTAAAGCGACAGCTTTCCGCTCATGATAAAGCGCGTCAGCGTTCGACGGGAAGAACCCGAGCCGGCGATGGAAGTGGCGCGAGCGTGAGACGTCACAGGTCGACCGACGCAGGCGATGTGTATGCAGGACAGGTTTCGGCGATCACTCATTCAACCGTTACAGCGCGCATGCGTTTTGCTGGCGATCTTCAGGAACGTGGTGTGGCTGAGAGGTGCCTTCAATTGAACCGCCATGTTGCTTGCCCCAACCCCGAAGCGAAAGCAGTACGGGCCCGAGGCTCTGGCCGAAGGTAGAGATTTCATATTCCACCTTCGGAGGAATCTGCGGATAGGCATGGCGAACGATCACGCCATCGGCCTCCAGCTCACGCAGCTGAAGGGTCAATATCCTCTGCGTGGCGTTAGGGATGGCCCGGGACAGTTCCATGAACCGCTTCTTGCCGGCGAAGAGATGAAACAGGATCAGCGGCTTCCACATGCCGCCAATGACGGACAGTGTCACCCCGACCGCGCATCCGCTTTTGGCGTCAAACCTTCTTGGACGCATGGTCACCTCCATAAATGATAGTATCAGCTATGACAGCACGAAGGGCACTAGTCTGGGGTTCGTAGAGCGTGAAGCCTATTCCATGGCGCCGAAAGTCCCGGTCACACACGCCCCGTCGACGTCTTTGGATGTAACCATCGACGCCATTGAACAGCTCTTGATTTACGTATTCATATCACATGACGATCGTAATACAACAGATACTGACAGCCACAGACAGTGGCAGGATCTCGACAGAGGGCTCGTCGACAGCCCGCTCCAGAGCGACCGGACGGGTGAGCCTCGGCATACAAGGTTGCCCACTCGCGCTTCGGGCACGACGTCGCCATGTCAGGCCCACTGTCATATCGCCAAGGCCGGGCTCCACGCTTTGGACGCGGGTACTTACATAAATGATAGTATCCGCTTTAATTGTGCCTTCTTGCGATCAAGCGGCGCGACCCTAGGTCCGTGGACAGCGAAACTCCAATCTAGGATACGGCGATGACGTTCAAGGCGCTGCTGGCTGCAAAGACAGGTGAGAAGATTTCGACCAGCGTGGTCGAAATGAACGAGCAAGATCTCATGCCTGGCGACGTTACGGTTGCAGTCGATTATTCGACTGTGAACTACAAGGATGCGCTGGCCATTAGCGGGCGCGCAGAGATCATTCGCCAGTTTCCCCTCATTCCCGGTATCGATCTTGCTGGAACGGTAGAGGCATCCTCCTATCCCGGCATCGCCGTCGGAGACCGCGTTGTCGCCAACAGCTGGGGACTGAGCCAGACCCACCATGGCGGTTACGCCCAGAAAGCGCGGATGAAGGGCGAATGGTTGGTCAAGATTCCGGCGCCGTTTTCAACGAAGGACGCCATGGCGATCGGTACGGCCGGTTACACCGCGATGCTGTCGGTGCTGGCCCTCGAACATGGCGGCATCACACCGCAGCGTGGTGACATCCTCGTAACCGGTGCCAATGGCGGCGTCGGTTCGATCGCAATCGCTCTCCTCGCCGATCTCGGTTATCGCGTCGTTGCATCAACTGGACGTCTTGAGGAAGCCGATTACCTGCGGAGTCTCGGCGCGGCTGATGTCATAGATCGACAAACGCTTTCGGAGCTGGGAGCACCAATCTCACGCGAGCGTTGGGCTGGAGCGGTCGACTCCGTCGGCAGTCATACGCTGGTGAACGTATTGGCGCAGACGCAGTACCGCGGCGTGGTGACGGCGTGCGGCCTGGCTCAGGGTGCCGATCTTCCCGGAACGGTTCTGCCGTTCATCCTGCGCAACGTCACCCTGGCAGGCATCGACTCGGTGAATGCCCCGCATGAGGCGCGAATCGAGGCGTGGTCGCGTTTGGCTCGCGACCTCGACCTGAACAAGCTCGCCCGAACCATGCAGGTGGTCGGTCTCGCGGAGGTCCCCGAAGTGGTGCGCCAAATGTTCGCCGGGAAGGTCCAGGGCCGCACGGTCGTGGACGTGAATGCGTAACCATTTCGCGACCAGGCTGTTTGGCGACACCTCGATGAAGACCAGACGCGGCTACATTGGCGTGTCAATGCTGGGTCGTTCGCAGATTTGGGAGCGCCAGGAATAAAACGCGTCCTCGCTCATCTGCTTACGACCTGCATAGGAGCACGAAACATGACTCAATTGGATCAACACGACACTCTACCTTCCGTACAGGACGTTGCAATCATCGTTGGCGGCGGCCCGGGCATCAGCTCAAGTTGCGCCAGGCTGTTCGCGGAAAACGGCATGCGCGTCGGCATCGCAGCCAGGAATCCGGATAAATCGGTTCTGCAGAATCTCGAGAAGACGCACGGCGTGCGCCGATACGCGTGCGATGCCACCGAACCAGCGGCCGTGGAGCTGCTGTTCCAGAATGTCGTTCGAGACCTGGGGGCACCTACGCTTGTCGTGCATAATATCGACGGCCGCGTTCCCGGCATTTTCCGCATGGGGATTACCGAAGCCGACCCAAGCATGGTGCTCGACACACTTCGGAACTCAGCATTCAGCGCGTATTTGGTGGGTCAGCACGCCGCTCGACTCATGCGGGAAAACAAACCAAGCCCCGGCGGAACGAAAGGAACGATCATCTTCACGAACGCGAGCGCGGCGCTCAAGGGCTTCCCGATGAGCGCTGCCTTCGCAATGGCATGTCATGCCAAGTCCGGCCTTGCACAGAGCATGGCAAGGGAATTGATGCCGGAGGGGATCCACGTGGCAAATGTGCCGATTGACGCGGCGATTGGCTGGACTCAGGAAGACGGTACCCGCGCGCACCGACTGGCGGGAACGACTGTCGACGACAACATGGCTGACCCGGACTGCATCGCGGAAACCTATCTGCATCTGCATCGCCAGCATCGGTCGACGTGGGCGTTCGAAGTCGTGCTGCGACCGTGGGTCGAGAAGTGGTGACTGGCGCCCGCGCGAAGCAGACCTGCGTCGCTCCTGAACAGGATCGTCAGCTTCCAGGAAGGTTGGAGAGAGAGAATATTATGAAGGCATCCAGTTCTTCCAGTTACTTCGGATCGGGGACGCGCTACATCGATGCGCCGAATCTCTCGATCAGTGTCGGGGGGACTACTTTTGCCTATCGCGACCTGGGCCCCCGCAGCGGCGTGCCGCTAATTCTTTTCAACCATTGGGGCGCAGTTCTGGACAATTTCGATCCGCGGATTGTGGACGGCCTCGCCAGCAAGCATCGCGTGATCGCAACCGATTACCGGGGTATCGGTGCGTCGGGCGGAACGGCACCTGTGACGATTGATGAGATGGCTCGAGATGCGATTGCCCTGATCCGCGCGCTGGGCTTCGAGAAGGTCGATCTGCTCGGCTTTTCGCTCGGCGGATTTGTGGCGCAGGATATCGTGCTGAAGGCTCCAGACCTCGTGCGAAAACTCATTCTGACCGGCACGGGCCCGGCGGGCGGCAAAGGCATCGACAAGGTGGGGCCGGTGTCCTGGCCACTCATAATCAAGGGCTTGCTGACGCTGCGAGACCCGAAATTCTACCTGTTTTTCACGTCCACGGCCAATGGTCGCCGAGCCGCGAAAGCCTTTCTGGAACGGCTGAAAGAACGCAAGACAAACCGGGACAAAGGACCCACACCTGGCGCGTTCTTGCGGCAGCTCAAGGCGATCACTGCTTGGGGCCGGCAGGCGCCTCAAGATCTCGGAAGCATTCGGATCCCGGTGCTGATCGCGAATGGCGATAACGACATCATGGTGCCGACCGTAAACAGCATCGATATGGCGCGCCGTATCCCGGGCGCGCAACTCGTTATCTACGACGATGCCGGGCATGGCGGGATTTTCCAGAACCACGCCGATTTCGTGCCGAAGGCCCTGTCCTTCCTTGACGCCTGACGCCGCGACTCAATTGGAGAAGACACCATGAAGGCATTCGTTGTCGACAAATACAAAAAGAAAGGCGCTCTGCGCCTGGCCGACGTGCCAGAGCCGGAGTTGCGGGACGATGATGTCCTGGTTCGAGTTCATGCAACCGCGGTGAACCTTCTGGACTCCAAGGTCAGGGACGGAGAATTCAAGCTCATACTGCCGTATCGTCCGCCTTTCATTCTGGGGCACGATGTTGCCGGGATGGTCGTCAGGGTTGGCCCCAAGGTCAGGCGGTTCAAGGCCGGCGACGAGGTCTATGCACGACCGCGCGACCATCGGATCGGGACGTTCGCTGAATTCATTGCAATGAATGAAACGGACGTGGCGTTAAAGCCCAAGAACATCAGCATGGAAGAAGCCGCCGCCATCCCGCTGGTGGGGCTGACCGCCTGGCAGGCGCTGGTTGAGGTGGGCAAGCTGAAACCCGGTCAAAAGGTCTTCATTCAAGCCGGCTCCGGTGGTGTGGGGACTTTTGCCATCCAACTCGCCAAGCATCTCGGCGCGACAGTTGCGACGACGACGAGCACGAAAAATGTCGAGTTGGTAAAAAGTCTCGGCGCAGATGTGGTCATCGACTACAAGACGCAGGATTTCGAGAAGGCTTTGACGGGCTACGATCTGGTCCTGCACAGCCAGGACACCAGGACGCTTGAAAAATCTCTGCGCGTGCTGAGACCGGGGGGCCTCCTCATCTCGATCTCGGGGCCGCCCGACCCAGCGTTCGCCAATGAACTAAAGTTGAATCTGTTCCTGAAACTGGTGATGCGCGTGCTGAGTCATGGTGCGCGAAAGAAAGCCAAAAGCCTTGGTGTGCGCTTCTTATTCCTGTTCATGCGGGCACACGGGCAACAGTTGAGCGAGATCGCTTCACTGATCGAATCCGGTTTGATCCGACCGGTCGTTGACAAGTCTTACCCGTTTGAGAAGACAGCGGATGCCTTAGCTTACGTCGAGACTGGGCGCGCGAAGGGTAAGGTCGTCATCAGAGTCGAAGAATAGCCTCACCTGTACATGGGCGTACGTTTCTCGATGAAGGCCCGCACGGCTTCGGCGTGCTGCGTGGTACTGCCTGCAGCGACCATCCTCTCGGCCTCATGATCCAATGACGTCAGGAAGTCGGCCGACAGCGCAAGGTCGAGATTGTCCTTGATGGAGGCATAGGCGCTTGCCGGACCGTTTGCCAACGTCCTCGCCAAAGCAAATGCTTCGGTTTGCAGTTCAGAATCAGGCACCACGCGATTTACCAGCCCCAGCGCTTCGCAGCGGCGTGCATCGATCCGCTCGGACAAGAACATCAGTTCGCGGGCACGCGCCGTCCCGGCCAGCCGCGTCAACAGCCACGAAATGCCGTAATCACCGGTGAGCGCAATCCTGGCGTAACCAGTCGTCATGATAGTGGATTCGGCTGCGATACGAATGTCGCAGGCGAGCGCGATCGCAAGCCCAGCGCCAGCCGCCGGTCCCGGCAGGGCCGCGATCGTGGGTTTACGCACCGAGACAAGCACGCCGGTCAGGGTTCGCTGACGTTCCCGCAATCGCGCAACCTTGTCGCTGAATGACATGGCCGGTGCGGCAGAGTTGCCGCCCATCCCCTTGACGTCGCCGCCGGAACAGAAAGCGCTGCCGGCACCGGTAATAAGCAGTGCGCCGACATCCGGATCGTCACCATTGCGCTTGATCATCCGGCGCAGCGCCGGCGTAAGATGGTCGGACAGCGAATTTCGTGCCTCGGGTCGGTTCAAGGTAATCACGGCGACGCGATCCCGGATCGCACACAGCAGTTCGTCGGTCCCTGTATCGATCGAGATTGACCCATCAGTCATGGCTGTGACCTTTCAAGTCTGCGTCTGCGGCGCTCCTTAGAATGAGTAAGCGCGCTACCCCGCTGTGACCGTGTTTCTCACCGGCCTAGCGTCACCAGTTTTCGCGGAATGGCCGCAACTCCGTAAGGAATGACCAAGCCGATCGGTCCTGACCGTAGAGATGGTACAGTTCGTCGGCGATGGCGGTAGGCTTGATGAAGAATTCATCCGGTTTGTCGCTCATCCGCGCGCGCATTCGGGGGGTGTCGATCACGGCGTCGATAAGGACATAGCCGACGTGGACGCCAAGAGGCCCCATGTCACGTGCGATCGACTCGGTCAAAATACGCTGCGCCGCCTTTGTCGGAGCGAAGCCGGCGAAATTGGCCTTGCCTCGGATCGAAGACGTGTTCCCGGTCACCAGGATCGCGCCCTTGCCTCGATCGATCATGTCAGGAGCCACTTCGCGCGCCAGGTACAATAAGGCCATCACGTTGACCTCGAAATTGCCCTTCAGCATCTTCGGGTCGATCTCGCGAAAGCTTCCCCAGCCCCCTCCTACCGCGTTGTGGACGAGAACTTCGGCCGCACCGAACCGGCGCTTTACATCGGTGACGACGGTCCGCACCTGACTCTCGTCGGAAACGTCGCAGGTCATCGCGTGGACATCGGGAAGCTCTTGCGCGAGGGAATTGATGAGCTCCGCTGAACGGGCAAGCGCTATGATGCGAAACCCGCCGGCAGAGAAGCGCTTGACGATGGCAGCTCCAGTGCCCGGCCCTACCCCGGTCACGATCGCGATTGGTTTCTCGGTCATTTGATCCTCCCTTCGAGCTATTGTCCGGCAGCTCTCATATGAATTCGCTCGGACTGCGACTGATAGGCGGCAGCCTCGTGCGCGGACACCAGGGCCAGACGCACCGCGACGTTCTTGTGGTAGGGCGTGCCCGCAATGGGATCGCGGTTGCCGCTTTCGGTGAGCAGATTGATGCGCGGCCCGTTGATCAGACGCTCTCCGTCCAATGTAGGGTATGCCTGACCGTAGCCGTGCGGCAGCGCCAGCTGGCCATGCCGCATGGCGTCATCGACCTTGCAACGCACGACCAGCCGCCCGACCACCGATTCGACGGCGATCCAGTCACCATCCTTCGCGCCCAACTCATTCAGATCGCTCGAATTGATCAACATGGCGCCGTCTGGATCCTCACGACGCCACGCGGGATCGCGAAAAATCTGGTTAGCATTGAACATGCGTCGCCCACCGGCTGCCAGCATGAACGGGAACTCTTTTGGCGCGCCCGCGGCTTGCGGATCGAGACGCGCGAGCCATTCCAGCATCTGCGGGATCGCCAGCCGAACCTTGCGGTCCGAATGGCTGATCAATGACCAGACCTCGTCATACTCGTGCCGGGTAACGGCGGTGCCTTGCCGGGCGGCCACGATAGTGTCGAACAGGAGATCGCCGAGCTGATGATCCGTCACCTCGTCCGACGCGCCAATCGCCCGCCGTACCGCTTGCGGCGATCGCTTCGCGCAAGCCAGCGCCGCACCCCACAACGGTGCCGCCGCCGCCGTGCCATCCGGAAGCGTCTGCCCCAGCGTGTGATAGAGCACCAAGGCAGGAACCGCGCCGGGATTTTCCGCGATGAAAGCCCGAAAGGCGGCGGCGAACTCGGCTCGGGAACGCCGCGCCGCCTCCCGCAGGGGCGCGAGCACATTGTCACCTGGTAGAAGCCCCAGCGCGATGGCAAGCCGCGTGTAGATCTCGGGCTCCGGCAAGGTGCCGGCGAGCGGCGGCAATACGCCGGCACGAACATGAAAATAGTTCGTCGGAAATTCGAAGTTGAACAGGGTAAATTCAGTTTTCTCGAATTGTGAGGACGCCGGGAGAACATAATGCGCGAGCCGCGCGGTTTCGGTTATCGCAACGTCGACCACAACGCATAGTTCCAGCGAGCGCAGCGCGCGTTCCACCGCCTCGGTGTTTGCGGCCGTGTTGGCGGGATTGGAGCTGTCGATCCAGGCGCAACGCAACCGGTCGGGATGGTCCTTGAGCACCGCTTCGGGGAAAATATTCGGCGGCAACAGGCCCCCAATAATCGCGTCGCCGGTCGGTGCGAATGTCTGGTTCGGAGAATTGCCCCATAGCGGTTGAAGCCAGCTATGCAATTGGTTGGTACCTTTGCGGCCGAAATTGCCGGAAAGCATGATCAAAAGTTTTTCAAGATAGGAGTTGAGCGTCGAATTGATGCCTTGCTGGATGCCAAGCTCGACCCGAACCACCATGGCCTTCGCCGCTACAATCATCGCGGCGCAACGCTCCAGGTCCGCGATCGAGATATCGGCGGCGGCGGCCCATTCTTCAACGGGAACCTTTAATAGCGCTTGCCTCACTTCCGCGAAGCCGACCGTGTGCTCCTCAATGAACGCCTGATCGACCCGATCGGAACGGACAAGCGTGGCCAACAGCGCAGCAAGGAGGAACGCGTCCGTGCCGGGACGAACCGCGAGATGCAGATCCGCCATTTCGGCAGTTTCGGTTCGCCGGGGATCAATGACGATCAGCTTGCGTGCGGGATCCTTGCGGATTTGATTGAGATGATCGCGCGCATTGGGGAAGCCGTGCGCAATCCAGGGATTTGCACCGATGACCAGCAAGAGATCGCAATGATGTACGTCCTCGGCGGTGTGGCACGTCTGGCTGCCGAACATGTGGCCATTGACCCAGAAGTCGCCGGTCTTCTCCTGCGAAAGGGCGTTGAAGACGCTGCGTGAACCCAGCGCGCGTATCAATCCGCTGGCGTAGGCACCACCGGCGTGGTTGCCCTGCCCGCCGCCGCCGTAAAGGGCGATACTCTTGCCGCCATATCTGTCGACGATGTCTCGCAGCCGCTCCGCGATCTCTGCGATCGCCACATCCCACTCGATCTCATCGAAGCCGCCGTCGGCGCGGCGGCGAAGCGGGGTTGTGAGCCGATCCCGGTGATGCGCATAGTATGGAATCCGGGTCGCCTTGTTGCACAGATAGCCCTGTGATTTCGGGCTCGAACGGTCGCCTCGCACCTTCTCGAGGCGTCCGTCATTCACCCAGACTTCGATTCCGCAATTGATGTAACACAGGTTGCAGGCCGTCTTGAGCCACTTGCCGGCCGTCATGGTGACCTCCCTTGTTATGATTTTTCGCAGCGCGTCGCCTTTGTTGTTTTTCGTTGCGGCTTCCGAATCCGGCCGCCGGCGGTCCTGCGTCCGGCATCGAGGATGCGGTCGGAAAGTTTCCCCGCGCCGACGGCGCGCGACAGCACGATCGATCCCACCATGGTTGCGATAGCGCCTGTCGCGATTTGGCGAGCCTGTCCAGGTGGCTCACCGGGAAGCAACCGGACAAGGGCATCGATCATCTTCTCCAGTTTGGAAGCCAGGGCCTGCTGCGCGCTCGGACTCGATCGCGCGACATCGACGGCCAGGGTTGGAAGCGCGCAACCGTGTTTAGGATTGTCGCGATGCCGGGGACTAAGATAATCGGCGATCAACGCCTCGTAGCGTTCCCGGTCGGCCTTCCCGTTCGCCAGTTTTTTCCATCGCTCAGTCGTTTGGTCCATCGCAAAGGCGATCGCCTCGCTGACAAGCGCGGCACGCGACTCGAAATGGTTATAGAAGCCGCCGTGGGTCAGACCCGCGAGCTTCATCAAGTCGACAACACTGAGCCCTTCCGCGCCCTTTTGGCGCAAACCGTAGGAGGCATTTTCAACGATCCGATCGTGGGTTTGACGCCTGTGGTCTTCTACGTATCGCATTGCCACTCCGTGCAAGCCCCTAAGGTGATCGGCTGCACAACCCGTCCCCATCCCCCTCGAAGCAATTCTGGAACCGCGCTTCCTTGAAGATCACGGCAACATTTCATTGCAATGCTGGCTAGCTTATATGATTATCGTCATATAACAAGCCTATCAACAGGAGAGTTCGCCATGGCTGCTGCTTCCGATCCCGTCGTTATCCTTTCCGCCGCCCGCACGCCGCTGGGCCGCTTCATGGGCGAGCTATCGCCTCTCAGCGCCCACAAGCTCGGCGCCCACGTGATCGGCGCGGCGCTGGAACGGGCCAAGCTGGCGCCCGAGCGGATCGATGAGGTTTTCATGGGCAACGTATTGCCAGCCGGACAAGGTCAGGCACCGGCGCGCCAGGCCGCCCGCGGCGCCAAACTGCCGGATGCCACCGGCGCCACCACGATCAACAAGGTCTGCGGTTCCGGCATGAAGGCCACCATGCTCGCCCACGACATCATCAATGCAGGCTCGGCCTCGATCGTGCTGTCGGGCGGCATGGAGAGCATGAGCAATGCGCCCTATCTGCTGGCCAAGGCGCGCGGCGGTTACCGCGCTGGTCACGACCGGATCATCGACCACATGATGATGGACGGGCTGGAGGACGCCTATGAGACTGGCCGCTCGATGGGCGATTTCGGCGAGGCCACCGCGGAAGCCTATCAATTCACCCGGAAGGACCAGGACGCCTACGCGATGGAGACGCTGACCCGCGCGCGCAAGGCGGTCGAAGGCGGCGCGTTCAGGGCCGAGATCGCGCCGATTACGCTGCAAGAAAAGGCCGGGCCGCGGATCGTCGCCAATGACGAGCACCCGCTCAAGGTCGACCCCGTCAAGATCCCCGGATTAAAAGCCGCGTTCCGTGCCAACGGCACCATCACGCCGGCCGCCTCCTCCGCCAATGCTGATGGCGCCGCGGCGCTCATCCTCACCAAACGCTCCCTCGCCGATCGCGACGGCCTCCCGGTGCTTGCGGAGATCAAGGGCCACGCCACCCATAGCCAGGAGCCGCAATGGTTTACCACGGCGCCGATCCCGGCGATTCGCAAGCTATTGGACAAGGTCGGCTGGAGCGTCGGCGATGTCGATCTGTTCGAGATCAATGAGGCCTTTGCCGTGGTGGCGATGGCGGCGCAGAAGGACCTCGGCATTCCCCGCGAGAAGCTGAACGTCAATGGCGGCGCCTGCGCGCTCGGCCATCCCATTGGCGCCACCGGCGCGCGATTGATCGTCACGCTGCTGCATGCACTCGAAGCCCAAAACCTCAAGCGCGGCGTGGCCGCCCTCTGCATCGGCGGCGGAGAAGCCACCGCGGTCGCGATCGAACGTGTCGTCCGCGGATAGTACGGCCGATCCGACAAGTAAGGGCTCGGCGAGCGGCGCGAACCGCGTCACTCGCCGCCTTGCAACCTGCCTATCCCCATCACCGCGAAAGTTCACATGGCTGACCACAGCGAGACGATCAAGGCCGCGCCGCTGGACGTTCCCGTCTCCAGCGTCCTGCCAATCGCGGTCCTTTCCGTCTTGGCCGCCACGGGAACGCTCGCAACCAACATCTTGCTGCCGTCGCTCCCACAAATCGCAATTTCCTTGAATGTGACCAGCGCGGCGGTCACATCCGCTATCACCGTCTTTCTTGCGGTGTTCGGGATAGGCCAACTCCTGGTCGGACCGCTTTCGGATCGCTACGGGAGACGCTGGCCAGTCCTGATCGGATTTGCCGTGTTCATCGGCGGCAGCGTCTGGTGCGGTCTGGCAAATGATCTGCCTAATCTTCTGATCGGCCGCATCGTCCAGGCTGCTGGCGCTTGCGCGACGTCAGTGTTGTCTCGCGCGATCGCCCGCGACATGTTCAGTGGGCCGGCACTGGCGCGCGCGATGGCGCTAATCATGATCGTGATGTCCGCAGCCCCCGGATTCTCGCCGCTGCTTGGCGGCGCACTCGATCACAGTTTTGGCTGGCGCTCCGAATTCGTTCTTGTCGCGGCGTTTGCCGGAGCTGGCGCCATCGCCTACGGCATCGTCCTCGGCGAAACCCACAATTCGATCCGCACTCCGCTCAATCCGGTCGCCATCGCCAGAACCTATGCTGGGCTGATTGGCGATCGTCGCTTCGCTATCCCGGCTGCAACCGCAAGCCTGATCATAGGCGGCTTGTTCTCCATGTTTTCGGCTGCGCCGCGCCTATTCATTGAAGCGATGCACTTCACGCCGATCCAGCTCGGCCTCTTCTTCGCCGGCACCGTCTTTATCGTATTCGCCGCGGGTATGCTGGCGACGAAATTGGCACCACGCTACGGGCTCGATGGCCCGATCCGATTGGGACTGTGGGCGACGGCCGCCAGCAGCGTTGCGATCCTGCTCATCTCGATGATCAGCCCGACTTTCTTGCCGTTTCTGGGCGCGATGTGCGTGTTTCTCCTCGGCATGGGCGTTGTCAGTCCACTGGCTACCGCGCGGGCGCTCTCTCCATTCGGGGAGAAAGCCGGCGCCGCCTCGGCGCTACTAGGCTTCTGGCAGATGATGAACGCCGCAATCGGCGTATGGCTTGCCGCCACGGTGTCGCATGAAGCAATGTTGGCGCTGGGCGTCGTGTTGAGCGCGTTTTCACTGCTGGCACTTGGCCTGTACACGTGGGGCCTGAGGTCTTGATCGGCGTCACTCCGCACTGTCCGTTTGTCAGCCTCAAACTCGTCCCTTATCTTCATCTCCTCGCCATCAGGTGCCATGGAACTCCGGCTTGCTGCTGCCAGGCGGGCGCGTCATCTCGAACATGTTTTCCGTACGGACCTCGAGGTAATCTCCACCGCGGCCCGCGCGCAGTATGGGACGCGCAAGTGCAGTGTTGTAGACACCGTCCTCGATCAAGGACTTATCGATGTATACCGCGACGACCTCGCCAAGCACGAACCACCCTTCAACCTTCTCACCACGCGCGTTCGTCAATTGAGAGACTTCGGTGACCTTGCATTCCATTGCGGCCCTGCTCTCGCCTACCCGCGGCACAGCGACGTGGCGTCCAGGTATTGGCGTCAGTCCTGCTGCTTCGAACTCGCTCACGCCGTGATCGAGAGGCGCCGCCGTCACGTTCATGCGCTCACCCAGATCCATCGTAACCAGATTCCAAACGAATTCGCGGGTCTCACTGACGTTCTTTACGGTGTCCTTCCACGAAATTGAGGAGAACCCGATAATCGGAGGGTCGTAGAGGAACGCGTTGAAGAAGCTGTATGGAGCGAGGTTCAGTTGACCGGTCGCATTTCGTGACGAAATCCAGCCAATCGGACGCGGCGCGACAATCGCGTTGAATGGATTATGTCTGAGTCCGTGGCCCTTCGAAGGCTCGTAATAGTGGAAGTCGGTCAGATCCATAAATTTCCCCAAGGCTGCCGGAGGCCATTCCGTCGCTGGCCAGTCGAACTTCATCAACAACAATCAACGCACGTATGACTATGCGTGGGCATAATCCTCGTCAGAACATGCGGCAGCAGCATGCCCGTCCGGAAACGCTCACGCGATCGCGCGCGCGGCAGCCGGCCTTTGCCCGGCATCATCGAGGAAGCCCGTCAGGCGCTGACGGATGATTCGTTCGGCGTCCGCCATGATGCGTTCGATCAGCTCAGGGGCATGTCAGCTTCTCCCGTAGAGCGAAATGAATGGGCGGGCTTGGTGATTTTCCAGCCGGACCCAGGCTACTGTTCGTTCGTACCGTTCTAAAATTGAACTGTCAAATCTATGCTATTCTGCTAGTTTTAACGGTTCGCCGGAGCATTGTTTCGAATTTAGTACCTATCTAGAATGGTACGAGCGGCTTGCGGTTCCCTGGATGATTCGAGTGGAGCAGGCGCCGGACGACCGGAGAGCAGGAATGAAATGGGATGAACTTGAGGAGGAGCCATGTTCGATGGCTCGAACCATCGGTGTGATTGGCGACCGTTGGACGCTGCTGATCCTCCGCGAATGCTTCCTGCGCGCGCGCCGCTTTGAGGGTTTTCAGTCAGCGCTTGGAATCACGCGCCATTTGCTCGCAGAGCGGCTGAAAAAGCTGGTTCGCCAAGGCGTCTTGCGCCGCATTCCATATCAGGAGTCGCCCAAACGCCACGAGTATATCCTGACGCAAAAGGGTCTCGATCTCTATCCGATCATGATGGCGCTCGTCCATTGGGGCGACACCCACATGGTCGACGAACGCGGACGTCCCCTACTGCATGAGCACCGCAAGTGCGGCAAGATGTTCGATCCCGTGATGGTGTGCTCGGAGTGCGGTGAGCCGCTTTCGGCCAAGGAAGTTCAAGTCCATCCTAGACCAGGCGCGCGCCCGGCTTTGGAGAACGCTTCTCTCGAAAGGCGCAGGCAAGCGGCGTAACGTACCGTCCGGCACCACTCGGAAGCCGCATCGAGAACCTCGCTGAACGAGGCGTACCCGTCCATCGCTGCGAAGGCGGATACCGACGGAGGCCTACGTACAGCGGGGTCCGGCCGGACACCGGCGGCAGTTCCAAAATCAACCCCGATGGAGCGGTGTCTTGTCGTAACCCAGCCCGCTGATCGCATCGGCCGACGGGAAGATGCTGTCGTAAATCGCGCGCGCCTCTCGAACCAAGCGGGCCCGCTCGAGCTCGGACTTTGGAATAAATCGAATGACTTCACCCATATGCAACTCCAAAATTGGATACTCTGTCGCTTTAGATGACGACTATCATTTCAAGTAAATGGGGAGACCCTCGTGGATTTGCACCGCGCCGGCGGCAACAAAGGGATAAAAAGCTCGTGAACGCGGAACCAGCGACGCCGTGCATGCTCCGGTTTTGGGCCGAAAGCCAGCTCAACGCCGGCATGGCTCACCCAAAGTCGCGGGCGCCAGCTGACGTCCGACCGGGCCGCCGACGGCCAAGAGCGCCAGCAGATACGGCAGCATGATCAAGGGCTTCAAAACTCGAATTTTCGCGAGGTCTGAGTCGCTGATGCATATGTGCAAAAAACGCTGCGCCAGCAGCTAGCGAGATACGATCCGGATCGAGAACAGTATCTCCGGTTCGACGCAAATCCCTTGACCGCGCAAGCAGCGTGCGTGCGGCCTCACGGAGAAACTATACTCTCGTAACGATCCCACTTGAGCAATTTGCACTACGCGAGAGCTGGCGAGATCTAATATCCCTCAGCCCCGCTTGAGCACCATTAGCGACATGCCATAACCGCTCATTCTGCGAATTGAGCTCTGAGCGAAGATTGGCCTCGGCTGTCTGGGCAACGACGAGCCTGACGCTCGCAGCCACCACCTCGAAAAAACGCACAGAGCGCCGCCTTTATTCGAAGGCCAATCGCGCACATTGGTGTAGTACGCCGCGATGCGCAGTGGCCGCCAAACGAAGGTGGAAATGCGAAACTGTTCGCCTACGGGTGTTTGGATAACAGGCAGTACAGCATTTGGTACTGCACGGCTAAATCAAGCTCGTCTTAAGTGCTGATCGGACTGACCTTTTTCCGCTCAGTCCGTCCAGTCCATCATGGGCGCGACGGAAAAGCGATAGTCTTGATATTTCAATAGTTTATCATCTTCTTTCGGCGGATTTGCCCCGTTATACTATTTCCGCGAAAATAGTATACCTATCGCGTGTGCGTAATCGACGACCCTCCCATGACAGCGGCCGTAAATGTCACCGCGAACCCGCGGCCATACAAGCCCAACTTCTAAGAAACGTCGCTAGTCGCATCGCCATCCTCCCTAGTCCACCCAAAGGAACGCGATCCTTCTGCCGGGATAGTGGCCGCGTGCACTGACCTCATTATGGAGGAACGGCAACCGAGGGTGCAGTGTCGATTAGTCGTGAATCGGAATTTCGCCACCCGGTGCTTCGACAGCTAACGCGACGCATTATTCACCGAGAACCGGTCGCTGCGAAAAGAGCAAATCCGCCACCACCTGGCGTTTCCAGCGTCAACCGCGACCTAGGAGCGGCGACCACCGTTTCCCGGGGATCAATCGGTACGCCATCCAGCAGCACGTGGCCGGTAGCGCCCGGTTCGCCACCGTGCATGCCGGGTGCTGGCGTGCGCAGCCGATCGGCCATGAAAGACATCGTTACCGGTTCGTCCGCAAGCAAATCAATTTCGAACACCTGTCCATCGCCCCCTCGCGTCTTGCCCTCCCACAAATCTCCCAGGACTTGCTCGGGGATGCGCACGTTGTTCTTGATGATTTCGATCAGCAATTCGTTGATGGCGCCCGCCGTCACCAGTTTCATCGGCGGGGTACGCAAACCTTCCTCATAGAGGTCACGGGCGCGGAGCTTGGTGTTGGCCTGTTATCGCGCGTCTTCGTCGAAGACGAACTTGACAGAGGAGACCTAGTAAATCACGGAGGTTATTCCTGCGAGGGCAATCTCTGTTATCATCTGGCCGTGCAGCATCGTGTACGGCCCTTAAGCGAGGCTGCGCAGACACTTCATGATTGGATACTTGCGCAAGCAAGGTAACCCTCTCCACTTCAGGAAGCGGCGCTTGCTGATGCCCATGCGCAGTGCTCCAAAGCTTGCGGTCGCGTCGTTCTTACAAGCCATCGGCGCCCAATGAGGCAATACCGATGGAAAGACCTGCATCCAGCGCAAGGGCCGGCCTTGTTGGCGAAAAACTTCCTGCGTGCACGGAGATGCGCCTCCAATGCAAATTCTGCATTGGACGTCCGGGAGAACGCGAACTAGCCTGCTGCGCGCGTGAAGGAGACTTTTTAGATGAAATGCCTGCCTGTGCTGCTCGCCGCCGTATCCATCGCCGGCCTCATCGCCCATGGCGGCTACGCTTTTGCTGCCGAGACGGCCGACCTCGTCATCAGCGGCGGGACGATCTACAGCGGCGCCGACGAGGCGCCGTTCGTCGGCGATGTCGCGGTCACCGGCGACAGGATCGTCTATGTCGGCCCGCGTGCCGGCGCACCGGCGGCAAAGACGACCATCGACGCGCAGGGCATGATCGTTGCGCCCGGCCTGATCGACGTCCACACCCATCCCGAGAGCTATATCCGATCGGGCGATGCGGCCAAGCGGCTGAATGCGCCGTGGCTGATGCAGGGCGTCTCGACCGTGTTCATCGGCGTCGACGGCAGGGGTACGCCCAACGTCGCCGCCGACCAGGCAGAGCTCGAGGCGCAAAAGGTCGGCACCAACATCGTCAGCTATGTCGGCTTCGGCGCCGTCCGCGAAGCGGTGCTGGGCAAGGATGCTCGCGCCCCCTCGCCCGCCGAACTCGATCGCATGAAAGCCCTGGTTGCGAAAGCGATGTGCGAGGGCGCCATCGGCCTTTCCGCCGGACTGTTTTACGCCCCGCAGAGTTTTGCGAAGACGGAGGAAGTGGTAGCGGTCGCGAAGGAAGCGGCGCGCCGCGGCGGCATCTACGACACCCACCAGCGCGACGAGAGCTCGTATTCCATCGGCCTGATGAACTCCGTCAGGGAAGTGCTGCAGATCGGCCTCGAGGCCGAAATGCCCGTACATTTTGCGCACCTGAAGGCGCTCGGCGTCGATCTGCAGGGCCAGGTGCCGGAAGTGATCCGCCTGATCGAGGCCGCGCGCGCGAGCGGCCAGAAGGTGACGGCCGACCAGTATCCGTGGCTGGCGTCGAGCACCAGCCTCGATGCGGCGCTGGTTCCGCGCTGGGCCGTCGACGGCGGCTATGAGGCGATGATCCGGCGTTTCGACGATGCGGCGGCAATGGCGAAGATCCGCGGCGAGATGATCGAGAATTTGCGTCGGCGCGGCGGCGCGGACTCCATCCTACTGGTCAGTGTGGACCGGCCGTGGACAGGCAAGCGACTGTCGGAAATGGCCGACACATGGAGGATCGAACCGATCGATGCCGCCGTGCGTATCCTGCGCGCCAATCCGCGCGACATGATCGCCTCGTTCAACATGATCGACAGCGACGTCGATCTCGTCATGAAGCAGCCCTGGGTCGTCACTTCTTCCGACGGCAACGACGGCCATCCCCGGCAATACGCCACCTTCCCGCAGAAATACGCGGTCTATGTGCGCGAGCGCGGCGTCATCGACCTCAGGACCTTCATTCGACAATCGACCGGCCTGTCCGCCGACATCTTCAAGCTCGACCGGCGCGGCTATCTGCGGCCGGACTATTTCGCCGACGTCGTGGTGTTCGACCCTGCCCGCTATGCGCCGAAGGCAGACTATGTGCGCCCGAGCGAATTGAGCGCCGGCGTGCAGACACTGCTAGTCAACGGCACGCCGGCCATTCAGGAAGGCAAGCTGACGCCAGCGGCCAGCGGCCGCGCGCTGAAGCGCACGCCGGCGCCGGGGACTTGTCCCTAGAGATCGGCTCTATCGCGTCGACAGCCCCCATCGCCTTCGGCTTCATGTTGTCGCCGGTGAGACAAGGCCCATGGACAAGAGCGCGATCGCCGAAGTGCTCCGCAAATGTCAGGCGTGGCCGCCACGCCCGGGTTCGGAACCGATCGATCCGCCCGTCTTCACCGCGGGCGCAACAAATCCGCATGTTGGCGCGTTGGCGATGCCGGTGTTCGGCGCGGATGCCAAGTTGATCGGCGTGCTGGCGCTGTCAGGGCCGGTGGCTCGTCTGACGCCCGAACGGGTGAAAAGCATGGGCGCGATATTGTCAAAAGCTGCCTGGAAGCTGACGCGGGCACTTGGCGGTCCCGACGAGCGCACGGATGGTCGGCTGGGATGCCGCGGAATAGCCAATCTCACAGCAAGGCTCGGAACTGCACGAATGAGCAGCGAAGGAATGATGCTTTCCACCGCAGTCAATTTCAGACTGTTCGTCAACATTCGCCATTCCCCTTGCCCTCCGAATCTGATCGTGCGCGCGTGCTGACCGGGGGCGAACCCGTCACGTCAGAAGGCCAGCTCACGTTGGCCGTGATGAGATTTTTCTTGATCTCTCGGTGCACACGTCGTGCACACGACGCCTCATAAGCTATTGAAGAACCTGACCTCTCGCTCCAGTCCATCATAGGTGCGATACCGAATTGCCAGACTAAGTCATTCATTTTATTGATCTGTTTTTGCCCATCTCAGTTCGGTAGGACTGGATCGACCGGAAAATTCAGCGCGAGTATACCTCCGTAGGGTTGGTTCTTCTAGAACCATATCCGCTCGAATTGGAAGGCAAATCGTCACGTCCGCGCTCTCAGTGCACACATCGTGCACACGACAGCTCGAGCGCAGACGCGGCGCTTCATTCAATCTCATTCTAGAGACCGGCGATCTGGCCGCCGAAGCCATCCCTTTCCCGTTCACATCACAACGCGATTGACGCGATGAAAACACCGAAAACGATCCACATTCAACTGAAATCAAAATCAGCTTTGGCAATGAAGTCCGCATTGGTCAAACACATCGAGGACAGATCATGCTCGCCGCAACGTCGGCGTAGTTTGGGAAACATCTCAATAGAACGTGAGGGATATGGTGAAATTGGATCATGCAGAGCGTCCTTGCCCAATCCACCCCGCGGCGCACTGGCTGAGCTTCGTTCGCGGCCATCATCTTGGCCGCATCATCACTCCTGCCAGCCCGATCAGCCCCTAAATCTCACTTCTAAACCGGCAACGAAATGACGAGGGTGGTCCGTGAGCGAACGGGAGCAGGATATACGAAATCCGGAGTGAACGAGCTTCTGTATCAAGTTGCGGATGCAAGTAGCCCGATCTCGATATGCGGCACGGCTTCGACCAGCTCTCGCGTGTAAGCGGTTTGGGGATTATCGAACATGCTGCCTTGAGGTTGTTCGGCTCGACAGAGACGACACGGTGACGGCGACTTGCTCGGTTCCGCAGGAGACCCCCAACTGCTTTCCACTAGATTTCCGTTCGCAGACCAGCGCGCTCGTGGCGGATACATTGCTTCCGGGCGGGCGCGTTCAGCGCGTCCTTCACCATCTGACCAAGCGCCAGGAAATCGACCTTGCGTGGAGACGTCCGGCGCCACGCCAGCCCGATACTGCGGCCGGGTTGCGGTTCGACAAAACGCAGGAGCTTCACTCGGTCGTCGCGCAACTCGACATCGGCCGCGACTTCCGGAACTAGCGTGGCGCCATATCCGCTCGCCACCATCTGCATGACCGTTGCAAGGCTCGTTGCACTCAGACTCGAGGCCACAGTCCAACGTCCCTTGGCACAATAGTCGAGCGCTTGATCCCGCAGACAATGGCCTTCTTCCAGCAGAATGAGCTTACGCTTCTTCACCTCGCCGGGCGTCACGCGCGCCGTTTCCGGAAGAGGGTCGTCGGCGGGCACAGCAAGTAGGAAGCGGTCTCTCATGAGATGGAAAACTTCAACCGCGGCCGCCTTGAGCGGCAACGCCAACAACAATACTTCGAGAGCGCCACGCTCGAGATCCGCGAGCAGCACCTTGGTCTGTGCTTCCACCAAATCAAGGCGCAGATCGGGATACCCGAGTTCTAGTTGCGGCAGCAACCGCGGCAAGATATACGGCGCCAGCGTCGGGATGACGCCAAGGCGCAACGTTCCGCTCAGCACCCTGGCTCTGTGTTGAGCCAGGTCTGTCAGGTCGCGCACTTCACCAAGGATCACTCCGGCGCGTTGCGCGATCTCGATGCCAAGTTCGGTGAACATCGGCGCGCCCGGGCGCCGCTCGATCAACTCTATGCCGAGAAGCCCTTCCAGTTCGTGGATCTGCATTGAAAGAGCGGGCTGGCTGACGCAACACTCCGCCGCGGCTCGTCCGAAATGCTGATGACGGGCAAGCGCATCAAGATAACATAGCTGCCGGGTCGTGATCACCCCGATAAGATATTCTTAATGCCGCGGCAAAGCAATTTGATTGGCTTTTTGGCCGCTAGCTTAAAACACTGGGCGGCTTGAAATCGTGTGGGTTGAAATCACCAGCGCAAGCGCGCCGCACGTGCACGCTCCGAGGGTCGCTGTTGTGCGGACAATCAAAGGGAGAACCGCAAATTCGGACTTAGACGCCCCAAGGCGCCCGCGAGGTCACCTGATCAAATCGGGGAACCATCCATGGTAGGCAAACAAATCGCATTTTCCCGCAGGGCGCGTGAAAGCATGCTGCGCGGTATCGACATTCTCGCCAACGCGGTGCAGGTGACGCTCGGGCCCAAGGGCCGCAACGTGGCAATGGAAAAGTCGTTTGGCGCACCCCGCATTACCAAGGACGGTGTGACGGTCGCCGGAGATATCGAGCTCGAGAACAAATTCGAGAACATGGGGGCGCGGCTCGTGCGCGAGGTTGCGAGCAAGACCTCCTATGTCGCCGGTGACGGCACAACCACTGCAATCGTGCTGGCGGCTTCCCTCGTTCGCGAAGGCACCAAGGCAGTCGCCGCCGGCATGAATCCGATGGACCTGAAGCGCGGCATCGACCTTGCGGCCGAGGCTGTCGTCGAGGATCTCAAGAGGAACTCGAAGAAGATAACTTCCAACGACGAGATCGCGCAGGTCGGCACTATCTCCGCCAATGGCGATGCCGAAATCGGCAGGTTGCTCGCCGAGGCCATGAAAAAGGTAGGCAATGAGGGCGTGATCACGGCCGAAGAAGCGAAGTCGATTGAGACTGAGCTCGACGTAGTCGAGGGCATGCAGTTCGATCGGGGTTATCTCTCGCCCTACTTTATCACCAATGCCGACAAGATGCGGGTGGAGATGGAGGATCCCTACGTCCTCGCATATGAGAAGAAGCTCTCGGACTTGCGGGAACTACTACCACTGTTGGAAGCCCTGGCGCAGACAGGTAAGCCGCTGCTCATTATCGCCGAAGAGGTCGAAGGCGAAGCACTCGCCACCCTCGTGGTCAACAAGCTGCGCGGCGGCCTCAAGGTCGCGGCCGTGAAAGCGCCCGGCTTTGGCGATCGCCGCAAGGCGATGCTGCAAGACGTCGCCATCCTGACCGGTGGTACCGCCATCCTGGAAGATCTCGGCATGAAGCTTGAGAACGCCACGCTCGACATGCTCGGCCGCGCCAGAACGGTAATGATCGACAAGGAAAGCACCACGATCGTCGGCGGCGCCGGCAAGAAGGAGGACATCGAGGCCCGCATCAACGAGATCAAGCAGCATATCGCGGAGACCACCTCCGACTATGACCGCGAGAAGCTAGAGGAGCGGCTCGCCAAGCTCGCCGGCGGGGTGGCGGTGATCCATGTCGGGGGAGCCACAGAGATCGATGCGAGGGAGCGCAAGGATCGTGTCGACGACGCGATGCATGCGACCCGTGCTGCGGTCGAAGAAGGCATTTTGCCGGGCGGCGGGGTGGCGCTGCTGCGCGCCGCCAAGGTGCTCGACCGGTTGAAGCCCGCCAACGAGGACCAGAAGCACGGTGTTGACATCGTCAAGAAGGCAATCAGCTGGCCAGCGCGCCAGATAGCACTAAACGCCGGCGACGACGGTTCGGTGGTGGTCGGCAAGATTCTGGAGAAGGACCAATACCACTGGGGTTATGATGCCCAGACTGGCGAGTACGGCAACTTGGTCTCCAAGGGTATCATCGATCCAACCAAGGTGGTGCGCACCGCGCTGCAGGACGCGGTCTCGGTCGCCGGCCTGCTCATCACCACTGAGGCCATGGTTGCCGAGCTGCCGACGCCCCCGCCTCCACCTCTGCCGGGCCACGACCACGGCCACCATCGCAGCGACATGGAGTTCTGAGCCGATCGCGATCCCGCACGCGGCCCCATGCAGCCCCGTTGTGCCCGTCAACAGGATTAGGTGTTGCGCTGCGCCGACGGTCGCAAGCGCCTCCGACGAGGAGGAGTCGTCTTGTGAGAGCACCCATGGTAAGGAGGCTAGAAATATCGAGCGCCCGCTTTGGAGAGTTCCGCCTCTCGATTGGGAGGACCTCGCGTTGGAGAAGACGATTCCACTTGGCTTTACGCGCCGAACCGTCTTGACGGCCGCCGTTGCCGGGACCACCGGCTTTGCAAGCGCCGCTCTCGCCCCATCACCGCCCCCGAACGGGGACGCGGCGGATCTCGTTAAGCAACTGACCGGAAAAGCCCCGACCGCATCGGATCGTCTGCATCTGGTGATGCCGCAAGTCTTTCCGAATGGCTACACCGTGCCACTCACGCTCGTGATCGATAGTCCCATGACCGAATCCGATCACGTCAGGCACGTCTCAGTGCTGGCGCCGCGAAACCCGCTTGTCGAGGTTGCGACGTTTCATTTCGTCCCACAACGCAGCGAGCCCCGCGTGTCGACACGCATTCGCCTTGCCGAACCGCAATACGTCCTGGCGGTTGCGGAGATGAACGACGGTACATTGCTGATGACCGAAAGCTGGGTCGAGGTCGCAACCAACGGATGCAAGTGACTGATGGAGGTGCGGAATGTTCACTCCGGCGCCCCGTGTGCAAGTGCCAAGCACCGCCGCGAACGGTGAAGTGTTTCCGGTCAAAACTCTGATCAGCCATCCGATGGAGACCGGGCTGCGGCACGATGATCGCGGCAACGCCATCCCGCGCAAGATTATCAACAAGTTTATCTGTCGCCACAATGGCGTCGTGGTGTTCAGCGTCGATCTCCACGAAGCCATGGCGGCGAATCCTTTTATCGAATTCTACTTGCGCGCGACGGAGAGCGGCCGGCTCGAGTTCGTTTGGGAAGAGGATGGCGGCGGCGTCCATGTGTTGGAGCACCAGCTCACTGTCGCCTAATGTCGTGGTCACGTTGCTATGCCCCTTCGCGCCATGAGCAAGGGGATCGGCGATCGCAAATACCGGGATGGAGCCGGTCTCAGCATGCGCACAATCATCGCCGTTTCGATTGCCGCAGGTTCGTTCATCATTCTGGCCGATCGCAGCCAGGCAGCGGATCGCGATGGTGGAGCCCAACTCGCCGCGATGTGCGCGTCCTGCCATCGTCTGGATGGCGGCGATGGTGGTATTCCGACGATCCTTGGCATGAGTCCGGAGATGCTCGCCCGCGCAATGCTTGCGTACAGATCGCGCGAGCGCCCGAGCCATATCATGCGCGCCATTGCCCTGTCGCTCAGTGATGAAGAAATCGCAACTGTGGCGCGCTATCTCGCAGCCCTGAACAAGTAGGTTAGGCCGTGAAGTCCCCGACGCGTCGAGAGTTCGGCTACTTGACGGGAGGGATGACCCTCGCAGCACTCGGCCCTCGACTGGCAGCAAGCGAGGCCAAGGCGAAAGTGGTCGTCGTCGGCGGCGGCATAGGCGGTGCCACGGCCGCCAAGTACTTGGCCGCCAGCGCGCGAACAATCGAGATAACGCTGGTTGAGCCAAATCCGAACTATACGACCTGCTTTTTCAGCAACCTTTATCTCGCCGGGCTATGCTCGCTCGAGTCGCTTACGCACGGCTATAAGACGCTGGCGCAACGATACGGCATAAATGTCATTCATGACTCCGTGGCAGCGGTTGATCCGGTCGCAAGAACCGTCGGGCTTAAGAGTGGTCCAAAATTACCTTACGACCGCGTCGTCGTTGCCCCTGGCATCGCTTTCAATTACGACGCCCTCGCGGGCTATGACGAGGCGGCGACGCAGGTCATTCCGCACGCCTGGAACGCGGGCCCACAGACGCAGCTGCTGCGACGGCAACTCGAAAGCATGGAGGATGGCGGCGTCTTTGTGCTCGTCGCACCCCCCAATCCGTTCCGCTGCCCGCCCGCCCCATACGAACGCGCCTCTCTGATTGCTTATTATTTCAAACAGTACAAGCCGCACTCGAGGATCCTGATCCTTGATGCAAAGGACAGCTTCAACGCGCAGGATCTATTTCTGGATGCGTGGGAGCGACACTATCGGGGTATGATCGAATGGCTACCTGCCCAATTCACCGGTGGAATAAAGACCATCGACGTGAAGGAGCGATCCGTCAAGACAGCGAGCGAGACGTTCAAGGCCGCGGTCGCAAATGTCATACCCCCGCAAATGGCCGGCCAGTTCACGCAGCAAAACGGCCTCGCGGATAAATCTGGCTGGTGCCCGGTCGATCCCATAACGTTCGAGTCGAAGCTACAGCCGGGAATCCATGTCGTTGGCGATGCGACCAGTGCGGGTGACATGCCGAAATCGGCGTTTGTTGCGAATAGCCAGGCCAAGGCCTGTGCATTTGCCATCGCCGAGGCACTTGCCGGGTCCGAGCGCGTTCCGCCTCGTTTGTTCAACACTTGCTATACTCATCTTGGTCCCGACGATGCGGTGAGCAATGCTGTCAGCTTCAAGCCCGTGGCCGGAACGATCAAGATCGTCGACAATTTCGTCAGCCAGGTGCAGGAAAGCGCCGAAACCCGCCACCGGACCGCACGGGAGGCGCAAAGCTGGTACGCTGCCTTTGTGCGTGACACGTTCGGCTATGCCGCTTTCTGATTTGAAGTGGCCGTGCTGCGAGATGCAGGAGCGCTCTCCGCCGCGGCGGACGGAACTGGTTGGGGCAGCCGCTCCAACCGCAGCGAATTCAGGACGACGATGATGCTTGAGCCGGCCATCACTGCCGCCGCCAGCACTGGCTGGAGGACTCCGACCATCGCCAGCCCAATCGCGATGAGATTATAACCGAACGCCCACGCCAGGTTGGTGAGAATGGTCGCGCGAACTGCGCGAGCGACGTCGATCACCCACGGCAGCGTCCGTAGCCCCCCGGGTGGGAGCACGACCGCTGCGGCCTCGCGAGCGAGGTCCGTCGCCGAACCGACGGCGATCCCGACATCGGCTCCGGCCAACACCGGCGCGTCATTGAGGCCATCGCCGACCATCGCTACCATGCCATGGTCATGCCGGCGGCGTTCCAGCGCCGCGCGTTTGGCATCGGGTGTGAGGCCCGCCTCGATATCGCCGCTCTCAATTCCGACCGCAGCGGCAATCCGCACTGCGGCTGCCGGAAGATCGCCGGTCAACAGCGTCACGCGCACCCCACGGCGGCGCAGCGCTTCGACGGTCGAGCGCGCCTCCGGCAGCGGCGTATCGTCAAGTGAAAGCACAGCATATGCCCGCTCGTCCCAGCCGACATAGATCACGGAATGGCTGCTCGCTTCACGCCGTCTCCCGTACTCAGCCAGATTTGGCGTCAGCGACCAACCCAACTCCCGCATCAATGCGGCGCTGCCTGCCGCTACGATCCGACCGTCCGACTTGCCACGAATGCCACGCCCCGGCACGACTCGAACGTCGTGGATGGCGACTGGCTTGAGCCCGCGCGCAGCTGCCGCTGCAGCTATAGCGCAGGCCAAGCCGTGCTCGGAATGGCGCTCCAGTCCGGCGGCATGCGCGAGCACCACATCGGCGCTGGTTCCATCGCTGTCGATAGCGACAACGCGCGCCTGACCCGAGGTGAGCGTGCCGGTCTTGTCAAAGGCGATCAGCCGGATGCGCGCCAGCACCTCAAGCGCGGCCGGGTCGCGCACCAGGCAGCCGTGTCGGGCCAGCCGTCCGATGCCCAGCGAGGTGGCCATCGGTGCCGCCAGCCCGACTGCGCAGGGACAGGCCACCACCAGTACCGCAAGGCCGATCAATAGCGCACGGTCGAACGGTAAGTGCCGCGCCCAATACACCGACGCTCCAATGCCCAGCACGAGAATAATCGGCACGATGACGCCTACAATGTTGTCGGCGAGACGCTGGCTCGGGCTGCGGCGGATCAATGCATCCCGTACCGATCGACAAATCTGCGCCCAGCGGGTCGCGTTTGCCAAGCCGCAGCTTTGGATTAGGAGCGGCCCGTCAAGATTGATGCTGCCGGCGATCACATGCGAGCCGACGCCCTTGGCGATCTGCCGGCTTTCGCCTGTGATCAGGGCCTCGTCAGTGTGCGATTCGCCCTCCATGATCACGCCGTCGACGGGAATGCGTTCGCCCGGCCGAACTCGAACCAGCACACCTGCGTCAACCTCGCGCACCGGCCGGCGGTACTCTCCGTCGCCAATGACGACGGTGGCCCACTCACTTTCCGCGGCCAAGAGCGGCTGCAGGTCACGCGCCGCCCGTGCACGCCCGGCGGCGTCGAGGTAGTAGCCCGCTGTGAACAGCATCAGCACCATGGTGGCCGTATCGAAGTAAACCTGCGGGCTGCCCTCGATGGTGGCAAAAGCGGAATAAAGGTAGGCGGCGCCGACGCCGAGCACGATGAGTGCCGAGGAGGTCAGGCGCCCCTCCATGCCGTGGAGCCACGCCTCGCGCAGAAACGGTCCGCCGAGAATGATCACCGCGGGTGTTGCGAACAGCCAGAGTAGAAGATGAATCCAGGGAAGCATCTCGGCATCCGCGCCGCTGAAGGCGTCGCTGTACAGGAGCAGGCTGAACAGCATGATATTCATGGAGAGAAAGCCGCCGACACCGAGCCGAATCAGCAGCCAAGCGGCCTCCCATTCCTCGGTTTTGCCGTGCTTGACCTGGTAGGCGATACAGCAGCCGTAGCAGCAGAATGCGCAAGCCTCACCGTTCACCGTGCGTCGCATCGCCCGCCGCCCGATGGGTAACAGGCAGTGGCTGCACAGCGCATGGTCCTGGGCCGTCATGCTGGTTCTGTCCAACCATGCGCGAAGTGCACGGCGAAGGGCAGGATGCCGCGGCCAACGGTGACGAGACCGAGCAGCAGAATGCAACTGCCGGCCAGCCACACGCCGCGCTGCCGCCACGCCGGCGCCAGCGCTCGGCCGACGCCGCCCATCAGAAGCATTGCGGGGAAGGTCCCAAGCCCGAACGCTGCCATGGTGAGAAAGCCCGGCAACGCTCCGGCCGTGCTCGTCGCCTGGGCGGCAAAGGCGTAGACCAGCGGACAAGGCAGGAAGCCGTTGAATACGCCAAACGAGAGCGGGGCGGCATGTCCCGGCGCCGTCAACAGGCTGCGCAGGGATGCCGCGAGGGTGCTCGCGCTGGAGCCTGTCGTGATGCGATGCAGACGCGGCAGCAGACCAAAGAACTGCAGCGCCATGGCGATCATCAGCAGTCCGGCGAGGATCGCGAGAATCCGCTGACCGGTGTCAAGCGGGCCGCTCAGCAGCGGGACTGTCGTTCCCTGCGGCGTGCATATGACCTGGCCGAAGGCGCCGGCGAGTCCGCCGAGAAAGCAGTAGGTCGTCAATCGACCGGTATTGTACAGCAGATGGCGCAGAACTGTCGCGCCGTGTCCCTCCGGATCGCGGCCCAGCGCGCAAGCGAACCCGCCGCACATACCGATGCAGTGAAAACTGCCGGCGAACCCCGCTGCGAAAATGACAATATAGGCGGTCATCGCAGACGCCCTGTTTACTCATGACCCGCAAGCTTTAGCCGCACTGTCCCCTATTCCCGAACGAGGTAAATCAGCCAGGCGCAGAAGCCGACGGTGCAGATCCCGTAGATCAGGAAGGCGACGACTTGGGATGGGCCTGCATCAGCCAACAAGAAAGCGGTGTGTTCCAACATGGTCCCTCCGTCAGCGCAGGGAAATCAGCACCACGTTCATAGTCAACTCAGCCGCCAGGAACAGCAGGTTCAGGCCCGCGACCACGAGAACAATCTTCGCTGCCAGCATGTCCGTTCTGCCTATTCTAACAAGATTCTAACAAGTCCCAGCTTCAGCCGGCCGCCTAAGGCCGCCCCGGCCCAACGCCACCCCAATAGGCGTACATATAGTACAGGCCCCAGGCGAACAGGACCGCGTAGGTGATAAGCAGCCACACCGGGATATATCCAACGCGGGCCTGAATGGTGCCGCCAGCATATTCCTCCAATTCCGGAGGCGAACTCTCACGCACCTCCAGCTTGGGGTGCGTCGGGCTTTCCGGGTCGCTCTGCTGCAGGTCCGTCATCGCCGACCTCCCTTTGATAGAATCGTAAAGCTGCTTCATCTGCCCCGTGGAACGCGCCTGAGAATACGCCCCAAACGAAGATGCAGACCGCGCCGAGGCTCATCATCAACGCGGCGAGATAGGGGCCTACGATCTCGAAATTGGTGATCATGGTTCATTCTCCTTGGCGGCCGCTCAAGGTTGTTTGGCCGCGGCCGCCCCACGCGGACTGCCACGCGCCGCCTTCGATCCGCCGGTCCTCTGCGCGCGCCCGTTCGGAATATAGGCTTTGTCCGGCGTGTCCGCTTGCAGTTTGGGATCGTTGAGCGCGGTGCGATCGGCGGGCGCGATCGGGAGCGGCTCGCCCGTGATGGGATCCGTGAAGGCGGAGAGCGAGAGCACGTAATAGGCGAGCGCCCAGCGGTCTTCCTCTGGCAGCGAGTCGCGGTAATTAGGCATCGGCGTGCCGCTCAACCCGGTCGTCATGGTCCGGAAGATGTCTTCGACCGCCGGACCTGACTTGAACTGGCCGGTGGTCAGATCGGCGGGCGGGATCGGAAAGCCGAGATCGTCCTTCAAGCCGGCAGCCTTTTCGCCGTCGCCCCTGCCCGTATTGCCGTGGCACTCCCAGCATTTGGCGATCTGCCAGACCTCTTTGCCGCGGACGAGGATCTGTTGCGACGGGGTCGGCGGCCGTTGGATATGTAGGGGAGCGCCCGGCGGTTCCTCGATAAAGAACGAATATGGCTTCGCCGGATCGGAGCGATCGACCGCGAGCTCATATTTGATGTATTGGATGACCGCGAGCCGATCCGTCAGCGGCAGCTCGTACCAGGGCGGCATGGCGGTGCCGCGCACGCCGCGCGTGATCGTGCGCAAGAGATCGCCGTCGGTCGGGACAGGTTCCTTGGTCAGCCTGAACTTGAAGACCGCCGCTGCAAAGCTTCGCGGCCGCTGCCGATACAGGAACGTCGCAGCGGGGCCGTTCCCGTCGCCCTTGGCGCCATGACAGCCGACACACCGCCGCTCATAGACGACCCGGCCATAGGCAATCCACTCGGAAGAGCGCGGCAGCGTGGCCTGCGTCACCTCAAGCTGCTGCGGCTCGAACACGTCGCGCCATTTGCCACGGTTCATGCCGAGTTTTTGCAGATAAGCAATCAGACCTTCGAGTTCTTTCGTCTCGGCCGCGATCATGACCGTGTTGCCGATATATTCGTTATTCGGGACAATGATCGCCGGAGCTTTGTCGCGTGCTTCCAACGGGACGAACAGCAGCCCGCCGGCGTTCGGCGTGAGTTTGACCTGCACCTTGCTTGAAAAGTCGAACAGCTTTTGTGTGACCGCATTGTTTTCCAGCGTGCGATTTCCGGCCCCGTCATCGACGATCTTGACCGGATCCCGGGGCGTGTCGAACAGCCCCCGATACGGCGCCATGATCGAGTCAGGCAATAGCTCACGCGGATTCCAGAAATGGGCGAAATGCCACTCGTTGCTGTATTTGAGCCCAACCCGGGTCAGGTCCGGCCCGATGCGCCGGGTGCCGAACAGATGCGGCACATCATAGGCGTATTCGCCGGCCTCGCTCACCGGGCCCCAGCGGCGCGTCTCGCCGGTTACCGGGCGCACATACTGCGAATGACAATACCAACAGCCCTCGCGCAGATAGATTTGGCGGCCGAGCTGCTGCGTCGGCGTGTAATCGGTGGCGTCGCTGAGCATCCATTTGAGTTGGCCGTAATCGGTACGGACGACGGCAGTCACCTCGGTGGTACGGGCCGAGGGCTCGATGAAGGGGAGAACGCCCTGGGTAAGCACGGCGAGGAAGAAGAAGATGATGCCGGCGACCAGCGCGACGAAGCGCGCGCTGATGGCTTCAGGCCTCCAGCGCCACCAGGCACGCCACCGGGCGGCGCGGCTTTCGCCCACTCCACCACGCGGCCGAGTGCTGTCGTCATGTGCGCTCATTCGGCCGGCCTCCCAACCGGGATCACTCCGGGCTCAATCGCCGGCGCGGGGGCCACGACCTGACTGGTCAGCGCCGTCATTGCCAAATTGATGACCAAGAGAGACATGCCGATGTCCATGCTGATGCCGGACATCGTGCGCACCAGCCAGTAGGGCTGCATCCACACTACGGTGTCGAGCCATTCGGTGCCGCTCATCCACTGAAAGCCCTGCTGCAGGCCGGCGGCGGTCAGCACCAGGCCCATGGTGGAAATGCCGACGGTAATCAGCCAGAACGACCAATTGCCAAGCCTGAAGGACCATATTTCGCGCTTGAATGCCCGCGGCCAGACATAGACCAGACCGCCCATCGCCCAGACCACGAAGGTCCCGAATACCGTAAGGTGCGAGTGGGAGATGACGAAGTCGGAGAAGTGGGTGGGCTGCTGGATTGAGCGCAAGGCTTCGGTCGAGCCCTGGAAGCACCCGACGAGATACATCAGCGAGCCCATGATCAGGAACTTAGCAGGCAGGTTCCGCCCGAACTCGTGCCACTTGCCCGTCATCGTCCCGAAGAAATTGACCAGCACGGTCCACACCGGAATGATGAGAAGCATTGAGGTGATGATCGCCAGCGTTTCGGCCCAGTCGGCGATTGGACTGTAGAGATAATGATGGATGCCGACGAAGGGATAGAACAGGGCAAGGGACCAGAAGCCGACCAAAGAGAGCTTGTGCGCGAACAGCGGATTGTGCGCGCTAACGGGAAGGAAATAGTAGATCAGCACATAGCCGGCCGGCGTCAGCCACAGCCCGACGATGTAGTGGATGTAGAGACCGTGGAACGCCGCGCTGTTGATGCCGGAAATCGTGTACGGCAGGATAAAGCTGCCGAGTACGAGATTCATCGTCGTCCAGATGAAGGTGGCGATCAGGTACCAGAGCGCAACATAAAGCGGCGGCTCCAGTCGCTGCCCGATGGTGATAAGGAATTGCGCAGTCACCGTGGCGACGACGATGAAGATCGGGATTTCAGCGAACAGCGGAAGCTCGCCGGCTTCGAGACCGTGATTCTGGCCGAATGCCAGCGACACCAGACCGGCGAAAACGGCGATACTCCATAGCCAGGCCAGCGGAACGCCCAGTTGCGGCCAGACCACGCGGACGCCACACAGGCGCGGCACAAGATAGTAACATTCGCCGATGAACAGCGTGGAAAAGGCGCCGAAGATAACGCCGTTGACGTGCACAGGCCGCAGCCTGCCGAAGGTGAGCCCTATTGCGTTTCCGAGATAATCGGGATGATTGAAGAGGCTTGAGAGGGCGACGCCGATCGATGGTGTGACAAGGAGCCAGAACATTCCGAAATAAAGCCAGGTTCGGACCACCACCCAGTCGACCAGATCATCCAGATTGATGCCGGCGAACCTGCCGTGCAATCTCTCTGCAGGAAGCACTTCCGCCATGGAGCATTGCCCTTTGCTTGTCTGATAATGCGTTCTCTCCTGTTCTCAGTCAGCGCACCTTCGACAGCAATGACCCGCGCTAGAAGCCTCCGCTTCGCAGCATCGAAATCAGAACTTGCCCGGGTTCAACACCGAGCCGCTCTGCGACCAGTAGATGTACGCTTCCAAGGCCTTCATCGCTTCCGAGTCATCGGCGATCTTTTCTCCCTGGTTGGGCTTCTCGATGCACCAATTGATCATGTCGCGCAGCGTCGCGAACTTGGCCATCTGCGCTTGGTACTTCGGGAACGTAGCGGGGTGGGTATCGGCCGTCATGGGATGGCACATAGCGCATGCCATTCCCGTTTTGGACAACACGACATCCATCGCCTGCTCGGTTGCAGCATCGCCGTGGAACAGCAGGTCGCCCTTGCGGACCTGCTCCATAAACACTTGCTGGTAGGAGTTCAGCAGCTGCGGCGTCACCGGATCCTTGTGCGCTCCCGCAGGGCCGACCAGAACGGCAAGCGCCACGGCCGGGGTGGCGCGGAACAGAATGAAACGTGTAATGGGCGCGGTCATGACCATTCCTCCTAGTATGGCCAAATATTATCGGCGATCCGAGGCCGCAAAACCTCGGGAATGCTCTTCGCATAGTCATCCGGTGACTGCGCGAACACCTGCTTACGCCACATGATGTATTCGGCTTCGACTTTGTCCTGGGCGCTGACGTCGATCTTGGCCCATCCTACCCCGTCAAAGTGATCACCGGGGTCGACCCGGATCATCGGCTTCGTTAGCTTCGGCACCCCCTCCGGCGCGTACGGCCAAGGCCATGACGTTGCCAGCATGCCGATCGAGCGCATGGTGCCGATTTCGTTGTAGAGCACCTGATGCGTGTGACCGTGGATGTTGGTGACCTTGGTGTAGGGCTTGAGCACCTCGTTCACCTCGCGCCAGTCGCGCACCCAGAAGTTCCACGGCGGATAGTACTCGTAGAGCGGATTGTGGCTGAAGATGACGACCGGCCGGTTCCGGTCCCAATTGGCAAGCGTCTTCTGCAACCAGTCGAGCTGATCGCGGCCAACGCCCGCCCACGCGCCGGCAACCGTTCCGTCGAGCGTGGCCATGTGACCCATACGCTCCTCGGGACTCATCTTCCTCGCCGTCCAATAGTCCGGGCCGCGACTGACGGTGTCGAGCCCGACAAAGCGCACGCCCTTATGGTCGAAGGTCCAGTGGGGTTGACCGAACAGTTCGCCCCACTTCTTACCCATGTCGAGGTACCAATCGTGCTCGCCGGGAATGTAGACCTTGCGGATGTTGATTTCTTTCAGGATCTCCACACCGAGCTCGAGTTCCTCGACCTTGCCAAGCTGAGCCAGGTCGCCACCGAAAATCAGGAAGTCGGCCGGCGGACTCATCGCCTGCACCTCCTTGGCGGCACGCACCGTCTTCTCGACGAAACGCGTATTGAGGGACTTCGGATAGAGATGGGTGTCGGAGATCCAGGCAAACTTGAATGGCGCTTCGGCCGCATAAGCGATGTCGAGGGTGTTGAGCAGCGGCCACCAGGCGAAGGTCTCCGCTACGGTCGCGGCTCCGACGACACATGATCTGTGAACAAAGGTGCGCCGGGTAATCCGCAGCGAGGGGTCAGGATGCACCCCGGGCTGTTGGAGCACCGCAGCTATTTCACGCCGGTCGCGCTCAAGCTCGGACATGGGCTTCCTCCCTTGCAATGGTCGTTACAAGGCGTTGCTCCTCTCCACTCGGCGGCTCTGGCTGTTTGCCACCTCGCCAGATTTTCTTGTTTCTTCGGCTCGATTGTCGCCGGTCGAGCCGCAGAGCCCGTCACTTCGCGCCGGAACCGCCTTGAACCTGCGAGGCGCCCTTCTTCAGTTCGATATTCAGATCGCTCGCCTTCCCCGCCGCAACGGTCACCGTCTGTTCGTTCGGGCCGGTGAAGGGTTGGTACGCCACCAGCTTGTAGGTTCCGGCGGGAACGTCAGAGATGGTGAACTTTCCGTCGGCGCCGGTGACGGCGTAGTAGGGATTGTCGGCGACATAGATAAACGCTTCCATCCAGCCATGCGCGTCACAGTCGATGCGCACCTCGCCCGGCCGCGGCAATTCGACGGGAATTCGCTGACCCTGGTTGGGCAGGGCGAGGTTGAACACGGTGCGCTTGCCGTAATAGCCGTGCGTGTTGTGGAGCATCGGATCGCTATTGACGACGTCCAGCCCGCCCACGCGTATCACCTGAATGCTAGGTTCGAATTTGCACTTCTTGTTATCGATTTCCGGCTTCTTGGCGTCCGCCGGCCAGGCTTTTCCTTTCGCGATATCGGTCAGATACACGACGGCGTTCTGTACGCTCTTGTCCGGCCCGACCTGAATGAGCGTCTCCTCGTAGGGACCGCCGCACACCTCGATGTCCTTGGTCGGAATGACCTTGCGGGTGCCGGGGGTTCCGTTAAACACGATCTTGCCGGTGATCGATCCGCCGCCGGCGACCGGGCCAACTTCGTATGCTAGCGCCGGGAGCGGCGTTGCGACCGCCGCGACCATCGACGACACCCCGATCAGCCACTTCATGGCTAAGCCAGTCATCGCAGTACGCTCCTTGATCTTTGGTCTTTGATGTCCGCAGGAAAATTCGTCGAGAGCTAACCGCCATTTGCAGGGGCTAGGAAAATCAGAACTGCTTTGCGAGACCTTAAGCAAAGCTTATGAAGCCTGAGGACAAAAATCGTCTAAGAAATACCCGCTGAAACGGGAGGAAAGTTTGTGGCGGCTAAGCACCGCCGCAGCGGGGAGGCATTTGATGCGTCGCCGTCCCATATTTTCGAACCTCGGACGGGCAATCCCTTTCGGCATTGCTGTCGCGACCGCGTTGGTGTTGAGCCAACCGCTCGTGCGCGCAGCCAACTCGCCGGTGACGATCGGCGGCCCGTTCACACTCACCTCACCTGACGGCACGCCAGTCACCGAGCAGACCTACCGTGGCAAATGGCTTCTGGTTTATTTCGGCTTCACTTCGTGCCCCGATAGCTGCCCGACGGCGCTCCTCGAGATTGCCGCCGCGCTCACAAGGCTCGGCCCCCAGGCCGACAAGCTACAACCGCTGTTCATTACGGTCGATCCGCTGCGCGACACGGCGGCCGTAATGGGGAACTACACCCAGTCATTTGATTCGAGGATCGTCGGACTAACTGGCACGCCGCAACAGATCGCTGCCGTCGCCCAGGATTATGGGGTCTACTACGCACCCCGTCAGAACGGGCCAGGCGCCGATGACTACGTCATGGACCACAGCACCTATCTCTACCTGATGGACGCTGAAGGCAAATTCGTGCGCGGCTTTGACGCCGACACCCCAGGCGAGCGCATTGCCGAGGCGGTGCGCGGCGCCATGGCAAAGGCTCGCTAGAATGCAAGTCATCGCGGACGATCAACGCAGTGAGAGCGCGCCCTAATCAAGCGTCGCAGAAAATCGTAGGAAAGCGGCCAAGATCGTAGCACTTGGTTGCGGGGAGAGTCACGAACCCCCGACGGCGCATTGCTCACGCTGGGCGTCGCCAGATTTTCTTTGATCTCCCGGCGCACACATCGTGCATACGCCGCCACCTAACACATTGAAAGAATTGAGCTCCCGCTCCAATCCATCGTGGGCGCGAGGGAGAAGCGATAGTCTTGATACTTCAATACTTTACCTTATGTTTTTAATGTGATGGACCACGAACGTGCGCACCGCCCAAACTAGCCGAAATTGCACAGGCTTGTACCCCGGTTTGACCGCTCGGCGCACGCGGCGGCGGCCAACCGATTGAAATTCTCGTTGCATCGGGGCTGCGGAAAATCCCACGCCGGTCGCGGACGCCACGCCTCTTTTATTGGCGCCGGCGCCGTACTCACGTTTCCGAGCACGAAAATTGCATGGTACCACTTTGCCTGCACAGCGAGCAACATCATGAACCTGATCAATTTGGACATCCGCATGCTGCGCTCGCTGATGTCGGTCGTCGAAACTGGCAGCATCACCGAGACCGCGCGGCGGCTTGGTCGTACCCAACCTGCGATTACCCTTCAGCTGCAGCGCTTGGAGGAGCTCACTGGAAAAGCGATCTTCGTCCACGAGGGCCGCCGGTTGTTTCTGACGGCGGAAGGCGAGACAGTTCTGAGTTACGCGCGATCGATCGTCGGATTTCACGACGAAATGTTGTCGCAACTCGCTTCTCCGGACATCGAAGGTCACGTCGTGCTCGGCACCCCCGACCTCTATGCCGCCTTCATGCTCCCCTCGATCCTGAGGATTTTCCGCAAAGCCTTTCCGCGCGTTCAGCTGGAGCTGAACTGCTCCCTCTCGACACCTCTTGTCGGATGCGTGAAGCGCGGCGAGGTCGATATCGCGCTGGTGACGCGCATGAACGACTTCACCGGCGGACAGGTGGTGCGGCAGGAGCAATTGATCTGGATGACCGGGGAGCAATCCACGGCACATAACGAAAAGCCGATCCCCCTGGCGCTGCTGCCGCCGGGCAATATCTTTCGCGATCATGCGATCGAGCGGCTGGAAGCCTCAAGGCTCCGATGGCGCATTGCCTGCGTCAGTCCGAGCGTCGGTGGTTTGCAGGCCGCCGCTTTCGCCGGCATGGCGGTCACCGTCCTCGGTCGCTCCGCGCTGGTGCGCAACATGCGGGAGATCGGTGCCAGCGAGGGGCTGCCGCCGCTGCCGAAGGTCGATCTTCTGCTGTATAAATCGCCGACCGCGACATCAAAGGCCGCGAGCGCCCTGCACGACTATCTCGCGCACTATCTCAATCTCGATGACGAACTCCTGCTGGGCAAGGAGCTACCTTTGTCCACCGTTGACAGCGACGAACCCTGGTCAGGACATGCGGGGGCGAAACCGGCTCCAGGGCCGCGCGCACTCGAACGCGGCAGCGATACGCACAATCAAGCCCTCGTCGAGCCACGGCGCAATAATCTGAAGCCCGATCGGAAGCCCATCGGCGTCGAAGCCACAGGGAATCGTGGCAGCCGGCAACCCGGTCAGATTTATCGGCCAAGAGAACGGCGACCAACCTAGATGTCGGTCGACGGTGACACCGTCGATTTCGTCGACGCCCAGGGCGCCCGCAGGAAACGCCGTCACCGCAACCGTTGGGGTGACGATCGCATCGACCTTCCCGAATATTTCCAGGAACGACATGCGCAGGCTGTTTCGACGATAGCCGGCCTCGACATATTCGATGCCGCTGTAGGAAGCGCCCTTCGCGACCACGTCACGGTAGTCGCTGTCGGAGGCCATCAGCGCATTGGCACCGCGGGCCGCGACGGCTGCCGCCTGCTCGGTATAGGCGATCGGCTTCAGTATCCGTTCGAGCATGTCAGGTTCAAATTGAACGCAGTCGGGAACGATTCTGGCGCCGAGTGAACCGAGCGTCTCAACCGCCGACCGAAATGCTGTGCGAATATCAGGCGCCACCGCCGCATAGCCGAAGTCGGCACTGCTGCCAATCCTGATCCCGTCGAGCTTCGCCGGTGTCGCGTCAAAGCTACGCGCCGGCACCGGCAGACTGGCGGCATCGCGCAGATCGTGGATCGCAACCGCTTCCAGAAGAAGGGCGGCGTCGGCAACCGTGCGCGCGATTGGGCCGGTATGCGCCAGCGACGCCCACGACGGCGGCGAAAAGCCGGGCGATCTCGGGACCAGTCCGAAGGTCGGCTTGATACCGACCACGCCACAGAACGCGGACGGGACGCGGATCGAGCCGACACCATCAGTCCCGATCGCAAGCGGGCCACATCCGGCGGCAATCGAAGCCGCGGCACCGCCGCTCGATCCGCCGCTGGTCCGATCGCGGTTCCAGGGGTTGCGGGTGACACCGGACACCGGGCTGTCGGCGGTCAATTTGTAACCGGACTCGCAGGTGGTAGTCTTGCAGGTGACGATCGCGCCCGCCGATTTGAGCGCCGAAACCACCGCCGCATCGACATTCGGCACCAGATCCTTGTTGGCGGGCGCGCCGCCCAGCGCTGGTAGCCCGGCGACGTAGACGAGATCCTTGATGCTGACGGGCACTCCGGTCAATTTGCCCTGCGGTTGTCCTGAGGACCAGGCCACCGTGGCGCGGTCGGCGGCGGCGCGCGCCTGTTCATATGCCGGCGTCACGACCACATTGCAGGCAGCATTGGTCAGCTCCAGCGCCGATATCACGTCCTCGATGACGTCGCGCGGCGTGAACCGTCTCGTGCGATACCCCTCCAGCAATTCAACAGCCGCGAGCCTGGCCAATTCATTAGCCTCAATGGCACCGTCGGCGCGGACTCTTCCTGCTTTCACCGCGCACCTCACGATGTTTGAAGGGCTGACTTTACGGCCGCTTTCGCCATGACGGTCACGAGATGCGCGCGATATTCCGCATCCGCGTGGATATCGGAACTCAGGTTCTCAGCGCCCAGCTTGATCGCTGCGATCGCGTCAGGCGTGAACGTGCGCTCCAGCGCGGCTTCCATGACGGCGACGCGAAACACGCCTGGTCCAGCCCCGGTTACCGCGACCCGAACCTTTCCGGCTTTCTTCGCCACACACACACCGACCACCGCATAGCGCGACGCCGGCGATTTGAACTTGGCATAGCCTCCTGCGGAAGGCACCGGGAAGCGCACGGCCGTGATGATCTCGCCCGGCTCAAGTGCCGTTTCGAACAGTCCCCGGAAGAACGCGACGGCGGCGATCTCCCGGCGGTCGGTCACAACCGTCGCATCGAGCGCGAGCACCGCGGCAGGATAATCGGCGGAAGGATCGTTATTGGCGACCGAGCCGCCGATCGTGCCACGGTTGCGAACCGCGGGATCGCCGATTCCGGCTGCGAGGCTGGCAAGCAGCGGTATCTTGCTGCGGACCAGCTCCGACTCCGCGACATCGACATGGCGGGTCATCGCACCGACTGTCAGGACGTCGGCTTGAGCCGAAATCCCGTGTAGCTGCGGGATATTCGACAGGTCGATCAACGCGGCCGGCGCCGCAAGCCGCTGCTTGATGGTCGGCAGCAACGTCATCCCGCCGGCCAGCGGCATGCTGTCAGCAACGCCGCCAAGCAGCGCCGACATTTCATAAAGGGTGGTCGGCCTATGAAACGCAAATGACCTCATTTTCGCCTCCTCCTACTCTGCGGCGCGCGGCATCGTGGCGTCCTGAATGACCCGCCAGATCCGGTTCGGCGTCGCCGGCATGTCGACGTGAAGAACGCCGAGATGGGACAGCGCGTCGACGACGGAGTTGATAACGGCTGCAGGCGATCCGATGGTGCCGACCTCGCCACATCCTTTCACGCCCATCGGCGTGTGCGTACAAAGCGTGGAATGGGTCTTGATCGTCATATTCGGCAGGTGATCGGCGCGCGGCATGGTGTAATCCATAAACGACCCCGACAGCAGTTGTCCCGAGACGTCGTCATAGACGGCGTTTTCATACAAAGCCTGGCCCACGCCCTGAACGATGCCGCCATGCAACTGTCCTTCGACAATCATCGGGTTGATGACGGTGCCGACGTCGTCGACCGCGGTGTATTTCTCCAGCGTAACGATCCCCGTCTCGGGATCGATTTCAACTTCGGCGATGTGACAGCCGCCCGGATAGGTGAAATTGACCGGATCGTAATAGGCCTGTTCCTCCAGTCCAGGCTCGAGGATTTCAAGCGGATAGTCGTGCGGCACATAGGCAGCGCCTGCGATTTCCTGGAATGTCTTGCTGCGGTCAGTACCCGCAACCGAAAAGACCCCGGCCTCGAACTGAATATCGTGCTCGCTTGCCTCGAGCAGGTGCGCCGCGATCTTCTTGCCCTTCAGGACCACTTTATCGCTCGCCTTCGAGAGCGCGGCGCCGCCGACGACCAGCGATCGCGAGCCGTAGGTGCCCATGCCGAACTGCACACGGTCGGTATCGCCGAACACGATGTCGACGTTATCGAAGGCGACACCGAGCTTCTCCGACACGATCTGCGCGAAGGTGGTTTCGTGCCCCTGCCCGTGATTGTGGGTACCGATCAGCACCGTCACCTGCCCGGTCGGATGCACCCGGACAGTGGCGCTTTCGTAGAGGCCGCCGCGGGCGCCGAGGCGCCCGGCAAAGCGCGACGGCGCGAGGCCGCAGGCTTCGACATAGGTCGAATAGCCGAGGCCGCGGAACTTGCCGTCACGTTCCGACGCCGCCTTGCGTTGCGCGAAGCCTGCGACATCCGCTTCTGCAAGCGCGCCCTCGAGGCAGCCCATCGGATCGCCGGAATCATATTCGACGAGCACCGGCGTCTGATACGGATAGGATTCCTTGGCAATGATATTGCGACGGCGCAGTTCGACGCGATCGATACCCATTTCTTTGGCCGCCACATCCACCAGCCGTTCGACCACGAACGTCGCTTCCGGCCGCCCGGCGCCCCGATAAGCATCGACCGGCACCGTGTTAGTGAAGATAACCTTCACGTTGCAATAGATCGCAGGGGTCGTGTAGACGCCGCTCAACAATGGACCATAGAGATTGGTTGGGATGTTGGGGCCGAAGGTGGAGAGATAGCCACCCATATTGGCCAATGTGACGACCTTCAGCGCGAGGAATTTTCCATTCTGGTCCAGCGCCAGTTCGGCCTCGGTGACGTGATCCCGGCCGTGCCGGTCCGAGATGAAGCCCTCGGAACGGTCCGCCACCCACTTGATGGGGCGGCCGACCCGCTTCGCCGCCCAGGTGATCACCGCTTCCTCGCCGTAGTGGAATTGCTTGACGCCGAAGCCGCCGCCCACGTCGGGCGCCACCACGCGCATTTTCTGCTCGGGAATCTTGAGCACCAGGGCGCTCATCAAGAATCGCACCACATGCGGAAACTGGCTCGTGGTCCACAGCGTATAATGGCCGGTCCCGCCATTATACTCGGCGACTGCCGCGCGCGGCTCCATCGGATTGCCGATCAGCCGATTGTTGACGAGGCTGAGACGCGCCACATGCGCGGCCTTCTTGAACGCCGTCGCGACGGCGACCTTGTCGCCGAGCTCCCAGTCGCAGCAGAGATTGTTCGGCACGTCGTCGAACAGTTGCGGCGCGCCCGGACGAACGGCCTCGAGCACGCCGACGACGGACGGCAGCACTTCATAATCGATTACCACCGCTTCTGCGGCCGCGCGCGCGAGCTCCAGCGTATCGGCAATCACAAAGGCGACCATGTCGCCGACGAAGCGCACCTTGCCCTGCGCCAGCATCGGGAACGGCGGCTCCTTCATCGGCAGGCCATCCGAGCCATGAATACCCCAGCCGCAAGGCAGCGAGCCAAGCCCGTCGGCTGCGACGTCGTCACCGGTCAGCACGGCTTGGATGCCCGGCAACGCCAGCGCGGGCGCCTTGTCGATGCCACGGATCACCGCGTGGCTATGCTGAGAGCGAATGAACACGCCGAACGTCATGTCGACCCGCTTGATGTCGGCGACGTAATTGCCCCGGCCGGTCAGAAAGCGGAAGTCTTCCTTGCGGCGCGGTGCAGCGCCAATCCCGATCACGTTCGACATGACTATTCTCCGCTTCCCGGCGCATGCATGGCTGCTGCACCGGCCAGCACTGACGCCACGATGTTCTGATAGCCGGTACACCGGCAGATATTACCCTCGAGGCCGCGGCGGACCTCGGCTTCGGTGGGCGTCGGATTGTTCGTCGCCAGCGCCACCGCTGTCATCACCATGCCCGGGGTACAAAAGCCACATTGCAGGCCGTGATTTTGATGAAACGCTTCCTGCATCGGGTGCAGCGCGTTGGAACCACCCGGCCCGGACAGGCCTTCGATCGTCGTCAGCGTGCCCCCGTCGAGCATCGGCGCGAGCAAGGTGCAGCTCTTGACCGCCTCACCATCGAACAGCACGACACAGGCACCGCACTGGCTGGTATCGCACCCGACATGGGTCCCCGTCAGGTTCAGGTTCTCGCGCAGCAGATCGGCGACCAGCGTCGATGGCTCGATCTCAACCGTCCGCGACCGGCCGTTGAGTGTGAAACTGATTATCATGGGTGACCTCCCGTCATGAACGACATCAGGCGAGAACACGGGCGCGGCCCGCCGACCAGGTGGCCAGCAGGACATCGCCAACATTGAAGGGATCGCGGAAAAAGATTCGTTCCGGAACGTAGGCGACAAAATCTTCGTCCGGCACCGTGTCGAGCATCACCTTGACGAACGAGCCTTGATATTCGATCGCGGTGACCCGGCTCGGCAGCGCTGTCGCGCCGTCGTCGGGGCTGCCGGCATCGGCGCGCACCAATTCGATATCGTCGCGCCGCACCGCCAGATCGATGCGATCGCCCACGACCACTCGTGCCTCAGTGCCCAACCGGACCTGGATTCCGCTGCGGTTCGGCTGAGAGAGCACGACGAACCTGTCGCCGACCTTCTCGACCTTACCCGAAAGCACATTCTGCCCGCCCAAAAACTCCGCAACATAGCGATCGCACGGATAGGCATAGACATCGCGTGCCGGCCCCGATTGTTTGATCTTGCCTTTTTCCATCACCACGACGATGTCGGCGAGCGCAATCGCCTCGAGCTGAGTGTGAGTGACGTGAATGAAGGTGATCCCGAGCTCGCGCTGCATGCGCCGCAGCTCCTGCCGCATCTGTACCCGAAGCTGTTCGTCCAATGCAGACAGCGGCTCGTCCAGCAGCAGCACCCGCGGCTCGGTGATCGCCGCGCGCGCGAGCGCGACGCGCTGCTGCTGGCCGCCCGACAGATTGGCCGGCAAGCGATCCGCCAGCTCAGTCAGGCGCACCTTCTCCATCATCACGTCGGCGGCCTTGTAGCGCTCGGCCTTCGACTGCCCGCGCACCCGCAGCGCAAATGCGATGTTGTCGCGGACGGTGAGATGCGGAAACAGCGCGTATGACTGGAACATCATCGCGGTGCGCCGCTCGACCGGCGCCAGTCCGGCGACATTCCCGCCACCGATCACGATCTCGCCTGCGGTAGGCTCCTCGTGCCCGGCAATCATCCGCAGAATCGTCGTCTTGCCGCAGCCGGAGGGCCCGAGAAAGCAGCAATAGGCGCCGTCGGGAATCCTGAGATTGACGCCGTCGACCACGTTGGTGACGCCGTCATAGCTCTTGCAGAGACCTGCCAATTCGATATCGCCGGCGCCTGCGCGCATTCCAAGACCTCAATGACCTGTCGCGCGTACACCACGGCGCTTGTTGATGACGATGATGGCGCCGATGCAAGCGCCGATGATCACGAACGATACAATCGTAGTGACGGTACCAAGCGCGTATAGCGACGGCGAAGTCACGTTGAGCGTCATGCTCCATATCTCGAGCGGCAGGGTATTGAGCGAGCCGGAGGTCTGCAGCGTGCGGGCGAATTCGTCGTAGGAGAGCGTGAAGCCGAACAACGCGACCGCGACAAGGCCCGGCGCCAGCACGGGAATCACCACCAACCTGATGGTTTGCCAGCGGGTGGCGCCTAGATCCCGCGCCGCCTCCTCCCACACGCTGTTGAAGCGGGACATCACGGCGAACATCACCAGCACGCCAAACGGCAGCGTCCAGGACAGCTGCGCGCCGAGCGCCGATGTGTACCAGCTCGGGCTGATGCCGATCCACTGGAACAATAGGCCGATGCCGAGGCCGAGCACCAGCCCGGGCGCTACAAGGCTGCCGATCATCAGGTAGAACACGACCGTGTCGCCGAAAAAGCGGCGACGAAACGCCAGTCCCGCCATTAGTGAGACCACGAGCGTGATTACCGTTACCAGCGCCGCAAGCTTGATCGAGCGATCGAACGATCCCTTGACGTCGCCGGTGCGGACCTGCGTGAACAGATCGATGAACCAGTGTAGCGACTGACCCTTCATCGGAAATACCAGGCCGCCGCGGATATCCTGGAACGACAGGATATAGATGCAGATCATCGGCCCGTAGAGGGCGGCGACGTAGAGCGTGAAAACAACCGCGAGTGCGTAGAAGGTCCAGGGGCGGCGGTCGCCGCGCGCGACAGCGGAACTGCGCCGGGATCTGATCATGGGCAAATCAGCCTCGCCTAGAGCGACCGTCATTGCGTGATCTCCCGGCGGATATCGACGACGCGCAGGATCAGGGCGATCATGGCAATGAGAACGAGGGTCAGCAACACGGCACTCGCCGCGGCGATCGGATACTGCAGCACGCCAACATTTTCGTAGAACGCGCTGACAACCGAAGCGGAACCACCGCCGGACATCACCTTGACCACGAAGAAGTCGCCCATCACGATGGAGATCACGAAGGTCGATCCGAGCGCGATGCCGCTCTTCGACATCGGAATGATGATGTATCGCATCACGTCGAGCCGGCTGGCGCCCGCATCGAGCGCCGCCTCCACCACCCGCTTGTCGATGCGCGCCAGCGAATTGAAGATCGGCACCACCATGAAGATTGTTAGCTGGTGGACATAGGCGATGACGACCGCGAGCCCGGAATAGAGCAGCACTTCAAGCGGCTCCCGTATCACGCCGATTCCGAGCAGCGTCGAGTTGACCAGCCCCTCCTTTCCGAGCAGCGGAATCCAGGAAATCATCCGGATGATGTTCGACGTCCAGAACGGGATCGTGCAGATCAAAAACAGCCCGATCGCGAGCAGCTGGTTCTTGACGTGGAAGACGAGAAAATAGGCGACCAGGAAACCGATGATCAGCGTGAAGAGCCAGGTGAGAATCGCAAATTTGAGCGTCGCCACGTACAGAAGGAACGTCTGCGCCGATGTGAGCACGTCGACGTAGTTTGCAAGCGTAAACGTCGGTAACAGCCCACCGAAGCCATCGGTCTCGAAGAAGCTCGCGACCAGCACGACAAGCGTCGGTAGCAGGAAAAACGGGACCAGCACCAGCATCAGCGGCGTCACGTACAGCCATGCACTCAAATTTGGTCGCTGCATTACCTGGCCTGACTGGACTTCATTGTGGATCTCCGGAACGGCCTTTCGCGGCCTGCGACGCCCTCCGGCGCCGACAGGCCAGTCGGCTCAAGCGATCTTGAAATCGTTCCAGCGCTTGTTCATGTAGGCCGCTTCATCCATCAGCGTGTTCCAGCATGAGATGTTCTTGACCCGATCGAGGAACGAACCGCCGTCCCGCTTGGTGCCGGCCTTCTCCATCGGCACGCCATAGGGATCGTTGATGACCGAGGGCGCGGGCTTGCCGTCGTACCAGAAGTCCCACTCTGCCGCGGTCAGGAATTTCCTGGCCGTCGACGGCACCGGACTATAGTAACCGTAACGGCCGACGAAGCCACCCTGCCAGCCCGACAGATACCAGTTGAGATATTCGTAGGCTGCATCGAGCTTCTTGCCCGACAGGTGCTTCATCAGGCCCATGCCGTTGCACCAGCCGCGATAGCCTTCCTTGCCGTTCTTGACGTTGACCGGTGCGTAGACGCAAGGGATCTCCTTGACGCGGACCGCGGCGACCGCCGGTGACCACATCGACTGGATCACGACCTCGCCTGCGGCCATCAACTGCACCGACTGGTCGAAGGTGGTCCAGGTCGCGCGGAACTGACCTGCCTTTTTCAGTTCAATCAGCTTGTCGCAGGTGAAATCGATCTCCTGCTTGGTCATGTTGCCCTTGTTGCCGTACTTGATCATGCCGGCGCTTTCGAAGCAGAGCGCAGCGTCCATGATGCCAATCGCGGGAACGTCGAGGATCGCGGCCTTGCCCTTGAATTTCGGGTCGATCAGATCCTTCCATTCGGTCACCTCGTGACCGACGAGGTCGGGGCGATAGCCGATCGAGTCAGCGTTATAGACCTGCGGCAGGAAGGTCGCCCATTCGGTGACGCCATCATGCAGTTCGGTCGCATTGGGCTTTGCGATGTACATCGCCTCATACGGAGAGATGCCCTGCCGCGGAATTTTGTGGCCGTCGATCTCGCCCTTGGTGAAGATCGGCAGGATGTTGTCGAATTCCTTGATCTTCTTGACCTCGATGCCCTGGATCACACCGCGCTTGGCGGCGAGCTTGGCCTGCCACCCCTCGAGGTCGGCGATATCGACCGAGTCGGGCTGGCTGATAAAGCGGTTGATCGCAGCCGATGTATCGAGGTTCTGCATCGTGACCTTGAAGCCGAGGTCCTTTGCGGCCTGGTCTCCGATCGCCTTGACCACCGAATAGGAGACGCCGACATGGCGCAGTTCGATGTCCTTGATCTCCTGGGCCCAGATCGTCGGAAAGCCGCCGATAGCGTCGGAGCCGATTGCAGCGCCGGTTACCGCCGCGCCGGCCTTGAGAACGGAGCGTCTTGAAATGCTTTTCTTCTTCTCCGGAAGCCCGGATAAAGCGCCTTTCGCGTCACCATTATCATCATCATTGAACATCGTTCTCTCCGTCCGCGGGTTGATGGACCAGCCTGCTCATCCAACCGGCTCGTTCGTTTCGCGACCGTGTTGATGATGAAGCGTAGCGACGGAGAAATCGGATTGTAAAATCGGAAGTTAAAATGCCACGTATAAGGCCGACTAATGGAAATAGCGGCCTGCTCAATGTGGCAGCACGCCTATCTACAATTTGACCTTTACTTTGCAAGAACGACCGACGGCCGTTGCCGCAGTCGACCAAGTTAAGGAGCGCGGTGCGAACGACATTCGACTGGCCGTGCTTACGGCACGAAGTAGGTCGGCGAGCGCTGCAGCACGGGGTCAGTGAGCGGGTCCCGGCGCTTCCGGCAGGGCCTTGAGATGGCACGCCACCCATTGACCGTCTTCAGTCGACCGCAGCTCCGGCTCTTCCGTCCGGCAGCGATCGAACACGAATGGACACCTGGTGTGGAAGCGGCAACCGCTGGGCGGATTGATCGGGCTCGGCACGTCGCCTTTCAGGATGATCGGATTACGGATGGCACCGGGCTCCGGCACCGGAACGGCTGACAGCAGAGCCTTGGTGTAGGGATGCCTTGGCGCGGTGAAGATTTGCTGCCTTCCTGCCATCTCGACGATCTTGCCGAGATACATGACAGCAACGCGGTGTGTCATGTGCTCGACAACAGCCAGATCGTGGCTGATGAAGAGCAGTGCGAGACCGAACTCCCGCTGCAGATCCTGCAACAGGTTGACGATCTGCGCCTTGACGGAGACATCGAGCGCCGAAACCGCCTCGTCGCAGACGATCAGTTCGGGTTCCGCGGCGAGTGCCCGAGCGATACCGATGCGCTGGCGCTGGCCGCCCGAGAATTCGTGAGGCCGGCGGCCCAGCGCGTCGCGCGGCAGGCGCACGGTGTCCACCAGCGCCGCAACCTTCGCATCGAGTTCGGCGGCGGATTTGGCGAGCCCAAAATTGCGGATCGGCTCGGCCAGGATATCGCGGACACGCATCCGCGGATTGAGGCTGGAGAACGGATCCTGGAAAACCACCTGCACGCGGCGGCGCATGCTGCGCAAGCCCCCGGGCGAAAGATCGTCGATCCGCTGGCCATCCAGCACCACCTGGCCGGCGGTGATGTCGAACAGCCGGAGGATCGCCCGGCCGACCGTCGACTTGCCGCAGCCGGATTCGCCGACGAGAGACAGGGTCTCACCACGCTCGACCTCAAAGGACACGCCATCCACGGCGTAGACCCAGTTGGACTTGCGGCTGAACAAGCCGCCGCGGACCGGAAAATGCTTCTTGAGGTCGTTGACCTGGAGCAGTGGGGCGCTCATGCCGCTGCCGCCTCCTTGCGCGCATAGTGGCAGGCCGCGATGTGACGGGGCCCCTTCTCTTCGAGACCCGGCGCAACCTGCCGACAGAGATCGGTCGCCAGCGAACATCGCCCGGCAAAGACGCAGCCCTCGATCCGCCCCTTCAGGCTGGGTACCTGGCCGGGGATCTCGGCGAGCCGCCGCGCCGCGCCTGTCAGCGAGGAGCCGAGCTTGGGCACCGCGCCGAGCAGGCCCTGCGTATAGGGATGACGAGGCGAACGGAACAGCTCGGTCACCGGCGCCTCTTCAACCTTGCGGCCGGCATACATCACCATGACGCGCTCGGCGATTTCAGCGACCACGCCGAGATCGTGGGTGATCAGAACGATCGCCGCGCCGACACGCCGCTTGAGGCCCAGCATCAGCTGCAGGATCTGCGCCTGGATCGTGACGTCAAGCGCCGTGGTCGGCTCGTCGGCGATCAGGAGCTTTGGATTACAGGCGAGCGCCATGGCGATCATCACACGCTGCCGCATGCCGCCGGAGAGCTGATGCGGATACTCGCGCACGCGCCGCACAGGCTCGGGGATGCCGACCAATGTCAGCATCTCGATGGCGCGTGCCTCGGCGCCCTGCTTGTCCAACCCCTGATGCATCCGCAGCGTCTCGCCGATCTGACGGCCGACCGTCAGCACCGGGTTCAGGCTCGTCATCGGCTCCTGGAAAATCATCGAAATGTCGTTGCCGCGAATGGCGCGCATCTCCCGTTCGGAGAGTTGCAGCAGCTCCTTGCCCTGGAAACGGATAGAACCCGCGATCCTGCCCGGGGGTTCGGCGATGAGCCGCATCAGCGACATCGAGGTGACCGACTTGCCGCAGCCGGATTCACCGACGATCGCCAGCGTCTCGCCTTCGTCGACATGAAAGGACACGCCGTCGACAGCCCGGTTGATACCCTCAGGCGTACGGAAATGGGTCTGCAGATTATCGACTTCGAGCAACGCCATCAGATCAGAACCTCATCGGAAAACCGGTACGCATTTCTCCGGATCATGCGCTAGAGGCTTTTGGCCATTCGCGGATCTAGCGCATCACGCAGTCCGTCGCCGAGCAGGTTGACGGCGAGCACGGTGACGGACAGAAACGCGGCGGGAAAGAACACGATGTAGGGCTTGACCTGCCATAGCGCCCTGCCCTCGGCCATGATGTTGCCCCAGGACGGAATGGTGGGCGGCGTGCCGGCACCGATGAAGGAGAGGATCGACTCCACGATCATGGCGCTGGCGCAGATATAGGTTGCCTGGACCAACATCGGCGCCAGCGTATTGGGAAGGATGTGGCGCAGGATGACCATCGGCGTTCGCGTTCCGGAGGCCGTGGCGGCACCCACATAGGGCTGCTCGCGCAGCGACAACACGACACTGCGCACCAGCCGCGAGACGCGCGGGACTTCGGCTATCGTGATGGCCAGGATGACGTTGCCGACACTCGCGCGTGTCAGCGCCATCAACGCGACGGCCAGCAAAATCGGCGGGATCGACATCAGCCCGTCCATGAACCGCATCACGATGCCATCCGCCCATCGCACGAAGCCCGAGACAAGACCGATGGCCAGACCGGCGAGCGAGGCCAGCACCGCCACCGACAGACCTACGGTGAGCGAGACCCGCGCCCCGTAAAGCACGCGTGAATAGATGTCGCGGCCCAGCAGGTCGGTGCCGAACCAAAAATCCGCGGAAGGCAAGCGCGTACGCCTGCCGGGCGCGAGCGCGGTGGGATCGACGGTCCCGAGCCAGGGCGCGAAGATCCCGACCAGGACGAGGCAGAGCAGCAAGGCGCCGCCGATCGCAACGGTCGGATGATTGCGCAGAAAGCCGAACACACCGCGCCTGATCGCTACCGGCACCATCAGATCCGGCAGTTGCGGCGCAATGACGAGGCCCGGCGGCACCGGTGCCGTGCTTGATGTGGAGATGCTCAATAGCGGATCCTCGGATCGACTAGGGTGTAGGTGACGTCGACCATCAGGTTGACGAGCACGTAGAGGAAGCTGAACAGCAGCACGATGCCCTGAATGACCGGGTAATCGCGGCGCAGGATCGCGTCGATCGTCAGCCGGCCAAGGCCCGGAATGGCGAACACACTTTCGGTCACCACCGCGCCCCCGATCAAAAGAGCGATGCCGATACCGATCACCGTCACGATCGGAACGGCTGCGTTTTTCAGCGCGTGAACGAACAAAATGTTGCGCTGGCCGAGACCTTTGGCGCGGGCGGTGCGGACATAATCCTGCTGCAGCACCTCGAGCATGGAGGCGCGGGTAATGCGCGCGATCAGCGCAATGTAGACGGAGCCGAGAGCCAGGGCGGGAAGAATGAGGTTCTGCAGCCACGGCCAAATGCCTGCTGCCAACGGCGTGTAGCCCTGAACGGGAAGCCATTCGAACTGCAGCGCGAACACGTAAGCAAGGACGTATCCGACAACAAAGACCGGAAGCGAGAAGGCGAACACGGCGAACGCCATGATGGTGCGGTCCACCCAGCTTCCCGCCTTCCACGCTGCCGCCACGCCGAGCGGCACCGCGACAAGGATGGTCAGGACGAGCGTAATCGCCATCAGCGAGAACGTCGGCTCGATGCGCTGCGCGATCATCGCGGAGACCGGGAGGTTGGTGAAGATCGAGGTGCCGAGATCGCCATGCAGGATATGCCAGAGCCAAGTCCCGAACTGGACCAGAAACGGCCGGTCGAGGCCGAGGCCCTGGCGTATGCGCTCAACGTCGGCGGGGCTCGCCTGGTCGCCCGCGATCACCGCCGCCGGATCGCCCGGCGCGATGTAGAGAAGACTGAAGACGAACAGCGCGACGATCCCCATCACGGGCAAAGTCGAGAGAATGCGCCGGAGGATATACGAGACCATGTGGGTTTACTGCACCGTCATGCGGTCTTCGACACGCCCCAGAAGAAGGGCAGCGGTCCCTTGGCGATACCGGAGATGTTCTTGCGCCACGCCGTGTAGCTCAGGAAAAAGCCGGTCGGCGCATAGACAACATCCTCCATCGCTGCCTTGTTGAGGCGCTTGGCCGCAGCCTTCTCCTCATCGAGATTTTTGGCGTCGAACCATGCCGTGACTTCCTTTTCCACGACCTCGCTCGTGGGCCAGCCAAACCACGCCTTGTCGCCATTGGCGCGAATGGCGTTGTAGGCGGCGGGACTGATACAGTCCGCGCCGGCGTGCCAGGTGTGAAACATCCCCCAGCCGCCCTGGCCCGGCGGCGTTTTCTGGGCGCGGCGGGAACCGACCGTGCCCCAATCGGTCGCAACGAAGTCGACATTCATTCCGATTTGCTTCAACAGATCGGCGGTGACATCGCCCTGCGCCTTGGTGATCGGTTGATCCTGCGCCACGACGCAGGTGACCGGCTGGCCTGAATAGCCGCTCTCGGCTAGCAACTTCTTTGCCGTTGCGAGATCGCGTTTACCCTTCAGGATCTCGCCACCCTCCTCCGTGTAAAGTGGCGTGTCCGGCGTGAAGAACCCCGGCAACGGCTTCCAGAGCGCGGTATCGTCGCCGACCAGCGCGCGCATGTAGTCTTCCTGGCTCAGCGCCGCGAGCACGGCACGTCGCACCTTCACATCGTTGAAGGGCGGATGCAGATGGTTCATCCGGAATGAGCCGATGTTGCCGAGCGGATCGGCGATGTCGACGTTGATGTTGCGGTTCTTCTTGAGCGACGGCACGAGATCGGTGATGGGACTCTCCCACCAATCGACCTCGCCATTCTGCAGTGCTGCCGCCGCCGTGGCAGGATCCGGGATCACCACCCATTCGATGCGGTCAACCAGCATCTGCTTGCCGCCTGCGAGCCAGGATGCCTTTTCCTGCCGCGGCGCGTAGTCGGCAAACTTCTCGAATACCGCCTTGGCGCCGGGCACCCACTCTCCCTTTGCGAACTTCATAGGGCCCGAGCCGACATATTCGGGAATCTGCTTGAACGGGTCGGTCTGGGCGATGCGCTCCGGCATGATGAACGCGCAGGGTGTGCTGTTCTTGCCCAATGCCAGCAGCATCTTCGGATACGGCGCCTTCAGCGCCCATTTGAAGGTCCGGTCGTCGACGGCGGTCAGTTCGTTCTGGATTGCCTTGAGCATCAGGCCCATGGGATCGCGCGCCGACCAGCGCGCGAGACTCGCTATCACATCCTTGCTGCGCACGGGCTCGCCGTCGTGAAACTTAAGCCCCGGCCGAAGTCGAAAGGTCCAGACCAGACCGTCGTCGGACACCTCCTCGGACTCGACCATTTGGCGCTGCGGCTGCAGCGTGGCGTCGAGACCATAGAGGGTGTCCCACACCAGCGCAGCGGCGTTGCGCACGACATACTGGGTCCCCCAGATCGGATCGAAATTCGCGAGGTTGGCCTGCGGCACAAACCGCAGGGTGCGCGCGGCGGCACCTTGGGAAAGCGCCGGCATCGAAAGGCCGCCCGTCGCCGCCAGGCTGCCTACCCCGGCCAATCCCTTCAACACAGTCCTGCGATCCATGGAGTTCTCCCAGTCTCGGGTTGTCATGGCAGTGCCGGCCAATTCATGGCCGATGGTTCGATGCCGCGTGAGGTGAAACGGGCCAGTCAAACCGATGCCAATCGGTCTCCTTTTTCTTGCAAGCCGTATGCCAGTACGGCCCACTCGCGCGGCTGCCGATTTCCGGCTGCCCATACGGGAAGCACTTTCGAGCGATCACATTTTCGCGCGGTCACATTCATTTGCGGTTCTGCCTAGCCTGCAAGCTGTTTGAACTTCGGCGATTGCTTCGGGTGCCACCAACGGCCGGCAATCACGACGCCTTCAGACACGATCTTGCGGTCGCCGATCATCTGCTCGCCGACGGCGTCGACATAATCGAACTGGCCTTGCTGAACCGAGATGAGCGTGGCGTCTCCCGCGCTTCCCGGCTTGAGGCTGCCGAGTTCGGGACGCCGCAGCGCCATCGCCGCATTCACCGTCGAAGCCGCGACCACATCGGAGAGCGGCATGCCCATGCACAGAAACTTGGACATGGTCGTCGCCTGATCAAAGGCCGGCCCGTCGATGCACAGGGTGTGGACATCAGAAGAAATGGTGTCGGGATAGAAGCCGTTGGCAAGCATCGCGCGGGCGGTCTTGAAGGCGAATGAGCCTTTACCGTGGCCGATGTCGAACAGCACGCCGCGTTCGCGCGCCTCCAGCACCACCCGCTTCACCGTGCCCTGTGCGGTGGTGGGCGTATTGGGAAACGGCCGGAACGCGTGCGTGAGAACGTCGCCCGGACGCAGGCGGGCAAGCACCTCCTCGTAGCTCGGGGGCGGATGGTCGATATGCGCCATCAGCGGCATACCGACCTCTTCGGCGACCTCGAGCGCAATGTCGAGCGGCACGATCCCCGAGGTGCCCGAGGCGTGGAGCCCTACCCGCACCTTGATGCCGACGATGAGGTCGCGGTTGGCCTCCGCCACCTTGACGGCGTCGATCGGGTTCATCAGCCGCATCTCCTCGCTCTCGCCGACCATGACCCGGTGCGAGAAGCCGTAGATGCCGGCGTGGGAGACGTGCAGGTAGGCCATAATGCGGACTTGACTCGGCTCGATCACATGCTTTCGGAAGCCCGCGAAATTACCCGGCCCGGCGCTGCCGGTGTCGACCGCCGTGGTGACGCCGGAGGTGCGGCAGAACTCCTCGGCGTCGATACCGAGCGAGGTGCCGCCCCAATAGACGTGAGTGTGCAGATCGATCAGGCCGGGGGTGACGATGTAGTCAGACACATCGCGCACATCGGTTCCGGGATCGGCCTTGAGTTCGTTTCCAATCATGGCCACCTTGCCGCCCGCGAAGGCAACGTCCGTCCTGGCGTCGAGCTTCTGGGAGGGGTCGATCAACCGGCCGCCGCGCAGGATCAGATCGAAAGGCATTGCAATCTCCTGATATGAAGGAAGCGGCGCGAGCGTGTCTCGTCTTTCCATGACAGTGCGCGTGCCGACGAGCCGTCAGCCATTGAAGGCCGCCTGGGCTTCCGGCAAATCCCAGATCTTGCCGATCGCCGCGGACGCAGCCGACACCATCGCGGTCTCGTCGCCATGAATGTATCGGCCTGCGTCGATCAGCACCCGCCCGTCAACGATGACCTGATCGATGTTGGCGCGGTTGCCGAGCGTGACCAGCCCGCGCCGCGGATCGAACAGCGGCTGTAAATGGGGATGGGTCAGGTCGACGACGGTGAGGTCGGCCGTTGCGCCCGGCGCGATCGTCCCGAGGTCCGGCCGCTTGATGACCGCTGCCGCAGTTGCGGTGACTGACTCGATCAGGTCAGGTGCGTTGGCTACATCAGCGCGAGCGGACGCAATCTTCGAAATCATCGACGCGGCGTTGAGTTCGCCGAGCAGGTCCATGTTGTAGCCGTCGGTTCCGACCACCGTCCGGACGCCGTGCTCTGCGAACCGGCTGAACGCCGCGGTAACGCCTGAGCGCGCAAACACGCGCGGGCAGTTCAGCACCGTGGCGCCCCTCGCCGCCATCAACTTCAAATCGCCATCGGTGCTGGCGATGCAGTGCACAGCCATGAGATCAGGCGCAAGAAGGCCAAGCCAGTCGAGATATTCGGCCGGCGTGCGACCGCCGTGACGGCTCCCGATGGTTGCAACTTCAGCCTGGCTTTGTGCGAGATGGGTGGTGATGGGAATGTCGAGTTCGCGCGCACGCGCGGCACACGCCCGCAGCAAATCCGGCCCACAGGTGTCGGTCGCATGCGGGCTCATCGCAAGGCCAATCCGGCCGTCGCCACGCCTGTTCCAGCGCTGATAGAGCGCGTTCCAGGTGTCCATATCGGCCTGGCCGTCATCGCCCGCGTAATGCACCACGCCGTCCGGCCCCGCCTTGGCGTCCGAGGTCGAAAACAAATACGGCGCGCCAAAGAAGCGGATGCCCATTTCTTCGGCTGCGTCGAACATCTCAGGGATGGTGTTGCGGAACGGTTCCATCACCGTGGTAGCGCCGCCCTTCAGCAATTGCAGAATGCCGAGCCGCGCGATCGCGAGCCGTTCTTGCGGTGACAGCAGGTCGGCGCCGCGCTTGGTCAGCGGCAGCAATACCGTATAGACGATGCTCTGATTGTTCCTCCGACCATTGCCGTCCTCGGTGTGTGTCCGGGCGACAGCTTCGCTGAAGCAGTGATTATGCAAGTTCATGAGGCCGGGCAGCACGAAGCGGCCCGGTCTGTCGAAGACCTCGGTGGCGGACGGCCGGTCGCGCGTGACGGCGGCGATCCGCCTGCCCTCCAGCAGCACCCAATGATCGCGCAGCACCTCCTGCGCGCCATCCCTGCGCGACAACACATAGTTGCCAAAGATCGCAATGGTGCTCATGCTGGCTTCACATTCCAGAACACGGCCGTACCGTCGAGGATGCCGGTGATGTTCGAGCGGTACGCGGTCGGTTGTTTGTATTGACCGATCGGGAAGTAGGGAATTTCCTCGAACGATAACGCCTGGATATCGCGGCAGATGCGCTGCTGCTCGGCAAGGTTGGCGGCAGCGAGCCACTGGCTTCGTAGCACCCCCATCTTCTCGCTCTTGTACCAGCCGGCGGTCTTGCTGTCGCCGCGCAGGTTCGAATTGCCGGCCGGGGTCAGCCAATCGATGCCTTGCCAGTTGCCAACGCCGGCGCTCCAGCCGCCCTGGGCGATGGGATCCTTTTTCAACTGCCGCTGCAACACCACGCCGAAATCCATTCCGGCATACTCGACGTTCATGCCGGCCTGCTGCAGCATGTCGGCTGCGATATCGCCGAGCGGCTTTTGTGCAACCGAGTTGGTGGGAACGAGCAGTACCACCTTCTCGCCGCTGTATCCGGCGGCTTTCAGATCCGCTTTGACCTTCGCCATGTCGCGCGGCCCGCGGAACACATCGAGGCCGACGTCGCTCGCCATCGGTGTGCCCGGCGCAAAGAAGCCGATCGGCGAGGATTGATAAGCGGGATCATCGCCCGCAACTGCCGTCATGAACGCGGACTGGTCGATCGCTCCCAATAGCGCCCGGCGGATGGCGGGATTATCGAACGGCGGCAGCAGATGGTTCACGCGCAGCATGCAGGTGTAACCCCGTGGATCGAGAATCCGCGTGGTGATGCCGCCGGTACGCTTCAGCACCGGCAGCAGGTCGTGCGGCGTTGTCTCCTGCCAATCCTGCTCGCGCGTTTGCAGCGCAGCCACTCCGGTCGCCGCATCCGGCATCGTCGTCCAGACCACGCGGTCGTAATGGACGATCTTGGGACCGGCGGTCCAATCGGGCTTGCCGTCCTGTCGGGGCTGATAGCGATCGAAGCGGGCGTACACGTTGCGCGCGCCCTGCACGCGTTCATCCGCCACAAAACGGAACGGACCGCTGCCCACGACTTCGGCCAGCGGCTTGAACGGATCCTGGCTCGCCAGCCGCTGCGGCATCATGAACGGTGCCTGGATCGCGGCCTTGCCGAGCGCTGCAGGCAGCAGAGGGAAAGGCCTGCTCAGCCGAAAGCGGATGGTGCGGTCATCAGGCGCCGACAGTTCGTCCGTTGCGGCCATCAACTCGGCGCCAAAGCCGTCGCGGGCCGCCCAGCGGCGAATGCTCGCGACGCAATCGCGCGCCAGCACCCGCTCGCTGTCATGCCATAGCAGACCGTCGCGCAGCGTAAGGTCCCACTGCCGCTCATCGTTGGACACGACATGACCGGACACCATCTGAGGTGAGACCTCGATTGCCGAATTCATGCCATAGAGCGTGTCGTAGACCATGAACCCGTGGTTCCGGGAAACCTGCGCCGTTGAGTAGATCGGGTCGACAAAGGTCAGATCAATCACTGGAATAAAGCGCAGCGTGGTCTGCGACTGCGCCCGCAGGATTCCCGGCAGCGACAACGCCGGCGCTGCGGCGGCGGCCTTCAACAGTGAACGACGGGAAACGAGCATCGATGACTCCTGGGACATTTGATCGGCGCGGTTCTCAGAGGGCGGCAGCTTCGTGACTGCTGAAATTCGCCGCGATCGCCTCTCCGGTTGTGATCCACAGATCGGGGCAGGATTTGGCATAGGTGAGAAATTCCCGCAGCAGCCGAAGCCGCATCGGACGGCCGCTGCATTGCGGGTGCAGCACGGTCGTGACCATCGCGCCCCAATCCCTGACCTCATCGAGCTCATCCTTCCAGATCGAGAGCACATGCTCCTTCGGAAAGATCGGCCGCGGACTGAATCGGGCGGACAGTCCATGCATCCAGTCGTCGTAGCTCGCGGTCACTGGAAGTTCGATCGTGCCCGGCCCGCCATCTGCGAGGCGATGGCGGTAAGGCCGCACGTCGTCGCGAAATGACGAGGTGTAGACGATACCGTGGCGCACCAGCGCCACCCGCAACTCTTCGGTGAATTCGCCGTAAGGTGCCCGATAGCCGGTCGGCCTGACGCCAAGCCTCCGCTTCAGCGCCTCAAAGCCCCGCTCCAGTTCTTCCTCGATCCAGGGGTCGCCCGGATCCGGCAGCAGATGGTGATACCCGTGGTGACCGATCTCGTGGCCCGCCTTGAGAATGGCCTCCGCCATCGCGGGATGCGCATCCACCGACCAGCCGGTGACGAAGAACGTTGCCTTCAGATCAAGCGCATCGAGCAACTCAAGGAGTTTCGGCGTGCCGACGCGCGCCTCGTAGCCGCCATAGCTCATCGTGATGAGACGCTGGGCGTGAGCTGCATCCTTGCTGGTCCAGGCGCTCTCCGCGTCCACGTCGAAGGAGAGGAACATCGCTGATGTATAGGGCTTGGGCCACGGATAGTCCGGGGCCGGCGGCGCAGTGTTCGCGGGAATGAGCGGAATGCTCGCGAGCGCTTTACTGTCCAGCATTGATGGTCGCCTTCTCTACGCCGTAATCGGTCAATTTCCACTTCGCCAGCAAAGCACGGTAGGTGCCGTCCGCGATCAATGAGTCCAGCGCCTCTACGACCGCTTGCTGCAGCACCTTCTCCTTCACGCCCAACGCAAGCCCGGTGAACTGGGTGGCGAAGACGTCGCCGACCGGGAGATAGACGCCCGGTTCGAGGTCCATCAGGTAGGGAAGCGTCTCGCCACCCTGGACGGCCGCGTCGATCCGTCCCTGCCTTAGCTGGGTCCGGGCATCGGCCGATCCTTCAGTCCCGACGAATTGAATAGGATTACCGCCGCAATGGACATCGCTCCAGGCAGCGATCAGCTTCGGAAAGGACGTGCGCCGACTGGCGCCGACTTTTTTCCCGCAGAATGCCGTCGTATCCTTGAACTCGGCGGCGCGCGATTGCTGCACGAAGAACCGAGGCCCATTGCGGAGGTAGTCGACAAAGGTTGCCGTGTCCTGCCGGCTCGCCATATCCGTCATGCCGGACAGGATCGCATCCACCCTCCCCGTCGAAATCGCAGGCATCATCTGATCGAAACTGGTTTGCTGCCAGTCGATCTTGACACCGAGCTTCTTGCCGAGCGCCTCGCCAAGCTCGACGTCGAAGCCGGTCAGCGTGTTGGTCGCGGGATCGCGGAATTCCAGCGGCGGATAATTCGGCACGATGGCGACCTTAATACTGCCCTGCTTGGCGATTTCCGGAGGCAGTTCGATCGCCATGGCCGAAGTGAAAGTGGCGCAAGTGAGCGCAGCAGCGAGAAACAGTTTCATCATTTAAAATCACCCTCATCAGATCACCGCGGAAAGAAAGGATTGAGTGCGCACTTCACGGGGCCTGCCCAGAACCTCCGCCGCCGGTCCGGACTCCACGATTGCGCCGTGGTCCATATAGACGACCGTATCTGCTACTTCGCGCGCGAAGCCGAGTTCGTGCGTCACTACCATCATCGTCATGCCGCTGCGGGCAAGCTCCTTCATGACGGTGAGCACCTCGCCGACCAGTTCGGGATCGAGGGCACTCGTCGGTTCGTCGAACAGCATCAGCATCGGCTTCATGGCGAGCGCGCGGGCAATCGCCACCCGCTGCTGCTGCCCGCCGGAAAGCTGTGAGGGATAGGCATTTGCTTTCGCCGCCAGCCCGACGCGTGCGAGAAGCTCCATCGCCTCTGCCCTCGCCTCCTCCGGTTTGCGGCCCTGCACCTGCACCGGACCTTCGGTGATATTTTCAAGCGCGGTCTTGTGCGGGAACAAATTGAAGCGCTGAAACACCATGCCGGTCTTCAGGCGCTGGCGCGCGATCTGCCGCTCGGTGAGACGATGCAATTGCCCACCCTCCTCCCGCACGCCCAGCAACTCGCCATCCAGCCAGATGCCGCCGCTGTCGACCGGCGTAAGCTGATTGATGCAACGCAGCAGCGTCGTCTTGCCCGATCCCGACGCCCCGATCAGGCACAGCACCTCGCCTGTCCAGACGTCGAGCGAGACCCGATCGAGGGCTTGAAACTCCCCAAAGTTCTTGCTGACCGAACGGATGGCGACAAGGGGCTGGGTCATCGGGTGATCTGCAATGCTCCACGCGCGAAGCGTCGTTCGAGAAGCATCTGCAAAGGGGTCAGGATCGACACGACGAGCAGATACCAGGAGCCGGCGACGATCAGGAGTTCGATCACGCGTGAATTCGCGTAGTAGATATTCTCGGCGTTGTGCAGCAGCTCCGGATACTGAATGACGCTGGCCAGCGACGTGGCCTTCACCATGCCGATAAATTCGTTGCCGAGCGGAGGGATTACCACCCGCATCGCCTGCGGCAGGATGATCCGGCGCAGCGCGCGCAGCCGTCCCATGCCGATCGCCTGCGCTGCCTCATATTGTCCGACGTCGACCGACAGCATACCGGCCCGCATCACCTCGGACGTGTAGGCACCCTGATTGATGCCGAGGCCGAGCAGTGCGGACAGAAACGGTGTCATGACATCGACAGCCCGGACCGACCACAGGCCCGGAATGCCGATCGTTGGAAACACCAGCGCGAGGTTGAACCACAGCAGCAGTTGCAGGATCAGCGGCGTGCCGCGGAATAACCAAGTATAGCCGGCTGCGACGGACGTCAGAACCGGATTGGACGAGAGTCTCATGATTGCGACAACGACGCCCAAGACGATGCCGAGCGCCATCGCGAGTACCGCCATCACCATGGTGTTGGTGATGCCCTCGAGGATCACCTTCGCGGTGAGGAAGCGGCTGACATAAGTCCATTCGATCTGGCCGTTGACGAAGGCGCGACCGATCGCAGCCAGTACGACGAGAATCGCTGCCGCGGCGAGCCATCGTTGCCAATGAACCTGACGCGCGACCGTCATCTCCGAAATGTCGGGGAAGCCTCCCGCAAGTGTGGGCACCGCTCTCATTGCGTGGACGCATTCATCATCGGCTGCGCCACCGCGTTCGCGCCCAATCCGTATTTGTCGAGAATGGCCTTGTAGGAGCCGTCGGCGATCATGGCGGCGAGGTGTTGCGTCACCACCTCGCGGAGCGCCACGTCGTCTTTCCGGAACATGATGCCCTGATAGCCGGTGGCGAACGGCTCTCCGACGACACGGTATTTCCCCGCCTCCTGCTGCTGGGCGTAGGGCAGCGTCTCGGTGCCCTGCACCGCAGCGTCGATGCGACCCTGCTTGAGCTGGTTACGGACGTCGATGCTGTTCTCGCCCGGAACATATTGCACGGCAGGCTTACCGTTCGCCTCGCAATTCTGCTTGCTCCATTTCTCGATCTCGACCGGAAAGCTGGTGCTGCGCGTCGTCCCGATCCTCTTGCCGCAGAGATCGGTGGGAGACTTCGCCGCATTTTCCGTCAGAACGAAGAACTGCGGACCCGTCGCCAGATAGTCGATGAAGTCGGCGGCCTCGCGCCGCGAGCTGCGATCCGAAATGCCGCTGATGATGAAATCCGCGCGCTTGGTCTGCAATGAGGGGATCAGCTCAGCGAACGGTGTTTCGCTCCAGATGATCTTCACGCCCAGCCGCTTCGCGAGTTCGTTGGCGAGATCGATATCGAGCCCGACGAGCTGGTTTGTGGTGGGATCGCGATATTCCATGGGGGCGTAGGTCGAGTTAACCGTCAGCCGCAAGGTGCCCGCCTGCTTGATTGATTCCGGAAGTTCCGCGGCTTGTGCAGTTGTGACGGCGAAGAGCGCGGCGAATCGAAGGGAGAACGAGAGACGTGTCATATCAGCTCCTTTGGCCCGCACCGCGACTGGCCGCTCGATGTTTAACTGCATCGAGCGCGGCGGGCTCAATAACACCGGCACGCTCGGTGATCGCCGCGTATTGCTGCGGCCGCCGGTGCGCGGCGAAATTGAACATCTTGTCCTTGCCCTGGCGACAGAGGTCGAGGTCGAGGTCGGCGACGACAATTTCGTCCGCGAGCGTTTGCGCTTCGGCGACGATCCGGCCGTTGGGATCCACGATGCAGGAGCCACCGATCAATCCGGAACCATCCTCGGTGCCCGCCTTGGCGACCGCGATCGCCCAGGTGGCGTTCATGTAGGCGTTGGCCTGGGTCACGAGCTTGGAATGGAAGGTGCGCAGCGCCGCGTCTTCGGAGACGCCGCCGTTTGGATCGTAAGCCGCGGAATTGTAGCCGACGCAAACCAGTTCGACGCCCTGCAGGCCCAGCACACGCCAGGCTTCCGGCCAGCGGCGATCATTGCAGATCATCATGCCTATGATCGCGTGGCGCCAGTCCGGTCCCGCCCGAAAGGCAGGAAATCCCAAATCGCCATATTCGAAATAGCGCTTTTCGAGCTGCTGGTAGGCTGCCCCGGCACGCGGCTCGAAGGAGCCCGGCAAATGCACCTTGCGATAGCGCCCGAGAATTTCGCCGTCGCGATCGACCAGGATCGAACAATTGAAGCGCCGACCGTCCGACGTCAGCTCCGCGTAGCCGACGTAGAAGCCGACGCCGAGCGCCCGGGCACGATCGAACAAGGACTGCACGGCCGGATTTGGCATGCCACGCTCGAAGTAATGATCGAGCGCTTCGCCCTCGATCAGCCATCGCGGGAAGAAGGTCGTGAATGCCAGTTCGGGAAAGACAACCAGTGTTGCGCCGCATGCAGCCGCCTCCTCTAGCAGCACCAACATCCGGCCAAGCGTATGCTCTCGCGTATCCACTTTTTGCGTCGGCCCCATCTGAGCGGCGGCGGCGCGGAGAACCCGAACCAACATTGCCTCCAATCTGAGCGGATTGCTTACTCAAGAGGCGGATGAGCCCGCTCCGATAGCGCTCCGATGCAGGGGTGATTACGCGGAAGCGCAGCACTAAACGCAATCACTCGTGCTATGATATTTTCGGTGAGACAATAACCGGTAGTTATATGAACCTGCGCCAGTTGGAGATCCTCCGTGCGGTCATCCGTCATCGGACCACGGTAGCGGCGGCCGACGAACTGGCACTGTCGCAACCGGCGATCAGCAACGCGCTGAAGGCGATGGAGGCGCAGGCGGGCTTCGCCTTGTTCGAGCGTGTCAACAACCGGCTGTTCCCGACATCGGAGGCGATGGCGCTCTACAAGGAAAGTGAAGCGATCTTTGCGCTCCACGCCAAACTCGAAAATCGCGTGCGTGACTTGAGGGAGTGCCGCTCGGGGCTGCTATCGATCGTGGCGACGCCGCCGCTCGCCTACAGCATCATTCCGCGTGCTCTATCGGACTTCCTGCGCCGCCGTCAACAGACGCGTGTCTTCTTCGATGTAAGGCGCTACGAAGGAATCATCGACGGCGTATCGAGCAGGGTTGCAGAGCTCGGTTTCGCGCTCGGGCTGTCGCATCATCCCGGCATTGCGCATGAGGTCGTTCATACCGGCGAAATGGTCTGCGTCCTGCCGCCAAACCATCCGCTGGCCGAACGATCGGTCATTTCCGCTTCCGACCTTGTCGGCTTGCCCTTCATCGGGCTGGAGCGCGGCACGCGATTGGGCGAAGCCGTGCGCGAGAGCTTTGCGCAGGCCGGCGCGCCGTTCCAGCCAACTGTCGAGGTGCGATACTGCAATACGGCCTGCGTGCTCGCGGCCGCCGGCGTGGGCGCAGCGGTGGTCGATCCGTTCTCACCGCGCCAGAGCGGCGGCCAAGACCTCATCGTTCGGCCTTTCACGCCCAAGACCGTGGCGGTGGCCTATATGCTGTGGTCTGAGGCTGAGCCGCTATCGCGCCTGGCCAAGGCGTTCCTGAATGAAGTCCGGCAGGCGAGCCGCTCGCTGCACCACGATGCCTCTTGAGCGTTGAAACGCGTGCAAAAGGGCGCGCTTGGCTTGAGGCTGCTCACGTTGAGCGTTTTGCGATTTTCTTTGATCTCTCGGTGCACACATCGTGCGCACGCCACTGCCTGAGACCGCTGCAGTGCTTATGAATAAAGGATACGCCGGTCCGTCAATTTTGTGGCCAGCGTCCGCTTTGGGTCTTGGCCGTGTAAAAACGCTCGGAGGCGAGAAGCTGGACGTGCGGGCCCTTGGTCCACATCGGTCAGCCGGCTGTAGCCAGCCGCATCGCTGGATTACGTGAATCGTAAACAACCAAAGCGCGGCTTGGCGAGCGCCAGCCTCAAATCCGGTTCAATGGCCGCTTCTGGCCCCAAGCCGCCGATCTGCAAAAC
>NZ_LLXX01000068.1 GCF_001440405.1 Bradyrhizobium valentinum
TGGGTGTTCGCAAACTCAGCTTACCCCTGACCACCTGCCACCCCATAGGATCTACAGTCTCTCGGGAGGAGAGCATGGTCAACGTCACCGGCGGCTGTCATTGCGGCGCTATTCGCTATCAGATCGAGGGCGAACCGATCGTTCATGCGCTGTGTCACTGCACGGATTGCCGGCGGCACGCCGGCGCGCCGATGGTCGGATGGTCGATGTATGCGGAGAACGCGCTCAAGGTGACGAAGGGGACGCCTAAAATCTACCAGTCCTCCGAACATGGCCGTCGGCAGTTTTGTGCAGACTGCGGCACGGGCCTGTTCTACACCAACGCGAATATCATGCCCGGCATCGTCGACATTCAGAGCGGGACCTACGACGACCCCGACGCCGTTCCGGCGATGATGCATATCCAGACAGCAGAACGGCTCCGCTGGATGGAGCGCGCGCACGAACTGCCGACCTTCGAGCGCTATCCGCCGCAGTCATAGCGGTTGCAGTAGTAGATAGGGCGGATAGCGAAGCGTAATCCGCCCTACAGCACTGCCGCGCACCAGCGAAAATGTTGCGCTGATCGTTTCATTTGTAGGCGAATATTCTGCGCGTTTGCCGACGAGGGATATTCCGCGCGTTCACGCTATCGGGATTTTCGAGCACGGCTTTTCAAATCGCGGTGAGAGCCGTCGCGGGCCTATCCGCTTTTGCGGCGCGATACCCAACTGGGTGGGGTGACTTCATACAAAGAGGATCTCACCAATGACCAAGTCGATCCCAACACTCGCCGCCGCGTTTCTGATGACCGCGATTGCAACGCCCGTATTCGCGCAAGCCGCGATCCAGGAGCCGGGGGCGTACTCCTTCTTTCATCCCAATGCCGATGTGCTAGGCGGCCGGCCGGCCTATCGATCGTTCGATCAATCGAATGCCTATTACAATTCCAACGCCTATTACAACGAGGCTGTGCCCGCGCCGCGGCTGCGGCAGAGGTCGGTCGCGCCAAGACACAATCGCAGGGCGCAGTAGCGCGAGTGTCTCGCGCGCTTCGTTCAGCGAAGCGGCTACCTTGCATCCTCCAAAATCATCGCGGCGCCTTTCTCCGCAATCATCGCCGTCGGCGTGTTGGTGTTGCCCGACGTGATCGTCGGCATCACCGACGCGTCGGCGACGCGCAAGCCGGCGATGCCGTAAAACCGCAGCCGTTCGTCGACGACGGCCATCGGGTCGTTCGCCGTACCCATCTTCGCAGTCCCCACCGGATGAAAGATCGTGGTGCCGATGTCGCCTGCGGCCTTTGCCAATGAGGCGTCGTCGTCGCCGACGCTGGGCCCGGGGAGGTATTCGACCGGATGATATCGCTCGAGCCGCTTCTGCTTCATCAGCCGCCGCGTGGTGCGGATGGCGTCGGCTGCGACCTGACGGTCGTCGTCGGTCGAGAGATAATTCGGCGCGATCGAGGGCGCTTCGTCAGGTTTTGCGGAGCGAATGCGCACGGTGCCGCGCGAGGTCGGCTGCAGATTGCAGGCGCTCACGGTGATGGCGGGGAAGCGGTGCAGGGGATCGCCGAACTTGTCGAGCGACAGCGGCTGCACGTGAAACTGGATGTTGGCACGCGCGCGGGTAGCGTCGGAGCGGGTGAAGATGCCGAGCTGCGACGGCGCCATGGTCAGCGGCCCGCGGCGGCGGAAGGCATAGTCGAGCCCCATCATCCCGCGCCGCATCAGCGACCAGTAGGTCTCGTTCAGCGTGCGAACCCCTTCGACCTTGTAGATCGCGCGCTGCTGCAGATGGTCCTGCAGATTGCGCCCGACGCCCGGTCTGTCGAGCGCCACATCGATGCCGAGCGGCGACAGCCAGTCGGCCGGGCCGATGCCGGAGCGGTGCAGCACCTGCGTCGATCCGATCGATCCCGCGCACAAAACCACTTCGCCCTTGGTGCGCGCCTCGATCACTTCATTGCCTTGCAGGAAGCGCACGCCGACCGCGCGGCCGTTCTCGACGATCAGCCGGTCAACCAGCACGTGCTTTTCCAGCCGTAGATTGCTGCGGTTCAGCACCGGCTTGAGGAAACCCCGCGCAGAAGACCAGCGGCGGCCGCGCTTCTGATTGACGTGGAAATAGCTGATGCCTTCATTGTCGCCGGTGTTGAAATCGGCAATGCGGCGGATGCCCATCTCCTCGGCGGCGTCGCCGACCGCGTCGAGAACCTTCCAGGACAGCCGCGGCGCCTCGATGCGCCAGCCGCCGCCGGTGCCGTGATGTTCGCTTTCCCCGAGGAAATGGTCTTCGAGCCGCTTGAACAGCGGCAGCACGTCGTCATAGCCCCAGCCGGTCAGGCCGAGCTGCCGCCAGTGATCGTAATCGGCGGCCTGGCCCCGCATCGAGATCATCGCATTGATGGCGGAGCAGCCGCCGATCACCCTGCCGCGGGGATAGGCAAGCGAGCGGCCGTTGAGTCCGGGCTCCGCCTCGGTTCTGAACATCCAGTCCGAACGCGGATTGCCGATCGCAAAGAGGTAGCCGACCGGGATGTGAAACCAGATCCAGTTGTCGTTGCCGCCGGCCTCCAGCAGCAGCACGCGGTTCCTGGGATCGGCCGAGAGCCGGTTGGCCATGATGCAGCCGGCTGTCCCTGCGCCAACCACGATATAGTCGAAATCGCCTTCAAGCCGCTTCGGCATCTGTCAGTTTCCACCCATCGACGCCGTCATGCCCGGACTTGTTCCGCGCATCCACGTCTTCTTGGACGTTTATTAGTCAGACGTGGATGGCCGGGACAAGCCCGGGCATCCTCCGCCGCCAAGCCGTTGCATGGATGGGGCCTGCGGCAGGGTGCGTTGGTTGGACCGCCCCTTGCATGCTACAGGGCAGAAGCGTTCAACCCGGAAAGCCTGTTATCTCCATGCCAATCGTCAACCGCGTCGCCGAATTTCAACCCGATATCCAGGCCTGGCGCCGGGATATTCATGAACACCCGGAATTGCTCTACGACGTGCACCGCACTGCGGCATTGGTGGCGGACCGCTTGCGGGAATTCGGCTGCGACGAGGTTATTACCGGTCTCGGCCGCACCGGTGTCGTCGGTGTCATCAAGGGCAACAGGCCAGTTGGCAAGGGTGACGTGAAGGTCATCGGGCTGCGGGCTGATATGGACGCGCTGCCGATCGAGGAGGCGACCAATCTGCCCTACGCCTCCAAGACGAAGGGCTTGATGCACGCCTGCGGCCATGACGGCCACACCGCCATGCTGCTGGGTGCGGCGCGCTATCTCGCCGAGACTCGCAATTTCGCCGGCGATGCGGTCGTGATCTTCCAGCCGGCCGAAGAGGGCGGCGCGGGCGCTGCCGCGATGATCAAGGACGGGCTGATGGACCGCTTCGGTATCGAGCAGGTCTACGGCATGCATAACGGTCCCGGCATTCCGGTCGGCTCGTTCGCGCTTCGGCCCGGTCCGATCATGGCCGGAGGCGATGCCGTCGCCATCAAGATCGAGGGACGGGGCGGGCACGCCGCACAGCCGCATAGATGCATCGATTCCGTTCTTGTCGGCGCGCAGTTGATCACAGCGCTACAGTCGATCGTCTCGCGCAGCGTCGATCCGCTGGAGTCGGCGGTGATTTCGATATGCGAATTTCACGCCGGCAACGCCCGTAATGTGATCCCGCATACTGCGGAACTGCAAGGCACCGTCCGTACCCTGAACGGCGAAGTGCGGAAAATGGTGGAAAGGCGGGTCCGCGAGGTCGTCGCCGGCGTGGCGCAAGTCACGGGCGCCACGATCGATCTGACATACGATCGCGGCTATCCGGTAACGGTCAACCATGCCATGGAGACGGTAGTCGCGACACGGGCAGCCAGCGAAATCGCCGGCGATGCCAATGTGCATGTGATGCCGCCGCTGATGGCCGGTGAAGATTTCGCCTTCATGCTGGAGCAGCGGCCGGGTGCGCTGATCTTCTGCGGCAACGGCGACAGTGCCGGCCTGCATCACCCCGCCTACAATTTCAACGACGAGGCGATCGTGTTCGGTACCTCTTACTGGATCAAGCTGGTCGAGAACACGCTGGCCGCGTGAGGCCGCTCACCAGGCTTCGCCGGGTTTCCAGCCCTGGTCGGCCAGGCTCTCGGGTGGATGGGGGCTCTGCGGCAGCGTGTTGGGTGGACCACCGCTTGCATGCTACAGAAGCCCTAGCGTTCCAAACTGAGGTTCGAGGAATCCCATGCCTATCGTCAACCGCGTCGCCGATCTGCAACCCGATATTCAGGCCTGGCGCCGCGTTATCCATGAAAATCCCGAATTGCTGTACGACGTCCACCGCACCGCAGCATTCGTGGCGGACCGCCTGCGCGAATTCGGCTGCGACGAGGTCGCCACCGGCCTTGGCCGCACCGGCGTCGTCGGCGTCATCAAAGGCAAGCAGCCCAGCAAGGGCGAGATCAAGGTGATCGGGCTTCGCGCCGACATGGACGCGCTGCCGATCGAGGAGCAGACCAATCTTCCCCATGCCTCCAAGATATCAGGCAAGATGCATGCCTGCGGCCATGACGGTCACACTGCCATGCTTTTGGGTGCGGCGCGGTATCTCGCCGAGACCAGGAATTTCGCAGGCGACGCGGTCGTGATTTTTCAGCCGGCCGAGGAGGGCGGCGCTGGCGCCGCGGCGATGATCCAGGACGGGCTGATGGACCGGTTCGGGATCGAGCAGGTCTACGGCATGCACAATGGCCCCGGGATCCCGGTCGGCTGTTTCGCCATCCGGCCCGGTCCGGTGATGGCCGCAACCGATTCGATCGATATCAAGATCGAGGGCCTCGGCGGGCACGCCGCGCGTCCGAACAAGTGCATCGATTCCGTCCTCGTCGGCTCGCAGCTCATTACTGCCCTGCAGTCGATCGTCTCCCGGACCATCGATCCCCTGGAATCGGCGGTGGTCTCGATCTGCGAGTTCCACGCCGGTAACGCGCGCAACGTGATTCCGCATACCGCCGAACTCAGGGGCACCGTGCGTACCTTGACGCCGGAAGTGCGTGAAACGGTAGAGAAGCGGGTCCGTGAGGTGTGTGAGGGCGTAGCCAGGATGACCGGCGCCAAGATCGATCTGGTTTACGAGCGCGGCTATCCCGTGACCAAAAATCATGCCGAGCAAACCGACTTCGCCACGCAGGTGGCCAAAGAAGTGGCCGGGGCCCAGAACGTCCACGAGATGCCGCCTCTAATGGGCGCGGAAGATTTTTCCTATATGTTGGAGGCGCGGCCAGGCGCGTTCATCTTCTGCGGCAACGGCGACAGCGCAGGGCTTCATCACCCCGCCTATGATTTCAACGACGAGGCGATCGTGTACGGCACCTCGTACTGGATCAAGCTGGTCGAGAACAAGCTGGCGGCGTCGTAAGAGCGCAAACGCCACTTCAACTTCGATCGCACATCAAGGAAGGCCTGTATCTTCAATGCAGGCCTTCTTTATTTCGCGCTCAGCCGCAACTTGAAATGGCCTAATCTCAATCGCTCAATAGCGCGACGGTACGTACATTTCGGGTGGAATCGGCCCGCGGCTATATTCCGGATTGCGAACTCGCGGCGGCAGTACCACCGGCTCGAGCTTGATTTCCTGGTAGGGAATTTGTTCGAGCAGATGCGCGATGCAGTTCAGCCGCGCCTTCTTCTTGTCGTCGGCCTCGACCAGGTACCAGGGAGCTTCCGGAATGTGGGTACGCTCCAGCATCGCCTCCTTGGCCTTGGTATATTGCTCCCAGCGGCTGCGCGATTCCACGTCCATCGGGCTGAGCTTCCACTGCTTGAGCGGATCGTGGATCCGCATCATGAAGCGCAAATACTGCTCTTCGTCGGTGATGGAAAACCAGTACTTGATGAGGGTGATTCCGGAGCGCACGAGCATGCGCTCGAATTCCGGCACCGACCGGAAGAATTCTTCGACCTCATCTTCGGTGCAGAAGCCCATCACGCGCTCGACGCCGGCGCGGTTGTACCAGCTACGGTCGAACAGCACGATCTCGCCGCCGGCCGGCAAATGCGAAACGTAACGCTGGAAATACCATTGCGTGCGCTCACGCTCGTTCGGCGCCGGAAGCGCCGCGACGCGGCAGACTCGCGGATTGAGCCTTTGGGTGATGCGCTTGATGACGCCGCCCTTGCCGGCGGAATCGCGTCCCTCGAAAATCACCACCACCTTAAGCTTGTGGTGCTGCACCCAAGTCTGCAATTTAATCAGTTCACCCTGCAGACGGATCAATTCCTTGAAGTAGACGCGCCGATCGATCGTCTCTTCTGCCGTATGGTCGGCAAATTCATTGGTCAGCGCATCGAGACGATCGTCGTCGATTTCAAGTTCCAGTTCCTCATCGAAACTATCCAGCATTTCCGCCTGAATGCGGTCATTGATCGGCATGGTGCCATTCGGGGGTCTTTTGGTCATGGCGGGCTCCGGCTGCAGAGCAGTGGGTTCGCGTGGGTATGTGTGAACGCCGACGCCCTGCCGTATCATCGGTCAGGTCATCGGTCAGGGCACCTTGCGGAAAGCAAAAGGCCGGAGTTTGGTTCCGGCCTCCCGCTATCCGTCGGGCTGCCGACACGGCAGCGACCCTACCGCACCGCCGATACTCAAAACAGGTTCGAGAACAGCACGTAGAGACTTGCCGACAGGCAGATCGCGGCCGGCAGCGTCAGCACCCACGCCATCAAGAGATTGCGAATGGTCGCCATCTGCAGGCCCCGCAGAACAGGATCAGCGTCAGCGGATTGAAACCCTTGTCGAAGGTTGGGCCACGAGGCCGGTTGGACAGGCGCTTCGCCCATCGATGAATTGAGAGCGATATCGGTCATTCTGACACCTCGCCTAATAACTTTGAGGCCGGCATTTTTGACCGAGGGACTTGAAGGCCAGATGACACGTCCGGCCTAGTCCCGATTTATTCACGAGCGGCTCTCGCAGGAGACGTCACGATAATTCAGCGCTCTTGACCGGTTGGCGCAGGAGCGTCCTGAGCTTTTCTGGTGGCGTCTTGCGTGCATGGCTCAGGTAGATCTCGTGATGTGGCCCTGCGAACGTGACGCCTTTGGCGGGCATAATCTCGTTGTGAAGCCTGGCGAGCGTCGGGCCTTCGTCGTCGTAGCTACCGATGTGTAGCGTCTGCAGGCATCGCCCTTCGTCCAATGGCTCAAAGCGCAGCGATTGCGGAGGCTCACCCAGCTTGTCGCGCGATTTCGCCAGGGCAGGCTCATATATGGATCGGTCAACGAAGTCCGGCACCATGATCAGCATCGTCCATCGCCACAGATGCTTCCGGCGCCCGACGAAATCGTCGGGATCGTCGGCCCACCAAAGCCCTTCGAGAGGAGGGACGACATAGTCTTTCTGCAATTTGGTCTTGGCGGCGAATTTGATGGCGTAGCTGACGGAATACAGCCACTCGATGGCGCGCTTGTAGGCTGGATCGCGATTTGGATCCCCCATCCCGTCGATCTTGACGAACTGCATGACCGGCACCTTGATAGTCGCAAAACTGCCGGTCGGTGCGCTGTAGAGCGTTGAAAGCTTCTTCTTGAAATCGATCTTTTCCATGCTTGTCTCTGATTTTTCACCTGCGCCGAGATGGTGACGGGCGCGCATGATGATCGCCGCCCGATCCGAGGAGTGCGACGATATCCGCAAGCCGCCATACTTGTCGCGATGACGGATGCCATCACTGCGCGTGGGTCGCAACCGGCGCGGCAGACGAAGCGAGAGCCCATACTCTGCGGCCCAAGGCCAAGCGCGTCGTGGAAGCCATGCTGGAGATGGTGAAGTTCGACATTGCCGAACTGGAAGCCGCAGCGAGGGGTTGGAACACGGGCCGGGCAGGGCAAGCTACAACGCGCGGCGAGAAAAATTGGTCGCGCGCTGCACGGCGCCGGGGCTGGGAGGAGGAACCGCGCAGCGCGTCGACCATATGGGAGCGTCATGGCGTGATCCGACGTCCCCACATTCTCTTAGAATGCGATTGTGTTCTGAATCAATTAATGGTTGTGTACGGAATTGTCAATTTTTCCCGTTATATTTCACCAGAAATTGCGACTGCCGGATTGCCAGGAACTCAGGCTGCGTGCACCGATCTTCGCAGCAGACCGGCCGCTATCTTCAGGTCATCGACGAAACGCCGATATTCCCGTGCCTTGGCATCGGCATCGGGCAGGCGCAACAGATAGGACGGATGCACTGTCACCAGCGCACGGGTTCCATCACTGAGATCAATCGGGTGGCCGCGGTTCTTGTTGATCGGCGTGATTTTCCCGAACACGCTTTGCGCCGCGGTGGCGCCCATCGCCACCACGAGGTCGGGTCTGATTGCGGCCAGTTCGCGTTCGTACCATTGCCGACAGGCCTTGATTTCCGGCGTGGTGGGTTTCTGGTGCAGGCGGATCTTGCCGCGCGGCACGAACTTGAAATGCTTGACCGCATTGGTGACGTAAACCTTGCGGCGGTCGATTCCGGCTTCTTGTAGCGCGCGGTCGAGCATCTGCCCCGCCGGACCGACGAACGGTTTGCCGGCGAGATCTTCCTTGTCGCCGGGCTGCTCGCCGACCAGTATGATCCGCGCCGTTTGCTGGCCTTCGCCGAACACGGTCTGGGTCGCATGTTTGTAGAGAGGGCAGGCGCGGCAATCGGCGGCTTCCTCGCGTAGCGTCTCGATATCGTCAGGGCGTTTGCGGGCCATTTCGTTTGCCGTGCCGTTTGCCGTGTCGCTTTCCTTGAGCGGTTCCAGCCACTGCGGTTCGACGGCCGCATTCGCGATCATCGCACTTGCGGTACGTTCGGCGCCTTCGCTCAGGGGCTTAATCAACGAAGTCTCCGGCAGGTTCCGCCAATATTTCCGGGGCATCTCCTTACTCATGGCCTGCACTTTCAGCCGGGCGGGATTGAAAATGCTGGCGTAGTAGCGCCGCCAGGTTTCCTCCAGCCGATCCGCGGTCGGGGCTTCGCTCTTGGCGACGCCCGGCGTGATCGAGACGGCATGGCCGTCCCAATGCGCGCAGACGTCCGGCGTCAGGATCGACCAGGGCATGTCGGCGAAACGGCGCGCGAAGAACGGGGCGGCCAGCTCGACGACGTGATGCTCCGGCTCGAACCAGGCGACGAAGTGCGATTTCTGCTCGCGGCCGACTTCGCGGAAGCGGACAAGGGCGTGCATCTTGTGCTCGTCGCGGCGCACGACCTTGGCCATCGTGGCGATCTCGGCCACATCAGGATCGGTCGCGATGTCGAGCAGGTCATGGTTGCCGCGCAACCGCCACAGCAGGCGATAGAGCAGGGCGAACCGCTCGGGGTTGCGATGCAGGATCGAGACTTCTGCCAGTTCGACAAATTTGGCCGGCACGTTGAAGGTGCCGTGTGGCGGCGCGAGCGGCGGCGCCGTCGGCTCGAACAGGTCGGGCGCATCGCCCGCGACACGCCATGTCACGTCGGAGGGTTTTACGTCATTCAACGCCAGCGCCCGCGCCGCTTTGCGCCAGCCGTCGAAATCGGTTTCGCTGTCGAGGGTGATGTGGTGCATGTTGTTTCTCCCCGTCATTGCGATCGAAGCGACTTGTCGCCGTAGCTCAACGAGCGAAGGTCTGGGGGATGCGGGCGAGGTTGGCATCCGTCAGAAATTCTAGCTTAAATTGTACCTCCGCCATTGAATCCCTTTGATTCCATTCATGAATCGACTGAACGCCGATCCCGATTGACTCCACAGGTCCTGTTAGCTTTATATTAGAACATATCATGAACAAGTGAGCCAGCCGCGCGTTCATTCGGGAAGAAGCGGTAAAGGCCAAATCCTTGAAGGAGCGGCGCATGAGCAGCGCACGCACGAGCACGCTTGCGAATTTGCGAGGGCGCATCGAGCGGATCGAGACGCATGGCGATGCGCATGACCTCAACAAGGTCGCGCTTGGCCATGCGGCAGCGGATGCTGTGCTGCACGGCGGCCTTGCGGTCGCGGCGGTGCATGAAGTGTTCGCCGAAGGCCATCAGAGCGCGACGGCAACGGGCTTCATCGCAGGGCTCGCAGGAAGGGTATCGCCGCGCCGGCCGCTGGTCTGGGTGCGGCAGGATTTTTCGGAAATTGAATCCGGTGCGCTGTCGATGAGCGGGCTTTGCGAGCTCGGGCTCGATCCGCGGTTACTCGTGACCGTGCGCGCCCCGGACACCGACGCCGCATTGCGGACCGCCGCCGACGCGCTGGCCTGCGATGCGCTCGGCGCCGTCGTGCTGGAAGTCTGGGGGCAGGCGCGTCAGCTCGATCTCGTCGCCAGCCGCAAACTTACATTGGCCGCGGCAGCCTCCGGCGTCACGGCACTGCTGCTGCGGATGGCGGCGGAGCCGCGGCCCTCGACGGCCGAGACAAGATGGATCGTGCGCGCGGCGCATTCGCCGCCTTCCACACCTTCAATGCCTGCGGCGCCTTGGAGCGCCTGGGGCGCGCCGGTGTTCGACGCGCAGCTCATTCGTAATCGTCATGGCCCGGTCGGCCGGTGGATCATGGAATGGAAATGTGATGAGTGCCTATTCAGTGAACCGGCGGCGTATCCTCAGCCTGTGGCTGCCACGCCTGCCCGTCGACCGCATCAAGCGCAAGCTTTCGGGTACCAGCGGCGCGCCGGCTGAAAACTGCAAAGCGGTTTCGAGCCAAGTATCTCCCGACACGGGCAGTGGGCTCCCTCCCCCCTTGCGGGGGAGGGCGGGGGAGAGGGGTAAGCCACAAGCACCGTCTTTGCCGCCACCCCTCTCCCTAACCCTCCCCCGCAAGGGGGGAGGGAACGACATCGCCTTTGACGCGCCCAGCGTCGTCGTCGCCAAGCAGCACAATGCCATCCTGATCTACGCGCTCGATGATCTTGCCGTCCGCGCCGGCCTTTCGATCGGCCTGCCGCTCGCCAATGCCCGCGCCATCTGCCCCGAGCTGACGGTGTTCGACGCCGATGAAGTCGCCGACCGCAAGACGCTCGAAGACATCGCCGACTGGTGCGACCGCTTCACACCGCTGGTGGCGCTCGATCCGCCGCACGGGCTCTATCTCGACATCACCGGCTGCGCCCATCTGTTCGGCGGCGAGCGTGCACTATTGCAGATCGTGAGCGGTGCATTGAGCCGCCGCGGCTTTGCCGTCAGCGCCGCGATCGCCTCCACCGCGATCTGCGCCCGCACGCTGACGCGCCATGGTTCGGGAAAGATCATTGCTGATGGCGAGGAGGCGGCGGCCGTCGCTCCGCTGCCGGTGTCCGCGCTCGGCGCCGATGATGCCATCACCGCCGGCCTGCGCCGTGCGGGGTTGAAAACCATCGGCGACGTCGCCTCGCGTGGCCGCCACGAAATCTCGGCGCGGTTCGGCGCCGGTTTTACGACGCTGTTGGAGCAGGCGCTGGGGCAGGGCGACGCGCCGATCAGCCCGCGCAAACCGCTGCCGGATTACATCGTCGAGAAACGCTTTCCCGACCCTGTTACCACCGACACCGTGATCGCGATGAACCTGTCCGCGCTCGCAGGCATGTTGGTCACGGCTATGGACAAGCAGGGCAAGGGCGCGCGGCGGCTGGAAGCAAGCTTCTTCCGCACCGACGGCGCGGTGCGCACGATCCCGGTCGATACCGGACGTCCGGTGACAAGAGCTGATATGATCGACCGTCTGTTCCGCGAGCGGCTCGATGCGCTGAACGATCCCCTTGATCCCGGCTTCGGCTTCGATCTGATCAGGCTGTCCGCCAGCCGCACCGAAATCGTGGTGCAGCAGCAGCGCGATCTCGACGCCAACGTTCATGACAATGACGAACTGGCCGCGCTGATCGACCGCATCGCCGCGCGCATCGGCGGAAAGCGTATCGTCGTGCATCTGCCTGAGGATACCCACATCCCTGAAAGCGCCGTATTGGCTGTGCCGGCGCAGCATCATCTGGCGGCCGCGGCGCAGGCGGCATGGCCGGAGCGCATCGAGAGCGAGCCGCCGCTGCGGCCATTGCGGCTGTTCGACAAGCCGGAGCCCATCAAAGTGCCGTTTGCAACCGTGCCCGACGGCCCGCCGCATCAGTTCACCTGGCGCCGCGTGACGCATGCGGTGGTGCGGGTGGAGGGGCCCGAGCGCATCGCCATGGAATGGTGGAAGCAGAATGGCGATGGCCCGACGCGGGATTATTTCCGCATTGAGGATGAAGCGGGACTTCGCTTCTGGATCTTTCGCGACGGGCTCTATGAAAGCGAACCGGCGGACGAGGAAGGCGAGCCTGCATCCGTCAGATGGTTCGTGCATGGACTATTCGCATGAACGGCTCCGTGAACATTCCCGGCTATGCCGAAATCGGCATCACCACTAATTTCTCGTTCCTGCGCGGCGGCTCGGATCCGCGCGCCTATGTGCATCAGGCAAGCCTACTCGGCATTCCCGCCATCGGCATTGCCGACCACAACACGCTGGCCGGCGTGGTGCGCGCCTACAAGGAGCTCGACAATCCCGAGGTCCGCTACAAACCAAAGCTCCTGATCGGTGCGCGCCTTGTCTTCATCGACGGCACGCCTGACATCCTGGTCTATCCGCGCGACCGAGCCGCTTACGGCCGGCTCTGCCAGTTGCTCACCCGTGGCAAGCGCGGCGACGACATCACGCGGATCGAGAAGGGCGAGTGCCATCTGAGGTTCGATGACCTCCTGGAATTCGCCGAAGGCCAGCTTCTGGTGCTGGCGCTGCCGCACCGCTTCGACGCCGCGGGCGCGCAGGAAATTCTGCAGCGGTTGAAGGAGAGCCGCGCCGATGGCGTGTGGCTCGCTGCAAGCCTGCTCTACCGCGGCGACGACAAGCGCCGGCTGGCACGGCTGCATCGTCTGGCGCTTGCGGCAATGGTGCCGCTATTGGCGACCAATGAGGTGCTGTACCACCATCCCGCCCGCCGTCGGCTACAGGACGTCCTCACCTGTATCAGAGAGAAGACCACCATCGACGCCATTGGCCGGCGTCTCGAGGCCAATGCCGAGCGCTACCTGAAACCGCCGCATGAAATGGCGCGGTTGTTTCGCGATTTGCCGGAAGCGATTACGGAAACCATGCGCTTTGCTTCTCGCATCAGCTTTTCGCTCGACCAGCTCAAATACCAGTATCCGGACGAGCCGGTGCCGCCGGGCAAGACCGCGCAGCAGCATCTGGAAGACCTGACCTGGGCCGGCGTCGACAAATATTTTGGCGGCGAGATCTCTGACACGCTGCGCGCCACTTTGCGCAAAGAGCTCGCGCTGATCGCCGAACTGAAATACGCGCATTATTTCCTGACCGTGCACGACATCGTGCATTACGCGCGCAGCCAGAACATCCTGTGCCAGGGCCGGGGCTCGGCGGCGAACTCGGCCGTCTGCTACGTGCTCGGCATCACCTCGGTCGATCCGACCAAGGTTGATCTGTTGTTCGAGCGCTTCATTTCCAAGGAGCGGCTGGAGCCGCCCGACATCGACGTCGATTTCGAGCATTCGCGGCGCGAGGAGGTGATGCAATATGTCTACCGCCGCTACGGCCGCCACCGCGCCGCGATCATCGCAACCGTCATCCACTATCGTCCGCGCAGCGCGATCCGCGATGTCGGCAAGGCGCTGGGGCTGACCGAGGACGTCACCGCAGCGCTCGCCGACACGGTGTGGGGAAGCTGGGGCAAGGGTCTCAACGAGATGCAGGTCCGGCAGGCCGGGCTCGATCCAGCCAACGCGATGGTCGAACTCGCGGTCGAGCTCGCCACCGAGCTGATCGAGTTTCCCCGCCATCTGTCGCAGCATGTCGGCGGCTATGTGCTGACGCAGGATCGGCTCGACACCTATGTCCCGATCGGCAACGCCGCGATGGACGACCGCACCTTCATCGAATGGGACAAGGACGACGTCGACGCGCTGAGCATGATGAAGGTCGACGTGCTGGCGCTGGGCATGCTGACCTGTATCCGCAAATGCTTTGACCTGATCGCCGACCACAAGGGCGAGCGATACGAATTGGCCGACATCAAATCGGAAGACGACGACGAAGTTTATCAAATGCTGCAGCGGGGCGAGTCGCTCGGTGTATTCCAGGTCGAAAGCCGCGCACAGATGAACATGCTGCCGCGGCTGAAGCCGCGCACCTTCTACGATCTCGTTATTGAAGTGGCGATCGTCCGCCCCGGCCCGATCCAGGGTGACATGGTGCATCCGTATTTGCGCCGGCGAAACAAGATCGAGCAGGTGAGCTATCCTTCGCCGGCGCCTGAACACGGTGAAGCGGACGAGCTTTACAAGGTGCTGCACAAGACGCTCGGCGTGCCGCTGTTCCAGGAACAGGCGATGCGGATCGCGATCGAGGCCGCACAATTCTCGCCCGAGGAAGCCAACGGCCTGCGCCGCGCGATGGCGACCTTCCGCAACGTCGGCACCATCGGCAAGTTCGAGGACAAGCTGATCGGCAACATGATCGCGCGCGGCTACGCGCCGGAGTTTGCCAGAAGCTGCTTTGAGCAGATCAAGGGTTTTGGCTCCTACGGTTTTCCGGAGAGCCACGCCGCAAGCTTCGCCCAGCTCGTCTATATCTCGTCATGGCTGAAGCATTATCACCCCGACGCCTTCTGCTGCGGCCTGCTCAATTCGCAGCCGATGGGCTTTTACGCGCCCGCGCAGATCGTCGGCGACGCCCGCAAGAACGGCGTCGAGGTGCGCGAGATCGACGTGTCTTACAGCTTTGCCCAGAACACGCTGGAGGAGGGCGAGGGTAAGTATTGCGCGGTGCGGCTGGGCTTTCGCCAGATCGACGGATTTAGCTGGGTTGATGAGGACGAGGAGCGGTTGAAGAAGAGTCAGGCGCCATTCCGGGGCGGTTCTCCCTCGTCGTTCGGGGGCACGCGAAGCGTGAACCCCAATGCGCAATTGCGCATTGTGGAACCTCGAGATTCTCAGATGTGCAATTGCACATCAGAGTTCGATGCTGTCGCATCGCCCCGGAATGACGGTGAGCAGGACTGGGCCGACCGCATCGTCGCCGCCCGCAAACGCCGTCCCTTCACCTCGCTGGAGGAATTCGCCCGCGACACCGGCCTGCCGAAACGCGCGCTGATCCTCTTGGCCGACGCCGATGCCTTCCGCTCCATCGGGCTCGACCGTCGCGCGGCGCTGTGGGCGGTGCGGCGGCTACCCGACGACGTGCCGCTGCCGCTGTTTCAGGCGGCGATCGCCCGCGAGCAGCCCGACGAGAACGCAAAGCCGTTGCCGGAGATGCCGCTGCCGGAGCAGGTGGTCGCCGATTACCAGACGGTGCGGCTGTCGCTGAAGGGCCACCCGATGGAATTCTTGCGCGAGAGGTTCACCAAAGAGCGCGTCGTCGCCTGCCAGGACGTCAACCACAAAAACGACAAGCGCCGTATCAGTTGCGCCGGCGTGGTTCTGGTGCGGCAGCGCCCGGGCAGCGCCAAGGGCGTCGTCTTCATGACGCTCGAGGACGAAACCGGCATCGCCAATATCGTGGTGTGGCCCAAGGTGATGGAGCAGTACCGGAAAGAAGTAATGGGCGCCCGCCTGATCCTGGTCGAGGGCTATATCCAGAGCAGCCCCGAAGAGGTGACGCATCTGGTGGCACAGCGGATGTTCGACCGCTCGCACGACCTGATCGGCCTTGCCAACGACGCGCTGAGCCGCAAGCATCCGGTACCGGCCGGCCCTTCGCTGGTCGAGCCGCTCAACGACGACCGCCGCGATCACGCCGATAGCCCCGCGCAAAAAATCCGCCACCCGCGCGACGTCCGCATCCTGCCGCCGTCACGGGATTTTCATTGAGCCCCCGCCGTCATCACGGGCCAACGGGTCGCGCGAATGTGCGCCCGACGGCTCATCCGGGCAACGCGCTGGTTCCGATCTACCAGTAGACCAATCCCGTGCGCGTCTTTCCGGCCCCACTTCGGGAAAATGCTGCTGCGAGCCTCTGCTTTTCGGCGCAATATGCAGCCAGGGTTTCGTAGAACCTGGCTTCAACGAATGGAGCGTGTTCCCTGCTGGTGGATGCTGCGTCAGCGGTCGCTGATACCAGGGCACCAATTTGGCGTATCAGCAGATCGTCTGTCGATGGCTGCATAACTTTCTCCTTCGATGACGGTCCGACAAGATGATTCCTGATTTCGGTTTATTGCAAGTCGGCAGTGCCGGCTGCGTCAGGATTGCTCGCGCCCTGTTGAGCTTCAGCGAGAAAGGGTGAGCCTGCGCATCTCCTGTAACCGGGCCCGGCAATATTCCCGGTAGAGTATGTCTATGATCATCCACATGACCGACTCCACTGTCTGATCAGGGATCACCTTACGACGATATCGTTTCAGGACTTCTTCCTCGGTCAACAAAATGGCTTCGCGCGAGCGCGGAATATTTCATGCGGTCCGCTAGCGGCGAAACAGCCTCACAGTGCAGTGACCGTTGTGCATCGTATCCGTCGGATGCGCCTGCTGGCTTGATGCTTTCGCGACCAGTGCCGGTACAATCGAACCTTGGCTCAATCCAACCTGGTATCGGTCTTACCGTCGCTCTTGCCACCGTCCCTAAGATCGTCTTCCTGCTTGATCAGTGTCAGCAGCCTCAGCGTCAGGAACGTAAAAACGGCGATCATCACTGCGACGTCGTAGCTGCCGAGCCCGACTGAAACGCCGATCGCGCCAGTGGCCCACAGGCTCGCAGCCGTCGCGGTGCCCTGCACGGTCGTCCCATGTTTGAGGATCGCGCCGCCGCCGATGAAGCCGATGCCGGTGATCACGCCCTCGATCACTTTCGACATGCCGTCGGGTGAGTTCACCATGAGGTGTTCGCTGGCCTGGATAAATCCGCAGCTTGCCAGCGCCACCAGCGGGAAGGTCCGCAGGCCTGCGCTTCGCGCCCGCTTCTCACGGTCCCAGCCGATCGGAACGGCCAGCGCAAAGGCCGCCGCCAGCGCCACAAAATGAACGCCTATCTGAAATCTGTCCAAAGCTTGCCCTCGCGAAACCAAAGCCCCACGCCGGCGATAGACGCACGCCCGTTACGCGACGTAAGGCTTTAGCGGGCACCACGATGGAATTACGGCGCCGCGTTCTTCCCCAACGCTTCCGCCGCGGAAACGTTCATGATCGGCACGGCGCCGCTCGCACCATGGCCGGCCACTGCGTCAGGCGATACGCTCACGATGGCCGCCCCGGTCCGATAGCGCGGCAGGTGATTTTCCAGCGAGTAGAACACGCACAGCGCAAGGCTCGACCAAACCGCCAGGCTGAAATAAAGCGACATCCAGGCGATCTCGTCCTTCCACTCGGCAAGATCGTGCGTCACGACCCAGCGCGTGCTGACGTCGCGCAGGCCTTCCCGAGGAGTCAGGCGCTTGTCGCCGTCGGCATCTCCGGTCCGCCAGCGGTTCAGGTACATCGGGACGTCGATCGTCATCAGAAACGCCAGAAAGCCCGCAATGCCCGCGATGCCGACGGCGAGCACCACGCGAACCGCACCATGGAATTCCGGAAGCAGGCGGCAAAGACCCACGCCGATGATAAAAAACGCAACCGCCCATAGCGAATTCTCGATGGCGTTGCCGAGATAGTTTCGGGTCAGCACCGCATACCATGACAGGCATTCCGCGATCAGGATCAGCGGAACGATCACCCACGCTGCATTCACGGCCGTTTCCGCGCCGGTCATGGTGCCGAGCTGGTGCAGAATGATCGCCCATTGCGCCACGAAGCAGATCTCGGCCACGGTGGCCACCGACCGTCCGACCATCACGCTCGACAGCCAGGTGTCGAACAGGCAGATCCGCTGCACGTCCGCGCGCGGTAGAAACGACCTGAAGGCGCAGCCAAAAACATAGGCCGCGCAGAACAGCAGCATAATCCCGATGCCGGACGCGCCACCGGCAATTCCGACCGGCTGGATGGGAAGCTCGCGATACAGCACGAACCAAACGGCGATATTGACGCCGCTCACCAGCGTCAACAGGCCCCACCACCAGGACACGGGATTTGACCAGGCCAGGGAACCTGACCGCGCCTGCCATTCCAAGCTCATTCGCCGCTCCGCTGTAATCGAACTGACATATGAATGTAATAATACATTCACATGTCGAAGCCAATCACGACGAGAGTAGGGCGGCGGGGTGCGGGCGGGGATGGCGCTCCGGTGGCGAGGAGGGCCGGAAGGCCGCAGACGGGCCTGCATCCTTCGAGACGCGGCGCAGGCGCCGCTCCTCAGGATGAGGTTTTAGGCTGGTATTGGGGGTAAGATTTAATACGCGGCCGCGAAATATCTGTCTCTCCTCATGGTGAGGAGGCGCAAAGCGCCGTCTCGAACCACGAGGCCACCGCCCTAACCACATCCCTCGAGCGGTGGCGAAGGCGCCGCCTCTTACGACAAGAATTTCACCCCGTAGGTCTTGCCCCGGCGCCAAACCACTTCGCACGACTGGCGTGTCGCATGTTCAGGCACCAGCGCCAACTGAAAGTTGTCTCTGACATCGAACGCAGCATCGGTCGCGATCTTGGCGCCGCCCGGCGAGACATCCAGGACGACGCATTCAATCTTCGTCATCCCGTTGTCGATCGTCACCCATGTCGGCCGTTTGCGCAGCTCGCGTCGCGGTTCGCGCTGCACCTTGGTCCTTTGCTCGTCGACAATCATCCTGCCCATCCGTCGTTGGACCCAGTCGGCTGGGTCTTCGAAACAGGCCGTCAGAATGAAGGTAACTTCGTAAAGTTCCCTTAGTTTATCGATTCAAATTGAAAGGTTTGGTTCGCGAGTTGTAGGCCGAGCTCTCGCAACCCTGTTGTAGGGGTGGGCGCATTTGGGACAGTGCTAGACCTCATCCTGAGGAGGCGCCAACGGGTCGCGCGAACGCGCGCCCGATGACAGGCTCCGCGCCGTCTCGAAGGATGAATGGCACCGGCGGGGCCGCATGGTTCGAGACGGCGCTAACGCGCATCCTCACCATGAGGGTCTGATGTCTGCTACACAACTTCTTGCCCCCTAAAAATTCACCCTTTCCGAAATCGCGCCGTCGACGACAAGATTGGAGCCCGTGGTGAACGACGACGCCGGGCTCGCCAGGAACACCGCCGCGTTCGCAATCTCTTGCGGCGTAGCCATGCGGCCGGTCGGGTTGCGCGCGAGCGTGTCCTGGTATCGTTTGGGCGTGTTCTGCTCGACCATGTTCCAGATGCCGCCCTTGAAGTAGACCGTGCCCGGCGACACCACGTTGACGCGGATTTTCTTGGGCGCATATTGCCGCGCCAGCCCCTTGGCCATGTGGATCAGCGCCGCCTTGATCGGGCCGTACGAGCTGGCGCTGCTCGCCTGTGCCGCCGAAACCGACGAGATGATGACGAAGGCCGCGTCGCCGGTCTTCTCGCCGCCGGCTTCGAGGAAGGGACGCGCGGCCTCGAACGCGTTGACCGCGCCGAGCACATCTAGCCGGAAATTCTGCTCCCACGAGGCGGCATCGGCACCTTGCGCCATCGCGCCGGCATTGGAAAACAGCATGTCGAGGCTGCCGAGTTTCTGCGCGACATCAGCGATCCACGACTTCAATGCGGAGGCGTCGGTGATATCGACGGACGCGCCAGTCGCCTTCACGCCCATCGCCTTCAACTCGCTGACCGTGCCGGTGACCTGATCGGCGTTACGCGCGCAGACAGCGACGCCGGCGCCTTCCGCGGCAAGCGTGGTGGCAATCGCCCGTCCGATGCCGCGCGTGCCGCCCAGTACGACGGCGTTTCTTCCCTTCAAACCCAGATCCATTTTGTTGTTCCTTCGTGATCCCGCCGCATTGTAGCGGTCATGACGATTGTGACGAAAGCTCAAATCGACAACGTCTTGAGAGGGCGGGAAGTTTTTAGGCAAGCCTCGGGCGCAATGCGCCGCGAGAACGAGTTGTCATCACCCGCGAAGGCGGGTGACCCAGTATCCAGAGACGTCAATGATTGAACCGAGAAGCCGCGGCGTACTGGATCCCCGCCTACGCGGGGATGACAGCGGTGTATGCATCGCCATTACCACGTCATTGCGAGCACAGCGAAGCAATCCATTGTCACCTCGTATGCGGAAAGATGGATTGCGTCGCTGCGCTCGCAATGACGGTAGTCTTTCGTAGTCCGGATGGAGCCAACGGGTCGCGCGAACGCGCGCCCGATGACAGGCTTCGCGTAATCCGGGTCAGAGGATTCTGCTTGGCAAGACCGTCCCCGATTTCGCTCACGCTCCATCCGGGCTTGTATGGGGATATGGTTGTCAAGGGGGATGATTGATCAGGG
>NZ_LLXX01000069.1 GCF_001440405.1 Bradyrhizobium valentinum
TGCCGTACTTGTGCGCTGGGAGGATCAAATCATGAATGCGAGCCTCGAAGCCGGGCAACGGGGAGGCCTGTCCTGGACCGGCCAAGCGAGGAAAGGAATCGCCGGGCAGACGGCGGTGCGCACGCGCATCGATTCCGTCGACCTCGTGCGCGGCCTCGTGATGGTATTGATGGCCCTCGACCATGTGCGCGATTTCTTCGCCCCGGGGTGGATTCAACCCGCGCGACGTGACCGATCCCGCGCTGTTCATGACGCGCTGGATCACGCATTTCTGTGCACCCGCCTTCGTCTTTCTCGCAGGTGTGTCGGCATTCCTCTACGGCGAGCGCGGCCGTAGCACGCGGCAGCTCAGCCGCTTCCTGCTCACGCGCGGGATTTGGCTCGTACTGATCGAGCTCACGCTCGTCCGCCTTGCATGGACCTTCAGCTTCGATCTCGGCTACTTCTTCAGCCAGGTCATCTTCGCTATCGGCGCGTCGATGATTGCGCTCTCAGTGCTGGTCTTTCTGCCGCGCAGTGCTGTCGCGGCCATCGCGCTCATCTTGATCGCTTGGCACAATCTACTCGATCCCATCAAGGCAGAGGCCTTTGGCCCGGCCGCGGCAATCTGGAATTTCCTGCATGAGCCGGCCTTGCTGCAGTTCGGCGCCACCGTGAAGTGGTTCGCGGTCTACCCGTTGATCCCGTGGATCGGCGTGATGGCGGCGGGCTACGCGTTCGGTCCGGTCTTCATGCTCGATCGTGCGAAGCGGACGCGCTGGCTCGTTGGATGGGGCACCGTCGCGGTGGTTGGTTTCGTCCTGCTGCGGGCGAGCAACGTCTACGGCGACCCCGCGCCCTGGAGTGTTCAAGCCGGTGCAATTGCGACGTTGCTGTCCTTCGTCAACTGCGAAAAATATCCGCCATCGCTGCTGTATCTGGCCATGACGATCGGGCCGACATTGCTGCTGCTTGCTGCGGTTGAGAACGCGCGCGGCCGGTTCGCGGCGTGGGTCACCACCTTCGGCCGCGTTCCATTCTTCTATTATGTGGTTCATGTTTTTGTCATCCACGCGCTCGCCGTGATCTTCGCGTGGGTGAGCGGTGCGGAGACCGGCTGGCTGTTTGGTCCATTCCCTGCCGACAAGCCGAACGGATACGGCGTCGGCCTCCTGGGCGTCTTTTCCGTCTGGCTTGC
>NZ_LLXX01000070.1 GCF_001440405.1 Bradyrhizobium valentinum
TCAGGTCCACCGACGCATACTGGCTTGCCGTGCAGGTGGGCGAGATCGATCAGGTAGATGAAATCAGGCTGCTGGTTGAGCATACCGCCGATCATCACGAGATCGGCCCAGTCGAGGTCTGCGTCCGTCAAAGGTTCGGTGTTGCGGTTGACGAGACGGATGTCCCAATGCTTCGGCAGCATGGCAGCGACGGTGATCAGGCCGAGTGGCGCGGCCGGATACTTCGCGCCGACCAGTTCGCAGGCTTCCGTATAGTTCCAGAACGAGTTCGGAATGAACTCCGGATAGACCATTAGGACACGGCAGAGAATCGTCATGTGCCTCCCCGTAGGTTTGGGGCGCAGGGTGTCACGCAGTTTGCCGGGACTCAAGGGGCGCTTCTTCCGAAGAGTTCCATTGCCGTAAGTGATCGGCCGATCTATTCGATCATCCCGACGCGTGTCAGCAAGGTCGGTGGAATGCCGATTCGACGTCCTTCAGCCGGCCGTCTGCGCGCGCGCCCAGGCTGCCTGCTCGAAGTCGATCATGAAGTCGCGCGTGATCGGCACCGCATCACGTTTGGTCGACAGCAGAATTTGAAACACCATGTGAGAGCCATGCAGGAATTCGAGTTCGACGGCGGCAAGGTAGAATTCCCACATCCGGCAGAACCGCTCGTCGTAGATCGCAGCAGCCCGGGCTCTATTTTTGGCGAAGCGCTCGCGCCAGTGTTTCACGGTGTAGTAATAATGCAGTCGCAGCACTTCCATGTCATCGCACCACAGACCGCAGCGCTCCGTGGCAGCGAAGGTCTCGGATAGCGCCGGCACATAGGCGCCAGGAAAGATGTATTTGCGGATGAAGGGGCCGGTGGTGCCGGGCTGCGACATCCGGCCGATGCAATGGATGAAGGCATAGCCGTCAGGCGTCAGGAGCTCGCGGATTTTCAGGAAATATTCATCAAAATGACCGATGCCGACATGCTCCATCATGCCGACCGAAACCACTCGGTCAAACTGGCCGGTGAGTTGGCGATAGTCTAACTCGCGAAACGAGACGCGATGGGAGACGCCGGCGGCCTCGGCATGATCGCGTGCGGCCCTGATCTGTTCGGGCGAAACATTAACCGCGGTGACATGGGCGCCTGTTTCGCGCGCCAGATGAATGGCGAAGCCGCCCCAGCCGGAACCAATCTCGGCGACCGTCATGCCGGACTTTAATTGCAGCTTGCTGGTGGCGTGAATCAGCTTGTTGCGCTGCGCCTGTTCGAGCGTTTCATGCTCGGGGTCTCGAAAATAAGCGCAGGAATATTGCATCTGATCGTCAAGGAACAGGCGGTAAAGCTCCGTCGAGATGTCGTAGTGGTGGCGCGCATGAGCGGCGGCAAGCCAAATCGGATTGGCCTGATGCGAGCGGCGCAGGCCGCGCCACACCCGCCGCATCAGCTTCTGTGAGCCGTACGCATAAAGCCCGGCGCGGTTGACTGAGAACAGCAGCAGAAAATCATGGATTGCAGCACCGCCCTCCAGCGTGAGTCTGCCGTCCATATAGGCTTCAGCGGCGTATAGCTCCGGATTGATGAACAGCGTGGTGTAGAGCTTGCGATCGTGTAGGTGGATGGCAACGTCGGGCCCGGGCAGGCGTTCGCCGAAGACATGGATCTTGCCTTCGGCGTCGCGGACTCGCAGAGTGCCCTGGCGGATGAAGCGTCGAAGCAGATTGGACAACAAACGCACGTGGCAGTCCTCCGTGGCGCCGCAAGTCTCTGTAGCAATGTGTCCGAAAGAGGTCATGGGCGCCGGACGAAGCAGCGCTGAACGATCTCACGGAATCGAATTTTGCACCATCGAGGTACGTTTCGGGTCCTCATCGGAACTTGAGTTCAGCAATAGTATTGCAAAAGCATCTTTTTGCGTCACTGAAGACATTGCAACACTATCCCCGAAGATCGGACATGCGGGTATCCGCGGGCGTGTTCGCTTGGTGCTAACAACGGAAGTCGCAAGCGGACGTTCTCATGTACTTTGTAGACCGCTCATGCGGTACAAGCCGTGTTATCCTTCTCCCTTTGCCATCTTCTTGAGCGTGGCAATTTGCCGGAAGAAGTCTCTTTTTGGCTGAGCAGGGCTGCCAAGCACTTTAGCGCCTGGATCCACATCCGAAATAATGCCCGCCTGCGCTCCGATCTCCGCGCCTTGACCGATCCGAAGATGCCCGGCCATACCCGCCTGCCCCCCGACGCGAACGAAATCCTCTAATATGGCTGAACCCGAAATACCGACCTGTGCGACGATGACACAACACCGGCCGAGGATAACATTGTGGCCGATCTGGACGAGGTTATCGAGACGGGAGCCGGCACCGATCACCGTGTCTCGCAATGATCCTCGATCAATCGTGGTGTTCGCACCCACTTCGACATCGTCTTCAAGAATAACTCTCCCAAGCTGGGGAACGGAGAGAAATCCTTCTACGGTGGAGGCAAACCCAAATCCTTCCTGTCCGATCCGAGCGCCGGGATAGACATAAACCCGTGCTCCCAAAAGCGCATGGCTTAGGCTTGCATGTGCGCCAATCCGGCAGTCCCGACCGACAATCACGCCGCTGCCGATAACCGCGCAAGGACCAATCCGACATCCAGGTCCTATCTCTGCTCCGGCCTCAATCACGGACAGCGGCCCGACCTCCGCAGACGGATCGACGCCCGCCCCCTCTGCGACAATTGCGGACGGATGGATGCCGGGAGAAACTGGACGCACAGGATAGAAGAGTGCAGCAACACGCGCCCATGCCGCGTAGGGTTCGGTGGTCCGGATCGCCACTGTCCCAGCAGGCACTCGCGCTGCCATATCAGGATGCACAATCACAGCACCGGCCGATGTCTGATCGAGTGCCGACGCATAACGTCGATTATCCAGAAAACTCACTTCATTCGAGCCAGCCGTTTGCAAGGGGGCCACACCTTCGAGGGGCAGTTCGAGTTCATCCGCAGCCCCGCGTGCCGTACTCGCAACAACGGCAAGCGAATATGGCCCACTTCGGCGAAAGAACCTTGCGTTGCCCAAAGTTGCTTCAACCATCCCCGTTTCCCTGCTAGCGAACCGGTTCAGCTAGGGTTACCCTTTTTGACTGGTGCAACGGAGCGATCGGCGCGTTGATCCAGATCAAATGCGTCAGCCCCTTATCGGGCGCAACGTGCGCGCCGCCGTGGTTCGCCTGCCCCGCCACCTCTAGCAGCGCCCCGCCTTCGTATGAACTCCGCATCTACAAACGAGATGTCCGCGCCGCGGCGCTATGACGTCGCGGGCTTCCTGCTTGCCGGCGGTAATCGCCGGTTATCCACTCGATCGATGCCAGCTAGGCTGCCGGCGTGACGGGTCGGCGCCTGCCTACCCGATCCACCGAGCCGACACAGTTCATCGGCGTTCCAGGCCGTACTCCTCTCGCGTCACCGGAGCGGCCACAGCACGACGCCGGGCCTTGGCGGGGTAATCAACCTATTGGCCATGCACCATGGCGCTCGCTTTATCGGCGCTTGTGGTCAGGAACCCGGCCATAAACAGGGTCGTCCCTAACGCGATGCATAGCTTCGTGTCTTCTCTCCTTCAGGAAACATAATTGATCCTGCGCACGCGAATATCGACGCGATCCAACGAATACGAGGCGGAGGGAACTTACGGCCATATGAGGTCGTGTCAGTTGGTTTGGATATGTCCGAGTCGGGTCACTCGCGTCGGTTTGGCCACGTACCGACGACTTCCGCTCTACCCCTATAAACAGACATCGTTGCCATGCGTCGGGATGTCTCAAAGGTGCCAATAACTGACTCATGCGCCGCAACAAGCAGCATCTCATCTCGTCAACTCGGCAGTCGTGCGGTCCTTAGAGCAACTCGAAAAATCTCAAATCTTTGCGTTCCAATTGGAAACGGGTCAGGATTGCTGAACAATCTCGAATTTGCCCCAACTCGACGTGTGAGACAGGCCCTGAGACAATGAACCTCTACCAGAAGGCCAAGGGCGCTTATGGGAGCGGGTCCAATTGACCTAAATCAACACGGCATGTGAATTGATTTAACTGTTGGTGAGAGTTTGGAGATGCCGGTCTAGTGGAGAAGGAGCCGCGCATGACACTCGACCCGATCCACCAGTTCGAAATCAAAAACTTCTTCAAGATCGGCCAGATCGGCGACCACACCATCTACTTCACCAATTCCTCAGCTTACATGCTGCTCACTGTGGCGGTAATTTGCTTACTGACTATTCGCGGCATGAAAGGCCGACAACTTGTTCCCGGCCGCTACCAGTCGAT
>NZ_LLXX01000071.1 GCF_001440405.1 Bradyrhizobium valentinum
GCTGCGCTGGTGATCGGCGTCGGCTGGCTGCTCGGCTGGCCCGCAATTCAGCCTGCCGCCGCGCCACCTGCACCGCAGCTCAATGCCGCCATCGACGGTCTCACCGCGCGCCTCGCGGGCCTGGAGTCGAAAGCGGGTAAGCCAGCGGCCGATCCCGCCGCTGCCGCGCGCGCCGACGCCTTGGAAAAATCGGTCGCGACGCTGCGCACGGAACTCGCCGCGACGCGCGCGCAAGGCGAGAAGCTGGCGTCCGCCATCAATGAGGTGAGAACTGCGCCGCGCGGCGACGGCGCCGCGTCCGTCGATCTCTCGGGGGTCGACGAACGGATTGCGAAAATCGAAAGCCAGATGCGGGCGCAGAACGCCGAGATCGCGCAGCAAGGCAGCAGGCTTACCGACGTCAAACCTGCCGACGATCTGCCGCTGCGCCGCCTGGTGGCGGGAGCGCTGCTCGACGTGCTGGTCCGGATCGGCGATCCCTATCCGGCCGCGCTCGCCGCGACGAAAGCGCTGGCACCCAATCCGGATGTCCTGAAGCCGCTCGATCAATTTGCGGAAAAGGGCGTGCCGAATGCCGGCAAGCTGAGCACGGAACTGCTGGCGTTGGTGCCGAAGCTGTTACCGGCTGCCCAGCAGAGCACCGCTACGACCGGCACGGGCATCGTCGAGCGTCTGCAGGCGGGCGCCGCCAAACTGGTGAAGATCGAGCGCACCGACACCGCCGGCACGGATCGCGGCGCCGTGGTGGCGCGGGTGACGGCAGCGGCGCTGCGAAACGATTTCAATGAAGCGCGGCGGGAATTGAAGACGCTGGAGCCGGCCGATCGCGCCGCGGCGCAATCATGGCTTGAAAGCGCCGATGCGCGCGACGCCGCGCTGGCCGCATCCCGTCAATTCGCGACCGACGCCATGGCCGCGCTCGCCAAACCGGCGCAATAAGGATTTCAATGGTCCGGATCATTCTGTTTCTGTTGCTGATCGCGCTGGGTGCGGCCGGCGCGGCCTGGGTCGCCGAACAGACCGGCGATGTCGTGCTGTCATGGGGCGGCTACCGCATCCAGACCACGCTGCCGGTGTTCGTGCTGGCGCTCGGCATCGTGATTGTTGCGGCCATGATGTCGTGGGCGATCCTGCGCGGGCTGTGGCGGACGCCGGAACGCGTCAGACGCAACCGGCGCGAACGCCGCCATGCCCGTGGCCGCCATGCAATTACGCAAGGACTGCTCGCGATCGGCCATGGCGATTCCACCGCCGCCCGTATCCACGCCGAAGCCGCGCGAAAACATGCGGCGCACGATCCGCTGTCCCTGCTGTTGCATGCGCAATCAGCGCAACTCGATGGCGACCGCGAGGGCGCGCAGCGCGCCTTCCGCGCCATGGCCGAGCGTGAGGACACGCGGCTGTTGGGGCTGCGCGGCCTGTTCATCGAGGCGCAGCGCGCCGACGATCCCGTCGCCGCCGTGATGGTCGCCGAGGAAGCGCTAAAACTGTCGCCGTCCTCGTCATGGGCCTCGCATGCCGTGCTCGGCTTCTGCTGCGCCAAGGGCGATTGGGCCGGCGCGCTGAAAATCCTCGACAACAATCAATCGGCCGGGCTGATCGACAAGGCGACCTATCGCAGGCAGCGCGGCGTGCTGTTGACGGCGCGGGCGCTCGAACTCGAAAAGGTCGATCGCGATCTGGCGCGCGAGAGCGTGATGGAAGCGGTCAAGCTGGCGCCGACGCTGGTGCCGGCTGCGGTGCTTGCGAGCAAGTTCGAAAGCGAAGCGCATCAGACCCGGCGTTCGATGCGGATCGTCGAGACCGCGTGGTTGGCGCAGCCGCATCCCGATCTTGCGGACGCCTATGCACATGTGAAGTTAGGGGATTCCGCACGCCAACGGCTGGTGCGGGTCGAGACGCTCGCGGCGAAGATGCCCGGCCACGTCGAGGGCGCGCTGGCGGTTGCGCGCGCCGCGATCGACGCGTCCGAATTTACCAAGGCGCGCGAGGCGCTGGCGCCGTTCATCGCAGCTCCTACGCAGCGGGTCGCGCTGTTGATGGCGGAGCTCGAACGCACCGAGCATGGCGATAGCGGCCGGGCGCGGGCATGGACCTTGCGCGCGGTGCGCGCGCTGCACGATCCGGCCTGGACCGCGGACGGCTATGTCAGCGATCGCTGGCGGCCGGTCTCTCCGGTCACGGGGCGGCTGGATGCCTTCCAGTGGCAGACGCCGGTCGCGGCGCTGCCGTCCGACAAGGGGCCCGCGATCGAATCTTCGGCGTTCGAGGAAGCCATG
>NZ_LLXX01000072.1 GCF_001440405.1 Bradyrhizobium valentinum
CTGATCAATCATTCCCCTTGACAACCATATCCCCATACAAGCCCGGATGAGCGAAGTGACATCCGGGTTTTCGTCGCTGCCGTTCCGGCATATCGCTCCGCTCATGCGGGCTACTTGCCGCCGCGACGCTCCGCCGCCTTTAACCGACATGGCTGAATTCGTTACAATTTAAGCTGTCGCCGGCGTGGAATGTTAGTTGGTGGAATGTACAGGTTTCCGAAAAATCGCGTCTCAGGGAACCACCATGCCTTCAACCTCCGGCGAGACATTCCTTCAATCGATCGACCTCTCCGGGCGCCTGATCCGCGCCGCCAACTTTGCCCTGGATCAGTGGTGGCTATGGCTCCTGATCGGCGCCGTGCTCTGGCTCGCTTTGAAAATTCGTTTCCACCATGCGTTGATCGCCCAGCTCGACGAGCGGGCAGATGCAGCGTTCGGCGACGTCGATGCGCTCTTGATCGAACGGCACACGTTGATCGGCAATCTGGTCGAGGTCGTCCGTGCCTTTGCGGCGAAGGAACACGACGTGATCCGGGATGTGCTGGACGCCCGTATCGATGCCCTGGAAGCGCTCAGCGGCGGCGGCGGCGTGATCCAGACCGACACGCAGATCGCGAACGTCCTGCAAAACCTTTTCACGGTTAGCGAAAAGTATCCGGCGCTCGCCAGCGCCGCCCATTACGGCACCCTGCGCGACGACCTGATCCGGATCGAGGATCGCATCACTGCGGCGCGCAAATTCTACAATCTGGCGGTCGAGGAATTGAACGCGATCCGCCGCGCTTTCCCCGGCAACCTCATCGCACGGCTCGGGCCAAATACGGCGCGCGAAAAATTCACGCTCGGCGAACGCCGCTCGGAGTTCGCAGAACCGGTCAAGGTCAGCCTCTGACCAGCAAGGAGCCGGCGCGATGGCGGTTCACGGCTACATTACGCACGCCGCGCACAACCGGCGGTGCACGGCATGGCTGGTGTTGGCCTATATCGTTTCCTTCGAGGTGATCGGCGCGTTTGCGCTGACGATGTTCCTGCTCATGTTCGACCATGAGCATACCATCCTTTCGAACCCGGTCGGTTATGCCGTCCGCTACGCATTGCCGATCGCCGCGCTGACCGGTTTCATGTTCTGGCGGATGTACCGTGGACATGCGAGGGCGGTGACGCACGCGCTCGGCGTGCGAATCGTGTCACGTCAGGACGAACCGCGTTTCGTGCGGATTGCCGAGGAGCAATGTACCGCGCTCGGGGTGCGCCTGCCCCGCTTCGGCATCATCGAGGCCAGTGAACCCAATGCCGTGACCGTGGGCGAGGGGCCGGCGGCGGGGTTGATCGCGGTCACGCGCGGCCTGCTCGACAAGCTCGATGACGACGAACTGGCGGCGGTTCTCGCCCATGAGGCGTCGCACATCCGCCATGGCGATACGAAGCTGCTGGCGGCAAATCACGCGCTGATGCGAACGGCCGTCATCATGCGGATGAACAATCCGTTGCGGTTCGAGGACTGGCGCCAGATGATCATCCCTCTGGCGATTCCGCCCATGCTGCTGGTGTTGCTCGCCGGCAGCACGGCGACGATGCTGTCGATGCGGCTCGCGCGCGCGGCGCGGCGCGGCCTGAAGCTCGGCCGGGATCATGTTGCCGATGGCGAGGCGATCCGGGTCACGCATTTTCCCGAAGCTCTGATCAGCGCCATCGCCAAGGTCGGCGGCCGTGGCGTCTTCCACGGCAGCGCGCGCGTCGAGGGCTTGCTGTTCGACGGTCCGGCCGATCACGAGGGCGGCAGCCATCCCAGCATCAACGACAGGCTCGACGCCATCGCCACGCTGGGGCGCGAGCTGATGAATCCCGCACGGTCGCGGCGCGACACTCGTGGCCCGGCGCAACCGCAATTCAGGCAGCGTCCGCGATCGGTTGCGTTGAATTATCCGCTCGATGCGTCAGGCCGGCCGCTCGAGAAGCCACGGCCGCCCGCCACCAACATCTTCGTGTTGTATCTCACCGATCGCGAGACATTCCGGGAGTACCACAACGCCTGTATAGCCTGGGAAGAGTGGCAATTGAATGAGCGCCGCAACGTCATCGGTCTGGCGCCCAAATTGATCATTCCGCTGGTGGCGTCCTGCGCGGTCGCGCTGTTCATCTACTGGCCAAAGGACGGCAATCTGTCCAGGCTGGTCGGCACGTTCAATCCGGCCGAAATGGTCGACATCGCCCGCATGACGAACTCCGGACCGTTCTGCATGGGGTCGTCCTATCCGGACGGGAAATGCCCCGGTGCCAAGAATGCGTCGACGAATGCTTCAGCGGCTGCGTCAGCCAGTGCGCCGGCGAGTGCGCCGGCGGCACAAATTGGCGGGCAGGCGGCAAGCGGTGGCGGCACGTTCCATGTCCGCGGGACGGCCGGCGCCGTCGGTCAATCCTCTGCCGTTCCTGATCGTCCGACGCCGCCTTCGAACTTCATTCCGATTCTGCTTTTCACCTTGGTCGCCATTGCAATCGCGAGACCAAAGTGGCTCCGCCGCATCTTCGGCGTTGTAGAGCCGAAGCAAATTGTTTCGCGCGCGGCCGGTTCCGATCCTATTACAGCCGACAGTTTTGAGAGGGGGAGTCCGCCAAGCCAACCGTGGCGACGGGAGGTTCACTCCACTCCAGCGGTCAAGGAGTTCGGTCGCAGGAAGGCTTGATACATCAGCAAGCGTAGATCCTATGGGGTGGCAGGTGGTCAGGGGTAAGCTGAGTTTGCGAACACCCA
>NZ_LLXX01000073.1:0-241 GCF_001440405.1 Bradyrhizobium valentinum
ATGGGTCCCTGCGTTCGCAGGGACGACAGCGGAGCAAGCTTCTACTCGCAATGAAATCTGAATCCGCAAACTCGCTGTCGTCCCGGACAAGCGAGCGCAGCGAGCGCCGATCCGGGACCCATAGCCACAGGACAAAGTTGTGCGAACGCTGGCGCCCCAGCGTCTTCCAACAACTCAATCCTGTGGTTATGGGTCCCTGCGCCCGTGCGCAATTGCGCACTAGGCAGGGACGACAGCGGAG
>NZ_LLXX01000073.1:251-6508 GCF_001440405.1 Bradyrhizobium valentinum
TCGTCTGCGTCCGCACCGGCCGGTCCTTCAGGCCGTTATTGTCATAGGCCTTGCGGAGCGTGCCGTTGGCGATCGCTTCATTCAGAAACTTCTCCGCAAACGCCAGCGACAGCGGACGATTGAGCGGCGCTGCGACCGCCGTCACGGTCTGCTTGAAGGTTTCCTCCAGCACGCGGCTGCCTGGGATCTGCTTTGCCATGGCGTTGAGCTGGTCGCGCGATAGCGCGAACGCGTCAATCTCGCCGCTTTTGAGCAGACCGAAGATTTCGTCATAGGTCTGGTAGCCCGTGACCTTGGCATTCTTCAGATGCGCGATCGCACCGCGCATCGTGGTCGTGTTGTTGACCGCGGCGACCTTGATTCCGGGCTGATCGAGCGTGGCGAAATTCGTAACCTGCGAACCTGGCTTGACGATGTAGGTCGCGTCCGCAACCTCATAGATCGGCCCGAACGACATTCTGCCCTCGCGTTCGGGATCCTTCGGCAGGAAGGTGATGTCCCAGGTGTTCTTCGACGCCGCATCGACGATCTGCCCGGAATTGTTGTGCGCGACATATTCGACGGGGACGCCAAGTTGCTCGGCCATCGCCTTGCCGAGATCGACCGGCACCCCGGCATAGCCGGTCTCGGTTTTGGTCGACCAGAACGCCCCACCGGCCGGACTGATCGCAATCGCCACCCGCAGCTTGCCGGTCGGCGCGATCTCGTCCTTCAAGGCGTCTGCGGCGGCGGGCGCATTCATCATCATCGTTAATCCCAGAAAGAGGCCGGCCATTGCCGGCGAGAATTGATTGAGCATCGGGCGCTCCTTCCCCAGCCCGCGGCTGGCGTCGCGCTCACCCCTTTTGTGGATGATCAGCGCTTCTTCTTTGCCGCAGCGGCGCCTTTTGCCGCCGCAGCCGGCGTTGCCGGTTCGGCCGTTTCAAACTTTCCGACCGCAATGATCTGGACGCGCGCATTGGCCGGCGAAGCCGGCCGATTGATGTCTTGTAGCTGCTCCTCGCCGAGTCCGAGTGCCTGAAGCCGTTTCGGCGATACCTTGAAGGTGTTCACCAGGACATCCCGGATCGAGTCGGCGCGCCGCTGGCTCAGGATCAGATTGTGGTCGCGCCGGCCCGCTGCCTCGACGTGATCGACGATCAGATAGCGATAGGGCCGCAATTTCGGATCGGTCAATGCGTCGGCGATGCTACCGATCGTCTGATAGGAGGCCGGGCGGATCAGCGAGGAGTCCTGGTCGAACACGATGTCGAAACGGACTTGCGGCAGTTTCGTCAGTTGCGGCGCGATCGGCGGCCGCTTCTGCGGCTGCGCATCCGCTCTTGCCTTGATCCGGTCGGCAGCCTGTTGGCGCAAGGCAGGCAGGTCGAGATCGGCCTCGGCTTCAACGGCAAGCTTCTCGATAATGTCTGCCGTCGAGGTAGCCGTTTGCGCGTGCGCCGCTGCCACCGGCAAGGCGAACAGGGCCGAGACGCCCAGCAAGAGACCGATGCCGCGCAGCTTTCTTCCCAAAAGCATCAGCGATACCCCGCAGCGCTGATCGCCTTGTTGCAGTTCGGGGTCGCCTTCTTGGTTGAATCCAAAAGACACTGTATCCCCTTGACGGGATCGTACCGAACCTCACCACACAGCTTGTTCAATTCCCAATTGCACAGTTTTACAAGCGAGGTGCGCGCGGTAATGCGCTGCTGGATGGCGCCAAGGGCCTGCGGATAGTCGGTCTTGCACTTCGCCGAGACCACATCCTGGTTGCGGCCGAGGCACTCCCTCAGGCGCGTCGCGTCGAGATTGACGCCGCGGCAGTTGTCATCGATGTCCTTGCCACAGCTCGCGGCCAGCATGGCGCCGGCCTCCTCGAATTTCATGGTCTGCGCCGCCGCCAGCGATGGCGCCGACATCGCAATTATGAACAGGAAAAGCCGGATTCGGGTCATGCCCGCACCTCACACAAGGAGGGTAGCGGTGGTCAAGTGCTCTGTTGGATTTAGCTACGTTACCCCTGAGCTATTGCGCCGCAGCAAATCGTCGCGGGTAGCCCAGGCGCGCACGATATGACGAGCTTGCCAGGCTGGGAAACGCCCTCAGCCCGCCTGCACCATGACAGGGTGACGACACCATGAGTTCGACCGCCGCGCTTCCGGCGTCCTTCGCCTACGGCGCGCTCTGCGCCGCCGGCACCCTGATCTCCCGCGGCAGGATGATCGCAGCCACGATCACCAGCAGGCAGAGCGCGCCGAACGTTTGCAGCATGGTGACGAAGCCGCCCTGCTCGTAGAGCCACGCCACCAAGCCGACGGAGGCGCCGGCCGCGGTGAAGCCGACGAAGTAGCGCACCGAATAGGCGCGCGAGCGCCATTCCTCGGTGGTGTATTTGCCAACCATGGCGTCGTTGACGGTGACCTGGCCGAACGCGCCCATCACGATGCCGATGGAGGCGATGATCAGCGGCAAGTTCGACAACGTCGCCGCGAAATACATAAACGGCGCCAGCAAAAACGACAGCGGCAGCATCACGGTCTTGAGCGAATAATGGTCGATCAACTTGCCGATGGTATACTGCGTCATCGCGCCAAAGACATAGACGCCAGCGGCGATGACCCCGAGCAACGCCGGGCTGGTGGTCATGCCGGCCAGCCGCTCCGCAAACAGTTTCGGCATCGCCACGGTGATGGCGTTGAACGTGGTGGATATCGCGATCACCACGATCAGCAAAGCCAGGAACACCCGCCACATGTCCTGCTTCGCCACCCGCGCCTGCGCCGCCGCCTGCCTGGTGCCGGTTCGATCCTCATGCACCACCATCAGCGCGAAGGTCACGCCGATCAGCATGGTGACCACGCCGGGGATGATGAAGGCCCAGCGCCAGCCGAGATATTGCCCTATCACACCGGTGACCAGCGCCGATGACGCCACGCCGAGATTGCCCCAGACGCCGTTCAGGCCCATCTCGCGGCCGAGCCTGTCGGCATAGGACACGATCATCGCGGTGCCGACGGGATGGTAGATCGAGGCGAACAGGCCGATTGCGAGCAGCGCGGCGCCAAGCTGCAGCGACGTTTGCACGAAGCCGACCGCGACCATCGACGCGCCGATGCCGAGGAAGAAAATCACCATCATATGGCGGCGGCTCCAGCGGTCGCCGAGCCAGCCGGTGATGAGCGAGCCCGCGCCAAAAGCGACGAAGCCGGGAGTAGCGTAAGGCAGCAGCTCCGAATAGGCCATGCCGAGCGCCGGGCCCATGATAATGACGGCGGCGGCGAAAATCAGCATCGAATAATGGTCGATGAAGTGGGCGGCGTTGACGAAGGTAATCACCCGGCTTGGGCTGTTCATGGTCGATTCCCGAATCCCGCAATTTTCCGAAATAGGTTATACGGGGTTGTCCTGACGGGATGTCGCCAATGAATATCGCCGAAAAGCCAATTGCCGCCATTATCGGGCGCCGCATCTCGACCGGCGACGGCATCCACATGATCGCCAACAGCTACAAAAAGGGCGTCCGGCTCGATACCCACATGCATCGCGAGGCGCAACTGGTCTATGCGGCGAAGGGAACGATGCAGGTGACGACGCCAAAAGGCCGCTGGCTGGTGCCGCCGGACCGCGCGGTGTGGGTGCCCGCGCTATCGGAACATGCGATCGACGTGCTCGCCGACATCGAAATGCGGACGCTCTATTTTGAGCTCGACTGGCTGCAGCGCGAGGCGCGCAGCCACAGCTTAGATGCGGAATTCGTGGTGCGGGTGTCGCCGCTCCTGCATCAGGCGATTCTCGCTTTGTTCGACGATCGCAGCAATCGTGAGCGAACCGCCCTTCTGCTGCAACTTGCGATGATGGAGTTGGACCGGGCCGAGGATTCCGCGACCTTCATCCCGCTGCCGCGTGAGCCGCGCTGCCGGCGCGCCGCCGACATCGTGCTATCAGACCCGACTGCCGACCACGAGATCGAGAGCCTGGCCAGCGAGGTCGGCACCTCGGTGCGGACGCTGTCGCGCCTGTTCTCGTCGGAGACGCAATTGAGTTTCAAGAGCTGGTGCCAGCGCGCCCGGATCGCGGCGGCGATCGAGAAGCTGTCGACGGAGACCGGCGTCTCGGTCAAGCAGCTTGCCTCGGATCTGGGCTATGCCAGCGTGCCCGCGTTTTCCCATGCCTTCCGGCAGGTTACCGGAAAAACGCCGACGGAATTTGCCGGGAAGGAATGAGGCGGCCTCGTCGTCATACGCGGGCTTGACCCGCGTATCCATCATCTTCGTGAAATGCTTTTTCCAAGGGGATGGATGGCCGGGTCAAGCCCGGCCATGACGACGCTTTTGGAGGCGTGACATATTTCCGTACGGTCCATGCGCTTGATTGTGATCGGCACCGACCTAAATCCCATGTAAGATTCCGCAACACCCCGCTGGATTCGACCCGCCAAATGGCCAATGCCTTCTTCTCCGATCTTCTCGCCACGATATCAGAACGTGGCCGCACGCTGCTGCGACGGGCTGCACCGTCCGACGACGGCCAGGATGCTTCGGAGCTGATCGGGTTGTGCGAAGCCCTGCTGTCGGGCCGCGGTGAAGCGTCCGGCACCGCGATGGCGCGCGACGTGCTCGATCGCTACCACGACCTCGACGCCGCCGGCCGGCTCACCTTCTTCGAAACGCTGGCCCGCGACTTCGGCCCCGACCGCGAGAAGCTGTCGCAGGCGATCGAGAGCTGGCGCAGCCAGCCAAACGACAGCGATGCCAGCGATCTGCACTTTGCTTCCGAGCCGCGCCGGCAGGAGCTGATCCGCCGGCTCAACCGCGCGCCGGGCGGCACCAGCGAGTTGGTGGCGATGCGCGCCGACCTGCTTTCCCTGATGAAGGGCAACAAGGACCTGGCCGCGCTCGACCGCGACGTCGTGCATCTATTATCTTCTTGGTTCAACAGGGGATTTCTCGTGCTACGCAGGATCGACTGGTCGACGCCAGCGAACATTCTGGAACAGATCATCCGTTATGAAGCCGTGCACGAAATCCGCGACTGGAACGATTTGCGCCGCCGCATCGACCCGGTCGACCGCCGCTGCTACGCCTTCTTCCATCCCCAGCTCAACGACGAACCGCTGATCTTCGTCGAGGTCGCGCTGACCGAGACGATCCCGACCGCAATCGCGCCGCTGCTCGCCGCCGAGCGGCAGCCGGTGCCGGTCGAACGCGCGCGCACCGCCGTGTTCTATTCGATTTCGAATACGCAAAAAGGGCTTGGCGGCATTTCCTTCGGCAGCTTCCTGATCAAGCAGGTGGTCGAGGAATTGCGGCGCGAACTGCCGAAGCTCGATACGTTCATCACGCTGTCGCCAGTGCCGGGCTTCATGCAATGGCTGAAGAAGGACGATGACGTTCCGCTCAGCGACGAGGAACGGACGCTGCTGGAGAGCCTCGACAAGCCGGACTGGTTCGAGAACGCGGAATTGACTGCGCAACTGCGCGCCGTGCTGGAGCCCCTTGCGGCGTATTATTTCCTGAAAGCCCGCACGTCAAAAGGCCGGCTGATCGACTCGGTGGCGCGCTTCCATATCGGCAACGGCGCGCGACTGGAGAAGATCAACTGGCTCGGCGACCTCTCGCCGAAAGGCCTGCGCGAATCCGCAGGGGTCATGGTCAATTACCTCTACCGCCTCGAAGACATCGAGAAGAACCACGAGGCCTACGCCAACCAGGGCGACATCGCCGCGTCAAGTGCGGTGAAGAAACTACTCAAGGTGGAGGGCCGTCGGCTGTTGGACATGCGACTGTCGTAGCCCGGCGAGGAATTCATTCGCCGCTCGATTGGAAATCATGGCGCAATGGCCGATGACGCCGCCTCTCCCCGGCCGACAGGCCCCGCCGAGCGGATCGACGCCATCGACGTGCTGCGGGGCCTTGCCTTGCTCGGCGTTGTCGCGAGGCTCTTCGGATCGGCTTCCTTCAGACGCGGCGCAAAGCGTTCGCGGATCAGTCCGCCCTGCCCGTAGCGGCCATTGGAATTGAAGCCGTAGCCGACGACGCGCTTGCCGTCGCGAACCGCATCGGTGACGACGGCGACCAGGCTCGTCGTCATTTTGGTGAAGTCGATATAGGCGTTGCGGATCGGCGAGGAGATCGGTTTTGTGATTTCGCAGACGTCGACGATACGGACGGACATGAGATTGGCTTTCCAAGGTGGTCTATCTACTCGTCATGCCCGGGCTTGACCCGGGCATCCACGTCTTCTTTTTCGTGGCGGCAAAGACGTGGATGGGGGGGGGG
>NZ_LLXX01000073.1:6634-8939 GCF_001440405.1 Bradyrhizobium valentinum
GACCGGGCCGTGCACCTTGATGGTCAGCGGGTTGCCGTAGCGGTCCTTGGCATTGCCGGCGGTGACGCGCACCCAGCCCTCGCTGATGCAATACTCCTCGACATTGGTCTTTTCGACGCCCTTGAAGCGAATGCCGACATCGCGCGCGAGGATCTCGGCATTGTAGTACGGGCTGTTCGGATCGACCGAGAGACGGTCGGGAAATTCGTCGTTCATCGCTTTGTTGCTCTCGCTCACAGCAGTGCCTCGATTTCTCTTCGCATTCCTTCGGGCGTAGCGGTCGGCGCGTAACGCCCGACCACCTTGCCCGACCGGTCGACCAGGAATTTGGTGAAATTCCATTTGATCGACGAACCCAATAGTCCCGATTTCGCGTTCTTCAAATGGTTGAACAACGGATGCGCATGGCTGCCGTTGACGTCAATCTTGGCGAACATCGGAAACGTCACGTCATACTTGCTTTCGCAGAATTCCTCGATCTGCCTGGCGTCGCCCGGCTCCTGCCCGCCGAACTGGTTGCAGGGAAAGCCGAGCACCGAGAAGCCGCGCGGCGAAAGTTCGCGTTGCAATTGCTCCAGGCCCTTGTACTGCGGCGTGAACCCGCAGGCGCTCGCAGTGTTGACGATCAGGAGCACCTGACCTTCAAACCGCTTCAGCGAAACCTGTTCGCCGGCGAGCGAATTCGCCGTAAAATCATAAACGCCTGGCATCGTGGTCTCGTTCAAGTCACCCGGCCGGATCGATCGCCGCGGACGGCGTTCCGCCGGCTTCAATCGCCTCGCCCGCGGCAAGGCATAGGTCTTCGCGGTAACGCCCGGAAACCAATTGCACGCCAACGGGAACGCGCCCCACCAGTCCGGTCGAAACCGTTAGCCCGGGCAGCCCCATGAAGGGAATGGCGATCTGCGGCAATTGCGCATGCCAGACACGCGCAAACGACGCCTCGTCCTTGCGGTCGAGCTGATCGGGAAACGGCAGTTCGCCTGATACCGGCATCAGCAGCACGGCATAATTTTCGAAGAACGCCAGCCATTCGCGCGTCAGCGTCGCGCGCCGCGTCAACGCCTTGGATAGGTCGAACGGATGCACCTTGGCGCGGTTGCCGCGCAGGCAGGCCAGCGCGCCGGGATCGCCTTCGCGCTCGGCGGCTTCCAGTTGCGCCTCATAGCCGTCGCCGAGCCAGAGTTTTGTTTGCAAATCGGCGGCCTCGCGCAGCGGCGGCGTATCGGCGATTTCCTCGACGATCCAGCCCGCGCGCTCGAGCCGCTTGCCGGCATCGGCAACCGCGGCCTTCACTTCGGGTACGGGATCGAGTCCGTCCGGGTTGAGACACATCGCGACGCGCTTGGGCATCGCAGGCCCTTCGAGCGGCGCCGGCACCCACCAGGGATCGCGATAATCCCTGGCCGACATCGCGGCCAGCGCGATCCTGATATCGCCGATGGTGCGCGCGAGCGGGCCCGAGACGGCGCTGATCTGCGGCCCGATCGGCCGTTCCGGGAGCGCTGCGTTGAACGCCGCGATGCGGCCCATGGTCGGCCGCAGACCGTGCACGCCGCAGGCATAAGCCGGATAGCGGATCGATCCCGCAATGTCGGTGCCGTGCGCGATATGCCCGATACCGGCCGCAACCGCCGCCCCCGCGCCGCCGGACGAGCCGCCCGGCGTGATGCCGGGGTCACGGGGATTCTTGGTGTCGCCATGGATGAGGTTGGTGGTGAACCAGCGATAGGAAAATGCCGGGCAATTGGTCCGCCCCAGAATGACGGCGCCCGATTTTCGCAGATTGTCGATCACCGGGCTGTTGCTCTTGGCGATGGCGTCGCGCTGCAGCTTCAAGCCGTTGGTGGTGGCATAGCCTTGCTGGTCGATATTGACCTTCACTGTCACGGGCACACCGCCAAGGGGGCCCGCGTCTTCGCCGCGCCCGATCGCGGCATCGATGGCTGCGGCCTGCGCCAGCACCTCGGCCGGCTTGTGGTCGACCACGGCATTGATCTTGGGATTGACCGCATCCAGCCGCGCCAGCGCCGCGGTCGCCGCCTCCTTGGCCGAGACTTTTTTCGACCTGATCAGCGAGGCCATTTCCGCAGCCGACAGGCGCCATAGATCTTGCATGCAAATCTCCATCCGATTGCCGCCCTTGTAGCGCCGGGCGCAGGGCAATGCCAGCGGGGGAGTTTGCGGCGAGCGAGCTACGCTCCCTCTCCCCGTTCTTCACGGGGAGAGGGCTGGGGTGAGGGGCCTCTCTCCGCGAACTCAACTGATACTGATCACGCGGAGGCAGGCCCCCCCCCCCCCCCCC
>NZ_LLXX01000073.1:8974-10938 GCF_001440405.1 Bradyrhizobium valentinum
CAGCCCCTCACCCCGACCCTCTCCCCGCGGAAGAGCGGGGAGAGGGAGGGCAAAGGCGCAACTCATCCTACCGCATGCGGGCGATGTAGTATGCGAGATCGGCGATCTGCTCTGGCATGATCGGCGCCATCACGTCGGCCATGCTGGCATCATAGCCATGGCGGCTGTTGTCCTTGTACTCGGCAAGGGTCTTGGCGAGATAGTCCTCGCGCTGGTTGGCGATGCGCGGGACGTTCTCCTTGCCCGACAAATCAGGGTTGTGGCAGGCGTCGCAGCGGTGCTGCTGCACCAGCGCCTGGCCGCGCTGCATCCGCGCTGGATCGCCATTTTCCGCTGGCGGCGCAGGCTTCGGCACGTTGGCGATAAAGTCCGAGAAGAGGCGAAGGTCGTCGTCGGTCAGCGGCTTTGCCATCTCGTTCATCGGTTCGGAGACGCGCAGCTTCTCGCGGAACATGAAGAGTTGGATCAGCGTGTAAGGCGCCTGTTGGCCGCCCAACGAAGGCGTGTTCTCGGTTTCCGATTGGCCCTTCTCGCCGTGGCAGGCGAGACACGGCGCGATGCGTTGTTCGATGGTTTCGGCGTTGGCGGAAAAGGCGATGGAGGCGAACGCCAGCGCCATTATTGTTTTACGCATCGGCCTTTTCCCGTACGTCATTCCAGGGCGATGCGAAGCATCGAACTATGATGCGCAATTGCGCATCTGAGAAATCTCGAGATTCCGGGTCTGGTGCTTACGCACCATCCCGGAATGACTGCTGCTCGCAATGACGGAAACTAGGCTACGACTTCCCCGCCATCTTCGGCTTGCCGTAGGTGATGCGGTAGACGGCGCCGTTCCAGTCGTCGGAGACCAGCAGCGAGCCGTCCTTCATCTGCAGCACGTCGACCGGGCGGCCGATATACTTGTTGTCTTCCAGGAAGCCGGTGAGGAACGGCTCCATCGATTTCATCGTGCCGTCCTTGTTCAGCTTGGCGATGACAACGTCGCCGCCAACTTTCTTCGTCCTGTTCCAGGAGCCGTGCCGGGCGATGATGGCCGCGTTCTTATAGGCTTTCGGGAACATGTTGCCGGTGTAGAAGCGCATGCCGAGCGCGGCGGAATGCGGTCCGAGCAGCCCGACCGGCGCAGTGTATTCGCTGCAAGATTTACCCCAGCCGAATTCGGGATCGACCATGTTGCCCTGCAGGCAGAACGGCGCGCCGAAATGTTCGCCGACCTTGGTGATCCGGTTCAGCTCGTCCTCCGGCACATCTTCCGACATCCAGTCGCGGCCGTTGTCGGTGAAGTAGAGGTGCTTGGTCTCCGGATGCCAATCGAAGCCGACGGTGTGGCGCAGGCCCCGGGCGATTACTTCAGCGCCCGAACCGTCAAGATTCATCCGGCGGAGCAGGCCATGCTCGTCATCGTTGAGCACGTTGTTGCCGGGCTGGCCGACGGGAGCGTAGAGCTTGTTGTCGGGACCGATCGCGATGAACTTCCAGCCATGGGCCTCGTCCTTCGGCAGCTTGTCGAAGATCACGGTCGGCTTCGGCGGGTTATCCAAGACGTCCTCGACCTTCTCGATCTTGGAGATCTTGGACAGTTCAGCGATGTAGAGCGTGCCGTCCTTGAAGGCGACGCCGTTCGGCCGGTACAGGCCGGAGGCCAGAACCTTGACCTCCCGTTTGCCGTCCTTGTTGACGATGGCGTAGACCTTGTCGACCAGGCGGCTGCCGACGAACACGGTCCCCTTGTCGCCGAGCGCGAGCGAGCGGGCGTTCGTCATGCCGGCGGCATAGACCTCGATGTTGAAGCCCGCCGGCACCTTGAGCTTCGCCGTCGGCAGCTTGTCCGGCGCCGCGGGTATCGGCGGCGGCGCGTTCGGCGCGAGCTTGGCAGCGGCATCGTTGCCTGCGGGACGTCCGATCAGCGGCGACCCCGGGGGAAGCGCAGGCGAGGCCGCCGTACCGGCGGGCGGCGGTGC
>NZ_LLXX01000074.1 GCF_001440405.1 Bradyrhizobium valentinum
GGTACAGCCGGTCGTGATCAATCGGAACGCCCGGTCGCGATCGCTCGGTACGCGCAACAAACTGAATGGCAACAAAGTGGCGCGCAGCGACGGTGCAAAGCCGCTCATGGAACTCCCCGACGCGTTTCCGAATGACGTCGATTACGATTGGTACATTCGAGAGGCCGAAAGCATCCTCATCGATATCGGCTACCGATCTGAACGGCCGACGCTAGATCAGCATCTCCTACTCGCCGCGGTGATATGATGGAAGCAATGAAAAGCGCGATCATCTCGTCATGCGGTTTGTATCGCTACGATCTGCGCAGGGATTGGGATGCGAACTTGCAGCCGCTTGTGCTCGGCATGCTCAAGCCTTCGAAAGCCGATCACAAAATTGACGACCCGACGATTGTTCGCGGCGTTTATCGCGCGAAAACGATGAATTGCGGATCTCTGATCGTGTGGAATCTCGGCGCAGGTCGCGCGACCGAACCGCAAGACTGGATGGCGATGCCAGACCCGATCGGTCCCGACAATGACCGGCATATTCGAGACATCCTGACCGAATGCAAGGAGCGCAACGGCATCGCCGTCGCCGGTTGGGGCGTCTACGGCGACTTCATGAACCGCGACCTGGCCGCGATGGAAATCGCGCATACCGTCCAGCTACCAGGATCGAGAGGCCCTGTTGAGCAGATTCCGGACGATTCTGTCCTCAAAAACACCTATTATCGTGTTATTGACAAACCAAGTGCCTCGTCAGGGCTTTGAGCCGTGAGTTCAGTATTCTTTAGCGCCCACTGTGTGGGGCAGTGTTGGCTTAGCGGAGTCGATCATGACCCCAACCCACCGCATTATCCAGGAGTCGTCCGGAATTCGATTTTCAAGGATCGTCAGTTTTCTCTATGGATCGGCCGCGGACATCGCTTTCTTCATCACAATTCTATCTGTTGTCTGTTTCGTAAGCGGCCAAGTCGTGCCGAAGACGATCGACACGGGCCAGCAGACATGCATCGAATCGCTTGCCGTAGAGGGGGCGGATGGCTCCGTTTGCCATCCAACACAGCGTCAGGACGCGCAAGCGCTTCAAAGACTCCTGGACACAATAAGTGCCGAAGCGCATTGAGCGAAGTACTTATGCCTCATGCTGCTAATCTGGTAGTGGCATTCGGCAGGCCGAGGAAGCTATGGCGCGGTGACGGCTGCGACAGTCTCATTCGTCGGCTGGATATTCGTGTTCACAAGCACGTTTCTGATCGATCATTTCGAATTGTTCGGACTATATCAAGAGCACCCGATCTCGCGAGCCGCGCAAGCCAGCGCCGCAATTCGCACCCCGCTGCACCAAAGATTTGTGCGGCATCTCACATATTCGCCTTTATCGTCGCGTCTGAGCCGCGCCCGTCACGACGATCGGGAATCTGTTACTTGCAGCCGTGATGACCGCTTACATCTTTGTCGGCATCTTCTCAATCATCAAACAGTCTTCTGCGGCCAACGCCGTCGTCGGCGTTGGTTACCAGTATGTCCAGCGTCGGATAGAGCCTCTCGCGAAAGGCTGCGCCGCCGAGAGAACCGCCATTCCACCAAACGGTGATTGCGCCTGCCTGGTCTCCTTGAGCTCTGCCACCGATCACCAGCCGGTTCGCTGCACGGCGTCCATTTGCACACATGGAAGAACGACGCGCTTGTCAACCAGGCAATCAAGGCCAGGTCCGAGAACTGCGCGAAGGTAGCCTAGATGGGCCTTTTCGGTCGAGACGAGTACAGGATGTTCAGCTCGCTAATCACGAGCATGGGAAGGGTGTTGCAAGGACGGAAGCGAAGGCCTGGTCCCACTCGTGGAGCTCAACTTCGAGGGGCTGCCGGGTCCGAGGAGACAGCGTCAAAGGCGTTCTTTTCCGAAATGATGCCGCTCGAAAACATAACTTTATCCCAGAGGATGCGTCGAGCGATCTCACGAGGGTCTGCAGGCACTTGAGCGCGGTGAGTGCAAAACCAGCCAAGCCGCATTTCAAGCGGCAAGACGAACAAGAAGGTTCTCAGCCGAAGCGTATGACAACCTTGAAAGGTGCTTACTCGATCTTGAAAGGATTGGCTGAGGCGGTTCAACTAGAAGCTAGACGGCACCTATATAGGCGACTTCCTGATTAGGTCTGCTCTCAGCCTCGCGCAAACTTGCGAGAAGGAATACGATCCCCGCGCGCGATCAGATCCTGGTCAGTTCGCCGAAGTTCCGGATCACCTTCGGATCGCCGAAGTCGCCGCCGGATCTCCGGAGCGGCTAAGGGCGACGCCGCCGACATGCCTAGGCTTACGGGAGAGGACCTCCGCACGCATGACGGCGCTCTGAGAGAAGCACTCGATCGCTTCACCGGGCGCGATCCGTCGTCAGAACTGAGGCAGGCGCAGCACTGTTTGCATGAGCGGATCGTCCGTATCGAGCATTGCTCTCACGAACCCGAGCGAAAAGCATCCATCGCGTGGGCCAATAGTATGCCGATGCTCAGAAAAATGAGTGTCCCGACAAGAGCCGAATACATATGCCACCTCCATCGCTCACTTCCTTTGAACTGCGCGACCGCTTACACAGTCAAATTATTCCTTGAGCACGAAATGGGATCGCAGCCAACTGATGAGTCTGGGCCACAGCGGCTAGCTGGCAACATGTGGAACTATCAAAGGCAGAAGCTGTAAAACCCAGCTGTTCTGTTCGAACCGGCGTAATAGGCGTAGTGCGGATGACCGAAAAACGCGTGTGGCTAATGTGCAACGGATACTTGGTTTCTGCGCGGGAATGTCCAAAACGAACGCTCCGGCCCTTGAGACGCCTGTAGCATCTGCACGCAAGAATTGGGGCGTCCGGATGACTTTTCAAGCTCGAAGGATGAGAGCTTATTGTCTCTTTGGGAGGTGCGCGCCGGCAAGTGTTGGCCGGTTGCGCGAACGCCGGACGTTGCCGCTTTGGTGGTAACAATCTGCGCACCTATGCTGAATTGCTTCGTTCGGAAATGGACCGGCGGGAGCTGAAGTACATCCCGATTAATTGGTCTGAATAGGCCGCTGCACGGCATACCGATGAAAGACCTGCAGAAGCACTTGAAAAAGCTCCGCACTGATGCAGCCGAATGCAAATTGATCAGCGACCTGGCACTGACCAGGAAAAGCGAGAGCTGTTCGCAAGGCTTGCGGATCACTTGAGTGTCGTGGCGTCCTAGGTCGCGCCCGCCATATCTGCGAAAGTCGCCACCACGGAGACGGAGCTATAAACACAGTCGCTCGTGCTTAAGGAGCGGCTCTGGGTTCACGAGAGTGGGACTTATGTGAAATTTGACGAGGCGGGTAAGCTGAGCACGATTTTGCCTCTGTGGTTGCCGCGATTGTTGATTACGCAGTCGCCGGGACGAAGCGTCGGAAGGAGGACTTTCTCGACAAGAGGCGGAAACTCTCGCGATCGTTCGGCCCCTCGAGAAACCATGGAGCCTCGATCCGGGCAGGTGCAATGCGGCCAGGAAGTCTTCCAGCGGCCGTGCGGAATCTTGCTGGGACTCCTCTCGCTACCGGGCGCCCACCCCCGCAAGGCCGCCATATCAATCCGTTCCAGATCTCGTCGCTGAAGACCAAGCGCTCAGGTTCGAGGCGATCTTGAATTTGATCCACTGCGTTCGCTGTCTGGCGACGTCCGGACGGTCGCGTTCGCCAGCCACCACCTTGCTCTTTGAAGCTGAGCTTCTCGGCGTGGACGAACTCCCACTCAACGGTAATCAGCCTTCAGCCCGCGATCAGCGAGCTCGGCGACCAAGCCGCGCAAGGTGAAGTCCCCTTGATTCGTCCTAAAACCCCGACACGATTTTCGCCGGAAATCGCCTTCGGCCTGTGGACGCCCATCCTGCCGGGCGCCACGCTGCCGGTTTCTCCCGATGCCGTCGCACCCATCCTACGGCGGTGCTGACTGACCGCAACACCGAACTGTTTAGCCGCCTCGCTCCGGGACAATCCGCCGGTAAGAACCTACAACGACCCGCTTCCGAAGATCCTCAGAGTAAGGCTTTCCCATCCATGCTGGCCTTCACGCCGAGCCTCATGGTAAATCAGAATTCTCCTGATTTGGGAACCCCGAATCGATTTAAGCTAACCTCATCACGCTTTAGATTAGTCCCTCCGCGGCTTTGCTCCACGGCTTCTTCAGCCCCCCTTCGCGATGGCTCGTTGCACTTCGCTAACCCTTTGCCCTCATGCGGTTGGATAGAAGACTTCCACTTTCAAGCAGCCGTTCATACTCGGCACTCCTGAGAAACCGCCCGGCAAACCGGGGGTTTCTTCCCCTTGTGTCACGGGCAGCCTTTTAGACGTCGTTCCGGGGCGCTCACGAAGCGAGCGAACCGGCAATCCAGAGATCGCGGCGAGAGGTTTCCGGGTGCGCAATCCAAATCGGCTGCTACCGACTTGCACCATTAAGACCCGCGAATCCGGTTACACCCGAGTTCGACTTGCCCTGGAATGACGGTTAGAAATGCAGCCGCCTACCCTGCCGTGTTCGAGGTCTCGCCGTCGTTGGGATCGATTTTCTGGTTAAGCCGCGCATGCAGCGTGGCCTGGTCGAGTTCGCCTTCCCACCAGGCCACGAACACCGCGGCAATACCGTTGCCGATGATATTAGTAAGGGCGCGCACCTCGCTCATAAATTTGTCGATCGAGAACACGATTGCCATGCCCGGCACCAGCACTGGATTAACCACTGAAAGCGTCGCCGCGAGCGTGATGAAGCCGGCCCCGGTGATACCGCTTGCGCCTTTCGAAGTCAGCATCGCCACAACGAGAATGGTCAGCTGCTGGCCGAAGCTGAGATCGACCCCGAGCGCCTGAGCGATAAACAGCGTTGCCAAGGTCATGTAGATGTTGGTGCCATCGAGGTTGAAGGAGTAGCCGGTAGGCACCACGAGGCCGACCACCGGCTTGGAGCAGCCCAGCCGCTCGAGCTTCGTCATCAACTGCGGCAGCGCACTTTCCGAGGACGAGGTGCCGAGCACGAGCAAGAGCTCATCCTTGATATAGGCGATAAACTTGAAGATCGAAAACCCGACGAAGCGCGAGATCAGACCGAGCACGACCACCACGAACAGCGCGGCCGTAGCATAGAACAGCGCGACGAGACCGATCAGATTGCCGAGCGCCGATGGTCCGAACTTACCGATCGTGAAGGCCATGGCCCCGAACGCGCCGATCGGCGCTACCTTCATGACAATGGCGATGACGCCGAACACCGCGTGCGCCGCGTCGTCGATCATGCCACGCAACTTTGCGCCGCGCTCACCCAGCGCCATCAGCGAGAAGCCGAACAGAATCGCAAACAAGAGCACCTGCAGGATATCGCCGCGCGCCAGCGCGCCGACCACGGTGTCGGGAATGATATTGAGGATGAAATCGACGCTTTTCGAGGCTTCCGCCTGCTTCACGTAGTTGGCGACGGCTGCGGCATCGGGCTTGGCCGCAAGGCCGTGGCCGATCTGAAAAAGATTGCCCATCACCAGGCCGAGCACCAAGGCAAAGGTGGAGACGACCTCGAAATAGACAAGCGCCTTGAGGCCGACCCGGCCGACCTTTTTCGCATCCTGGATGTGCGCGATGCCCGAGACTACGGTGCAGAAGATGATCGGCGCGATCAGCATCTTGATTAGCTTAATGAAGCCGTCACCGAGCGCCTTGACCCAGTCGTTGGTCGCGAGCGACGGCCACAGCCAACCGACGAGGACGCCAATCAGAATAGCGATCAGCACCTGAACGTAGAGGATTTTGTACCAAGTTCGCGACGCCCGCGCGGACGCCGCAGTTGCGATGGTGGTCATGACGCTCCTTCCCATACGAACTCGAACACCGAGCCGTCGCGCGTTGAGAGGCGACGGCATCAGACGAGCTTTTCATGCCAGCCGTGTCCGATTGAAGACGACGATGTCGGAAACCCGACAGCCTGCAGCGTGATTCCAAAGGCAGGCTGGCTGTTACGTGTATTTTCTCTCGATAAGCAAGACGCGCACCACGCGCGAAGCCATGCGGCCGTCAACCCGCCAGACGGTGAACCGACACTCTCCTGACTAGCTTGGCCGAACGCCGGAACCGTTCGTGCCGCCGAAGGCAGAGGCGTTGTTCAGCGCCACGCGCACCTTGCGCTGGCGCAGCACATTGGACGTGGCGTCGAGATCGACGAGCTGCTTGCAGTCGATGTCATGCTCCGATAGCGCTTTGAGGTCGGCGCCGATCCTGACCTTCAGCTCGTAAAGCTCGGAATCGACGATCGGGCCGATGGCGGTGCGGCCTTCGCGCATCTCTTTCCAGATGGAGGCGGCGCAGGTGTCTAGGCCGCACAGCCCGCCCATTCCGGTAATGACGACGCTCCTCTCCATTCAGGCCTTCTTAGCGAGGAAGCCGTGGACAGCTTCAACCGTGTCGCCGATATGCTTGAGGTTCGACCAGGCATCATCCGTGTTCATCTCGATCTGCACGCCGTTGGACTGTTCCAGGTCGTAGATGAGGTCCGTCAACTCCGGCGACTGGATGCCACGCAAGGTAAGTTCCGTGGCGATCGTTGTCTCGCCGCCGCCAGCGGGTATTCCTTGGTTTTGGCGATGTTCCTTCGCGAGTTTGATCTGCCATCCTGTGGCTTCCATCAGGCGCCTCGACGCGAACGCGACGCCGTTCCTCAGCCGAGCCGCGTCGCCGATAGAAGCAGTGACGTGATCGGTGGGCGTCAGGTGCTGTTGCCAATGCAACATTCCGCAACATTGGTAAAATTGATTTTTTGGATGGTAAGCATCCACGGCGCGTATCAATTCCTGGCGCAGGACAAGAAAGTCGCACCCTGGACGCCCTCTACAGCGGCCGGCCCCTCGGGTGCGAGTCGACCGCCTCCGGTCTGTCGCCAGGCATCGAGGCCGCGATGGGCGCGGCCCGGGAAAGTGAAAACAAAGACACGATAATGGCGACCATCGGCACCTTCACCTTGAACGGCAATGGCTTTTCCGGCTCGATTCGCACCTCGCTCTCAATGCCAAGGCCAAGCTGGTCCGCCTCGAGAACCCTCTGAAGGGCCGCACTTCCGCATCTTGGAGGCTAATGCCGATTATTCGTAGCGTGGGATTATGCGAAGTCGTTGGCTGTTAGTCCCGGTTTTCCAGGTCTTTTGTCGCTGTGCCGCTCCGCATAATAACGGGCTGCGGTCCGCGGTGCCTCGCCTGTTGCGAGGCACCGCGGTGTCGGTCAGCGCGACCAGATCAGCGCAAACTCGCCATCGTCGCCTTCGAAGAGGTTGGCGTAGACGGGCGCGGTGAGGGACGGATCGTCGAGGTTAACCGAGTAGTAGGTGCGGTTGTCCTTCGAGGTCCGGCGCCAGGCGGCACCGATCTCGACCCCGGACGATCACGCGCAGGTCTGGCGCCTTGTCGCTGGTGGAGGCGGGCTCGCTGGGGACGAGGCGCGCCTTGGCGTTGATCGCAAGCGTCTTGATGATGCCGGTGTAGGTGCCATCGTTGCTGCGGGTGAACGAACCGATCTGGGACATGGTGGATCTCCTGTGCTGTGAAAGCCTGCGACCATCGCGGCCTTGTGGCGATCTTGAGCCCCGGGACGGCCGACCCGCACCGTCAGGCTGCCGCGCATGCGGAGATGGCGTGCGGCTATCTTGTTGCTGCGCGAGGAGCGGCGCAGCCGCGGGGAAGAAGATCGCCGGCACGTTATTGCGGGGAACAGGCCGGGTCGCAGACCACATCTCGGGTCCGCCCAGCAAATCGGTCGTAGAGCATCACGGCACGCCTGGAGAACCACCCGCTCCCGTCGGGCTCGCATGGCATGATGACCTCTGGTCCTCCTCACAGCGTCAGGTTGGCACAGTGCGCATGTCGGCCATCAGCGACGCGATTAATGCGTCGCTGCCGTCAACTACCAACGCTAGTGATTGATCAAAATGAAAGACACGGCAATTATTGGTGAACGTTGGGCCGATCGAACACCACGTGGCGCGAGCATCACATGCAAAGACTTCGGCATATAACATCAACCAAGGGTCCGCTCTCGCAAACGAACTTGATGCGCCGATTCGCCGGTCGCAGAAATGCCGCGTGCGCAGGCTCGATCCAGTATAACTTCTCTTGGAGATAGCATGATGGACTGTTCAGTGTGATCGCAGCCGCAGGCCCAAAGGCCTCGCGCATTGGCCTGTCAATCGTCCGCCCTCTGGGCTGAGCACCTCATGATTCCAATTCGCCGACGTAGGCGAGCACATCGTGGACTCAATCGTGGCAGGTCTCAGGCAGATCAACTCGTGAGCCGCCCGAATGAGGCAGAGCTTGGCCAAAGAAGATTCAACGGAAGCAGAGCATCCACGTCAGTATTCTGTCACGCCGCCGCATTTAGGCGCAGCTTAGTCCTCTCGTAGAATGGATTAGACCGTTCGCAGCAGGGAATGAAGATGGCAGCAAGCGAGACAAGCTTTGAGCAATCGGTGATCCGCATGGCGGCTGGACGCTTCCGCCAGACGTCTACCGAGAAATCGGCTTGGCATTGGCCGCGATCGGCAAGCCGATCTGCATCGTACAGGAGGGCGGCTACCGACTGGACGCGTTGTCGGCCTGCGCAGCGCATTTATCCCCGGGCCTGCGAATTGGAATGAAGGAAACAGGCAGGAGCCATACATGAACGACACCTCAGCCCCCGATGCTGGCCTTCTTCCGTTTCGAGACCTCATCAACGAGTTGGACAACGATGTCATGGCTTCCTTTGGAGCTGGGCAGGCGAACTACGTCGCCGCCGCTACGTTCGATCTCCCCGTCCTCGACGGGAGGTCTCCACATGCTTGGCAGTTTCTGTTCAAGCCCGTACGCCCCGTCGCGCTGGCGGAGCAATCCTGCCGTGAACTCGGGCGACAACGGCCGGATGGCCGGAAGTGGAGCCAGTAGTGAAAGCTGTGATCCTCGCGGGCGGCCTCGGATCCCGAATCTCCGAGGAAACCCACCTTCGGCCCAAGCCCATGATCGAGATCGGCGGCAAGCCGATTCTGTGGCACATCCTCAAAATCTACTCGCACTATGGCATCAACGATTTCGTGATCTGCTGTGGCTATAAGGGTTATCTGATCAAGGAATACATCGCCAACTACTTCCTGCACGTGTCGGATGTCACCGTCGACATGACGAAAAACCGTATGGAAGTCCACCAGCATCATGCCGAACCTTGGAAGGTGACGCTCGTCGATACCGGCGAGAAGACCATGACGGGTGGTCGGCTCAAGCGAGTTGCTAATTACCTGACGGATGAGGACGCCTTCTGCTTGACCTATGGCGATGGTGTGGGAGACATCGACATATCCGCATCGATCGCCTTCCACCGTCGCCAGGGTACGCTCGCCACTCTAACCGCGACCTATCCGCCTAGCCGTTTCGGCGCCTTCAAAATTTGTAGTGATCACCGTGTCGCCAGCTTCAAGGAAAAACCTCGGGGTGATGGGGAAATGATCAATGGTGGCTTCTTCGTGCTCTCCCCGAAAGTATTTGACCTGCTGGTGGATGACTCCACTGTTTGGGAGCACGAGCCGCTCACGACCTTGGCCGAGCAGCAACAGCTTTCGGCTTACCAGCACCACGGCTTCTGGCAGCCCATGGATACTCTGCGTGACAAGACGTTCCTCGAAGCGCTCTGGATTGAGGGCAACGCTCCGTGGAAGGTGTGGGAAAAATGAGCAGCTTCCGGGCGAGCATGCGCGTCTTTCTCATGGGGTACGTGGATTTCAAAGGCTCAAGGCTCGCGCTTTGGCTGCAACGTCTCGGCGTCACGGTGACCGGGTACGCGCTGACGCCGCCATCCGCGACGCCCAGCCTTTTTGAAATCGCTCGCCTGGCCGGCATGGGGCCGATTCTGGGCGACGTGACCAACTGCAATCATTTGGTCGGCACGCTTCGTAGCGCTGCGCCCGGTATCGTTACCCACATCGCGGCACAACCATTGCTACCCTATTCCTATGCCAATCCATCCGAGACCTATCGCGCAAATGTCATGGGAACGGCGCATCTGTTGCAGGCCGGTCGGCAGATGGATTCGGTCCGCGCGGTACTCACCGTCACCTCCGACAAGTGCTACGAGAACCGTGAATGGATCCGGTGCGATCGAGAGAACGGTCGGATTTGCCGTCTGAGCGAAACGAAGGCGGGGATCGGCACAATTGAGTTCGTGTTCAGCGCTGACCGTTCAAGTGGTCTGACTTGGACAGAACTCGCGGGCATGGAGTCCTGCATAAGCGCCATCCGCCTTAGCAAGAATGTCGGGGTTCAGCGATCGGTTCTCGTCGACGATAAGCATGCCCGTGGCGACGCCGTGATGCAGATCGAGGCCGATCTCCAGGATCCGTCCGAGCTTCGTGCCGAGCTCTTTGACTTGTGGCGATCGGCCGCCGGGGTGTCTACGGCAATTCGCCGTGTTCATCGTCCGACCTGATGCGCCATAGCAATTTCTGCCATTAGGATGCGGGTATGGAAAAGGTATTGGTGACTGGCGCACGAGGCTTCATTGGATCCCAGCTTTGCAAGAGGCTCACGGGCTTGGGCGTCGAATTACACGCGGTCTCGCGCCAGCCACCGGCCGACGTACCGGCCTGGTGGCAATCGATTGGCGGAGATGTCAGCAATGCCCGACGCGCCACCGCTATCTGTTGGTGGAACGTCAATCTGGTCGATCTGCAGGCAACGCGAGAACTGATCCGGACTGTCCGGCCTGACGCGACCTATCACCTCGCTGGTCTGGTGACGGGTTCGCGCAGTTTCGAAATGGTGCTGCCGATCCTGCAAAACAACTTCCTCACCGCATTCAATCTGCTCCTGGTCACCGCTGAAAGCGGCGCCGGCCGGATCGTGTTTGCGGGCTCCGTTGAAGAGCCGGATAACCCGGATCACATACCTTCCTCGCCCTATGCCGCGGCAAAAGGGGCTACGTCGGCGTATGCTCGGATGTTCGAGGCGCTGTATCAGACCGAGGTCGTCATCGCGAAGATCGCCATGGTTTACGGCCCGGCGCAGGCGGACCTCACGAAGCTGGTCCCCTACATTATCACCACCTTTTTGCGCGGCGAGCGTGCCAAGCTGAGCAGCGGCGTCCGGCCGGTTGATTGGATCTACGTCGATGACGTGGTCGATGGCCTTATAGTGTGCGCCCACGCATCTGGCGCCGAGGGCCGTGTGATAGATCTTGGATGGGGCGAGGTGTGCACGATCCGGGAGATTGTACAGCAGCTAAGAGCATTGATTCCCGGTGCGCCCGAACCGCTGTTCGGGGCAGTTCCCGATCGACCGCTAGAGCGGGTACTGAAAGCCGATGTTGCCATTTCCCGCAAATTGATCGGCTGGAACCCGTCGACAACGCTGCACGCGGGCCTGCGCCGTACAGTGGAATGGTATCGATCCCGACCCGCGGCATGACCGCCGGGGCGTCACCCGTTGCTCGTTTACCACGAACGCGTGGTTCCTGTGGGCCTCGTCCCGATAATGATCCAGGCTGCGGCTTGCGTGTCGCCACGCGGCGCGCGTTTCCAAGCGCATCATCATAAGAGGAAACCTCGCAAAACGCCGGGTTCAGATTCCGCAATCGCGACAGCTCGAACAGGACTTGCATAGGGGGCCGCCGGGCCCAGATAGGCTTCGACATCGGGTTTCGAGCATGCTCAATCAGGTATTGCGTAGAATCTGCACAGGCAAAGCATAGGCCGTCGGCCAAGTCGACAAAGAATGTCTTCGTCGCCATCCAGGCGGAAAAACTCCGAGACGGCGCTACGTCGGCGGCCCGGACACTTAACATCCACAACGCCACCGAGCCGATCACCGGCAAGATGAACTCGCGGCGTGATGGTGTATCATTCGACCCGCTTCGATCACTCGGAACGTGCGTGGACAAGCCCTGCGTCCAGTGCGATCCGCGCGGCGGACTCAAGCCGAGCAAAGGGTATGTCGGCCCGCACCGCCATGTCCAACAGGCTATGGTCGCCATCCGCGAGGTTGAGCAACCATAAGAGGTCCATCTGCGTGGCGCCGCCCGCCTCGCGTTGCCCAGCGATCGTTCTATAGAGATCGCGTCTTCCAAGCTGAGGCTCGCATCGACCGTCGACGCGCTCATACGTGCAGTCCGCATCAAGTAAGTCCAAGACCGTCTCTATTACCGAGTAAGATTGATCGAGGGCCTCCGGCTTCACGAAATCCAGATTGTCTGCCGACGTATGGTATTCGGGGAAAGCACCATGTACACCGCGCATAAGGCAGCCTACCGGCAGATCGAATGCAGGCGAACAAAACTGCCGCTCATCATATCCGTAGGGGGCGAACGGCAGTATTTCATGGCGGAGGCTGGAATGCCTGAGGACATGTGCCACGGCCCGATCGATCGTCGCCGCCTTGCGGCTCTGCTTATAGTGAAATTGCCCGCCATCACCCAAACACGTCAGCACGAGGCCATACTTGATGTTAGCCAATACCGGCTCGTTGCGGGCGAGCCAGGTGATGGCGCCGATCGTCGCTGGAAGGAAAAGAAATCGATATCCTAGCCGTCGTTTTTGGCGCGCCTGCCGCATGGCCAGAGCGGTCATGACTGCGATTCCCGAAAGATTGTCATTTGCGAGGCTGGGATGACAGACATGGGTGCTGAGCAAAACTTCGTTCGGCGTCTCGCCGGGAACGAAACACTCACCAAACGTCAGTGAACCAGCCGAGATATCGCTGTCAATCTCGACATGATAGACGTCATCATTCATGGTCTGCCAGAGATTATGAGGCAGGCAGAAGCCCCAATCGTCGGCGTAATAGCCAGTCCTGTATGGAATAAGATCTGGCTGATCAGGCAGCGTGTGGATGTGCCGCGCGAGTTCGGCACGCGTGAACACGCCCTGCACCGGCCTGCTATATCCAAGAACATGAAGATTGTTGCTGGCGAAGTCGACCAAGCATTTTCCGCCCACCGTGGAGATCGAACCGTGGCGAATATTCCATTCCATTGGAACGTGCCAGTCGAAAACAGAAGTTCCCGTTCGGACTTCATTGATCTCGAGATCAATATGGCGGGCGATGATGCTCAGGGTCTTGCGAACTCCTGAGCCGGTTTGACTACGGTTGATTGGAAACAGCTCGCAGACCAGTTGATACAGGTCAATCGCAGGCTTCCTCTCAATTTCCCTTACGTCGAGCTTCATTGGCATCTCGTTTCGGCCGGGGTCACTACAGCTCGCGATCTGCGAGCGATGGTCGGGCCGCATCTTTGGGCGTGTTCGTCTGCCGCCCGATGAAACCGATCGCGCCGGTCAGCAAGACCTTCATGTCAGAACCTTCAGTTCGGGAACCGCAATGACAAAATTGCCGCCCCACCTCCTAGTCTGCTCATGCTGCTGCATCACCTCGGCAGCGATGTTCCAGGGCAGGATCACCACCCAATCTGGCTTTCGCTTCGCGAGTTCTGCCGGGTGAAGGATCGGAATGTGGCTGCCGGGCATGAACTTGTTCTGTTTCGAGGCTGCCGCGTCGCAGACAAAGCTAATCAGGTCGTGTTTCAAGCCGGCATAGTTCATCAATGTATTGCCTTTGGCAGCCGCGCCATACGCGGCGACCGACCTGCCGGCGAGCTTCTGCTCGATCAGGAAAGCTAGGAAGTTGTTCTTTACCTGGTCCGCCTTTTGCTGGAATGCAAGGTACAAACCGAGGTCTTGCAGCCCCAGCCTTGTCTCCTCCGCCAACATGGCCGTGACCGCTGCCGTTGTTTTGCGCGGATCATCCTTGTTGCAGCCATAGATGCGCAAGGAACCACCATGCGTCGGGAGCTCCTCAAGGTCGAAGACCCGCAGACCGGCCTTTTCGAAGAGTTGGATAACCGCCGTCAGCGACAGGTACGAGAAGTGCTCATGATAAGCCGTGTCGAACTGGTTCTGTACAATCATGTTCTTGAGATGCTGGAACTCCAGGTTCACCGTACCTCCCTGCTTGAGTAGAATACGCAGGCCCAACGTGAAGTCATTGATGTCAGGCACATGGGCATAGACGTTGTTGCCGCAGATCAGGTCTGCTTGCTGCCCGCCTGCCGCCAGCCTCGTAGCGGTGGCTGCGCCAAAGAATTCACGAAGCACCGGCACGCCAATCTGCTCGGCAGCATCGGCCGTGCCGGCGGTCGGCTCGATGCCCAGGCATGGTACGCCCATCGTTACAAAATTTTTGAGAAGATATCCGTCATTGGAGGCGACCTCGACGACAAAACTGTCTCGGGTCAGATGCAGCATCTCGGCGATCTTTTCGCAATAGGTCCTGGCATGTTTCAGCCAGCTCTGCGACGTCGAGGAGAAGTATGCGTAGTCGCTGGAGAACAATTCGTCGGCGGCGGTGTGATCTTCAGTCTGTACGAGCCAGCACGCGTGACAGACAAAGATCTTGAGCGGAAAGGTCGTCTCCGGTTCGTGGAGCTGCGCTTCCGAAAGATAGGCGTTCGATGGCGGCGCGTGTCCCAGATCAAGGACCACGTGTTGCAATTGCGTCTGGCAATTCCGGCACTTCATAAGTCTAGTCCCTTGACGTCCGCATCAAGATGCGGATGCGTCGAGTCGCGTGTGGACAAATCCGTTGATGGAAAAGGCCATGAAAAGTCCGCCATCGGATCATCGAATAAACAGCTCCTCGTGGGGCGACGGATTGAATGTGGTACTGCAGCGATTTTCGGCACAAAGGACGACATAGAGCGTAACGACGAGGGCAATGGCCGCCGCGGTGTCGGCCTGACCGTGAAGCAGCACCAGCCGCCAACGCCGACCAGGACCCGCCCCAACACCCGGCGGATGCGCCCCGGCCGGTCGGCCAGTAGCCTCATGAGTGATTGAGACGTTAGCGCGGAGTAGCTGGGGCGAGCAGCTAGAGGTAAGGGTTGACCAATGCGAGCCTGCCGATTCCTGCCGATAGCACCGCGGCATGCAGCCGGCCCGCCGTCCAGGGGCCCCCGGACCACGAGGAAGCTGCAAATCCAGCTCAGCGCTATGGTGAACGTGGCGTTCGCCATGCGAAGCACTGCGATATCGCTACCTGCCGGGATTGAAACCGAAACTGCTGTAGTATTGCAGCCAAGCGAGACTGCGGTGGTTACGGCGGACAGAGCGAGCAAGGTCCGATCCAGGAAGACTGACGTTCCGTTTGCAAAGTGGTCGTCTCCTGCCATAGGTCTCTTCTTGCCAGCCTCGCCGACGAGCCTCATTCCAACGGGCCTCGAGATCCTTCTAACTGGCCTGAGCTCCGCAATCTCCTCCCAAAATTGGTAGAGTCTATCATTGGCGTGCAGCGAGACCGAAGTTTGGACCACTCAGAACTAGAGTTTTGCGCCTCTAATCAGGTTGGCGGGCTGGTTTGCGCCGACGTGGTTTGCAGCAAAATCGGCGCCTGTCTTCTCTTCCATGGTGGGCATGCCAAATGCTGTGCTCCGGTCAACTACCAGAGCCGGTAATTGATCTAGATGACGGAAGCATGTTGCCTGTCGATGATAAACGTCGGCCGGTCGGATGAAACGGCCGGTCAAACGCAAGGTCCGCTTTTCAACAAGCCCGGAAACCTCACATCGCAGGAGCAACCACAATGGACGTTTTTGGACCACGGAGAGAGCACTCCGAAAAGCCCAAGCAGGGCTCCAGCCGGTTCAACGGCGGGTACTTTTTTCTTCCGTCGGTCACTCTTGAACTACCTTTTAAATCGCGCCGATCTCGTGCTGGAGAATGCGCCCTTCACCGATCGCGCCGGGCCACTGGCTTGCGCGTATGTCGTCACGCCGGCTTCTGGGCTTGTATGGATACGCAACATGACACGGATCAGCTCGAAGAACTCTGGGTCTCCGGTCGAGGCCCTTGGGTTCACGCCAACAACACCCAGCCTTTCGTTCGGAGCGCTACGTGACAATCAGCCTCATCGTCAAAGAAGATATCGAGCAAATCCATGCGGCCTTGCCGCGAGGATGCTTCGCGGGGGCAACGGTCCTGGTCACAGGCTGCGCGGGCTTCCTTGGATATTACTTCCTCCAGTACTTCACGCGAAAGGCGTCCGAACTCGGTCTGAAGCGGATCATCGCGCTCGACAGTTTGCTGCTGCATCGGCCGCGCTGGCTGACCGATCTGAGTGCGGAGTTTCCGGACGTGCTCAAAACGCATACGTTCAACATCGCCAGTGATGACCTTCGAATGGTCGACGGCGCTGACGCAGCGGACTACGTCATCCATATGGCCTCGATCGCTTCGCCGACGTTCTATCGTCAGTATCCGGTCGAGACCATTGACGCTAACATCTGGGGATTGCGGCGGCTGCTCGAATCCTATCGGAGTTCGGATCGGCTCAAGGGGGTGTTGTTTTTTTCGAGCAGCGAAATCTACGGCGATCCGGCTGAGACGGCGATCCCGACTGACGAGGAATACCGCGGCAATGTCGCGTGCCTGGGCCCGCGGGCCTGTTACGACGAATCGAAGCGTTTCGGCGAGACGATGTGCTACGTCTTCTCGAAGGCGTATGGCATGCCTGTCACCGTCGCCCGCCCCTTCAATAACTATGGGCCTGGTATGCGCATCGACGACCGTCGGCTCCCGGCCGATTTCGCGCGATGCGTGATCAATCGAGAAGACATTGTCATTTTTTCCGACGGCAGCCCGACCCGGACTTTTTGCTACGTCTCCGACGCGATCACAGGCTATATCCTCTGCCTCCTGCATGGGAAATACGATTACTTCAACATCGGGATCGACGGGCCGGAGATCTCCGTCCACAACCTTGCCGAGATCTATCAGCAGGCCTCGCTGGAGGTTTTCGGGCGCCGCGGCGCGGTCGTCTTCGAGAGGAGTTCCGACTCAGAGTATCTTGTCGATAATCCAAACCGACGCCGCCCCGTGATCAAGAAGGCGCGGCACATTCTCGGGTACGCTCCCAAGGTCCTCGTAAATGAGGGCGTGCGCCGCTACCTGTCCTTTCTACGCGACGAGTTGAGGGCGTGATGCGCGTCACAGTTGTCGGCTCCGGTTATGTGGGCCTCGTCTCGGGCGTGTGCCTCGCGGTGAAGGGACACGACGTGACGTGCGTCGATCTGCGGAGGGATGTCGTCGCTCAGCTTAACGACGGCGTGCCGCATATCCATGAGCGCGGTCTCCCTGAACTGCTCAAGTCAGTGCTTGCATCGGCCCGCTTTCGGGCGACCACCGATCTACACGCCCCGATCGAGACAGCGGAAATCGCCCTGATCGCTGTCGGCACGCCGTCGAAGAACGGCGCCATCGACCTCAGCGCCGTCCGGCAGTGCGCTCGCCAGATTGGCGCTTATCTCGCGACTACTCCTCATCACCTATCAGTCGTCGTGAAGAGCACCGTCATCCCAGGAACAACGGACACGATAGTGCGGGAAGAGCTTGAGCACTCGTCCGGGAAGAAGCTCGGGGCATTCGGCTTGGGTATGAACCCGGAGTTTCTTCGCGAAGGAGAGGCGATCGAGGATTTTATGGAGCCCGATCGCATCGTGATCGGTCAGGAGGATGAGAGGACGCTGGCGCGGCTCGAGGAACTCTACGCTCCGTGGAACTGCGACAAACTGCGGGTGAACACCCGCACGGCCGAAATGATCAAATACGCCAACAACGCAATTCTTGCCACCCAGATCTCCGTGGTAAACGAGGTAGCAAATCTCTGCGCTGCGGTGGGAGGCGTCGACGCCCTCGACGTCATGCGCGGCGTCCATCTCGACAAACGCTGGTCGCCGATCACCCCCTTGGGCCGCCTCGTCCCACAGATCCTGACCTATCTCATTCCGGGCTGCGGGTTCGGCGGGTCGTGCTTTCCAAAGGACGTACAGGCGCTGCGCACCCAGGGCGAGAGCCTGGGCCTCCCGATGAACATACTGAATGCTGTTCTCGACGTGAATGCCGCGCAGCCAGGCCAGATCGTCTCTATCCTTGAGCGGAAGCTCGGAGCATTGTCCGGCCGACGAACCCTCGTTCTCGGCCTCTCCTTCAAACCGAACACCGACGACGTCCGCGAATCCGCCTCGATCAAGATCGCTCGCGATCTTCTGCGGGCCGAAGCGGATGTCAGGTGTTACGATCCGCTCGCGACGGAGAACTTCAAGCTCGCCATCGGAATCGCCGCGAACCGTATTCAGTTCTCGTCTGACTGGCGGCGCGAGGTCGAGTGGGCCGAGATCGTCATCATCGCGACTCGGACACAGGAATACGGCGAACTCACCTCGTTGCGAGTCGCCGGCAAAACGGTGTTCGACGCGCGTCGACTGATCAATCCAGCCGATGTGGCCCCCGCGGACTACCTAACCATTGGCCGCCGCCTGAACTGAGTCGGGCCATGATCTTCGAACTGACACCCATATCGAGAGCTTTCCTCCTCAGCCTCGAACCTAGCGGCGTCGATCGCCGCTTTCTTCCACGCATCTTCTGCGGCGAAAGGTTCGGCGTGCGCCCGCGGCCTGGCGACGGGATTCCGCCTCTGCCGGAAGCGGCCATGCCGGTTCTGGAGAACGTCGAGTGATCCGGCACCGCGCCATCCAAACCGAGCCGGCAGAACCACCGGTAAGCCAGATTGAGGTGGACCTCATCGCACAGCCGCCGCTCCAATCGGATGCCGAAGCAGTAACCGAACAAGAGCATCCGGATCATCAGTTCGGGATCGATCGAAGGTCGACCGATGCCGCTGTAGAAGGGCGCCAAGTCCCGCCTGACCTGTTCAAGGTCGACAAACCGGTCGATCGACCGCAGCAGGTGGTCGGCGGGGATATGTCTTTCGAGCGAGAACTCAGAGAACAACGCAGCCTGTTCGACTTGCCGATGTCCCATCATGATCTTCAGTCCTGCAATTGGACAGACTGAATCACTGATACCCCTGCGTTGCAACAGCAGTCTTTTTCAACAGAACCGGCCCAACTCGACGCGATGGGTGTAGCGGCCGAGATAGGCCAGGACCTGTGCGGGTCCGCCGAAGGGCCGCTTGGCGTACACAACCCAGTTGATGCGTCGCATGGCGTCGAGGTGGGCCGCAAAGGCATCCGGCTCGGCCAAAACTCCGAGATCGTCGAAGAAAGGCACCGGAGTTGAAGGCTGCCGACAGACGTTTGAGAAAAAGTGTGCGAAATAGTCTGGACAATGGTTTGACGGCCAGGAAGAAGTTCGGTCGGCTGGCGATCCAGCGCGCGCCATCGGGCGAGAGGCCGCCCTCGGCGGCAGCCTTGAACAGGATCGCATAAACGATGGCCTTGTTCTGAAAGGCGATCGCGGCGATCGGAGCCGGCAGTGTGAAGACGACGTGGAAATAGGGAGCCGGCAGCAGGTCGGCTTGACGCGCGGCGAGCCACGCGGCTCGGGCTCTCCCCTGACACTGCGGACAGTGCCGGTTGCGGCAGGTAATGGGCGTCGCCCATTACTTGCCTTATGGGCAAATCCATTAATGGGTCCTGGGCCGCGCGAACCATTGCGGCAATGGAACCGTCGAGAAGCTGACAGCCGGGCATCGCGTTGCGCGACAGATGGTCCGCGCGCCGCCCAATCAATTGCGGTTTGCGTGTGGACATGCGTCTGCCCGCGCTCGGTCGCAAAGGCGGCAAAGCTCTTGAGCAGGTAGTCCGCATTCAGCATCGCGAATCCAGTGGCACGCCGCCAGCGACAAGGCGCCAGACCTGCGCGTGATCGTCTCCGGGGTCGAGATCGGTGCCGCCTGGCGCCGGACCTCGAAGGACAACCGCACCTACTACTCGGTTAGGCTCGACGATCCGTCCCTCACCGCGCCCATCTACGCCAACCTCTTCGAAGGCGACGATGGCACGGTATCCGTGCGGAGGTGCGCCAGGCACTGGCGGATACCCGGCCCGATCTCGATGATTCCGAGGTCGAAGCACATTTCGCGCAACGCCGTACCGCTGCGCTTCGAAAAAGTGGCGGAGCATGAACGGTGGAACTCGTCTGGTCGCGATTCGCGCTGTCCGATTGCGATGGCATTTTCAGCTGCACCGAAGCCGAGAATTCCCGTGCAGCGGTTCATGTTGATGAACAGATTGCCGATGCCGCGCGGCGCCTGCTCAACTTTCCTGACAGTGGCCGGCCCGGGGCGCGTCGCTGGCACGCGCGAGTTGGTCATCCCGCGCACACTTATGTCGCGGCCTACCTGGTCGACGGTGATACTGTTCGCATCTATTGCGTGCTTCACGGCGCGCAGATGTGGCCCGACGAACTTACCAATGACGATTGGGGCCGGCTCCGTGCAGTATCCTGCGACCGGAGCTGGATCTCTTTTCTTGAATTGGATGCCCAAGTCGCAGTCAGACTACAACAACTTTCATTAATCTAAATCGGGGGAAAGGCCTGCTCCAGTTTTAGGGTTCGACCGATCTGCGGGATGCCCTGCAACGTCCAACGAGTGAGAGTCGGCGCTATACGCCGCGGGCAAATCGCGCCAGCCTCGGACGGATTGGTTCCCTCAAAGCTTTGAGAAGCGATTGATGAGCTTTGGATCAGAAATCCGATCGATCAATCGTCGAAGGATCGTCAAATTTGTCGTTCACGCTGATGAACGTGATTCGATAATGCTTGGCCTGGATCGTCATGTTCTCCTCCGCGCTATCGACCCGTCGGATGCGGGCCCATTAGCGAGGAGGAAAGCGGAGATTCATAGAGGTGAGTGTTCGGAGCTCGCGGTCAAGCTGTGATGCGAGATGTTAGCCCAAGATGTTTTTCGGTTGCGGCAGAGAGCTCGATACCCTCACCCGGGCGGCCGGAAACATGACCGGCTATTCCAAGAAGATCGACCATCTGCTTCAACGCGTCGGCTTGATTGACACACCTCTCCGGAAGCTGCGAACGTCAGACTTTTCGGGCTGAAAGGCCTCAACTAGAACTGGCACGGCGCTCGCAGGATCGCTGTCGCCGCATACGAAAATATCAGCGGCCGCGTAGGACCTCTCAGGCCAAGTATGTAAGGTAATGTGCGATTCAGCCAACAAGGCTATTGCGGAGACGCCGTGACCCGGACAAAACTTATGAACGTGAAGGTGGAGTAATGTCGCACTCGCCGCACGGATTGCTTTTCGGATTGCGTCTTCCGCAATGGCCGGATCGTCGAGGTTCTTTGCTCCCCATAGCTCGATGAGCATATGCGTCGCACCGGTGGACAGAGCCGGTGGGGCTTCCTTCTCATTATCAATAGTCATTAAGAAATCTCCATTGAATTATCGGCGCAATAAGCTGAGCTATTCGGGATTTAGGCGACGAGGTGATCAGGCGCTTGGTTTGAAGGCCAGCAGTGCGTCGCGGTCGTTGACTAGGCATTCGATCGCCCGGCCGTACTTGGCCCAATACTTCTCGGCGAAGACGTCAATCGCCGCTTCGGCGGACGCTCGGTTCGCGCCCAATAGACCTCGCGCAAATCCTTCTTCATGGTGGCCTGCACAGAGAGTGGATCTTGTCCAGGACGTTCACAGTCTTGTGCACCCAGCATCGCTGGTGGCGTGTGCCGGGAAAGACCTCGTCGAGCGCCTTGTAGAAGTCGAGCGCGCCGTCGCCGACATCGGCCAAACTCGTTGTTATTGAAGCCGTCGCCTTGATTGTTTTGCCAAGCCACGCCTCCCTTGAGGTAGGCCAGCGTGTGGCCCTGCGCGCCAAAAGCGTAACCGAGGCGACCGGCCCCGGGGACAAAGACGTTTGGACTTGCCTTGCAGTTTGCGCTCATTACTGTGCCGGGGACCGCGAGGCAGGTAACTGTGCCGTTGGAGACAGCACCGCTGGCATCGAGTTTGAGGCCAAACACCCAGCTATTCTTCTGCCAGTTGTAGCCGATCTGGCCGCCTGCCAGGAACACAGGAGTATCGACGCCGCCGCCATAGACTGACGGACCGTAGGGATTACTGAAGGATTTTTGGCCGTAACCAACGCCTACGTGCCCGCCAATATATCCTCCGGACCAGCTCCACAGGGCCGGTGGCAGTTGTACTGCTGGCTCAAGGTCCGCCGAATTGGCTGCACCGCTTGCCGCCAGCGCAATCGTTGTCGCTCCCCAAAAACGAACTCCAGATCGCATCAAACACTCCGCGGCGCTTTCCCGATCCACAACCGAGCGCCTCCAAGCTGGCATCGGTGATAGCACCGCGACTGAAGCAAGCAGCGTGCCGATTGGAAATTGAGGGGTCTCCAGTTACTTCGTACCGGGTGCATGCGTCAGGTTGTGGACAATGGTCTTGAAGCTGACAATCTCGCTGTAGCGTCCGACAGTATGCTGCGCAGCAGGAAGCCGCCTCTTTCGCTGCAGCAGTAGAAGGAGACTTTTGTTCGCCTGGACAGAATTTCGATCTTACCTATCGAGGCTCATGCGAAACGGTGAACGCCAAGGGATATTACCGACGAGCGGAGCCGGCCTGGACGCTAGACCCGTCGACCCGCACAGGGATCGCACCTGCTATGCCGCGCGTTGTCGAAGTCCGCTCGTGGGAAAGTCGCCACGAGCGATCAATCACGCAACGCGACACGCGCAGGAAAGGCTCATCATCAGCGTCTTCCAGCTTTCCACGAATACCCGCGTGATAATAACAGTCCGGCTCCGGCTTCGCCGTAGTGCTAAGTGGCTTTGCCGCAACATTATTCGTATCGGCTCTGCTCTAGGAAAAGGAGTTGCCGAGCAAGCGTCTCGTGGAGGCTAAGCGAAGGCGCCACCCGCAATTCAATTCCGGTTCGGAAACCGTATCGGTACGCCCTTTCGGGTAGACTGGACGTCGCCTGCCGTTCACAGCAAACGTTTCTGAGCGCGTTTTCGTGTGCACCAAGGCGGACGATCAGCAGACCAAGGACCTCCCGGTGGATGGTTCTGCACGCCCACGACTCGTTACGCCGCCAATAGCTACAGCCAAGAGCGTCAAAACGTTTGAGCGCTTAACGACTGCCCTTCAGCGGCTATACAAACAACGCCGGCCTCGTGGAAAACGGTAACACGCCTCTGTGTTGGTCTTGCACATTCGATGTTACCGCTTGGTCACCGCAGGCGACCTGTTGCCCGGCGACCGCCAAGTCCGCTTTCATGAGGAGCGCACAAAACCATTGTCCAGGCGCCTACAAATGCAAGAAATCACAAGCCGGAGCGAGTCTCTGGGCGCGTTTGGTTGCGGGCGCCATGCAGACTACCCGCGTGTCTACTACCAGATCCGGTAGATGCCAACGCCAACTTGAGGCCCTAGCGTCCGGCCGTGTTCATCGAGGAAACAGTAGTGAACGCAAAGGACGAGAAGCTAAGAAACGCACAAAACGGCACACCATGACTGGCAGCACCAGGGTGGTTACGCAATGGACACCCTCAACCCAGGATCCTCGGTGTTCTACTTTAATTGCCGCAGAAGGCGACGAATGGCGGGACGCGTATGCCTACGGAAAACCGATCAGGCAAAAATCTGCTTGTAGAACGTCAACCGACCGACGCGATCTCGGCGATCGATCGCGTTGCGAGATCGGATCCGGAGAGGGTTGCGCTGAGGTACGGCGCAGACGAACTCACCTACAAAGCGCTGCGATTAAGATCGGATGCCCTCGCAAGGACGTTACGAGAGCGGGGCGCTGACCGCTTAGTCGTTGGCTATTGGGGTGAGCGGGACCTCGACTGGGCGACGGCGGTAGTCGCAATTTTGAGGGCTGGAGCAACGTACCTGCCGCTCGATCCATCGTTACCGGCTTCGCGCACATCATTCATGATCGAGCAGAGTCGCTGCGCGCTGATTATTGGCCCAGACCAGCCGGATTCGCTCAGCCTACTTCAGGCGAGCAGCAAAGGCACCACGCAATTCATGGCGATAGAGGCGGCGCTGCGCGAGGGCCAGACTTCGTCTGTTGTGCCACCATCGCGCGAGGATGGACTCGCCTACATTCTGTTTACGTCGGGTTCGACGGGCCAGCCGAAGGGAGCAATGATCAAGCGCGCAGCCCTAAACAATCATTTGGTGGCGAAGATTGATGCCCTAACCCTCACTCGGACCGATTGCATCGCGCAGACGGCATCGCACTGCTTTGACATCTCGCTGTGGCAGCTTCTGGCAGGGCTTAGCGTCGGAGGCTGTATCGCGATCATTGATGATGCAACACTGAAATCGCCAGTATCCCTTCTCAAAGCAATTCAAGGATACGGCGTGACGGTTGTTCAATTCGTTCCGTCGATGCTTGCAATATTTGTTGAATATCTGCAGTCGCTTGCGGCGGCTGAGCGAGCTCTGGACAGTTTGCGGATTATTTCAACGGTCGGAGAACCTCTAACACCCGGCATGGCGCGCGCGTGGCTTGCCTTATATCCCCGGGTCCCCATTCTCAATCATTACGGGCCGACCGAGTGCGCGGACGGCGTTACGCATCATCTGGTTTCCGTAGCACCTGCGCTGGCTGACCCTTATGTGCCGATCGGCAAACCGATTTCTAACCTTGAGGTTTATGTCGCCGACGGACCGCGGCTGTGCAACACGGGAGAGGTCGGCGAAATCTGTGTTAGCGGCGTTGGTGTCGCTGCTGGTTACGTCAATGACGATGTCCGCACCAAGGATGCCTTTGGGCCAAACCCGTTCTCAAACGACCCGTCGTTCCAGCGCCTATACAGGACAGGTGATCTCGGGCGCATTCGTTCCGATGGCCTTTTGGAATGTCTCGGTCGACGGGACCGTCAGGTCAAAATCCGCGGGCACAGAATTGAGCTGGGAGAAATCGAGGCCCGCCTCTCCGCTCATCATTTGGTACGTGGCGCCGTCGCGGTCGCCTCCGTCTGCGCAGGCGTAAAGCTTATGGCGAGAGATATAATCAGGGCCGAGGAGGAAACTGGATCGAGACGACTCATCGCGTATGTGTCAACTCCGGCTGAAGTAACGGAAGGCGAGCTTCAGAATTTTCTTGCCGAAGCGCTTCCCACCTACATGCTCCCAGAAAGGATCATCCACCTCGCCAGTATTCCACTGACCAGAAACGGAAAGGTCGATTTTGGGGCATTGCCGGACCCGACCAGTGTTCGCCCTCCATTGTCGACTCCATTCGAGGAGCCGCAAACAGAGCTCGAAGCCCAGCTGTGTCAAATTTGGGCCGGCGTTCTGCGTATTGAGAACATTGGCGTGAAGGACCAGTTCATAAGCCTCGGCGGAGACTCGCTCCGGGCAATGCTCATATTGGGCCAGTTGCAGACCCAGCTCGGAGTGAGAACGGATTTCAGGCTAGTCCTCAATGGAACGATCCGATCTCTTGCGGCTTCGATCTCGGCCGGGGTCGGCTCCAAACCGCGCACAGCCCCGACGTACGGAAAGCTTATGCGATCGCCTCTGACGCGAGTTCAGGAGCACCTATGGTTTCTCTCGCAGCTCGATCCGTCTGCCAGGAACTACATCATTCAAGGCGGCCTGCGGATAAGGGGCATGATCGATCTGGCGGCGTTCAATCGCGCCTGGACCGATGTCGTTCATTCCCATCAGGCACTTTCGGCACGCTTTATCGACGAGGACGGTCCGGTTCAGCTTTTTGATGCTCCTCAATACGCAAGTCTTGAATTGGCTGATGCATCTCATCTCACGGCGCAGGAAGCTGAGGAGCTGGTCGCAGAGTTACGGCGAACAGAGCTGAACGGCAGCTTTGATCTCAGCCAAGGCCATCTTTTTCGCGCGCGCATGATCCGTTTTGGCCCTGACAACCATCTCATACTGATCACCGCTCACGAAATTATCATCGATGCCTGGTCGATCTCTGTTCTACTCAGGGACCTTCGACAAAGGTACGTAGATGCCGCGGCGCTTTTGCCAGAGAACCGCGCGTCACTCTCGACCTACGCGGTTTGGGAAACACAACACGCTACTTCAGAGGCGCTGGCCAACCAGCGTAGCTATTGGCGTCGTCAGATTGGCGATGATCCGCCGGTGCTTTCGCTTGGAATGGGACGAGCGCGGCCGCAGACAAATTCCTACCGCGGCGCCTCGCATGCGGTGCTGCTTGGCAGCGAGCTCTCCAATCAGGTACGGGAATTTGCGCGCCGACATAGGTGCACCACGTCGACAACACTCCTCGCGTGCTTCAAGCTGCTGCTGCGGATGTATAGCGGCCAAGACGATATTATCGTTGGCATACCGCACGTCGTACGGGATCAACCTGGCAGCGCCGAAATTGTTGGCTTTTTCCTGAATATGCTGCCAATCCGCACCGCGATCGATGTCGACCAGTCCTTTGCGGTTCATGCGATGCGCATCCAGGGCCTGGTCGGCGATGCCATCGCAAATTCGGCATATCCGTTCGGCTGGATGGTAAGGGATACCCGGCTATATCGCGAAGCTGAACGATCACCGCTCTTCCAGGTCATGTTCAACATGTACTCCGAGGCCGCGGAGCCATTTGGCCAACATGAGTTGGATCTGACATTCCGCGAATATGAGACCGGCTATGTAAAATTCGATCTGACATTGTACGCACAAGATCACGGCGATGAAATTGCCCTCCAGCTAGCGTATGCGGAAGACATATTTTCCAGCGATCTGATTGTCCGCATGGCCGACAATCTGCGCTGTCTGATTGCAGCCTGCGTTGAGAGGCCGCTTGCGCACATTAAAGATCTGAGCTGCCTCAGCGCGTCAGATGTCACTGTGCTGGACTCACTGGATGGCTCGGCGCAGCCATATGAGACTGAATGTCCGCTTATCGAAGCGTTCGAGCAAATCAGCGTCTCTAATAGCAGCCAGGTGGCATATTTTGGTGATTTCGGTGAGATCACATTCGACCACCTGCGTGAGCGCGTAACAGCTATCAGGTTGTTACTGCGGGCTTCTGACGTGGGGGCTGGCGATATGGTCGCCATGCTGGTCGACCGGTCGCCTGACGTGGCCGCTGTTATTCTTGCAGCACGAGCCTTGCAGTCCATTGTTGTCCCCATATCGCCGGATTATCCGCGTGATCGGATCGAACATATCCTGCGAGATAGTCAGGCAAAGCTTTTGGTTCACGCAAATACCTCTGATCTTGGTTTTGACGTGCCGTCGATTCGTCTATCGACCCTTGAAGGGTGCGGCGCGCCCGTGCACGATTTTGAGCGCAGCGACAAACCATCAGATCAGGGAATTGCGAGCCTCATATACACGTCGTCCTCAACCGGGAAGGCGAAGGGGGTTCTTATACCGGAATCGGCAATTCTCAATCGACTGAACTGGATGTGGCGACGCTTTCCCTTCGACAGTACCGACGTGATGGTTGTCCAGAAGTCCGCATCACTTGTTGCGTCGGCATGGGAGTACTTTGGGGGGCTTCTGAGAGGTGTGCCCGCGCTGATCTTGACCCAAGAGCAGTTGCTGGATCCAGATCTGTTGTTGTGCACGTTGGCGAGACGTCGCGTGACACACTTATTTGCCTCGCCGCCGCTCCTATCCGGCCTCATTGCTTCCCAAGAACGGCACCCGCGACCGACCGCCTTGCGGTTGGTCACGAGCAGCGCCGAACCGATGCCTTCCTCGCTCCCGGGTCGCTGGCACGCGTATTTCCCGGACGTGCCGTTGTGGAACTTCTATGGTGCTACGGAATGTGCATCCAATGCAGCAGTCTACGAAACATCGGGTGCCTACGACGGCTCATCGCTCATCCCTGTTGGGCGCCCAATAGATAACGTCAAACTCTACGTGCTCGATGCACAGTTGAAGAGAGTCCCTGTCGGAGTCGCCGGCGAACTCTGCATCGCGGGACGCTGCGTGAGCGCTGGGTACTGGCGGGATCAAGATCGGACCAACCGCTGTTTCGTGCCGAATCCGTATGATGACGGACAATACAGCGTTCTTTATCGAAGTGGCGATATCGCCCGTATCTCAACCAGCGGCCTTCTCGAGATTTGCGGCCGATCGGACAACCAGATCAAAGTACGGGGCTTTCGCATCGAGCTGGAGGAGGTCGAAAGGGCCCTTGAGTCTCATCCCGCAATCGCAAAGGCCGCGGTCCTCGCAGAAGGCATGAATGACCATCGTCGCTTGACGGCTAGCGTGGTTCCGGCTCGCGACAGTCTAAGCTCTGGAGATATTGTTACCCACCTGCGCCACACATTGCCGTCCTACATGATTCCCGCCGCCTTCCGTTTGGTTGACACTATCCCCCTTACGGCGAGCGGAAAGATCGATCGTGCTCGCCTGTCGTCCGTTCCTTACCGCGAGGTCGGGCCTGTTCCATCTGCTGAGCCACGCACGAGGAAGGAGCGTATTCTTGCTGGGATCTGGCAGGATCTATTAGGCGCCAAGTGGGTCGGAATCGATCAGAGCTTTTTTGATATCGGCGGAGACTCTCTTCTGAGCGTGCGCTGCGTCACGCTGGCGCGCAAAGCCGGACTGAATCTCACTGTCGACCAACTCTATCGAACACCGACCATCAGGGAATTGGCGGCAGACGGAGCGGCGGTTACACTCCATACCTTCCCTTCCGCGGATGCCTCATTGCCAGTTATCCCGGCAATCTCATCTTGGAACCGTCTTGTCGGCTTCGATGAGCATTTCAACATCGGCGATCTGTTCTTCTTGCCCGGCGGCGTCCTGAATATCCGAATCCTGGAGCGCGCTCTTGCCCATGTCATGGATAGGCACGAAGGTCTCAGACTCCGTATTGCCCGAACTGACGATGGTCTACGTCCGACAATCGGACCTTCCGTGGCCGAGCGCCTCGTGGAGGAGATCGATCTTGTCGGAATGACCGACCTACAGCAGCGTAAGGCAATCGAGAGCGTCTCAGCAAGACGTCAACATACCTTTCGGTTTGACGGCCAGACGCCTCTTGTTAACGTCACGGTGTTCCGCACATCGCAAAGTGGCGATTACTACCTGCTGGTCCTGATGCATCATTTTGTAGCGGACGGGATAGGCTATCGACTGTTCCTGGAAGCATTGGATGGGGCGTACAACGCCCTTGCCTCAGGCCACGCCGTGAGTGGTCCCGAGAACATACAAATGCTCTCTCCATGGTTGAAGCGCCTTGAGCACTACGCCAACAGCGAAGCGCCAGCCGAACTCGAATACTGGGAGAGGATTGACTACCATCAGTTCAATTTGCACGTCAGCGACACTTCATCGGGCGGCGCGAGCTTTTCGAAAGTGACCGCGAGAGAGCTTCACCATGCACGCCTTGAAGGTCGCATCGATGAAGCGAATTGCCGATCCCTTTGGGAAGATCAGGCCAAGTACCATCTCGAGATTGACAAAGAAGCGACAGCTGATCTCCTCAATATTGCGGCCAGATTGGCACATTGTCAGGACTTTGATGTGTTTCTTGCCGCCATATCTGGCGCCTTTGGACGCGTTTTCGGCAACTATTCGCTCTGGATTGATAGCCTTACCTCAATCCGAGGTCGGCTGTTTGACGATCTCGATCCATCTCAGATCATCGGCCATATCAGCGAGCTCGTTCCGCTTCCCTTGAGTCTCACCGGAACGGAGCCCCGTCCCGATCGTGCTCGTTCAATATACCGCCAGCGCAATGCCCTGCCGCGCAGGGGAATAGGCTTTCGGGCCATGAAATTCCTAAACCGAGATCCAGCCGTGCGGAGCCGGATCGATCGCCTGCCCTTACCCAGAATTGGATTGAATTATCGAGCGGGTTTGCAGCGCCATTTTCCACGCCGTCTCTTAGCCAAGGAACCTTCTCCACTCTGGATCGGCGCAGACATGGATGAAGCGGCCGTGATTCACCTCTTCTGGTTCGATGTCGGATATCAAGCCGGCCATCTCCAGATCGAAACGACGTATAATCCAACCCAGGTCGGTTATGAGGTGACCCGCAATCTTTGCACGGTATTGCAACAGGAGCTGTTGCAGACGATCAGCGAATTCGGAAGAGCTCGCGACACTTTCATCCATGAATGAGCCGGATGCGGAATTCGCCGTCGAAGGCGATCGCGATGTCTTGCCGAAGAAAAAGCAGCACATCGATCTATCGGACCCTAATCTCTCGAGCCTTATCCTGCGGCTCGCCATTCCGTCTGTTGTTGGCTTATCGATCAACGCGTTACAGCAGGCCGTCAACGCGATCTTTGTTGGCGCACTTGGCGCGCAGGCGATCGCAGCTGTCAGCATGACCTTGCCGATCGTGATCCTGCTCGCGGCAGCCGGACAGGGGATCGGTGTTGGAACAGCGTCGTTGATATCTCGTCAGCTTGGCGCTGGTGAACACCTGGAGGCGAGTCGAGGCGCGAGTACTGCACTTGCGCTCGCCGCTCCGATCGGTATCACCTTTACCGTCGCTCTACTTCTAAATCTGCGAGGGATCTTCGTAACGCTCGGGGCCACTCCAACCATCATGCCCGTGGCGCTCGACTACGCGGAGACGCTTTTGTTCGGGTACACCCTGATGCTTCTAAACATCGTCAACGGCTTCATCGTCAGAGCCGAAGGCAACACACGATTCAGCATGTGGACGATGATTACCGCCTTCATACTCAACGCTGTGCTTGATCCCGTCTTCATATTCTTACTGGACCTCGGTGTGCGAGGCGCAGCCCTCGCAACGCTGGTATCTCAGATCGCCGCTATTAGCCTGTATATCGCGTATTTTACGAAGCTTCGCGGGATAGTCCTCGTCAGGATATCTCACATCTCATTGCGAGCAGATCGCATCAGACAGCTCGCGCTCATAGGGGCGCCGGCGACTATGACCAGTATTTTATCTGCTATTGCCGTTATGCTCTTGTACTGGGCTGCTGCGCCGTTCGGCGACGATTCCATCGCGGCCGTGGGAATAGCTGTGCGAATCTTGACGATCGGCGCACTGCCTATCACCGGCTTCTGTATAGGCTCTCAAGCTGTCCTGGGTTTCGGTTGGGGCGCGCGCGACTTTGCTCGTGTATTAAAGGCTGCGAAGTTCATACTCTCCATGACTATTGCTCTTGCCGTTGCGTATTCTGCGGCTGTAGTGATTTTTGCCCGGCCTTTGGTCAGGCTGTTCAGCGATAGCGATAAGGTCACGGAAATTGCCGTCTCGACCTGCATCGTCTTCCATCTCTTTTTTGGACTTTTTGGTATTGAGAGTTTCGTGACGACGATGCTTCAGTCGTTCGGGAGGGCACGCCTCAGTGCGGTTGTGTCCTTGGCGAGGCAGGGCTTTCTCTTCATACCGGCCGTACTGTTATTCCCGGTCGTATGGGGTTTCAGCGGCCTGTTGGCCAGTCAAGCAATCGCTGAACTGGGCGCCGGAATGATCGCGCTGTTCGTCATGTTCCACCAGTTCGCTGAGCTCAGACGAGCGCTCCGGCACCGTAACTTCAAGAGCGATCGAGCACGCGGGTTGACCTGACAACGGACATCATCGGGGCCCAATGCATTGTCACGGGATGCTCGGTCTCGAAGATGGTTTGGTGAAGACGTCGTCAAAATGCTTTTTGTCGACCTCGTGGACACGGGCCATTCCGGCGTAGTCGAGGACGTTGCTGTGAACCGCCCAGAGCTCGTCTGCAAGCCGTTGCAGCGGCGGCGGCAGGTCGAGATAAGCGGCCGCGGTGTTTGACCAGACCGTATCGCCGCCAAATGGTGGGATTACAACGGCTCGCAGCACCAAAATCTTATGATAGGCATCGGCAAAGGTTCATCGACGTGCCCCATCGGCCTGGCCACCTCCGCGGGCGGAATCAAGCTCGAGGATCGAGGCCGTTCCCTTGGTGACACCGAGGTCGGATGCGACACCAGCTTTAACGGAATCGAATCGCTCCTGCTAGGCGTCATCGAGATGACATTGGCCGCGGAAGAAGATGACTTTGTGCTCGAGTAGAACCCTTTTGATCGCAGCAATCGTCGGGTCCGGCAAATCGCCCGAGAGATTGATATTCCTGATTTCAGCGCCGATGGTGAGTCGCGCGAACCCGCTTCTTGCTCATGAGAGCTCAAGGTGCTCCACATAGTTGGTCGAATTGTTTTAGGACCGCATTCGAGACGGATCAGCATGCATGGCTAAACAATTCACTCAGCGAAGCTCGAAGCCGACCCTCCTTGCGGCAGATGAAGGCTTGACTAGCCATGCCGTGTTGGGCGCGACGATCGGCAATATGCTCGAATTCTACGATTTCGGGACCTATAGCTTTTTCGCCATCCAGATCGGTCACGCGTTCTTCCCGGCGCAGGATCAGTTCGCCAGCCTTATGCTGTCGCTCATGACCTTCGGAGCGGGTTTCGTCACCAGACCCATCGGGGCCATTGTGATCGGCTCATACTCGGATCGAGTTGGACGCCGGCCCGCAATGACCGCCAGTTTTGTCATGATGAGTGCCGCTATACTCGTGTTGGCTGTGACGCCTTCGTACGACACGATAGGTATCGCCGCTCCGTTATTGGTTATTCTCGCGCGTTTGGTGCAGGGCTTCGCCCTGGGAGGCGAAGTCGGTCCTATCTGATGGAAGTGGCCCCGGCCGGACGCCGGGGCCTTGCCGTCTCGTTTCAGCCTGCTAGCCAACAAATAGCTGCAACGGCCGGAGCGCTGGTCGGAGAAATACTCTCCCTCACCATGACAAGCGAGTCGCTGGATGCGTACGGATGGCGGATCGCGTTTCTGCTCGGTGCCTGTACGTTACCGGTCGGATTTTGGTTGCGCAGGGCCCTGCCCGAAACGCTGCACCGACCTGAAGCGCCGGCCCTCTCCGTCGAGCCCGCAAGGAAATTGCGTGCCAGCCGCCGCATGATGAGCTTGGGATTGATCATTTTGGCCAGCTGCACGATTATCACCTATGTCACGGAATATATGACGACTTATGCACTGAACACCCTGCAAGTTGCCGCGCCTCTCGCCTTTGCGACCACGGTCGTCAGCAATGCAGTAGGCATTGCTGCCGCACTCCTGGGCGGTTGGCTGGCAGATCGGGCCGGACGCCGGCCCATCATGATATGGCCGCAGATCGCCGCGCTGCTGATGACCTATCCGGTGTTCTTGTGGATCGTAGAGAGCCGCAGTCCCATGGCGCTTCTCGGAGGTCTCGGCGCGCTCACCCTCGTCGGAACGATTCCGTATAGCGCCTTCTATGTTGGTATGGTCGAAGGCATGCCCAAGAGCATCCGCGGCGGCGCCTTCGCGACGATCTACGCGGTTGCGATAGCGACCTTCGGAGGCACAGCTCAACTCGTTGTCGCTTGGCTGACCCACGTTACTGGGAACGCGCTGGCGCCGGCTTGGTACATGCTTGTCGCTACCGCGGCCGGGCTCTGCGCCATGCTGATGATGCCCGAGACGGCACCGTCGAAAATTCGAGCCGCGAACGCGCGGAGCCCGTAACAGCTTTGGACAATGCGATAACGGGTTACGGCTCCAGCCAGGTTCCCAATCTCATGATGCGTTGCATCGGCTTCCGCTCTTTGCGGAGCCGGCCTGCCAGACGAGGGCGACGGGACGATGCCGGAGGATGGGCGCCGCGCCTTTAGCGACGTAAGCTTGCGTCCAGCCGGAATCGATTGCTTTCACCTGATCGTCCGAAGTTGGTGCGCGCCGAGTTCGATCCAGAGGCGGCGAGAGAATTTATCTCCGCGGAACGTTCATTCATGCTCAATGGGACTAATTGCCCGATCAGGCCGTTTTGCTGCAACCACTTCATTACAGCACAGCCGTATCAGACTAAGTCGGTCAACTGGTACTGGCGTGGCTGGATGCCGAAGCGTTTCGGAAACTACTTCATATCGCCGTCCATTGCGATGAGGATGGCATTGTTAAGCTAATGGCGTATCGCACACCACGTCATCCGCGCCATTTTCGTGTAAGAGATCGCGGTAGAAAATTGCTTCGCGACCATGCTTGATGGGTATGCTTCCTACGGAAAGCCAGCATCCAAAAAGTCTCTCGGATATGGACGCCGACGCTCAAGCTGCAACGTCTTTGTGAGCGATCGCCGCGCGGATGGCGTTTTCCGTCACAGTCGGGTATTTCTTGCGGATATCCGCACCTGAAACTCCACCTTCTGCGAATGACTTGATGCTGCGAACAGGAATGCGCCTGCCGGCATCCCCGGCTGACCCAAATCAATGACTGCTCTGCGCACAGCGACTATCCTATTGCCAATTTCTCGCACAACGAAAGCTGCGGTAGGCAGGGCTAGTCCATGAGAGCTGCGCTGAAATTGCTCATTCTTGCGACGCCTTAATGCTCGCGGGCCAGCCCTTCTTCGCGCAAAGCCTACGAACTGCCCAGCTTGAAATCGTCGATGTCTCGCCAGCCCGGCTCTCCCGAATTCGCTCGATGCTGAAAGAGGATGTCGACGCGGAGCGTATGCAAGGCGCCGTACCGCCTTGCCGCTTGGCCTCACGGTTACCGAGTGAAGCCGAACTGATTGGCTCGCCCCCAGCGGAAAGACTTTTCTCGAGCCCAACACCGCGCCGCCAGTGCAGAGCCTACAGAATTGTCGGTGATTAGCACTACTTTGGCATGTTCGTCAGTTTGGTGAGCTTATCAGCGTTGAAATGGACGGCGTTGGAGGCTTCCGCCTGCTTGACGTAATTGGCCACCGCCGCGCTGTCGGGCTTGGCGGCAAGCCCATGGCCGATCTGGAACTGCCCATGGTCGGGCCGAGAATGAGGGCAAAAGTGGAACGATCTCGAATTAGACCAGCGCCTTGACGCCGACCCAGCCGACCTTTTTCGCATGACGGATGCGAGCGATCCCGGAAACCACCTTACAGAAGATGATCGGCGCGATCACCATCTTGATCGGCTTGATCAAGCCGTCGCCGAGCGCCTTGACGCAGTTATTGGTCGGAAGAGACGGCGACAGGAGCGGACGAGGACACCGATCAGGATCGCGATCAGCGCTTGCACATAAAGGAGGTTTCACCAGGGTCGAGACGCCCGCGCGGCCGCCGCAGTTCCGATCTTGTCATGAGTTTCCTGCCCCAATACGAACTCGAATATCTGGCCGCCGCGCGTTGAGAGGCGGCCGACATCACACGAGCGGCCAGCTTGTCCGCTCCAAGACGACGATGTCGGAAGTCCGACAATCGGCAACGTCATCCAAAAGCAGGCAGTTACGCGCTTTTTCTCTCGCCAAATAAGGCGCTCACCAGAATCCTTCGAGCGGCACGGCGATTGCTGGGATCAGGCGCAAACCCGCCGCAGCCAAAGCGCTGGCAGCGACCCCGTCTCAGGAGTGTCCGATGAGCCGCGCTCGATTGATCCCGATTAAAGCACTGATGCCGCTTATGCTCAGTGAAGAACCGGCGGACATCAATGTCGCGGTTGCCGCCAAGTTCACCGAGCCGGCCGGGGACATCGCACCCCTCAAGCAGAAATCTTGGTGCGGTTGGAGAATGACGCTAATAACCGAGCGACGCGCGCCTTCCGTAAGGGGCCCGTTAGCCTACGCAATCATTGCGCGAGCATGACCATGTGCTCTGTGCTCGAACGCTTAAGTTGACGCACATGCATGGCTTTTCGCCAGAAATCTGGCAGTCGCTCGGGCTCACGATCGAGCTCGCGAGCGTGACGACCGTGATCCTGCTGATCGTTGGCACGCCGCTCGCGTGGTGGCTAGCACGCTCGAAGAGCCTTTGGACTGAGGCTGTGGCCGCGATGATCGCGCTGCCGCTGGTGCTGCCGCCAACAGTACTCAGTTTTTATCTGCTCGCCCTGCTCGGCCCGAACGGCCCGGTCGGCCTTCTCGCCTCTCTGTGGGGCGGGCGCACGCTGGCCTTCACCTTTGCGGGGCTCGTGGTCGGATCGGTTTTGTCGGCGCTGCCTTTGGTGGTGCAGCCCATCCGCAACACCTTCGCTGCCATGGGTGACCGCCCGCTGGAGATCGCGGCCACTCTGCGCGCCTCACCGTTATATGCCTTCTTCACGGTCGCCCTGCCTCTGGCGCGACCGGGTCTTTTGACAGCCGCCGTGCTTGGCTTTGCGCATACGATCGGCACGTTCGGCGTCGTGCTGATGATCGGCGGCAACATTCCTGGGCGCACCAAGGTGCTGTCGGCCTTTCTCTTCGACTTTGTCCAAGAGTCGCGCTGGCGCGAAGCAAGCTGGCTTGCCGGCGCCATGCTGATGTTCGCCGTTGCGGTAGTCCTCGCCTTAACCTTGATCGACAAATACAGCAGAAGGAGGAGCACGTGAGGACAGCCACACCGGGCCGGATTGAAATTGCCTTGAGTGGCAGTATCGCTAGCTTTCCACTCGATACGCGATTCAGCGTACCGGCCAAAGGCGTGGCGGCGATTTTCGGCCCGCCAGGCTGCGGCAAGACTGCGGTGGCGCGCTGCATCGCCGGCCTCGAGCGTCTGCCGGCCGGCTTCTGCGCCATCGATGGCGAGGTATGGCAGGACAAGACTACCTTCCGCCCACCGCATCTGCGTTCCATCGGCTATGTGTCTCAGGAGGCGAGCCTCTTTCCCCATTTGTCGGTCAGGCGCAACTTGCTTTACGGTGCGCCCAAACCCAAACCGACGCCGATCGCGTTTGATGAGGTGCTCGAACTGCTCGACCTGGCGCCGCTGCTCGACCGCTCTCCCTCGCATCTCTCCGGCGGCGAGCGGCAGCGCGTCGCCATGGGTCGCGCGCTGTTGTCTCAGCCCAGACTGCTTGTGATGGACGAGCCGCTTGGCGCGCTCGACAGCTGCGCCAAACGTGAGATTCTGCCGTTCGTCGAGCGCCTGCCCGAGAAGCTCGCGCTGCCGATGATCTACATCGGCCATGACATGGCGGAGATTGAACGCTTTGCCGATCATCTCGTTATGATGGAGCGCGGCATGGTAACCGCGGCTGGGCCGCTACATGTCTTGCAGACCGATCCTGCGCTGCCGCTTGCGGCGAGCCGCGAAGCCGCCATCAGCCTTGATGCCGTGGTGAGCGGCTATGATGGGCGCTATGGGCTTCTTATTCTCCGCCTCAAAGGTGCGCGCCTGTTGGTGCCGGCGCCGCCGCTTGCACCCGGCGTGCACCAACGGCTGCGCATCGCTGCCTACGACGTCAGCGTCGCGCGCGAAGCACCGCGCGCAGGGTCCATCCTCAATGTCTTTCCGGCGCGCATCAGAGCCTGTTTGCCGCTCGGCGCGGCTGAGATCACGCTGGTACTTGCGCTCGGCGCCGGGGGCTCGGGCACGGAGATTTTGGCGCGCATAACGCGTTTCTCCTTTGATTCGCTAGGGCTCAAGGATGGAGTGGACGTATTCGCCCAGCTCAAGCACGTCTCGCTGCTCTCGACCTCTGAACCGCCACTGCAAACCATACCAGCTTCCACGCCAACAGCAGATCGTGGGGACAGGCAAGCGACGCCGCGGCGTGAAACGAGAAGCTCGGCACGAGAGGCGAGCGGCATCTTCTTAAGCCTCCACTCTTGTCGTGCCACGCATGTCACTTGACGGCGATATCGGAAGCTGGCAAAGCGACCCACATTCCACGGGGCACGCTGGCAGCTATGCGCGTTTCACTGTCGTCAACCAAGGCGCGCACCATGTCCCCGAACGGCACGCCGATTGCTGGGATGAGAAGCGAATGGCCGCCGCGGCCAGAGCCATCGCAGCGGCCCATCCCAGGAATGCCCAATGACGCTTACCCGACTGATCCTGATCAACTCAATTCTGACGCTGCTTATGTTCGGAAATGCGGAAGCGGCGGAGATCGATGTGGCGGTCGCCGCTAACTTCACCATACCGTCCAAGGAGATGCAGCGTCGTTTAAGCAGAAGACTGGGCGAGGCCCTGTTGAGCTTTGGCGCGAGCGGACAGTTTTACAGCCAGATCACGCAAGGGGCGCCGTTTGAGGTGTTTCTCTCGGCCGACAACGCCCGCCCGAGCAAACTGCTCGAGAAACGTCTCGCGGTTCCGGAAAGCCGCTTCACCTATGCGATCGGCAACCTCGTGCTCTGGAGTTCGACTCAAAAGTTCGTGAACGACGCGGAGACTTTCGCAAAACGGTCGATCTACAATCCGGCCGCGGCGCTTTATGGCGCAGCCGCGGAGCACGCTATTAAAGCGCTCGGCGCCTATGAGTCGACGCAGCCGAAGCTGGTCGCGGGATTCTCGCCTCTCTCAGGGGCGGGCGCGCCCTCGCCTTCACCTTCGGGCTTGTGGTCGGATGGGTTTTGTACGCGCTGTCTTTCGTGGTGCAGCCGCTTCCCAACGCCTCCGTGGCCAAGCTGGCTTGCCATGGGCATGGTGATGTTCGGCCTTGCGGTAATCCTCGCCGCAACGTTGATCTAGAAGTGCAGCGCAAGGAGAGCACGTGAGGACAGCCACACCAGAGCGAATCGAAATCGCCTTCAGCGGTAGGCTCGCTAGCTTTGCGATCGATGCGCAGTTCAGTGAACGGGCCAAAGGTGTGGCGGCGATCTCCAGCACAGCGCGCATGACGCGCCGCTGCCTATGCGCCAACGCTCAACTATGGAATGGACGTGTTCGCCCAGGTCAAGGGTCGTCTCATTGGTTCACGACTTCTGAACGCTAGGGCATCGCGCCATCTACGCCAGCAGTAGATGCTGGACAGGCAAGCGCCGCGGTTTGAAACGAGCCAAGAGGATCAAGCCCATGATCGCCAACCACGCCGAGATCTATCCCAAGCGCGTCGCGGTAATCCTCTATAGGCCCGAACAAGACGCGGATACGCTGCTCGCCGACTTCACCCAGGATCTCGCGCGGCAAGGCGTGCGCGTCGGCGGCATCGTCCAGCGAAACTTCAAGGGCGCAAACGGCATGAAAACCATGCTCGCGCGCGACGTTGCGAGGGGGCGCGAGATTCCGAGCTGTCAGCCACTCGGCAGCGGCGCCATTTCCTGCAAGCTCGATGCTAATGGGCTTGCCGATGCCGCAGTTGTCGCGTCTCGCGCGATCAAGCTTCACGTCGATCTCCTCGTGATCAACAAATTCTCCAAGCAGGAGGCGTCCGGCCGGGGCCTGCGCGACGAATTTTGCTGATGCGATCATTGCTGGCGTGCCGGTCCTCACCGCCGTCCCTGAAAATGCCATGCCGCCTGGCGGACTTTCACCGGAAATGTCGGCACGACGCTGCTGTGCGGGCGCCAGGTCGTGAAGGAATGGTGGCGCGACATCGCCCAGCGCCTGCCGCGCATCCGCGCGCATTCCATCCCGTCAGCGGCTATTTACCGATCATCAGATCCGACAGCTTGATCACGGGCGGGAGGGCATCCACAATTTTGACCCCGAGAATGTCCGCCGCGTCATTGGCTCGATCAAAACACCGTCAGTGCCGGTTCCCGCGCCACCTCACATCAGCTGTCCTCGTGCGCGTCGTGGGAGCGACCAGTGGCTTGGCGGAACATTGCCGCGCGCGCTGGGTTTCATCTTAATCAAGCGCATTCCTTCGGCATCATAACCCGAACAGTTGAGTTGGGCTAATCGTTCAAAGGCGCGCAACCGGTCGAGCACGGCAACATGCTCAGTTGTTGATGCAGGACGGCAGGACCATTCAATCGAAACCATGCTGTTAAGATGCCTCCACGACGAGCATCCGTTTGTTGCATTTCCGCCAGTTGAATCGCGAGATCACCTGGCACATCGCTTGCTTCGCCTGAGGCTGGAATCATCGGTTTCCACGCGAAGCAATCTTGTGAGGACAATATGCTTGGAATTGGAAGTAAGTTACCGTCGTTCGAAATCACAGGCGTGAAGCCCGGTTTTCACCTGCACGAGGAGAACGGGCAGAGCGCGTTCGAGACGCTGACGGAGAACAGCTTCCCTGGGAAATGGAAAGTCATCTTCTTCTACCCCAAGGATTTCACCTTCGTCTGCCCAACCGAGATCGCGGAGTTTGCCCGCCTGTCGAAGGATTTTGCCGACCGCGATGCGGTCGTGCTAGGCGGATCGACCGACAACGAGTTCTGCAAGCTCGCTTGGCGGCGCTCGCACAAGGACCTGCACCATCTGCCGATCTGGCAGTTTGCCGACACGAAGGGCGGGCTGGTCGATGGCCTTGACGTGCGTTCGCCCGACGGCGTCGCCTATCGCTACACATTCGTCGTCGACCCCGACAATACGATCCAGCACGTCTACGCGACCAATCTCAATGTCGGCCGGAGCCCAAAGGACACGCTGCGCGTGCTGGATGCCCTGCAGACCGACGAGCTCTGCGCCTGTAACCGCGAGATAGGCGGCGAAACCCTGAAAGTTGCTTGAGGCATGATGTCGATTGAACAGCTAAAGGACCAAATTCCCGATTTCGCCAAGGACGTGAGACTCAACTTGGCGTCGATGATGTCGGATGAGACGCTATCACCGCAGAGCAAATACGGGCTGTTGCTCGCCACCGCGATTGCGGCCCGCAATCCCGTGGTGATCGGCGCAATGGAATCTGCGGCGGCCGTCGTGATGACGCCGGCCGCGGTCGCGGCGGCGAAATCCGCGGCCTCCATGATGGCGATGAACAACGTCTACTACCGCTTCGTTCACCTCGCCTCCAATCCGGAATACAAGACGGTGCCGGCGCGGCTGCGCATGAACGTGATCGGCAAGCCCGGCGTGGACAGGACCGATTTTGAGCTGTGGTCGCTGGCGGTAAGTGCCATCAACGGCTGCGGCGCCTGCATGGACGCCCATGAGAAGGCGCTGCGGGAGGCCGGCGTCAGCTCGGCGGCCATTCAAACTGTGGTCCGCTTTGCCGCGATCGTGCAGTCGGTTGCGGTTGCGATCGAGGCGGCCGGCATGGGCGTGACCCAGGGGGTGGAGTGATCCACCCGCTCTTGTCGAGGGTGTTCTGGAATTCAAATGCGGTTGATAATCCAACAACTTCAAGGCGCATTTGGAAAAAGGCGCCCCTCAGCACCTTCAATAGCTTGGCAGCCGTTCCAAATGAAAACAGCGCGTCCGGTTGGAGCGCACGTTCGCCGCGCCTACCGTGAGGCGAGGCCTTCCATAGTGATCAGATCGAAGTTAACGAGCTCTGCAGCTTGGGTACTTCCGTCGGTATGCAGCTAAGAAGTCTTCGTCGGCGCAGATGCACCGTCCCGACGTATCTTTCGCCTTGGGATCGTGAAGATGCGACGCGAGTGGACGAAGCAGGTTAATCCGTGTGCTTGTGGTCTGCAGGTTCAGAAGCCCGGAAGCGTGCTTCACGAGATCCGCCGCCAACATTATGCCAGCGAGAGCCGACTGAAATGACATCGGCACAACGGCTCTCACAGGCTGCGCTCCGTCCGTCAGGCGCATGACAATCCCCCCGCAGATTGCCCGCTGGTGAAACGATCGGACGGACTGGCCGACAAACTCTTTAAGGGCTTCGGACGGGATGTCGAAGGCCTTGGCGACACGCTCGACGAAACCTACATCCACCGGCCTGTTCGTCTGAAGGAGATCCCGGATCTCTTGTTGGGCCTCCGGCATCTTCAGCTCCTCAGCCATCTTCTCGTCCTCGTCCTTTATCTTCCCGTGAGGCAAGTAAAGGCAGGCCAGACATGCCCGGCCGTCATCAAAGCCATGGCGCGACACTCCGAGATCAAGCTCCTGTGTCCAGGCGTTTACGATCCATTTCGGCAACGCCCCCTGCACGGCAATGCGGTCCGGAGCGTTGTCCAATGCGACAGCGACTCTTTCGAACATCCAATCGTTCCGGTCGCTCACATAGACGTCCCATTTGGCACAATGCGCCGACACCTCCAGCGCTGTGTCCGCGAGCGCGGCACGCGCCAGATCCACTTTTGGTGAACCAACATCACATTGGCCGGCCAGCACGTAGCGCTGCAGATTCGAAAGATCGACCTCCTCATGGTCTACCAGACGGAGCGATCCCTTAAGGCTCGCCGTGCGAGCCAAAGCCCAAATGGCGCCATTGCCGATCGCGCCGAGCCCGACGAGGTGAGTCTCGCCGATATCCGTTCCCTCAAAGCCCCGACCGGAGTCAGGGGTGCCCTGGGCGTAGGTCAGCATTGACAGGTCGATAAGTTCGTCAGCGTCGCCCTGATCCAGCTGGTCGGCAAATACCGTCCGAAAGACGTTGGCTGCGGCGAAGCATGACGCAGCTCCCGCGCCAAACGGATTCATCGACTCGCCGGAGCCAACCAGACCGCGGCTCGAAAGCTTGGCTCTCCATCCGTCCGAGCCGATGAAGAAGGTCGGACACTTAGTGCGCGACGGACTGCTTCCAACGACCACGGAAACCGTGACGGCCTTCCTGGTCTTGGCGAGCTCGATCTCAGGATTTATGGACTTCGCCAGGAACTCCAGGATTGGACCATGATCCTTCGCCTTTGCATCGAGCGGCCGCAGCGCGATCGTCGGATAAAGACGCGACAACAGCCTGATGATCATATCCAGACTGGCCCTGCCTTCCGGCGACTGCACGGCTGCGCCGTCGAAAGACACTCCGATCACTTGCGCGGCAAGCCTGTCCTCGAACGCTGAGATCTTGAAATTGGTCAGCACCCGCGACGCCGCCGACGCCGCACGGTCCATGAAATTGGCCATGGCCATTGTTCAATCCTTGATTAAAATCATCCGCGTAACCTGGCCAACCGACAAGGGGCGCCACACTCCAGCCGCGTCAAGCCGGTACGATGCGACGTTCCTGAGATCGAAGGGCACTCGCGCGAAGTTCGGCACGACCAAAGACAAGCACCCCACCGTCGTGGCGATTGCGTATTCGTCGTCCGTGCTGGAATGATAGGCTCGGCCGGGATGACTGTGTATCTGGGCAATGAGCGCAAGCTTCTCCCGGTACAGCCATACATTTATGCGATGCAGCTCTTCAGGTCCTGTTACGACGCACACCCCGTCGGCAGTACGTATGTGGCGCTGGGCGGGAATGAGAGTCCTATGTACCTGAAAATGGTGCCCCGTCTGACGGCCTACCCAAAGGCCGAGACCTTCATGCCCTTCACGCCCCACTTTCCGCAAATGGGCATGGAGTTCGTCTACGCAGCCACGCGCTACCGAGAGGACCGTAACGTCCGCGATCTGATTCATTCCGGTACGGCCAGTAATGAGGGCAGCACGTTCACCGCCGGAATCTGGACCTGCACCTGGTAATGCTCGATCGGTGATACCCCGTGGTGCCAGATCTTTTCGAGGATAAAAACTAAGGATCCTTCGCCAGAGCTTCGATGCATTAGCCATGAATCACCGGTGTGAGCGGGATTGTCGTGGTATTCGCGAATGCCGGGAAGACAAATAAATGGCCGATCATCAGGGCTGTTGTACTGAATCATGTTTGTCAGTTGCACCCCGCCCTGCTGGGCCAGCGCCCGAATGGTTTCGGGAGTTGCGCCGGGGATTGCCGCACGGCGAAGCATTTGCACCTGGAGCAATTTGGCGGGTATCGGTTCGCGCGTGAAGGGGTCCACGAACCTGACGGAGGGCGGCCGCAGATCGTGATCCGTAAAATTCAGCACGATGGCAGCGACGATCGGAGGCGGTCTCGGCTTAGTCGCCGCGAAAACCACGAAGATTTCCGGAAACTCTGCGTCAAGCAGGATCCAGCCCCTCTTGCGATAGGCCGATTCCATGCTCCGATAGTTGGCAAGCTCTCGCTCGAACTTTACGCGCGAGACCTCGGGATCGACAGTTTGGAGGTCAGCCACCGGCCACGCCAGCCTTGAGACTCAGGAACAGCGTCACTTCCTTGCCAAATCCAAACTCGCCTAGCTTCTTGTCCGGATCCAACAGCTCGCCCCCTTCGTTCTTGATCTCCCAATTCTCGGGCGGTTGAGCCAGGTTCTTTGTCTCCTCCAGCGCTTTTTGGCGGGCCACATGCAGCGGCTGCTGCTCTACGGCCTTAATGACGACAGGCTGACCGTTCACGACCATCGTGATTTCGACGAAATCCGTGCCCTGATCACTTCCTGGCTTCTTCTCATTCTTCATTTTGGTCCTTTTGTGTGTGGGCGGCGCTTGGAATCGATGCTGCCGATCGTATGCAGGGGACGACGTGCAAAAAAAGGGAGCATGCCACAAGACGCAATTCGAAAAGCCTTCATTTGACGCGTGCGTACGCAGTTTTCAGGCGTTAGCGCTCTTTCGTCCACATCTCCGACCCGTTGCGGCTTGAGTCGCCCAGACCGGCGGCCCGCCAGTGAGCAACATCCGGAACACGTCGTCGCCACACTGGCGCGTGTGGCTCAAGCTGGACAACCGATGCCTCGTGCCCGTCAACGGCTTTGCCGAATGCGCCCCGAAGCGAACTCCGAAACGAAGAAGGATGTCGTCTGGTTCGCGCTAAACGAGGATCGGCCGCTCTGTGCCTGCGCCGGCATCGGGACCGAGTTCAAGGGCGACCGCGGCACCAAATCCAAGCCGGTCCCGGGCCTCACCTCGTTTCTGACGACGGCCCCGAACGCGGTTGTCGAGCCTATTCACCCAAAGGCCATGCACGTGATCCTGGCGACCGCTGAGGAGCGTGACGTCTGGATGCCGGCGCCATGGGATGAAGCAAAGCGCTCTAAGCAATTAACGATCTAGTCAAGGACATCAAGCGCAATCCACATAAGGGGCTCGGGAAACCGGAGCCCCTTAAGCATGATTTGAAGGGTTGGTGGTCGCGGCGCATTACCGGAGAGCATCGACTCGTTTACCGCCTCAATGGAAAGAGCGAGACCCAGCAACTCGACATCGCTCAATGTCGATACCACTACTGAGCTGCTGGTCCGCAATCCCGCCTTTCGAGACCTATTTCGGAGGCGTGCGCAAGCTTAGCGCCAGACAGCCCTTGCATCGAAGGGGGCTGTCTCGGTTTGTTGGGGGAAGTTAGTAACCGGTATGAGATTTCTCGGTGCCAACGTTCCGCTGCGGTGTTCTACATCGTGGCGTACCCCGATTCACGGCGGCGGGTTTCTCTTGCGGTGTACTGCCCAGGAGACCTAAGCTGTCGCCCACTGGTTCAAAAGGGAGTGCGGACAGTGGCGACAGGTACGGTAAAGTGGTTCAACGTAACTAAGGGATATGGATTTATCCAGCCCGACAGCGGCGGCAAGGATGTTTTCGTGCACATTTCAGCTGTTGAGAAAGCCGGCCTGAGCAGCCTCAATGAGGGTGCCAAGGTGAGCTATGAAGAAATGAGCAACCGAGGCAAAACGTCCGCGGAAAATCTAAGAATCGGGTGAATTCAAGCCAGCTGGCTCACGCCGGCATGGCGAATCATCCCCGTGACCCACGACGTAGGCTAAACATGGGTCACCAGCGGGCTTATCCGTGGGTTTGGATGCAGAGACCACAAACGCAAACCCCTGCCGGTGAAGTCGGCAGGGGCAAGCAAACGAGGTGGATGACAAGCGCGCGAGCCCTAGGTGGTGTGGACACTTATCGCAGCCATAGAATGATGGCTGCGATGGTGATGACG
>NZ_LLXX01000075.1 GCF_001440405.1 Bradyrhizobium valentinum
ACCTCGCTCCGCTCGAAGCTCTCGCCAATCTCCCGGGACCAAACACGTTCGCAGGGGCGACGGCGCTGATTGAGCTCGTCGGCCTTCGCCTATTTTCCGGCTTCCCTCCACGCCCGCTTTCCCAATACCATCCTTTCGCTTATACGGTCATTTGCACGTCATCCGTCGCTGTTATCGCGCGAAACGAAGGTGACGACCCCAACCCGGAGGAATTCCATGGCATTTCGACAATTCGGCGCAGCGGCGGCAGTGACTGTTGCGCTGGCGCTTGCAACGCCTGCCCACGCTGTGACCGAAATCCAGTGGTGGCACGCCATGACCGGCGGCAACAACGACATCGTCAACAAGCTTGCCGAGGAGTTCAACGCCAGCCAGGCCGACTACAAGGTCGTGCCGTCCTACAAGGGCAGCTATCCCGACACCATGAATGCCGGCATCGCTGCGTTCCGGGCCGGCAATGCGCCGCACATCATGCAGGTGTTCGAAGTCGGCACCGCCACCATGATGAGCGCCACCGGCGCCATCAAGCCGGTCTACCAGCTCATGAAGGATGCGGGCGAGCCGTTCGACCCCAAGGCGTATCTGCCGACCATCACCGGCTATTACTCGACCTCGAAGGGCGACATGCTGTCGTTCCCCTTCAACTCGTCCTCCATGGTGATGTGGATCAACAAGGATGAATTGAAGAAGGCCGGCATCACCGAAATCCCGAAGACGTGGCCGGAGGTGTTCGACGCCGCCAAGAAGCTGAAGGCGGCGGGGCATGCGACCTGCGGCTTCTCCAACGCCTGGGCAAGCTGGGCGCATATCGAGCAGTTCTCGGCCTGGCACAACGTGCCGATCGGCACCAAGGCCAACGGCCTCGACGGTTTCGATGCCGAGCTGAAGTTCAACTCGCCGCTGCACGTGAAGCACCTGCAGAATCTGATCGATCTGCAGAAGGACAAGACCTACGACTATGGTGGGCGCACCAGCACCAACGAGGCCCGCTTCGGCTCCGGCGAATGCGCGATCTTCCTGACCTCGTCGGGCTATTACGCCACCGCCAAGGGCACGGCCAAGTTCGACTTCACCTCGGCGCCGATGCCATATTACCCTGACGTCGCCGGTGCCCCGCAGAACTCGATCATCGGCGGCGCGTCGCTCTGGGTGATGGGCGGCAAGAAGCCCGAAGAATACAAGGGCGTCGCAAAGTTCTTCACCTTCCTGTCGGATACCAACCGCCAGGCCAAGCTGCACCAGGAGTCCGGCTATCTGCCGATCACCAAGGCGGCTTACGAGAAATCGATCAAGGACGGCTTCTACGAGAAGAACCCGACCCTGCAGACTCCCTTGAAGGAGCTCACCAACAAGGAGCCGACCGAGAACTCGCGCGGCCTTCGCTTCGGCAACATGGTGCAGATGCGCGACCTCTGGTCTGAGGAGATCGAGGCCGCGCTCGCCGGCAAGAAGTCGGCGAAGGAAGCCCTCGATTCGGCCGTCTCTCGCGGCAATGCCATGTTGCGCGCCTTCGAGAAGACTGCAAAGTAGGCGAAGCCGATCCAGGCTACCGGCGCTCCCTCCCGAAATGCGGGAGGGAGCGCTTGCATCACCGGTAAGACCGCGAAGCCTGAATGGAAAAGTCCACCGTCTTCAACAACCGCCTGCTGCCCTATATGCTGCTGTTGCCGCAGCTCGTCATCACGGTTGTCTTCTTCTATTGGCCGGCAAGCCAGGCGATCTGGCAGTCCTTCCTGCGCGAAGATGCGTTCGGCCTCGTCTCCGAATTTGTCGGTCTGGAAAATTATCAGGCGCTGTTCGCCCAGCCTGAATATTACGCGTCGATGCTGACGACGATAATTTTCTCCTCGCTGGTTGCGGCGCTGTCGCTCTCAATCGCGCTGTTGTTCGCGACCCAGGCCGACAAGAGCCTGAAGGCCGCGCCTGCTTACAAGACGCTGATGATCTGGCCCTATGCGGTGGCGCCCGCCGTCGCCGGCGTGCTCTGGTTCTTCATGTTTCAGCCCTCGCTCGGCATGCTGGCGCGCCCGCTGCGCGGCATGGGTCTCGACTGGAATCCGCTGCTGAACGGCAACCACGCCATGATGCTGGTGGTGATGGCGTCCGTATGGAAGCAGATCTCCTACAATTTCCTGTTCTTTCTCGCCGGCCTGCAATCGATCCCGAAGAGCGTGATCGAGGCCAGCGCCATCGACGGCGCCGGACCGATGCGCCGCTTCTGGACCATTATCTTTCCGCTGCTGTCGCCGACTACGTTCTTCCTGCTGGTGGTCAACGTCGTCTACGTCTTCTTCGATACGTTTGGCATCATCGACGCCGTTACCGGCGGGGGACCTGCCGGCGCCACCACCACCATGGTCTACAAGGTCTACGCCGACGGCCGTCTCGGCGGCGACCTCGGCGGATCGGCCGCGCAGTCGGTGGTGCTGATGATCATCGTAATCGCGCTGACCGCGATCCAGTTCCGCTATGTCGAACGCAAGGTGCAGTACTGATGGTCGAGCACCGCCCGCTCACCGACTTCATCGCCTACGCGATCCTGACGCTTGGCGTGTTCATTGTCGCTTTCCCTGTTTATCTCGCGCTGATCGCCTCGACCCACGACGCGGCGACCGTGGTCGGCGGCCACATGCCGGCAACGCCCGGGACGCAGACGCTGGAGAATTATTATCGCGCCATCTTCGTCGGCGGCGCGCGCACCAGCCGCGAGCCGGTGGCCAACATGCTGATCAATTCCTTCGTCTCGGCGATCGGCATTGCGGTGGGCAAGATCTTCATCTCGATCCTGTCGGCCTATGCGGTGGTCTATTTCCGCTTTCCCTTCCGCAAGACAGCGTTCTGGATCATCTTCATCACGCTGATGCTGCCGGTCGAAGTGCGCATCTACCCGACCTACAAGGTGGTCGCGGACTTGCGCCTGCTCGACACCTATGCCGGCCTTATCCTGCCGCTGATTGCATCAGCCACCGGTACCCTGCTGTTCCGCCAGTTCTTCATGACCGTGCCCGATGAACTGCTGGAAGCCTCGCGCATCGACGGCGCGGGCCCCTTCCGCTTCTTCTGGGATACGCTCTTGCCGCTATCGGTCACGACCATGGCGGCCCTGTTCGTGATCCAGTTCATCTATGGCTGGAATCAATATCTCTGGCCGCTTTTGATTACTACGCAGGATTCGATGCAGACCATCGTGATCGGCATCAAGAAGATGCTGGTAGCGACAGACGAGCTCGCCGAATGGCAGCTCGCGATGGCGACCACGGTCCTCGCCATGTTGCCGCCGGTCGCGGTCGTTATTTTCATGCAGCGGCTGTTCGTGCGCGGCCTGGTCCAGACGGAAAAGTGAAATGGCCAACGTAACCCTCCGCAACGTCCGCAAGACCTATGTGGGCGGCTTCGAAGCGATCAAGGGCATCGATTTCGATGTCGGCGACGGCCAGTTCTGCGTGCTGGTCGGGCCTTCAGGCTGCGGCAAGTCCACGCTGTTGCGCATGGTCGCGGGGCTCGAGACCATCACCGGCGGCGAGATCGATATCGGTGGGCGCGTCGTCAACCAGATCGAGCCGGCTGACCGCGATATCGCGATGGTGTTCCAGAACTACGCGCTCTATCCGCACATGAGCGTCTACAACAACATGGCCTACGGCCTGCGCAACCGCCGCATGGCGGAAGCCGAGATCAAGACGCGCGTCGAGGAAGCGGCGCGCATTCTCGAACTCGGCGCGATGCTCGACCGCAAGCCGCGGCAATTGTCCGGCGGCCAGCGCCAGCGCGTGGCGATGGGACGCGCCATCGTGCGGCAGCCAAAAGTGTTCCTGTTCGACGAACCGCTGTCGAACCTCGACGCCAAGCTGCGCATCGCCATGCGGGTCGAGATCCGCAAACTGCAGCGCCGCCTGTCCACGACCTCGATCTACGTCACCCACGACCAGCTCGAGGCGATGACGCTGGCCGATATTCTCGTGGTCATGAACGGCGGCCAGGTCGAGCAGATCGGCAATCCACTCGATATCTACCAGAAGCCGGCGACCACCTTCGTCGCCTCCTTCATCGGCGCGCCGCCGATGAATTTGATGCCGCTGCGCTCCGACGAGATCAAATCGCAACTGGCCGGCGATGCCCGCGCCAACGAAGCCGGCATTCTCGGTATTCGTCCTGAGGATTTCGTCATCACGAACGAAACGGTTTCCGGCGGCGTGGCGCTCGGCCTGACCGTCGAGGCGATCGAGCGCGTCGGCGCCGAAACCTTCCTCTACGGCACGCGCCAGCACGAGGTGCAGGGCGTCGCCGCCACCCCCGGCGAGCTGCCACCCGGCGAGATCATCGTGCGGATTCCCGGCGCGGTCGGCCCGGCGATCGGCGAGCGAATCAGGGCCGTTGCCGCCAGTGATAAGCTGCATCTATTTGCCGCCGACGGCCGCAAGCGGGTGGGTTGCTAATTCGTCATTCCGGGGCGCGAAGCGAACCCGGAATCTCGAGATTCCGGGTTCAGTCGCTGACGCGCCTGCCCCGGAATGACAGGAGAAAACCCCGCCGCGGCCGATTTATGCAGCTTTCAGAGGTGCTTGAACCCACCCCAAATCACCCCCATATTCCCTCGTGACCGGTCGGCAAGTCGGCCGGCCGGTTGAATGGGGCGCCGCAAGGGCCCCTCAAAGTCGCTTCGAGAGGACTTTGTAATGTCTCGTGTTCCTTCGTTATCCAGTCCGTTCCTGCTTGGGTTCGACGAAATCGAGCGTGCGCTCGATCGCGTCGTCAAAGGCGCCGACGGTTATCCTCCCTACAACATCGAGCGGTGTGACCGTGCCAACGGCCAACCCGAACGGTTACGCATCACGCTCGCGGTTGCGGGATTTACCCGCGACCAACTCGATGTGACCATTGAGGAAAACCAACTCGTGATCCGGGGCCGCCAGCAGGACGACAAGGCCCGGCAATACATCCATCGCGGCATCGCCGCGCGCCACTTCCAGCGCACGTTCGTACTGGCGGAGGGGATGCTGGTGCTGGGCGCGGATCTGAAAAACGGGCTGTTGTCGATCGACCTTGCCAGGCCGGAACCTGAAAGGGTCGTTAAGACAATCGCTATCAATGAGCACGAATAATGGAACAAGGAGCGGACTCGACCGCTTAGTCTTGCAGAGGAGTCGAGACCATGAGTGACGTGAGTGTGACCTTCGAACCCGAAAAGGTTTCCGTTGAGGCGCTGGCCCATCTTGGTGAAGGCCATATCGCCTACGTGAAGCAAGTCCGTTCCGAGGACGTGCCGGGACTGTTTCCGCAGGCGCCGAAGATCGCGCCCGGACTGAAACTGTTCGCGCTGCATGCCGCCGACGGCACCCCGATCATGCTGACCGATAGCCGCGAAGCGGCGATCGCCAACGCATGGAGCAACGAGCTTCAGGCCGTCAGCGTGCACTGACGGCAGCACTTGCTGCTGTCACTGACCAAGCTTCGCTGGCGTCGCTAATCTGATGCCGGGCGAATGTGAGAAGAGGGTTTCGGATACGCGGGCATCGCCCGCGTATCTTCGTTCAAGGCAAATTTCGATCAGCTCAAATTTCGATCAGCTCACGCCGCGCGCACGGTCGAGAGGAATTTCTCCACCTCACCTTTGAGATGATTGCTCTGCCCCAATAGGGAGCGGGCCAGCCCGTGCACATGCGTCGATGCCGCGCCGGTATCGGTCGCGCCGCGGTTGACGTCGGTGATGCTGCCGGCGACCTGCGTGGCTCCTTGCGCCGCCTGCTGCACGTTGCGGGAGATTTCCTGCGTCGTGGCACCCTGCTCTTCAACGGCGGCCGCGATCGCCTGCGAGATTTCTGCAATGCGACCGATCGTGCCGCCGATTTCCTGGATCGCCGACACCGACTGATTGGTGGCCGACTGCATCTGGCCGATCTGCTCGCTGATTTCCTCGGTCGCTTTCGCAGTCTGCGCGGCAAGCGCCTTGACCTCGGATGCGACGACCGCAAATCCCCGTCCCGCCTCGCCGGCGCGCGCCGCCTCGATCGTGGCGTTCAGCGCTAGGAGGTTGGTCTGCTCGGCGACCGCGCTGATCATTTTGACCACTTCGCCGATCCGGCTGGCGGATTGGGCGAGGTCGGCAATCCGCGCATTGGTCTGCTCGACCTGGCTCACCGCCTCGCGCGATATCTTGTGCGAATCCTGCACCTGGCGGCTGATCTCCGACACCGATGAGGCCATCTCTTCCGCGGCCGCCGCGGCGGATTGCGCGTTGGCTGAGGATTGCTCTGATGCGGAGGCAACCGTTGCCGAGAGCATCTGGGTCACTTCGGCGGTCTTGGTCAGTTGTCCGGCCGATGATTCGAGCTCGGACGAGGCGGTCGATACGGTCTGGATGATCATTCCGATCGCGGAATCGAAGCCGTCGGCCATCTGCTGCATCGCTGCCTTGCGATCGCCTTCCGCCTTCAGCTTCAGACTTGCCTGCTCATGTTCCATCGATTGAACGCGGAGCGCGTTGTCCTTGAAGACCTGAACCGCGCGCGCCATGGCGCCTACTTCATCGCCGCGGCTGAGCGCCGGGACCGAGACATTGAGATCGCCGCCGGCCAGACCCTTCATCACCTCGGTCATTTGCGCGATGGGACGAATGACACCGAATGCCACGCCGAAAATGCCTGCGCCGATGACGAGAAACACCGCGGCCGAAACGCCCCATAGCAACAACGTGAAGGTGCTGACGCGCCCTGTCGCTGCGACTTCCGTCGCCGCGTTTTTGTCGTTGGTTTGCTTGACGATGTCGTCGATGATGGCGCGGTGTGCGGTATAACGTGCGGTGATTTCGGCGTAGGATTTCGCGGCCGCGGCGCTGTCGCCCTTGGCGAGCGCGGGCAACAGACCTTGCTGGATCGCGGTCCAGAAGCGGCGCACCTCGTTGTCGGATTTATCCACCAGCTTGGTCTTGAGCACCGGATCGAGATCGGATTTGACCCAGAAATCGTGCCGCTCGTCATATTCCTTCTTGAGCTGCGCGATCCTGTCGCGATGCGCCGAAAGCTGCGCCGGATCGTGCAACACGAGGGTGGCCTCGAGATAGGCTTCGATGACGTATTCGGGCGGCGGCAGGATGTCGGCGATGAGGTCGTTGCCGAGCTTGATCTGGTTGTAGAGCGGACCACCGACCTTAAGCTGAGACAGCCCATAAACGCTGGTGGCAATCACGGCCCCGAGACCTAATGCGGTGACCAATCCGAAAATTAATATCGCGCGTGAAATAGACAGCCGTAGCGTCATGGCAATGTTCTCCGGGCAATGGAAAAATCCCAGCCAGCCAAATAACCGCCATTTAGCTTAAAATTGCGTTTAACCGGTTTACCACCGGGCGGGGAATCGCGGCTCCAACCCGTGGAACTAGGCCGCGCTCGCCGGCGGCAACGCCAGAACCGAATAGATCGCCTGGGCGTCGCGGGAGGCACGGAGTTTCTTGGCGACGTCCTGGTCGCGCAACAGCCGGGCGATTCGGGCCAATGCCTTCAGATGATCGGCGCCGGCGCCCTCCGGGGCCAGAAGCAGGAAGATCAGGTCGACCGGTTGGCCATCCATCGCCTCGAAATCGATCGGGCGTTCGAGCCGGGCGAACAGCCCGAACAGCTTTTCCAGTTTCGGCAGCTTACCGTGGGGAATGGCGACACCGTAGCCGACGGCCGTGGTGCCCAATTTCTCCCGCTGCAACAACACCTCGAACACCGAGCGTTCGTTCTGGCCGGTCAGCGCAGAGGCGCGCGCGGCCAGCTCCTGCAGCGCCTGCTTCTTGCTGATGACCTTCAAAGCGGGGAGAATCGCCTCGGGTGCGACCAGATCGGTAATCGTCATGGGGCGTTCCGAGGTGAATTAAACCGTCAGGTTGCGAGATAGGTTGTAGAACCGGGGCGTCAAGAAGATGAGACGGGGGGCGGGCTTAAGCCCAAGTCCGATTTGCTGGGCTTCTACTCCAACGTTTGCCCGGTGCCAACTCCCGAGAGCAGGTTCCTGCACTGCCATCGTTAAGGGCGGCGGACCATAGGGAGGGCGGCCGCGGGCGTCAATGCGGTTAGCCATATATGTCAGGGGGTAACCGCCGGGGGGTCGACCCAGCCCACATTGCCGTCGGTCCGGCGGTAAATGATGTTCACCCGGCCGCTGGAGCCATGTTGGAACACGATGCACGCGGCCCCGGTCAGATCCAGCTCCATGACCGCCTCGCTGACCGAAAGCCGTTTCAGCGACGTGGTCGCTTCCGCGATGATCACGGGGCTATAGGTGGTGACCTCCTCGTCGCCTTCCGCCGGCGCTTCGATCACGTAGCTCGGCGCGTCGATATGCGCCAGCGCCGCATTGGCGGCATAGGTCTTGCGGGCTGAGCGGTCCTTCAGCCGGCTTTTGTAGCGGCGCAGGCGCTTCTCGATCATCAGCAGCGCCTGATCGGCGCTGGCATAGGCATCGGTGGCGTTGGAATCGGCCTCCAGCGTAATTCCGGAATCCAGGTGCAGCGCGCAGTCGGTGCGGAAGCCGAAACCATCCTTGCTCAGCGTGATGTGGCCGGAATAATTGCCGTCGAAATATTTTTTTAAGACCTCATCGGTGCGCTCGCTGACGCGCGAACGAAGCGCCTCGCCGACATTGATGCTTTTCCCGGAGATTCGAAGGGTCATTTGATGCCTCACTTGATGCCTCGACTACTCTGGTCTTGCCGGAGCACGGTCCATTGGGAGAACCGGTGTCGTTTCCCGGGGCCGCGCTCTGTCGGGGACCTGACACTATCGCGATTTGACGCGAACGCAATCAGACCGGAGCCGTATCGCGGGACCGGTCGGAGGACGTGGCGGGGGCTGAAAGGGCGTTACCGAGCATACTCTGTTTGTCGCGGCGGCGCTGGACCGAGGAAGGAATACGCATCGCTTCGCGGTATTTCGCGACCGTGCGGCGGGCAATATCAATGCCTGATGCACGCAATCGTTCCACGATCGTATCGTCGGAGAGAATCGCGCTTGGGGCTTCCGCATCGATCAATTGCTTGATGTGGTGACGGACCGCCTCCGCCGAATGCGCCTCACCGCCGTCGGCCGATGCAATCGAGGCGGTAAAGAAATATTTCAGCTCGAAGCTGCCGCGATTGGTTGCCATATATTTGTTGGCGGTGACGCGCGACACCGTCGATTCGTGCATCTGGATCGCATCCGCCACCGCCTTCAGATTCAGCGGCCGCAAATGCGCGACGCCATGGGTGAAGAAACCGTCCTGCTGGCGGACGATTTCGGTGGCGACCTTCAGGATGGTGCGGGCGCGCTGGTCGAGCGCGCGGACCAGCCAGGTGGCGTTCTGCAAACAATCGCTGAAATAGGATTTGTCGCCGTCCTTGCGGATCGTCTTCGACAGCTCGGTGTAATAGACCTGATTGACCAACACGCGCGGCAAGGTGTCGCTGTTGAGTTCGACATGCCAGCCGCCATCCGGTCCCGGCCGTACATAGACGTCAGGCACCATGGTCTGGGTGCGCGCCGATCCGAATTTGAGGCCGGGCTTCGGATCGAGCCGCCGGATTTCGCCGATCATGTCGGTGATGTCTTCGTCGTCGACGCCGCACAATTTGCGCAAAGACGCGATGTCGCGCTTGGCCAGCAGATCGAGATTTTCGACCAACGCCTGCATGGCGGGGTCGTAGCGGTTGAGTTCTCGGAGCTGGATCGCAAGGCACTCGCTCAAATTCCGCGCGCAGACGCCGGGCGGATCGAACTTCTGCAGCACCGCGAGCACGGCGTCGACATCCGCCGGCGAGGCGCCCAGGCGCTCGGCGGCCTGTCCCAGATCCGGCGGCAGGTAGCCGGCATCGTCGACGAGATCGATCAGATACTGACCGATCATGCGCTGCGCCGGCGCGCTGAACGCGACCGCGAGCTGTTCGGCGAGGTGGCCGCCCAGCGTCACCTCGGCGGCGACGAAGGCTTCCAGATTGTAGTCGTCGTCGTTGGAGGCGCCGCCGCCCCATTCGGTGTAGGCGGTCGGTGCCGCGTCCTGCGCGGCGCGCGCGGCGGCTTCCGCTGGCTCTTCGGAAAATACGTTGTCGAGCGGGGTGTCGAGGGTCTGCTCGATCTCGGTACGGCTGCCGAGTTCGCGGTTCAGCCACTCCTCCTGGCCTGGCTCGAAGGCCTCACCGCCCGGACCGGTGGTCATATCGGAGGCATCGCTGCCGCCATCCTCGCCATAACTGGCGGAATCGGAGAACTCGGCGCCCGGGGCGGCTGGCTCGCCCGCGACCGGAGGTTCGGGGCCGTCGCTGGCGCGCTCCAGCAGCGGATTGCGCTCCAGTTCCTCCTCGACGAAAGCCGACAGGTCGAGATTCGACAATTGCAGCAGCTTGATCGCCTGCATCAATTGCGGCGTCATCACCAGCGACTGCGACTGGCGGAACTCTAGTCTCTGCGTCAGCGCCATGAGGCCAAGAACCGATCCACTGAAAGTTGGTCCGATTCTTGCTTATATTAGTCCAAAGCCCTTGTATACGCCTTGACGAACGCGAAAATTGGGTTATGGGGCGACCGGCATAAGCGGAAACCGGTTTTGCGTCCGGGCGCGCCGAAAATTCTTGAACGAACGCAAGACCTTATTGCCAACCGTGACTCTTGGGTGCCTCGCGCGCTAAAGCCGGAATTCCTCGCCAAGGTAAAGGCGGCGCACATCCGGATCGTTGACGATTTCCTCTGGACTGCCCTCGGTCAATATCTGCCCGGCATAGACGATATAGGCGCGGTCGGTCAGGCCGAGCGTTTCGCGCACATTGTGGTCGGTAATCAGGACGCCGATGCCGCGGTTGGTGAGGTGGCGGACCAGGTCCTGAATGTCCCCGACCGCGATCGGGTCGATGCCGGCAAAGGGTTCGTCGAGCAGCATATAGTTCGGACGCGTCGCCAGCGCGCGCGCGATTTCGACGCGGCGGCGCTCGCCGCCTGAGAGCGCGATCGAGGGCGACTTGCGCAGCCGCGTGATGTTGAACTCGTCGAGCAGCGAGTTGAGTTCGGCCTCCCGCTTCTTGCGGCTGGGCTCGACGACCTCGAGCACGGCACGAATATTCTGTTCCACGGTGAGGCCGCGAAAGATCGAGGCTTCCTGCGGCAGGTAGCCGATGCCGAGCCGCGCGCGCTGATACATCGGCAGCTTGGTGACGTCGTGGCCGTCGAGTTCGATGGCGCCGCGATCCGCCTTGATCAGGCCGGTGATCATGTAGAACACCGTAGTCTTGCCGGCGCCGTTCGGGCCGAGCAGGCCGACCGCCTCGCCGCGGCGGACATAGATGCTGACGCCGCGCACCACTTGCCGTGTGCCAAAACTCTTTTCCACGCTGTGCACGGCGAGGAAGCCGGACCGCTTGATCAACCGCGGCGCTTCGCCGCCATTGGCCTTGGCGTTGGGCTTGGGACGAGGCGCCTGCGCGCGGGGACGCGGTTCGCGCGGCGGTTCGACGTCGGGCGAAGGCTGCGGCAATTCCAGGCCGGGCAGTGAGGCGGAGCGCGCCATCGGCGGCGCATCGCGCACCGGGCTCTTCAGCATGTCGCCGAAGGAATCGCCGAGCGCGGTGATGTCCTCGCGCGAACGCGCAAAGCCCACAGGGCCGCGTTTCGCGGGGCGTCGACGGAACATGCCGAATAAATCCACCATCGCGCTTCGCTTAAGCCTTTCACGGTGATTCCGCGACGCGCCCGCCGGCGAATCGCTTCACCCGCGAACCATGAATGAGTGGATGTCCCCTGCCCAGCGAAACACCCCGCCGTGCGCCCTGCCCAGTAGATACAGGCTCGCGCTGTCAGCTTCAACCGTACGGGCTCCAATTAATCTTTAAGGCACTGATCTGTCTTATTTTTTACCGGGGATTAGCGACGGTATCTGTACCGGAGCCGGCTTCGACCCGCCCGATCCCGACCCGCAATTCTCTCCCTGTATAAACATGCCCTGCACCTTGCCGCTGTCGGATTCGACCCGCGACACGCCCGTTGTCATGTCGACTTTGAGGCGGTCGCCCTTGAGCACGTTCTTGCACTGGGTGAGCACGACCCCGCCCACCATGGTGATGAGGTTGGCGCGGGTGTCGAAGATCGCGGTCTCCCCCGTCACCACCTGATCCTTCTGCGTGACCACGACGGAGCCCTTGGCTTCCAGCCGGCGGATCGACGAACTGCCGCCGGGCCCGGGGGTTGCGGACTGCATCTGCGCGGATTTCGACCCCTTCGGCGCGGCGGGCGCAGGCGTCGCCGGCGCCGGGCCGGAATCGTAGAACACCACCAGCGATTTCGAGGTCATGGTGGTGTCGCCCTGCACGACCTTCACATTCCCAGAGAAGGTCGCCTCCTTTTTCTTGTCCCGCATTTCGAGCGAGGCCGCCTCGATCTGAATCGGCTGGTCGCGGTTTTGCGAAAAGCCCTGCATCGCATTGGGCACGCCCGACATGGCGCCTTGCGCGAAGGCATCACCGGACACGACCAGCGCGAGCGCAAGCGCGGCTGCCGCAAAACTGCGCGAGAAAAACTGCATCATAAATTTCATTTCGTGTTGGCGGACTTGCCGGTGACGGACCGCGTCTTCGGCGGTGGCGGCGACTCCGGCTCAGGCTCAGGTGCCGGAGGGCTTTCCATGGTCAGGTTCATCACGACGTTGCCTTCGAAACGCACCACCTCGCCGCTGTTGATGATCCTGAGGCTGTCGGCGGTGAGCGTCCCGTTCAGCAATTTGACGTCGACATGCTCGTCCGACGTCACCGTTCCCTTGTTGATGTCGACATAGGCCTGCGAGAGCCTGGCCTCATAACCGGTGGAGGATTGCAGGAAGATATCCTTGCGCAGGTCCAGCATCTGCTGCTTGCTGTCAAAAAATCCCGTGCGCGCATCCATCGTGACCGTGCTCTTGTCCTCCATCATGACCTTGGCCCGCAACGTCCGGAGCTCGACGTGATCGGGCTCGGCCAGATCCTGGATCGCGGCCTTGGCCCACAATTCGTAAGGACGCTGGTCGGTCGAGAAGCCGGCGAGATGCGGCGTCTCCATCGTGATCTTGGTGCCTGACACCACGAGATTGCTCATGTCGACGGGCAGCTTCGCCAGCCCCGTGATGCGGAACGGGTTGAAGACCGAGATCGCCACGACACCGGCCATGGCCAGCAGCACGGCCGCCGGGACCGCGACCCGCAGCACCCGCACCATCCGGCTGTGACGGGCGGCCGCGGCGAAGCGGACCTCCAGTCCCCGGTCGTAGGCTGGGTTCTGTATCGAGTTCACCGCGGCTCCAAGGGGCGCTAGGACGCCAGGAAAGAAGACGCCAGGAAAGCGTCATTCTACCCGCAATCGCGGGATTATGCAGCCCGGACACTCGCGATGAGTGTGACCGAAACGGGGCGGAAGCGGTAGCCGGACCGCTTCAAATAGCCTCGGTCACGAATGCGCGAAGATGTCCTCGGCCTCCCAGCCGCCGAGATCGAGCTTTGCCCGGGTCGGCAGGAAGTCGAAACACGCCTGCGCCAGCGCCGTGCGGCCCTCGCGCGCCAGCATGGTATCGAGCCGCTCGCGCAAGGCATGCAGATGCAGCACGTCGGAGGCAGCATAGGCGAGCTGGGCCTCGCTGAGGCTCACTGATCCCCAGTCGCTCGACTGCTGCTGCTTCGACAGATCGATGTTGAGCACCTCGCGCACCAGATCCTTCAGGCCATGCCGGTCGGTATAGGTGCGGGTCAGCCGTGAGGCGATCTTGGTGCAGTAGACCGGCTGCGGCATGACGCCGAAAGTGTTGTAGAGGGCGGCGAGATCGAACCGCGCAAAGTGAAAGATCTTGGTGATGTTCGGATTGGCCAGCAGCGCCTTCAGGTTTGGTGCGTCGGTTTGCCCCTTGGGAATCTGAATGACGTCGGCGCTGCCGTCGCCGTTCGACATCTGCACCACGCAGAGCCGATCGCGATGCGGATTGAGCCCCATGGTCTCGGTATCGATTGCCACGGAATCCTTGTAGCGGGACAGATCGGGCAGATCGCCGCGATGCAGGCGGATAGTCATGAAGGAAAGCCTCGTGTCTCAGGTCGATTCGACGGAAACACTAGCGCCCGCAGCCGCGGGAGGCGAGCGGCTGAGCATGGCTTATAGGACGGGAAATGGCGGCTTCATGGCGATTTATTCGCTTTTCCAGCGCTCGGCTGCCTTTGCGTGCCGTCGAGCGTACCGTGATGCCTCTTCGGATGATTTAGGCGGCTGGAGCCCTGGGCTGTTGGCCCAACGGTCGAGATTCTCGATGACGTCCGCATGGCTTGGCCGCCGTGGAGGCGGCAGCTCCCGCTCTTCAGACAGCTTGCGCGGTAGCTTGAGGTTCTCGGTCATAGGCGTGCTCCGAGCATAAATTATGCGCCCGGACAGACCATAAATCAACCATTAACGTATTGTTTTTACTGTAGTATTTAGCTAATTTGGCGTCGGAATCTCTTCAGATGGAACCGGCGCCAAAGACGGAATCCCGCGGCGTGGCGTGACCCGCTTCAATGGCGGTCTTTACCGTTCTTGAGGATCTTGTCTCGTTGGGCGATGGCGAGACCAATCTGCCGTTCCGCCGATTCGAATTCGCGCTGTTGGAGGAAAATCACGCCCAGGAGATAGGCGGCGTCGAAGTGGTTCGGGTCTGCCTTCAGGATTGCGCGATATGCGTTCTCAGCCTCAGCCATTTGTCCGCGTTGATGCAAGGCCGCTGCCGAGGTGATGTTGGCCGGCGGCGTGCGCTGTTGCGCGGCCTTGAGCTCTTTTAGCAGCCGTGCGGCATCGGCGTGGCTCGGGTCGACCTCCAGAATCTGTCGGCAGGCCTGCGCGGCATCGTAAGACTTGCCGTCCTGCCTCAGACCCCGCGCACGGCCGAAAACCACGGGTAAGCTCAGCGGCTCCAGTTTCCCGCGAAGATTCTGCCGATCATGCGTGGTCACGCGCAGGCATTCGACCCGGCGCTCCAGCCCGCCAAAATCATATTTGTAGGAGAAATTCCCGGCCTGGAGATCGTACAAGGCAGCCCGTGCGTTTCTGCGAGCACTCGTGCTCATCGCATAGAGGAACGCATCCCAATCGGCGGGCAAGTTCACATAGACATAAATGTCGTGATCGATGCCGTCGCCGTCATCGGGACGCTGGACCTTTTCGGTGACGAAATCGGGCGATGCAAACTCATCTAGAAAGGAAGCAAGGAGCGCTACGTTCGTTTTTTTACGACAAGCACGCGCATTGGCAACGAGATGGCTTGGGAGCCAAGCCTGTTCCGCTGCGCCGCAGCGGCTTCCGCATCTCACATGGTTTGGGCAAGGGCAATGGTGCCCAGGAAAGGACTCGAACCTTCACGGCCGTGAAGCCACTGGCACCTGAAGCCAGCGCGTCTACCAATTCCGCCACCTGGGCCCGGGCGGGTTAGTAAGGAACGGTCGCACGCTTGTCAAATTGGCTTCGATGCCGGACAAATACGCTGTACAGCGAGGCGGGGTTGGCGTACGCGAAACCGCTAAATCCGACCGATATCTCTCGAATTTGACGGCAGGACTTGACCCCGATGACATCGACCCCGGCATCGAACCTGGACACCCTCGTCACGATTTTCGGCGGATCCGGCTTTCTGGGGCGAAACGTGGTTCGGACGCTCTGCAAGCGCGATTACCGTATCCGCGTGGCGGTACGGCGGCCCGAACTGGCCGTCCATTTGCAGCCGGCCGGGAAGGTCGGCCAGATCCATGCCGTGCAGGCCAATGTTCGCCATCCGGCCTCGGTCGAGGCCGCCATGCGCGGTTCGCAGGTCGTCATTAACCTGGTCGGCATCCTGGCCGAGGGCGGCGCGCAGACCTTCGACGCTGTCCAGACCAGGGGCGCCGAAACCATAGCCAAGGCCGCCAGCGCCATCGGCGCGCGGATGGTGCATGTCTCCGCGATCGGCGCCGATGAGAATTCCCCATCGCTCTATTCCCGCGCCAAGGCCGCCGGCGAGCAAGCGGTGCTGGCCGCTGCCCCCTCGGCCACGATCTTGCGGCCGTCGCTAATGTTCGGGCCCGAGGATCAATTCACCAACCGTTTTGCCGCGCTGGCGCGGATATCGCCCTTCCTGCCGCTGATCGGCGGCGGCGTGACGCGGGTGCAGCCGGCCTATGTCGGTGACGTCGCCACCGCGGTCGCCGAGGCCGTCGACGGCAAGACGAAGCCGGGCGCAACTTACGAACTCGGCGGGCCGGAAGTGCTGACCATGCGCGAGATCATGGAAATCATTCTCGCGATCACCGAGCGCAAGCGCATGCTGGTTTCGCTGCCGTTCGGTCTGGCGCGGCTGCAGGCGATGTTCCTGCAATTTGCACCAGGACCGTTGAAGCTGACGCCGGATCAGGTGGCGATGCTGCAGTCGGATAATGTGGTATCGGACGCCGCCAAAGCCGCGGGGCTGACCCTGGAAGGGCTCGGCATCACACCCGGGGCGATGCAGGCGATCGCCCCGCAATATCTCTGGCGCTTCCGCGCCGCCGGGCAGTTTCAGCGCAAGAGCGCGTAGCAATCGTCATCCTCATGGTGAGGAGGCGCGTAGGCGCCGTCACCGGACGATGCTTCGCATCGCCGGAAGAACCATGTGGCCCGGCTCGTGCCATTCATCCTTCGAGACGGCGCTCTCGCGCCTCCTCAGAGCCTGACCGAAAAAGAAAGTTGAGTGATTTCAGCCCGTTGTGATTCC
>NZ_LLXX01000076.1:0-2361 GCF_001440405.1 Bradyrhizobium valentinum
GCCCTGGCCTGCGTGGCCTCCCGCAAGGCCGTCACGGCGGCGAGTCGCGCCTCGGCCGCTTTCCTCGTCGCCTCTTGCGCCTCCGCCGTGCGCGCAGCGGCCATCGCGCCGGCTCCCGGCTTCGGTTGAAATGGAACCGGATGGGCAAACTCAACGGGCGCCACATCGGTTGGCGCCACGATCACCCGCATGCCCATCGCGGTCGCATCGAACAGGCGTTCGGCGAACTCGAAGGGCAGCCGGATACAGCCATGGGAGGCCGGACGCCCCGGCAGGACGCCGCCATGGAGCGCGATACCGGACCAGGTGATGCGCTGCATGTGCGGCATGTAGGCATCGTCATACAGGTTCGAGTAATGGTCCTCTACTTTCTGGATGACGCTGAAGATCCCGGCGGGCGTCTCGCGTCCCTTCGTGCCGCTCGACACCGGCGCCCGCAGGATCCACCCCTTGGCATCATAGACGGTGATCCGCTGGTCGCGGAGCGAAACGATGGCCATGAGCGGCTCGCTGGCGCTGCGCGTCTCGATGAACTCGATCGAGCGTTCTCCGCTTCTGGCGCCCGCATCGCCTCCCGCCGCGACCAGCAGCGCCAGACTCGCAACGGCAAGATACACAGGCCAGCGCAACGGGCCGCGAGCGACCTGCGGCGAGCCCTGATCAGTCACGGGAACCTGCGATAAGCGCCATCTACGCACTCCGGCCTGGCGGGAGGACGACGACGATCGCGCCTGGCTTCAACCGATTCACCAGATCGATGACGTCCTCGTTGGTCATGCGGATGCAGCCGGACGAGATGGCTTGGCCGATATATTCCGGCTGGTTGGTGCCGTGGATACGGTACAGGGTGTCCTTGTTGCCCTGGTAAAGGTAGATCGCCCGCGCGCCTAGCGGATTTTCCGGACCTCCGGCGACGCGCTTTGGATAAGGGCCGAGCCGAGCCTGGATCTCCGCCGTCGGAATCCAGTCAGGCCATTCAGCCACACGGCCAACGGTCGCGACGCCGGACCAGGCCAGCGCCTCCTCTCCCACCGTCACGCCATAGCGGACCGCCTTGCCCCCCGGCAGGACGTAATACAGATAACGTGCATTGGTATCGACCAGAATCGTGCCCGGCTGCTCTTTGCGCGTGTAGTCGACAATATGCCGGCGATAGGTTTCGGGAATGTCCGCCCGCGCATAAGGTGGACGGGCCAGCAACTGCCGGTCCCTTGCGGTCAAGCTGGCATTCGACGTCGGTGCGAGCGTCGCTTGCATGCAACCGCCGAGCACAAACCCCAGTAACCCCACAAGCAACAACGCCACCCCGGACTTTGGCACCGCCAGTCCTCCAAAAAGCGTCACATTGGGCTATCTGCTGCTCAAATAGTGCAGAAATCAAGGCGATGTTGGCAAGGTGATGTTGGAAAGTATCGTGACGCGATACGATAAGCCTGCAGCCAACCATCTGGCCTTCCTCAGCGCACACCGGTCAGTATTTGTTCGGTGTGCTAATGAGCCCGCGCCTGATTTCTATGACGCGGCCGCGCCCACAGCCTGCTTCCGCGCGGGCGGAGTCCAGCGAAACGCCGCGCCGAACCGGTTCCAGACATTGATCGAGGCGACTGCGGAGGTGAGATAGGCGAGCTCCTTCTCGGAGAACTCGCTACTTGCCTGCGCATAGACCTTGTCGCTGACGCCGTCGCTGAGCAAAGTCAGCGCCTCCGTCCAGGCCAGCGCCGCGCGCTCGCGCGCGGTAAACTGCGGTGCCTCGCGCCAGACCACCACGAGATTGAGCTTGTCGGTGGGTACGCCGAGCTTCTCACTCTCCAGGATGTGATACTGCACGCAGAAGGCGCAGCCGTTGATCTGCGAGGCACGCAGCTTGATCAGCTCGAGCAGTTGGTTATCCATGCCCGCTTTACCCGCGACCTGGCTGAGCGCCAGCACGGCATCGTAGGCGTCCGGCGTCAGCGACATGAAGTCTTTGTACTCTTTGCGGGCGTGTGACATCGTCAGTGCCTCGTGTTATCAGTGCTCTGGTTTATTATAAGAGCACTGATATGTCGCGCAAGATCGGAGCTTCGGCACAGGCGCGATCGCATCAACCGCGAAAAGCGCAAGCCCAAAAATCGAAAACCCGGCGAAAACCGGCTGCGCCAAAAGCGCCTGCCCGCCGCCGGAAAAAATCCGGCGAAAATCCTGCGCCGGCGTTGATCCGCCCGCCGCCGCCCGGCGAGGGCAAGCGCGGCGAGCAAGGCTACCTCGCCTATCTCTTGCGGCAGGCCCAGGCCGCGACGCGGCTCGCGATGGAGCGGGCGTTGGCCGAGCTCAGCGTGACCCCGCCGCAATTCGTTGTCCTGACCATGCTGCGCGCCTATC
>NZ_LLXX01000076.1:2403-29297 GCF_001440405.1 Bradyrhizobium valentinum
TGCTGCGCGCCTATCCCGGCCTGTCCGGTGCTGATCTTGCCCGGGTGGCGATGCTGACGCCGCAGACCGTAGGCGTCATCATCCGCAATCTCGAGCGCGACGGCGCCATCAAGAAGACCCCGCACCCGGTCCATGGCCGGGCGCTGCAGTGGACGGTGACGCGGCGCGGCGCTGCCCTGCTCGACAAGTGCCGGCGCCACGCGCAGGCGATCGAGCGGCGGCTGGTGGCCGGGCTCTCTGCCAGCGCCCAGATCACGATCCGCCGTTGGCTGGCCCAAATCGCCGCTGATTTGTGAGGAACCGCCGGTTCCCGCGGCGTCATGGCTTTTGGCGCAGGCCCGCTGCGCCGCTAGACTGCCGGCATGAAACAGCCTGATTCCCCTGATGCCCCGACCCGCCGCGCCCTGCTGCAAGGCGGCATCGGCGCCGGCGCCCTGCTCGCGACGGGGCTTCCTGCGTTTGCGGCGCCGCCCGGCTTCGAGCAGTGGCGCGATAATTTTCACGCCCGCGCCCGCGCAAAAGGCATTTCGGACGCGACATGGACCCGGGTGATGGGCCGCATCGAGCCCGACATGAGCGTATTCCGGCAGATGCAAAAGCAGCCGGAGTTCCATGAGCAGATCTGGCAATACATCAATCGCCGCGTCTCGGACTGGCGCATCATCAACGGCCGCGAGGCGCTCAAGAAACACGAGACACTGTTCGCACGGATCGAGCAGGATTTCGGCGTCGAGCGTGGCACGCTGCTGGCCTTGTGGGGCGTCGAGTCAGCCTATGGCGATCCGCTGGTGCAGCAGAACCACATGCGCCCGATCTTTCCCGCGCTCGCCGCACTCGCCTGGAACGAGCCGCGCCGCCGCGCCTATTGGGAAACCGAGCTGCTCAACGCCTTGAAGATCGTCGACCGCGGCTGGGGCACGCCCGAGGAAATGCGCGGCTCCTGGGCCGGCGCGATGGGTCACACACAATGGATGCCGGAAGTCTGGCTCAATGTCGGCATGGACTATGACAAGGACGGCCGCGTCTCGCCGTTCGGCAAGCCCGACGACGCGCTCGGCTCCAGCGCGCGCTATCTGCTCAACCGCGGCAAGTATCACCGCGGCGAGCATTGGGGCTATGAAGTTCGCAGCTCAGGAGGCGCTTCGAGCGGAAGCCGGACCTATTTGGCATGGGCCAGCGCCGGCGTGACGCGCGCCGACGGCAAGCCGTTCGCGCAGCCGAATGCGTCGGCGCAGATGTGGGTGCCGGTCGCCGGTGGACCTTCGTTCCTGCTGGGTCCGAATTTCTATTCGGTCAAAAGCTACAACCCGTCGATGAACTACGCGCTCGCGATCTGCCATCTAGGCGATCGCATTCTCGGTGCGCCGCCGTTCATCCAGCCCTTCCCCGGCTCCGAACGCGCGCTGACGCTTCCCGAAGTACAGGAGCTGCAGACGCGATTGACAAAGGCCGGTTTCGACACCGGCGGCACCGATGGCCGCGTCGGCAACGACACCATGAAGGCCGTGAAGGATTATCAGACCAAGATGGGGCTGTTGCCCGCCGATGGCTACGGCGGGCTGAAGGTGCTGGCGCGGTTGAGGCAAGGCGGCTAGCGCGACCGAAGCGCCCCTGGATTCGGCACCCGCTCACGCGGCCCGCCGCGGCTCCGCTTCCTGCACCAGCCTGTCAACCAGATCATCGACAGCGCGTTCGGCCGCCGCAATCGACGCCTGCAGCCGATCGCCGCCGAACTCGTCATATTCGATTGCAACGCTGTGGAACGCGGTGACGCCGAGAAACGCGAACACGTCGCGGATAGCGCCTTCCACATGATTGATATGAGCGATGCGTCCACCTGGATCGTACCCGTAATCGCCTCGCGAACCGACCAGGATGAGGCGCTTGTCCATGCCTGCCAGCAACGGCGTATAGGGATCGTCCGGCCGTGAACGGTCGAAACCGAACGTGCGCCCGACCCGCACGACATTGTCGATATAGGCCTTGAACTGCGCGGGCATGCCGAAATTGTACATCGGCACGCCAGCCACGACCAAATCGGCTGCGATCAGTTCATCGATCAGCGCGTCGCTTTCCGCCAGCGTCCCGTTCATCCAGGGCTCGCGTTGATCGGGCTTCGTGAAGGCGGCGTTGATCCATTTCTCGGTCACAGGCGGCGGCGGTGATCGGCCGACATCGCGACGGACCAGAAAATCGCTCGGCCGGTGTTGCAGCCAGCGCCGGGTAAACCGCGCGGTAAGCCGGCGTGTATGCGATCCCCGCGGGCTCCGGTCCGAGGCTTGGCAACGCGCGCTGGCATCAATTTGTAACAGCTTCATGGCTTAGTTTCCTTCATCCATTGTCAGTACAATGGTGCGCGTATCCCGTGTTGACAAACGCAAATAGCTCAGCATATGGCTGAGGTAAATTCATTCGTAGGCTTTTGTGATGAGACGACTGCCGCCGCTAACTGGGCTGCGCGCGTTCGAGGCCGCGGCGCGACATCTGAGCTTCAAGCGGGCGGCCGACGAACTGCACGTCACGCCAACGGCGATCAGTCATCAGGTGCGGCAGTTGGAGGAAGCGATCGGCGTAAGCCTGTTCGAACGGCGCACGCGCCAGGTGGCGCTCACGGCCGAAGGGCTAATCTTACTGCCGGTTCTGCGCGACGGCTTCGATTCCTTTGCGCGCGTCATCGATGGCTTGAGCCGCACGCAGCGGCGCACCGCGGTCACGCTCTCCGCGACGCCTGCTTTCACGGCCAAGTGGCTGGTGCCGCGCATCGCTGCCTTTCGCAAGGCACGGCCGGACATCGATCTCACGTTGCTCGCGTCGCTGGAAGTCGTCGGCCTCGGTTCGGGCGCCGCGGATCTTGCCCTGCGCTACGGCCCCGGACCCTATCCCGATCTAGTCGCCGAGCCGCTCACTGTCGATCGCTTTGCGCCGGTCGCAAGTCCGCGCCTCGGTATCAAGAAAACGAGCGACCTGCGGTCAGCAACCCTGCTGCATTTCGACTGGTATCGTCGCGATTCCCGCAATCCGACCTGGCGTCGCTGGCTGAAAATTGCCGGCATTGACGGCATCGATGCGCGGGCGGGCCTGCGCTTCAGCGATGAGACCCATGCGATCCAGGCGACCGTCGCCGGTGCCGGGATCGCGCTGCATAGCCTGCTGCTCGTCTCCGACGAACTGGCGCAGGGCACGCTGGTGGTCCCGTTCGGGCCGGAACTTGAGGGCTTCGCCTTGCACCTGGTGCGCGACCGCAACAGGCCGCTGACCGAGCCGATCGAGGCAGTGCAGGCCTGGCTGCGGGCGCAATTTACCGCAGCGCCCCAATAGCGCTCTGGCGCGCGTGCTGCAGCGAAGAAACGTCTCGCGACTGTTACGCGCTCACGCCCGCCGCGCGACGCCGCCGGCATTCATGCCGCCGTCGATGACGAGCTCCGTCCCCGTCACGTAGCGCGATGCATCGGAGGCCAGATACAACACGCCCTGCGCGATTTCGGCGGCCTCGCCAGCACGCCCGAGCGGGGTTGCCATTTTCGCACGCTCCTCCGGATCGATCGGCGCGTTCTGCCCGCTCCCTCCGGCTTCGGTCGGGATCTTGCCCCAGATCGGCGTATCGATGATCCCGGGATGCACCGAGTTGACGCGGATGCCGTCGCCAAACGTCGCGCACTCCATCGCGATCGCCTTGGCGAACAGCCGCACCCCGCCCTTGGTTGCGCAATAGCCGGAAAGACCGGCCGCGCCGCGCAGGCCCGCCAGCGACGACATCATGATGACGGAGCCGCCGCCGGTCCTGCGCATCGCAGGCAAGCAGTGCTTCACCGACAGGAACACGCCATCGAGATTGATCGCGGTCTGCCGCCGCCAGTCCACCAGCGACATCTCGGTAATCGACGGCACCGAGATGCCGATGCCGGCATTCGAGACCAGCACGTCGAGCCGGCCATAGCGCTTCATGACATCGGCCACGACCTCGATCCAGCGCTCCTCGCTGGTGACGTCGTGGTGCCAGAAGTTCGCCTCATGCCCCGCTTTCTTGATCCGCGCGACGACCTCGGGGCCCCTGAGATCGTCGACGTCGGTCACGGCGACCGAGGCGCCTTCGCGCGCCAGCAATTCAGAAACCGCTTCGCCAATGCCGGACGCGCCGCCCGTCACCAGCGCGACCTTGCCCTGAACCTGTCCTGCCATTTCTTCTCCCTGTTGTTATTCTCGTTGAATTATCTGATCACGGCCGGTCCCGGATCCGGCACCGCGACATCGAGCACCCGCATCTGGACGCGTTCCGAGCCCTGAAAGCGATCGACCGCGAGCGTAGCGGCGACATGCAGCGGCTGGCCGCGGTTTTGCGTCAGCGCATGGCCGAGCTTTTGTCCGACCGAGCGGAACGCGATGCCGTTGACGATGGCGCCATCGCCCGACTTGAAGCGCACGCGCAGATGCGCCTGTCCCACTTCGTCGGCATAGACGAGCTGATGCGCCGGCAGCGCAATGACGGGCTCGGGATTGGCCGCCCCGAACGGCCCGGCGCGATTCAGCGTATTGGCGAACTCCACGGTCACGCTGCGCGCGCTGACGGCGCCATCAATGAACAGCTCGTTCTCGTGCCGGGAACTGGCGACGTCCTCGGCCAGCGCGCTTTCCATGAAGGCGCGAAACTCCGCGAGCTTCTCTTTCCGCAGCGTCACGCCGGCCGCCATGGCATGGCCGCCGCCCTTCATCAGCAGGCGATCTTTCACCGCCTGCCGCACCGCCTTGCCGAGATCGACACCGGAGATCGAGCGGCCTGAGCCAGTGCCGATCCCGCCCGGCTCCAGCGCAATGGCGAAAGCCGGCCGTGCAAACTTCTCCTTCAGCCGCGACGCCACCAGCCCGACAACGCCGGGGTGCCAGCCTTCCGAAGCCGTCACGATCACAGCGCCCTTGTCTTCGAGCCCGAGCGACGCCAGCGCTTCGGCTTCCGCTTGCGCCTCCGCCACCTGCTCTATGACGCGGCGCTCACTGTTGAGCCGGTCGAGTTCGGCCGCGATCCGTGCGGCCTCCGAGACGTCGCCTTCCAAGAGCAGCCGCACGCCGAGATCGGCGCGCCCGATCCGGCCGCCCGCATTGATGCGCGGCCCCAGCATGAAGCCGAGATGCCAGGCTTCGGGCGGGCCGTTCAGCCGCGCGACATCCATCAGCGCGGTATGGCCGACATGGTCGCGGCGGCGCATCGCGATCAGGCCCTTGGCGACGAAAGCGCGGTTCAGCCCGATCAAGGGCGCGACATCGGCCACGGTACCGAGCGCCACATGGTGCAGCATGCCCAGAAGATCCGGCTCCGGCCGTTCGGCATTCCAGAAGCCGCGGCCGCGCAATTCCCGGTTCACCGCCACCAATGTGATCAGCACGAGGCCGACGGCGGCGAGATGACCAAGGCCGGAAAGGTCGTCGGGCCGATTCGGGTTCACCAGCGCATCGACTTCGGGCAATTCCTCAGCCGTTTGGTGATGGTCGATGACGACCACCGACATTCCGAGCTTTCGCGCCTCCGCCAACGGTTCGAGGCTGGTGGTGCCGCAGTCGACCGTCACCAGCAGCGTCGCGCCCTTCCCCGCGAGCGCGCGCACCGCCTCGGTATTGGGCCCGTAGCCCTCGAAGATGCGGTCGGGGATATGGATCAGCGGATCGAGCCCGCAATGGCGCAGATGCCAGGCCAAGAGCGCCGCCGACGTCGCACCGTCGACGTCATAATCGCCGAAGATCGCGACCTTCTCGCCGCGCTGGGCGGCTTCAGCGATCCGCTTGGCCGCCGTCTCCATTTGCGTCACGGTATGGGGATCGGGCATCAGTTTGCGGATGGTCGGATCGAGGAAATCCTCGACCTCGTCGATCCCGACGTCGCGGCCGGCGAGCACGCGCGCCAGCATCTCCGGCAACTGGTAGCGCTGCGTGATCGCCAGTGCCCGTGCCGCCCCCCTTGCGTCGATCCGGTCACGCCACAACTTGCCGGTCGCCGAACGCAAGACGCCGAGAAACGCCGGCGGCAGTTCAACGGGCAGAGCGGATGCGGGAGGCGTCATGATGCCCTCGAGAAATACGGGCAAAGCGCCCCTTCGGCAAACGCAAACGGGGCGACGCCCGCCCGGGCTCTGCCAACAAAAACAACTTGCACAAAGAAGATGCAACTTGTTCCGGTAAAACTACCCGCACCGCGGGAGAACTTAAACCAATCGTTAGCCATGATCCCCGACAAAGGAGTCAAATACGCTCTCGCTTGAGTCCCGCCGATCCGCAGAAGATCGACATCCGCACAAAGACTGAGGAATTCCCGCCAATGTCCGTCGCGCTTCGTTCCCAGACCGCAACGATCTCGAAGCTGCCCGCCAAATCAGGCGCCGAGGATGAAGCCGACGTTTCCGCCCTGATCGCGAGGCTGACCGCCGAGGTCAACCAGGTCGCCTGCGAGAAGACCAAATCGATCCAGAAGATCACCAATCAGATGAAGATGCTGGCGCTGAACGCGCTGATCGAAAGCTCGCGCGCCGGCGCGCAAGGCGCAGGCTTCGCCGTGGTGGCGCAGGAGGTCCGCAACGTCGGCCAGCAGGTCGAGACCATCGCCCGCGAGCTCGAAAGCCAGCTCACCAACCGGACCGGCAATCTGATGAACTCGATCGCGCAGATGGCCGACCGCTCGCGCGGTGAGCGCATGGTCGACCTGTCGCTGAACGCCATCGAGCTGATCGACCGCAACCTCTATGAGCGCACCTGCGACGTGCGCTGGTGGGCAACTGATTCGGCCGTCGCCGATTGCGCGGCGGCGCCGGAGGCTGCCGCGGTCGCGCATGCGTCGGAACGGATGGCCGTAATTCTGGGCGCCTATACCGTCTATCTCGATCTCTGGCTTTGCGATCTCGAGGGCAATGTGGTCGCCAACGGCCGCGTCGATCGCTTCCATGTCGTCGGTCAGAACGTGGCCTCGACCAAGTGGTTTCGCGCGGCGCGGGGCCTGCGAACCGGCGACGAATATGCCGTCGGCGACGTCGAATGTCAGCCTCTGCTCGGCAACGCCCAGGTCGTGACCTATTGCGCCAGCGTTCGCGCCGGCGGCAAGGCGAATGGCAAACCGACCGGCGTGCTCGCGGTTCATTTCGACTGGGAGCCGCAAGCCCGCGCCATCGTTCAGGGCGTGCGCGTCGGCGCGGCCGACAAGGCCCGCGTGCTGCTGGTCGATTCGAATTTCCGGGTGATCGCAGCCTCCGACGGCCAAGGGCTGCTCACCGAACGCGTCTCGCTTCCACTTGAGGGGCGGCGCTCCGGCTTCCATCAGGACCGCTCCGGCGGACTTGTCGCGTTTCACGCCACGCCCGGCTACGAGACGTATCGGGGCCTTGGCTGGTTCGGCGTGATCCAGGCTGGCGCGGGATAAGCCACGGGAATAGTCAGCCGAGAACGTCGGCCTAAGACTCGTCATCTCAGGAATAAGCGCACTTGCACTTATTCCGAAGGCGCGAGCGAGGCGAGCCTCGAAGGATGACGGAGATAAAGCGTGCTCCGTCGACCTATTCGCTAGCACCCCAACCGATCGGCGATCTCTCCAAAATCCTTGGCGACGATGTCCCAATCACCTTTGGCCTCGAAATCATATTTCTGGTGCGGGCCGTATTCGGTGGGACGCGCGACGAAGGCGGTCTTCAGGCCGTTCTGCTGTGCTGCTTTCAGATCGTTGTTGTGGGCGGCGACCATCATGACCTGCTCCGGCGGCAGGCAGAGCAGCTTCGCCGCGCCGAGATAGGTTTCGGGATCGGGCTTGTAGTGCTCGAACAATTCCGCCGACATGATGAGGTCCCACGGCAGGCCGGCGAACTTTGCCATGTTGGTGAGCAGCGCGACGTTGCCGTTGGAGAGCGGCGAGATAATGTATTTCTTCTTCAGCCGCACTAGGCCCGGCACGCTGTCGGGCCACGGATGCAGCCGGTGCCAGCCCAGCGTCAAGTAATGCAGATCGGCATCGCTCAAGCCTTGTATCGAAAACTGCGCCACCAGTTTTTCCAGCGACCGCCGGTGCAGCGTATCCAGGATCTGGTAGCCGCGTTCGGGATGTTTGCGCACCTCGTCCATCGAGGCCATGTAGACGCCACGCCAGCCGTCGACGAGTGCCGTCCAATCGGCCTCGATGCCTGAGGTCTCAGACCATTTGGTGAAATCTTTGATGAGGCTGGTGCGCCAGTCGACCACCGTGCCGAACACGTCGAACACCAGAGCCTTCACGGCTGATACGTCGGACATTGGCCGCCTCCCCTGGGTTCGTCATTCCGGGATGGTGCGCTAGCACCAGACCCGGAATCTCGAGGTTCCGGGTTCGATGCTTCGCATCGCCTCGGAACGACGTCCAACTCAATCCAGATGAAACTTATCCAACTGCCGGTGCTCGGCCTTGATATAACGCACCGTGCCGGTCACCGAGCGCATCACCACCGTTTCGGTCTCGATCACGCCATCCTTGCGGAATTTGACGCCCGTCAGCAGAGAGCCGGTCGTGACGCCGGTGGCCGCGAACAGGCAGTCGCCCCGCACCATGTCCTCGATGCCGTAGATCATCTTCGGATCGGTCACGCCCATTTTGTGTGCGCGCTCACGCTTCTCCTCGCTGTCGAGGATCAGCCGGCATTGCATCTGGCCGCCGATGCAGCGCAGCGCCGCCGCCGCAAGCACGCCCTCGGGCGCGCCGCCGGTGCCGATATACATGTCGACGCCGGTGTTATCGGGATCGGCGCAATGGATCACGCCGGCCACGTCGCCGTCGGTGATCAGCCGCACCGCCGCACCGGTCGAGCGGATGCTGGCGATGATATCGGCGTGGCGCGGGCGATCGAGCACCAGCACCGTGATTGCGCCAGGCTCGACGCCCTTGGCTTTCGCGAGCCGGCGGACATTGTCGGCAGGCGACGCGTCGAGCTCGACCACGCCCTTGGCGTAGCCCGGGCCGACCGCGAGCTTCTCCATGTAGACGTCGGGCGCGTGCAACAGCGTGCCGCCGTCGGCCATCGCCATGGTCGCGATCGCGCCCGGCATGTTCTTGGCGCAGAGCGTGGTGCCTTCCAGCGGATCGACCGCGATATCGACCTGCGGACCGGCGTTCAGCCCAACTTTCTCACCGATGAACAGCATCGGCGCCTCGTCGCGCTCGCCCTCGCCGATCACGATGGTGCCTTCGATCGGCAGCTTGTTGAGTTCGCGGCGCATCGCGTCGACCGCAGCCTGGTCCGCCGCCTTCTCCTGGCCGTGGCCGCGCAGACGCGCGGCCGAAACCGCGGCACGTTCCGTCACCCGCACGATTTCAAGCGTCAGGATGCGCTCGAGCAGCAATTGCGGCGGAACGGAAATATGGGTCGTCATCGGCTCACTCCTTTAAACCTGCACGGGCAACTCGGCCCGCAAATCAAACCTTTTGGCGCGCGATCCGTTCGGATCCTACGTCAGTTCTTCTCGATCCGTATCACCTGTGGCCGGCCGCTGATCACCTTGTCGCGCTGAACGGCTTCGAGCGCACGATACACCGCATCCTCGGAGGTGGCGTAGGTAATCAGAATCACCGGAACCGGTGACGGCTTTTTCGCGGCGCCGTTCGCATCGACGCCCTCGGGATGGCGCTGCACGATCGATTCCAGCGAAATCTTCTGTTCGGCAAGGCGGGTGGCGATGGTGGCGGCGGTGCCAGCGAGGTCACGCGCCATCAGGCGGATGTAGTAGCCGCCCTCGTGACGCTCCATCGGCGCTTTGATGGTGTCGCGCAGCCGCTCCACCGGGCGGCCGAACGGTTTTGCGCGAATGCCGCGCGCCACGTCGGCGATATCGGCCACGACGGCGGACGCCGTCGCAGCACCGCCGGCGCCGGGCCCCACCAGCGTGATCGCGGGAATGCCTTCGCCATCGATGGTCACTGCATTGGTGACCCCCATCACCTGCGCGATCGAGGACGATTTCGGCACCATGGTCGGGTGCACGCGCTGCTCGATGCCCTTGGCGGTGCGCACAGCAACCCCGAGCAGTTTGACCCGATAACCGAGCTCTTCCGCGGCGCGAAGGTCTTCCGGCGCGATTGAGGAGATGCCTTCGACATAGACCGCGCTCTGCGCCACCTTGGTGCCGAAGGCGAGGCTGGCCAGGATCGCAAGCTTCTGCGCGGTATCATGGCCATCGACATCGAAGGACGGATTGGCTTCGGCATAGCCGAGCCGCTGCGCATCCTTGAGGCATTCGGCAAACGACAGGCCCTCATGCTCCATCCGGGTCAGGATGTAATTGCAGGTGCCGTTGAGGATGCCGTAGACGCGGTTGACGCCGGTGCCGGAAAGCCCCTCGCGCAGGGTCTTGATGACGGGAATGGCGGCGCCGACCGCCGCCTCGAAGTTCAGGGCGCCGCCGTGCTTTTCGGCGGCCTTCGCCAGCCGCAATCCGTGCTTGGCAATCAGCGCCTTGTTGGCAGTTACCACCGACTTGCCGGACTTCAGCGCGGCCTCGATCGCCGACAGCGCCGGCTCGCCGGAGCCGCCCATCAGTTCGACGAAGCAATCGACGTTGGGGTCAGAGGCCAGCGCCAGCGGGCTTTTGGCCCAGTCGATGCCGCGCAGGTCGAGCGAGCGCTTTTTCGCTTTCGAGCGCGCGGTGACGGCAACCACGCGCACGCCGCGCCCGCTGCGCTCGGACAGCATCCGCGACTGCTCTTCGATAAGGCGGACGACTTCGGCGCCAACGGTGCCGAGCCCCGCGATACCCACTCTCAGGGGTGCGACCATGAATGAGAGAACCTGCAATAAAAGTGATTAGCGCCGGTTGGCGAGAGGAACCACGTTGTGCAACGTTTCAATGCCGCTTTCAAGGAAGCGGCGCACCCCGCGCGCGGCCTGGCGGATACGCTGCTCGTTTTCGACCATCGCGATGCGGACAAAGCCCTCGCCATGCTCGCCAAAGGCGACGCCGGGCGAAACCACCACGCCGGATTTTTCCACCATCAGGGTCGCGAATTGCATGCTGCCTACGCCCTCAAACGCCTTGGGCAGCGGCGCCCAGGCGAACATCGAGGCCTGCGGCGGCGGAATCTCCCAGCCCGCCCGGCCAAAAGATTCGACCAGCGCATCGCGCCGCCGGCGGTAGGTGTCGCGCATTTCCTTGATGCAATCGTCCGGCCCGTTCAGCGCGGCGGTAGCGGCCACCTGGATCGGCGTGAACGCGCCGTAATCGAGATAGGATTTCACCCGCGCCAGCGCAGCAATGATCCGCTCGTTGCCAACCGCAAAGCCCATGCGCCAGCCGGCCATCGAGAACGTCTTCGACATCGAGGTGAATTCGACGGTGACGTCGATCGCGCCGGGAACCTGCAGCACCGATGGCGGCGGGTTATTGTCGTCGAAATAGACTTCGGCATAGGCCAGATCCGACAGGATGAAGATCTCGTGCTTCTTCGCGAACGCCACCAGATCCCTGTAGAAATCGAGCTCGGCGACATAGGCGGTCGGATTGGAGGGATAGCAGACGATGAGCGCGATCGGCTTCGGGATCGAATGGATGATCGCGCGTTCCACCGCCTCGAAAAACTGCGGCGTCGGTTCCGAGGGCACCGAGCGGATCACGCCGCCCGCCATCAGAAAGCCGAAAGCATGAATCGGGTAGCTCGGATTGGGGCACAGCACGACGTCGCCGGGCGCGGTAATCGCCTGCGCCACATTGGCAAAGCCTTCCTTCGAACCCAGCGTCGCAACGACCTGGGTGTCCGGGTTGAGCTTCACGCCGAACCGCCGCCCATAATACGCGGCTTGCGCCTTGCGCAGGCCGTTGATGCCGCGCGAGGCCGAGTAGCGATCGGTCCGCGGTTTGCCCAGCGTCTCCTTGAGTTTCTCGAGCACATGGGGTGGCGTCGGCAGGTCCGGATTGCCCATGCCCATGTCGATGATGTCGGCCCCGGCATTGCGCGCGGCCGCCTTGGCCTGGTTGACCTTCTCGAACACGTAAGGCGGCAGACGGCGAATGCGATAAAAATCTTCCATGGGACCTTGCTCCGACAACCGGCAGGGCAGAATCGGGGAACCTTCGCGGCTATCGAAACCGGAACCGGGTTTCGGTCAGAAATCGCGCTCAATCAAGGATTTAGAGCGAATTCAGGCGCGAGATCCTTCAGCTCTGGACCCGCAATGCGGTTGAATGGGTTCTTTTACCACGGGAGCCCGGCGGCGCTATGGCGTTTTCAAGCGAAAGCCCGCCCTGGACCTGATCTGGGACAGCGACCGGTTCGGGCCAGGAAAATGCGTCAAAAAGACGATCACTTCACTTCTTGGCCGGCTTTGGCGGGGTAGAAGCGGCCGCCTGACGATCCCGGGCGGCCGTCAATTCTGACTGGATTTTAGCCAGCTCTGCCGGCTTCATCGCCTCCTCGTTGCGGTCCGGCGGCAGGTCATGAACCGGCAGATAGCCACCGGCTTCCTTCGGACGCTCGGGCGCGCCGGCCGGCACGCCAAGACCCGGCATATCCGCGATCTGGGTCGAACAGCCGCCGAGCGCGAACGCTGACGCGAACAGCGCGGCAATCGACCACAGCCTTATCGTTCGACTTACCGGCATCCGTCCGGAAATCCCCAACTACCTGCGCACCATCAGCGCATCGCGATGGTATCGATGTGCTGGTACGAGCTTTGCAACGCCAAACCGTCCCGCAGCGTTGATTTCGCTGTAACCGTTCAAACCATTGTCGCCCGAAACGATTAAAGCCCAAAGATCAAATGCCACTGGTGCGGCTGCAATGTGTCTGAACACGCAAACTTTATCGCAGTGCAACAGGGTTAACCCCAACCCAGTTGCCATCGATCCCCGCGGTGACGAACGCGAAATGAAGCTATAGTGTCCTTGATATGAGTGACGTCAACACCGAAACCCAGGCTTCCAACACATTCAATGCCGAAGCCTTCGCCATGAACATCGCGAAAGCGATGGAGACGAGCGGCCTGGCGCTCGCGGCCTATCTCCAGCCGCGCGCGGGCGGAGAACCGAAGGACAAGCCGCCCAGCGAAATCGGTGAGGTCATCAAGACGTTCTCTGCGGTTGCCGAATATTGGCTTTCGGACCAGAATCGCGCCGCGGAGTTGCAGACCAAATTGGGCAAGGCCTATCTCGATCTCTGGGGCTCGGCCGCGCGCCGCATGGCCGGCGAAGCGGCAAAGCCTGCGATCGAGCCGTCACCGCGCGACAAGCGCTTCAAGGATCCGGAGTGGAGATCGAACCAGTTCTTCGATTTCGTCCTGCAGCTCTATCTGCTCACGGCGCAATGGGCGCAAGAACTGGTGAAGAACGCCGAGGGCGTCGATCCGCATACCCGCAAGAAGGCCGAATTCTACGTTCAGCAGATCACCAACGCGATCGCGCCGTCGAATTTCGTTCTCACCAATCCGGAAGTGCTGCGCGAGACGCTGGCCTCGAACGGCGACAACCTCGTGCGCGGCATGAAGATGCTCGCCGAGGACATCGAAGCCGGACGCGGCACGCTGCGCATTCGCCAGTCCGATCCGTCGAATCTCGTCGTCGGCGTCAACATGGCGACAACGCCGGGCAAGGTGATCTTCCAGAACGAGCTGATGCAGCTCATCCAGTACACGCCGGCCACGGAGACGGTGCTGCGCACGCCGCTGCTGATCGTGCCGCCGTGGATCAACAAGTTCTACATTCTCGATCTCAAGCCGGAAAAATCCTACATCAAATGGTGCGTCGACCAGGGCATCACGGTGTTCGTGATCTCCTGGGTCAATCCCGACAAGGAGCTCGGCAAGAAGACCTTCGACGACTACATGAAGCAAGGCCCGCTCACCGCGATGGACGTCATTGAAAAAGTGACGGGCGAGATGAAGGTCCATACCGCCGGCTACTGCGTCGGCGGCACGCTGCTCGCCTCGACGCTGGCCTGGCTCGCCGAGAAGCGGCGCCAGCGCGTGACGTCTGCGACGTTCTTTGCGGCGCAGGTCGATTTCACCCACGCCGGCGATCTGCTCGTGTTCGTCGACGAGGATCAGATCTCGACGCTGGAGCGCGAGATGGAAGCAAGGGGCGTTCTCGAAGGCAGCAAGATGGCGATGGCCTTCAACATGCTGCGCTCCAACGACCTGATCTGGTCCTATGTCGTCAGCAACTATCTGAAGGGACAGGCGCCCTCCTCGTTCGACCTGCTGCACTGGAATTCCGACGCCACGCGAATGCCGGCGGCCAACCATTCCTATTACTTGCGCAACTGCTATCTGGAGAACCGGCTGTCCTCCGGCAGCATGGTGCTCGACAACACGCTGCTCGACCTGTCGAAGGTCAAGGTGCCCGTCTACAATCTGGCGACGCGCGAGGACCACATCGCGCCCGCGGATTCGGTGCTCTACGGTTCGCAGTTCTTCGGCGGCCCGGTTAAATATGTGCTGTCCGGGTCAGGCCACATCGCAGGCGTGGTGAACCCGCCGGAGGCGGGCAAGTACCAGTATTGGACCAACGACAACGTCAAGGACGTCTCGCTCGCCGACTGGCTGAAGAACGCGACCGAACACAAGGGTTCGTGGTGGCCGGACTGGCTGCAATGGCTGGAGGGCCTCGACGCCGAGCGCGTGCCCGCGCGCGCCGTCGGCTCCGAGGAGATGCCGCCGATCGAGGACGCGCCCGGCAGCTACGTCAAGGTCCGTGCATAGCGCGGCCGCGGGCGGTTCGCTATAGTCCTGCTGCGTCACGAGCCCCTCATGGTGAGGAGCGCGAAGCGCGTCTCGAACCATGAGGCCCGTCTGTGGCCTACATCCTTCGAGACGCCCGCTCCGCGGGCTCCTCAGGATGAGGGTCTAAACGACTGTGACGCAGTAGAGATAACCTGATATCCCGCGCCGGGAATCGATTGAGGGGAGACCGATGACGCAACCAATCACGCGTGAATTGTTCTGGCTGACTCTGACCGTGATTTTGACCGGGCTGATGTGGATCCCCTACATCATCAATCGCTGTCAGGTGCGCGGCCTCTCCGGTGCCATGGCAAATCCCTCGCGCAACGACAAGCCGCACGCCGATTGGGCCAATCGGCTGATGTTCGCCCATGACAACGCGGTCGAGAACCTCGTGATCTTCGCGCCGCTGGTCTTGATACTGCACGCGATCGACTATTCCGACAGGTGGACCGTGCTGGCCTGCGCCGTCTATTTCTGGTCGCGTGTCGCGCACCTGATCGTCTACACGCTGGGCCTGCCGATCTTCCGCACGCTGGCCTTCACCGTCGGCTTCCTGGCGCAAGCCGTGCTGGCGCTCGCTATCTTCAGGGTGGTGTGAGGCGACCAGCCCTCGGGAATCCATCTCCCTGCATCGTTATCCGGCGCGCTGAAGGGCGCATCCGGAATCTCGGGATTCCGGGTCTGAATATGGCGCCCCCTCGAGGCGAGAATGCGCATGGAACCCAACAAGGACTTTCTTGAATTCCACGGATTGCCAAAAGAAATCATCTTTTCCCTCATCGATCGCGCTCAGTCGTTGGCGACAGCCTGGGACGATCGCACCATGCCTCAGAGCTTGTCCGGCAAACGTGTTGCCCTCATTGCCGACGATAGTGGATGGAGGAATACGAGTGCTTTTGATCTGGGCGTACAGGCCATGGGTGGCATCTGCGTCCAATCGCCAATCAAGTTCAATGTTCATGAAGCTACGGCGGATCTGGCAAGGTACCTCGACAACTGGTTCGATATTTTGGTTATCCGCACCAAAGAGCTGTCGGCCTTGAAAGAGCTCGCATCAATTGCCAAAGCCCCGGTGGTAAATGCGAGAACGAGGTCCAATCACCCCTGCGAAATACTTGGCGATCTCGCCTATGTCCAAAGCAAGAAAGGGACTCTTGAGGGAATGAAAGTCGTCGGCGTTGCTCCGGACGCCAACATCATCCGATCGTGGGTAGAAGCTTCCCTCTCGATGCCTATCCAGGTGAGACAGGTCTATCCGGAAAACTGGCACGTCAAAGACGTCTCCCTATTGGGCCCAAACTTCGCTGCGAGTACCGACCTCGCAGAGCTGTGGGATGCGGACGTGATCGTTACCGACTCATGGCCAAGTGACGCCAATGAAGAACAGATGCGGGAATACCGGATTTCGATGCCTATTCTAGACAAATGCCGTCCCGACGCCATCTTCCTTCCCTGCCCGCCTGTTTCCAGGGAAAAGGAAGTCACCGCTAATGCAATGCGTCATCCGGCTTGCCAGAGTGCCGCTGCAAAGGCTTATCTTCTACACGCGCAAAACGCTCTGCTCGAATGGATCGCCACATAGCCACGGTCCCTCTCGCCCTCACCTAATCCAAAGCAAAAAACCCGGGGCTCGGCCCCGGGGTTTTTCATTTACGCTTCTGAAACAGCGCTTAGTACTTCGCAACAACCGGCGAATTGAAGTGGTAGTTGATGCCGGTGCGGAACACGTGCTCGGTAACCGAACGGGTTGTCGTCGCCGGAACCGCGCCGAAGATGAAAGAGTCCGACGTCGAGCCGAGGTCGACGTAGAGATATTCGGTCTTCGTCGTCCAGTTCGGGCCCAGCAATCCCAGCAGGCTGAAGGGCGTTTCGATACCCGCACCCGCGGTCCAGCCGGTATTGGTGTGCGAGAACGATTGCGTCACCGGGCCGACGAAGGAGTTGGTGTTGATCTTGGTCTTGATGCTGCCGTAAGCGAGACCGCCGGTCGCATAGAACAAGGTCGACCCGACCGAATAGCCGAGCCGTCCGCGCACCGTACCGAACCACGGCAACGTGGCGTCGTAAGCCGCGCTCACTCCTGCTAATCCGCAGCCCAATACGCACGTCTTGTCGTCTTGCAGGGTCGCCCCCTGGATATCCGCCTCCAAGCCGAACACCCAGTTAGCGGCCTGCCAGTTGTAGCCCGCCTGCACGCCGCCAATGAAACCATCGAGGCCCAGGTTGAAGGTGTCCACGAACGGGCCCAGCACGCTTAGCGCGCTTCGGTCACGGCCGTATCCGGACCCAAAATTGCCTCCGAGATAGAAACCGCTCCAATTGGCCGCAGCCACCGGCTGGTAATTCGAGTTGCCGCCGATCCGATAGTTCAAGCCGGCGCGGAAGATGTTTTGGCGGATCTCGGTATTCACGTTGCTCGGGAAGAACAAGGGTCCAGCGAAGTCGGTCCGGTTGCCGAGATTCAGGTAGAGATGTTCGATCTTTCCGGTCCAATTGCCGCCGAGCGCAGCCTCCACACCACTGCCCACCACCCATCCACCCTGGGTGCGATCGGTTGAAAACGTCACCGGAACCGGACCCGGCCCCGATTGAGTTATCGTGGTGTTGACGTTGCCATAGGCAAAGCCGGCCGTGACGTAGCTCAGCACCGGTCCCTTGGCCAGGCCGACACGCCCGCGAACCGTTCCAAACCAGTCGAGCTCCTGGCTGTAGTTCGTAAGCAAGCCGCCGGCAAAATTCAGATTGGTGCGGTCGTCGCTGAGGCCGGCTCCCTGGATGTCAGCTTCAACACCAAAAACGATCGGCCCGAGAACGGAATTCGTCTGCCAGTTGTATCCGATCTGCCCGCCGCCGAGCCCGCCTTGAGGCTGCAGGTAAAGCGAATAGTTTTGCCCCGGAAGCGGCTGATGTTGCGTCCGATCGCGGCCGACACCGACGCCGGCGTTGACGCCGATGTAAAAGCCGGTCCAGTCGTAGACGGCGGCCAATGCGGGAGCTTTGGTGTAAGGACGGGCGGCGAGGTCTGCGGCGATCGTCGGGGCGGATCCTAGGCCAACGAGAGCGGTGGCCAGCAGATACTTCGTCATTTTCATTTACGGCATTCCCAGTCCGGCATTCCCAGCACATTCCGACAAACGTGCTGCCGGTGCTCACCATGTCCTTACCGCAATCGTATCTTAAAGCTGTAGCCGAGCGGCCACATCCTTCGGAGGATTTCTCTCACGCGATGAACTGCGGCAATATCCGGGCGATATCGCGGCCTTAGAAGTCATTCCTCAGCCGCCTTTCCTGGCAACTGCAAACAGCATCGATGCCATCTTGTCATCAAACCCTATGACTTCGCCGGTTTCGATCGACAACGAATCCCATCTGCCCGCCACGGCGTAGGTCGCACGCAGCCAGTCCTGCGAGGGATAGTTGTAATAGCGATCGAGCGTATCGCGGCCGTCGTCATTGCCTTCCTTGTAACTCGCGAAGAAATAGCCTGAGGGCTTCAGCGCACGCCGTATCCGCGCCAGAACGTCCGCAAGCTCCGGCCTCGGCACATGAAGCAGGCAGGCATTCGCCCAGACGGCATCATAGGCCTCGACCTCGTCGAGTTCATGAAACAGCAGCGTCTCGACGGTGCGGCCGAGATGCTTTGACGCGACATCAGCCATTTCCGGCGACCCGTCCGTCGCGCGCACGTCGAACCGCCGCGCCAGCATTTCCGCGGTGTCGCCGCCGGCGCCGCAGCCGAGTTCGAGAATGGAAGCGCCCGGCGGAAGCCGCGCCAGAAACGCCATCAGCCGCGCCTGGCGCGAGGTGAACGTGCGCTTGGCATAGGCTTCCGCGTTGCCGCGGTAGAATTGCAGCGTCACCTCGTCCACCGCAGCACCTCGTGTCACGGGAACAGCGCGATCTGTTCCAGCCCCGCGGTCTCGGGCAGCCCGAACATCAGGTTCATGTTCTGGATCGCCTGTCCGGCCGAGCCCTTCACCAGATTGTCGAGCGTCGAGATGACGATCGCCCGGTTCTTGATGCGGTCGGCGACGACGCCGATCTGCACATAGTTGGAGCCGCGCACGTTCTGGGTCTGCGGCAGCACGCCCTTCCTGGCCACATGCACGAAGGGCTCATTGGCGTAGGCCTTCTCCAGCGCGGCCCGCAGATCGTCCGGCGTCGCGGCGTTGAGCTTGACGTAGGACGTGCAGAGTTCGCCCCGCGCCATCGGAATCAGATGCGGCGTGAAATTCACCGTCACCGTGGAGCCCGCAGCGACGCCGATCTCCTGCTCGATCTCCGGCGCGTGCCGGTGCGTGCCGACCGAATAGGGCGACAGTCCCTCGCCCGCCTCGCTGAACAGCGTGTTCTGCTTTAGCCCGCGTCCGGCGCCGGTGACACCCGATTTCGCGTCGATGACTATATCGTCGACGTCGATCAGCTTGGCTTTCGCCAGCGGCACCAGCGCCAGCAGCGCCGCCGTCGGATAGCAGCCGGGACAGGCGACGAGCCGTGCGGCCGAGATCTTCTCCCGGTAGAACTCTGTGAGGCCGTAGACGGCCTCGCCCTGTAGTTCGAGCGCCCGGTGCTCATGGCCGTACCATTGCGCATAGGTGTCCTTGTCGCGCAGCCGGAAGTCGGCGGACATGTCGAGGACCTTGATCTTCGGATTGGCCTTGAGGACCGCGGCGATGATGTCCTGCGTGGTGCCGTGCGGCAGCCCGCAGAACACCGCGTCGAGGCTGGTCCAGTCGACCTTTTCCCATTCCACGAGCTTCGGCAGATCCAGCATGAAGAAATGCGGAAACACGTCGCCCATCGACTTGCCGGCGTGGGTATTGGCGGTGAGCGCGGTGATCTCGGCATTCGGATGCCGCGCCAACAGGCGCACCGCGTCGGCCCCGGTGTAACCGGAAGCGCCGAGAATGCCGATCTTCTTCTTCGAGCTCATCACGCGTTCCTTTCAGGCGTCATTTGGTTGTCTTGTACCGTTTCCGCGGCGAATGCCAGCGGCCGCGCTGCGCGCATCAGGGCTGCGATTTCGCGCGCATCTGCGTCGCTTTGCGTGGCGAGCGCTTGGGCAACCGCCGTATAGTCGGCGTCGGACTTGTGCTGGTTCAGCTTGAAACTGGCTTCGACCTCCTCGACAGTCATCTCAAAGCCCACAATCGCCTTCTTCATCGCCTCCAGCCGCCCAGCCGACATCTTCGACGACAGCCAGGGCTTTTTCGGCAACAGCCGCTCCTCGAACTTGGCGCTGAGCGTATCGATCTGATCAGCGAGTTCGTCGTCGGACAGTTTCCGCACCGGACCCGTGAGATGCACCGCCTGATAGAGCCAGGTCGGCACCTGGTCGAGCGAGACATACCAGTCCGGCGACACATAGGTGTCAGCACCGTTGACGGCCAACAGCCACGGCGTCGTCCCGTCCGCCAGTCCTACCAGCCGATTGTGACGGGCGACATGAAACAGCGCACGCGGCGTGCCGTCATTGGACGAGGTCAGATAAAACGGCAGCGGCGAGGCGACCGGCTTCTTGCCGTCCCACGCGCAAGCCAAACCGAAGCCGCGCACTTCCGCAAACGCGAGGCTCGCGGCGCGGTCGGACTTGAACGGTGGAGGCGTATACATCTCAAACTCCTGCTTGAGGTAGGAGCCGCCAGTTCAGATCGCGATTTCTGGGAAAGGAAGAAGCCGCGGGACCCGATCCGGCGGCAGGGGCGACGATCTCAAACGCAGACGTCCGCCCATACCGCGATAGTGCGGCGGCGGCGAGCGATGGTCATGGTCGCGGCGATAATCATGGGCGCGGCTATAAGGCCGCGCCCGCCTGGCGTCAAGAGATAGCGCCGTCATTCCGGGGCGGGAGCGAAGAACCCGGAATCCAGAGGTTTTCAGCACGAGATTCCGGGCTCACGCGCTTTTGCGCGCGCCCCCGGAATGACGAGCAAATTCAAATCACCGGATTCCACGGCGCCGGGATCAGCCGGTAACCATTGCCGTCCTTCTCGACGAAGCCGTTGGCCGGGAACGGATAGTGGAAGCCCTGGACCCGCATCTTGTCGGCGACCAGCATGTCGTAGACCCGCCGGCGGGTCTTTTCCGCCAAAGCCGGATCCTGGTCGAACATCAGGTGCCAGCCCGGATTGGTGGCGAACAACGCCGGGTGGTTGGTGACATCGGACTGGATGAACACCTTGTCGGAACCTGACGCGAGAACATAGGACGTGTGGCCCGGAGTGTGACCGATCGTTTCTACCGCCGTCAGTCCCGGCGCGACTTCCTTGCCCCACTCATAGGGCGTCACCTTCTTCTTCAGCCCGGCCTCGAGCACGCGGCGGGCGTTCTTGAACACGGTCTGCATTCGCCCCTCGGGCGCGCGGCTCATTTCGCCGTCGTCCATGAAGTATTTCCATTCCGTCGCCGGCACGAGCACTTCGGCATTGGGGAAAGCCGGCGCGTTCTCGGCGGTCAGGAGGCCGTTGATGTGGTCGCCGTGGAAGTGTGAGATGACAACCAGGTCAACATTCTTGGGATCAATGCCGGCAGCCGCCATGTTGGTTGCGAACTGCCCGACATTGCCCTTGCTCGACGCGAAGGCGGCGGCACCGTTGCCGGTGTCGACCACCACGAGCTTGCCGCCGGTGTTGATCACGAGCGGCGCGAACTGGATGGACACCTTGTCCTTCGGCATGAAGGCCTTCTCGAGCGCCGCGTTGACCTCATCCTTCTTGGCATTGAGCACGAAGGTGTCGGGTAGCGCCATGGTGTTGACGCCGTCGGAGATCGCCGTCACCTGGGCATCGCCCACCTTGTAGCGATAGAAGCTCGGCGCCTGCTTGTCCGCCACCGGCGCGGCGGCCGTGGCCGGCACTTGCGACAAGAGCGGCGTGGCGGCGAGCGCCGCAGCTCCGGCGAGTGCGTGACGACGTGTTAATTCCATGGTGATGTCCTCCCAGTTGAGACGATGGATTGCGGTGAGACGATGGATGCGATGGCGGGATCCGTCCGTTTTGTGCGTACCCCTGGTTCGGTCGCTGTCTACCAGCGATTCTGCGATGGCGCGACGACGGCTTCGCGACGGCAACGCGAAGATGCTCCGGTATACGTAGTTGGGCTAACACCCCTGTTGTCAGCTTATTCCAACCTCGCCTACGCCGCCCGCCATAGCCATTCGGCGATCTTTCCCATCACGTCGCCGACCAGCAGCAGGGCGGCCGACCAGATCAGCGCCGAGACGAAATTGGCGATCTGGAACGGCCAGTAGGACATCTCGAAAATGCCGGCGGCGAGCGGCACCGAGGCTCGCAGGGGCCCGAAGAACCGGCCGATGAAGATCGAGGGCACGCCCCATTTTTTCACGAAGTCCTCGCCGCGCAGCAGGATTCCCGGATAGCGTGACAGCGGCCACATCTCTGCGACGTGTTCCTTGTACTTGAAGCCGATCCAGTAAGAGACCCAGTCGCCGAGCGCAGCGCCGATGCCGCCAGCCAGCCACACCGGCCAGAAGCTGATGCCGCTGACGCCGATCAGCGCGCCGATCGCGACCAGCGCGCCCCAGGCCGGCACCAGCAGCGAGACGAAGGCAAGCGATTCGCCGAAGGCCAGCACCAGGACGATCGGGGCGGCCCAGACCTGATTGTCGCGCACGAAATCGGCCAGAGCGCGCACATAATCATCCATTCCGAGCCCTTTCCGCCCCGATTTCTGTCTTTGAATCTTTCTTACCGGTTCCGCCGGGAAGAACAGGTAAGCCAGCCCCTTCCACGACATCAAGTCACAAAGCCGGGGGCCGGCGCGTGAACCGACACCGGATCGGCAAGGGGCCTGAGCCAAAGATCTGAGCGATGCGATCAGCTCTGGGGCGGCGGTGTCCGCCTCGGCGGACGCGTCACCGACGCGCAGCCAACACACGGCGCCGCGAGTGCGGCGGCCAACGGCAATCTGATCATTGGATTTGTTCCCCCTGCCCGCCGCAACCTTCAGGCAACCTAAGGCTGAAGACAAGTCCGGTCGCCACGAGCGGCTTGGTTATTGTTAATCGGACGCGGTCGCTTTATTGGCTGCCGCGCCGCCCACGACGCACCCTGCCCGGCCTGGGCCGTCACTTTTTGAGCCCATCCGTGGCATAGTCACAGCAACCGATTCGCTGCCGCGCGCTGCGCGCAACACCTAAAGAGCCATGTCCAAGCCATTGAAATCAGCTACAAAACCTAAATCCGCCAACGACCTGTTCGGGGCGGAATCGAAGGGCCGCGCTGCGCCCAAGGCCGCGTCGCGGGCGACCAGCGCCGAGGCCGGCTATACCGCCGCCGACATCGAGGTGCTGGAAGGACTGGAGCCAGTACGGCGCCGCCCCGGCATGTATATCGGCGGCACCGACGAAAAAGCGCTGCACCATCTGTTCGCCGAAGTCATCGACAATGCGATGGACGAAGCGCTGGCCGGGCATGCCTCGTTCATCGAAGTGGAATTGAGCGCCGACGGCTTTCTGACCGTCACCGACAACGGCCGCGGCATCCCGGTCGATCCGCATCCGAAATTTCCGAAGAAGTCCGCGCTCGAAGTCATCATGTGCACGCTGCATTCCGGCGGCAAGTTCGACTCCAAGGTCTATGAGACCTCGGGCGGCCTGCACGGCGTCGGCGTCTCCGTGGTCAACGCCCTCTCCTCGCGGCTCGAGGTCGAAGTCGCGCGCAGCCAGAAACTCTACCGGATGAGTTTTGAGCGCGGCCACCCCAAGGGCAAGCTCGAGGACCTCGGCAAGATCAACAACCGACGCGGCACCCGCATCCGCTTCAAGCCGGACACCGACATCTTCGGCGCCAAGGCGGCCTTCAAGCCGCAGCGGCTGTTCAAGATGACGCGCTCGAAAGCCTACCTGTTCGGCGGCGTCGAAATCCGCTGGCGCTGCGATCCCGCGTTGTTGAAGGGCGTCGAGGATGTGCCGGCCGAGGACAGTTTCCACTTCCCGGGCGGCCTGAAGGATTATCTCGGCGCCGCCATCCACGCCGACACGCTGGTGCACCCAGATATCTTCTCCGGCAAATCGGGACGCAACGGCGCTCATGGCGCCTGCGAATGGGCGGTGGCGTGGACCGCCGATGCCGACGGCTTCCTCTCCTCCTATTGCAACACCGTGCCGACGCCCGACGGCGGCACCCATGAATCCGGCATGCGCAGCGCGATGCTGCGCGGCCTGAAAGACCATGCCGAGCGCATCGGCCAGGGCAAGCGCGCCGCGCCCGTCACCTCGGAAGACGTGATGGTCGGCGCCGCCGTGATGCTCTCGGTATTCGTGCGCGAGCCGGAATTCCAGGGCCAGACCAAGGATCGTCTCGCCACGGCGGAAGCGCAGAAGATCGTCGAACAGGCGATCAAGGACCCGTTCGATCACTGGCTGTCGGGCAATCCGCTGCAGGCCAACAAGCTTCTCGATTTCGTCATCGAGCGCGCCGACGAGCGGCTGCGCCGCCGCGCCGAGAAGGAAATCTCGCGCAAGACCGCGGTGAAGAAGCTGCGCCTGCCGGGCAAGCTCACCGATTGCACCAATACGGCCGCGGAAGGCTCCGAGTTGTTCATCGTCGAGGGCGACTCGGCCGGCGGCACTGCCAAGCACGCCCGCGACCGAAAGACCCAGGCCGTTCTGCCTCTACGCGGAAAAATCCTCAACGTTGCATCCGCCGGCAAGGACAAGCTCACCGCCAACGCCCAGCTCTCCGACCTGATGCAGGCGATCGGCTGCGGGACGCTTGCGCACTATCGGGAAGAAGATCTGCGCTATTCCCGCATCATCATCATGACCGACGCCGACGTCGACGGCGCGCATATCGCCTCGTTGTTGATTACGTTCTTCTACCGGCTCACGCCGCGGTTGATCGACGAGGGCCACCTCTATCTAGCGGTGCCGCCGCTGTACAAGCTGACCCATGGCAGCAAAACGATCTACGCCCGCGACGACGCCCACAAGGAAGCGCTGCTGAAGAGCGAGTTCAACGCCAATGCCAAGGTGGATGTCAGCCGGTTCAAGGGGCTTGGCGAGATGATGTCGGCCCAGCTCAAGGAAACCACCATGGACCCGGCCAAGCGCACACTGCTACGCGTGGTTCTTCTGGCCGACGACCGCGAAGGCACCGCCGATTCTGTCGAACGGCTGATGGGAACCAAGGCCGAGGCGCGGTTCGCCTTCATCTCCGACAAGGCCGAATTCGCCAGCGACGACCTGCTGGACGTCTGATTTTATCCGTTAGAGGCAACTTCGGGCGATTTCCGGCATTTTTGGCCGGTTGGCGCCCGAATCTGCCCGCTTTCCAGGCATTTCCCGGTCATTCGTTTTCCGGTGGCTGTGCTCCCCCCGCAACAGCTTTTTGGACGGAACTGCGTATAGTCACCGCAATGGGTTTTGGGAATCGGGTGCTCGCGCTTCTTAGAGCGATCAGATTAGACGCTTCTGGACTGAGGGATTAGAAATGAAAAAGGTACTGCTCGCTCTGACCGCGCTGGCGGCTTTCACCGGATCGGCCGCTGCGGCTGATCTCGGGGCACGCCCCTACACCAAGGCGCCGGCTCCCGTGATGCCAGTCTACAACTGGACCGGCTTCTACATCTTCGGTGGTGCCGGTGGTGGACTGTGGGCGGCCGACAGCAACGTACAGACCTTCCCCGGAGCCGTTGCCCTCACCCGAGATCAGCGTCTGGGTGGCAGCGGCTGGTTCGGCACGGTTGGTGTCGGCTACGACTGGCAGTTCGGTGGTCGATGGGTGGCTGGTATCTTCGGTGACGGACAGTTCGGAGACATCCGCGGTTCCCTGAGCGATCCGTTCAATGGCATCGAAGGCCGCGAGAAGCTCAAGACTAGCTACGCTGCTGGCGTGAGAGTCGGTTACCTGGTTGCTCCGAACGTGTTGTCCTACGTGAACGGCGGTTACTCGGGCTCGGAGTGGTCGGGCACGAATATGTCGACGCTGGCTGCGGGAGGCGGTCCGACTGTTGCCACCACGGACTCCTTCCAGCGTAATGGCTGGTTCATTGGCGGCGGCGTCGAGAACAATCTCGACATCTTTGGTATCACCGCACCTGGCTGGTTCATGAAGACCGAATACCGGTCGGCATTTTATGACCGGGTCACTCTTCCGCAGACTGATGTCGCGACTGGTCTTCCGGCCGGCACCGCCGTCACCTTCAAGCCGTGGACGCAGACCATCAGCACCTCGCTGGTCTATCGCTTCAACTGGGGTGGCGCTCCGATCCAGGCCAAGTATTGATCTGGCAAGTACTGACCTCTGCTAGATCGCAGCTCAAAGGCCCCGGCATCGTCCGGGGCTTTTTTGTTATTCGGCTTTGGGATCTTTTCGAACCGTCTTAGCCGCCTGCCACCGCCGCCTTCAGCGACCGGTACGCGCGGCGCAACCGGCACTCGATCTCGGACCAGTCCGGATCCGTCATCGCCTGTCCGCGCGCGTCGCGATAGGCCATCGCCTCGGCGCGGCCGATGCCTGATATCAAGAGCGACGGGTCGTCCGCCTGCTTGCCGTAGGTGATGGCGACGACGCGCGCGACCATTACGCCGTACCGCGCGGGGCCCACGGCTTCGCGCCTCGCCTGCCGCCAGTCGAGCTCGAGACGCGCCGCCTCCCAAACCAGACATCGAAGCCGCCGGGCACGGCGGATGCGAGCAGGCTGTAGTAGGTCACGAGCGGCGGCAGCGCGGGCGTCGGTGATGCGCGGGAACGCGTCGGCTGAAACGCTTTGGCGGCCCGCGCCGCCGCCAATGCGATCCGCAAGCTATCTAGCGGCGAGAAGCCGAACTGCGTCCGCGACATTTCATAGAGATGGTAGAACAGTGCGGGATAGCGCTTGTCGTAGAGTTCCGGCCTTGCGTCGCAGGCCTGCTTTGTATTCGATCGGAAGCTAGGCCGCCGCTGGCAATGGTTTCCTGCGGCGGCTCAAGACAAAACCGCGCGGCGTCCAGAACCGGAATGGCAACAGGAGGAATCCATGGCCAGATCGCTTTCGATCATCGGCTTTCTGGCGCTTGCCGTCGGCCTGCTATGGATCGGGCAAGGCACCGGCGTGATTCCCTGGCCGCGCTCGAGCTTCATGATCAATCAACTGCAATGGGCCGGATACGGCGCGGTGCTCGTCGCCGTCGGCCTGATCCTGATCTGGCAAGGCAACCGCTAGCCGTCGTCGTCATGGCCGGGCTTGTCC
>NZ_LLXX01000076.1:29401-47920 GCF_001440405.1 Bradyrhizobium valentinum
CCCGGGACAAGCCCGGGCATGACGAAGAAAGGAACAACAAACCATGAAGACAGCACCCTTCGATCTCACCGGCAAGGTAGCCATCGTCACCGGCGGCAATGGCGGCATCGGGCTCGGCATGGCGCGCGGACTCGCGCAGGCCGGCGCGGCGATCGCGGTGGTGGGCCGCAACGAGGCCAAGTTGGCGGCGGCGGTCGCGGAGCTTGCGCAAGTCGGCGCCAGGGCGATTGCAGTTGCGGCCGACGTCACCGACAAGGCCGCAGTCGCTGCCATGGTCAGCCGCGTCGCCGGCGACCTCGGCCGGATCGACATCCTCATCAACAATGCCGGCATCAATATCCGCAAGCCGCCGCACGCGCTCGATATCGCTGAGTGGGACAGCGTGATCCAGACCAACCTTACCAGCGCCTTCCTGTGCTCGCAGGCGGTCTATCCCGCCATGAAGGCGGCCGGCGGCGGCAAGATCATCAATATCGGCTCGATGATGTCGATCTTCGGTGCCAGCTTCACACCGGCCTATGCCGCCAGCAAGGGCGGCATCGTGCAGTTCACCCGTTCCTGCGCCTGCGCCTGGGCCGCCGATAACATCCAAGCCAACGCCGTCCTGCCGGGCTGGATCGACACGGATTTGACCAAGCGCGCCCGCAAGGAGATCGACGGCCTGCACGACCGGGTGCTGGCGCGCACGCCCGCGGCGCGCTGGGGCGATATCAACGATTTCGCCGGCATTGCGGTGTTCCTCGCATCAAGCGCGTCGGACTTCGTCACGGGCACGGCGATTCCCGTCGATGGCGGGTATTCGATCATGGGCTAGCCAAAAGGGCTTGCCGGCCCCTTCGCCGAAACGAAAAAAGCCCCGGCCAAGGCCGGGGCTTTTCCGTCGTGTCTGGATTTCAATACCTGGATCAGTACCTCGCCACGACCGGTCCGGTCGGCCACGGATTGAACTTGTAGCTCAACCGAGCCATCACAGCGTCGACATCCGCATCGACGTTGCGGAAGAATGCCGCGCCGCCGCAGCTAGCCAACGCCAGGTTACAATTGTGCTGCTTGGAGTCGAACTCGTAATGCTTGTAGTCGATGCCGAGGATCAGGTTGTCGAGAACCGCGTATTCAGCACCAACGCCGGCATACCAACCGCCATGCGAAGCACCGGCATGGTCGAACGTAACGCCGGTCGCATTAACGATGGTCTGGGTGTCGATGTCAGCCTGCGCGTAGCCGCCCTGGCCATACACCATGAAGCGGTTCCAGGCATAACCGACCCGCCCACCGATATACCAGATGTCGTTGATCCGGCTTTGGCAGGAAGAGCCGGCAGCTAGAGCACTTATCCCGCAGCGCTCACCGATCACGCCAGCGCTGTTGGTGGTGTTAAAGCCATTGTCGAGGGCATTATAGCCGCCTTCGATACCGAGGACGAAATTGCCCCACTGCTTCTGGATTCCGGCAAAGCCGCCGTAGATCAAAGCGGTGTCGCTGTTACCCGTGCCCCAGAGAAGGGGTGGAGCATTGAAGAAGTTTCCAGCGGTGTCGTGCCAGGCGCCGCCAACCGCGCCGCCGACATAGATACCGGACCAGTCATAGGTAACGACCGGGGGCACCACGGGCGCCTTCGCGATGCGTGCCGGCATGTCTGCGGCGAGCGCGCTCACCGCGCTGGCGGCAAGGATGGAAGCAGCGATTACCAGTTTCTTCATTGTCATTCCCCTCTGTAAGTTGCGCCGGCGACCTGCGCGGATGGAGCATCGGAACTGCGGATGAAGCATCGGAAAGCCTGATCAAAATCTACCCGGATTCTGGCTCAAAAACTGTCACCCGGTTGCGACAGTTGCGAGCAATGTGAGGCGACCACATGGAACCGGTTGCACTTTGCGGTATAAAAGTACCTTCCAAAGGTCGCCTGGCCTAATTGCCCATCAGCTCAACTGCCGGATCGCACGTGCTCAGGCCGCACACCTAAGCCCACAAACCGCGCCGTGATTCCCTGCAGCCAAGGCACGGCGGTGACCAGCCGCATGACGAGCGGAACCTTCAGCGGCTGATTGCCGGGCTTGAGCGCGGCGCTGATGATGTTGTTCTGGACGACGACCTGCATCCGTTGCGTCATTCGCACCGGAAATTCGCGCCGCCGGCGAACAGCGTCCAGCTCATCCTCCGATGGACATCCCTGCTCCAGCTTCGCTGCCAGCAGATTTGCGGTCGCGACCGCGTCCTGCACCGCGAGGTTGACCCCGACGCCGCCGATCGGCGACATCGCGTGCGCGGCGTCGCCGATGCACAAGAGCCCTGGCCGCGTCCAGCGCTTCAGCCGGTTGACTGCAACCGTCAGCAGCTTGACGTCGTCCCAGCTTTTCAAGTCGGCCAGGCCACGCTTGAGGATCGGCGCCATCCGCGCGACGTCGTCGAGCAGCGCAGACAATCCCCTCGCCTTCACGGCGTCATACTGCCCCTTGGGAATGACAAAGGCGCATTGCCAGTAGTCGCCGCGGTCGAAGGTCACCATCATCTTGCCGGGGTCGACGCGGGCAAACAGGTTCTCGTTTTCGTCTCCGCGCTTGCCGGCGCGAAACCACAGCACATCCATCGGCGCGCCGATTTCCTCGACTGCGAGGCCAGCGCGTTGGCGCACCAGCGAGTGGCGACCATCGCAGGCAATGGTCAGGTCCGCCTCGATGTCGATCACGCCATCGGGCGTCCTCGCCGTCACGCCGGTGATGCGCTCGCCGTCGCGGATCAGATCGATTGCTTCAGTCGACATCATCACGTTCAGCGAAGCAAACCGCTTGCCGCTCTCGCGCAGGAAATCGAGAAAGTCCCACTGCGGCATGAAGGCGATGAAGGGATACTTCGCATCGAGCCGGCTCAGATCGGCGAGCCGCACTTTTTCGCCGCCGAACACCCCCTCCATCTTCTGCAAGCGCTGATGCGGCAGTTTCAGGAAACCCTCAATCAGCCCGAGCTCGTCCATCACCTGCAGCGTCGAGGGATGCACGGTGTCGCCACGAAAATCGCGGAAGAAGTCCGCGTGCTTCTCCAGCACCACGACATCGATGCCCGCGCGTCCAAGCAGGTATCCCAGCATCATGCCCGCCGGCCCGCCGCCGACAATACAGCAACGCACCTTCATCGCTTGCTCCGCCCTGATTTTGCCGACGGTCAGAATCGATCATCTGCCGCGCATCGGCAATGCCCTATTCGGCACAAAAACCGCTGCGCCAAAAGAGTAATGTGCGTTTTTGATGCGCACTTTTGCACACGAGACAGCGGGCACAGCAAGCACCCGACATTCCCTGCCCCCTCTGTTGGGAGACAGTTTGACGCAAACTCGGGCTAAACGCGCCGCGAGAACGCCGACACATATTCGTTGTCGTCACCCGCGAAGGCGGGTGATCCAGTATCCCAGAGACAGCAATGATGACCCGATAAGCCGCGGCGTACTGGATACCCCGCCTTCGCGGGGTATGACAGTCGTTGTGGCGCTTCGATATTTCACCGTCATTGTGAGCTAAGCGAAGCAATCCACTCTTTCTTTGCGCGGCGAAATGGATTGCTTCGCTTCGCTCGCAATGACGCGGATGGGCCACAGCGAACTGCTACCGCCGAAAACTCTTGATCTCCGAGACGCTGCCGTCGCGGTAGGTCAACTCCACCGAGACCGACTTGGTCGCGGGCGTGAGCTTCAGATAGGGCGTCGCGTCGTGCGGAATGACGCTGGGATCCCTGGGATCGCAGGGCGGCATTTTCAACACCTTGTCAGGCACCGTGCTGTCGATGCCGACGCGCACTTCGCGGATCGCGCAGCGATACGACATCAGGTGCGTATAGTAGACCAGAAGCCCGTTGTATTCGCGGAACGACAGCCAGCTCGTCGCAGTCATGTCGAGGATCTTGCGCTGGTCGCGGATCAGCGCGGCCTCGGGATCGAACCGGATCGGGAACGGGCCCTGCAATTCGCCATTGGTGTCGACATAGCGCACCTGGATGACGGCCGCAGGTGCATCGGCCGGCAGTTCGATCGACGGGTTGGGCATCCGCTTGCGGGTCCGCGGGTCGAGCGTATCCATGAAGCCGGTCTCGCGGAAATCGCCGGCGTCGCCCAGCCGCCAGGATATGCCGAGCGTCGGGTCGGCAATCGAGAACACCACCGTCCAGCCGCCATTGTGACGCGAGAACATCGCGATCGGCGCGTTGACGGAATCGTTCTGCGGCTTGAGTTGCTGCACCGGCGGCAACGCTGCGAGCTTCTGCAGCGGCTCGGCGGGCTTCGCCGCCACCTCAGCCGGGCCTTTCGCGATGCCGTTGAGGAACACGTCGTCGACCATCTGGTCGAAATAGACCGGGATCTGCTTGTGACGAACCGTCTCCGCCAGTTCGCTGACCGAGCGCCGCGTGCGCTGCGCGACCTGAACGAGATTCGCGCCGGGCTGCGTCAATTCCTTCGAGAAGGTTCGCGTGAACACCGAATTGGGATTGGCGTCGTCATTGGAAAGCCGGTCCAGCGCGGTCTGCCGCGGCCCCGCCGAGAAGATCGAGAACACGCCTTCCGGCAATTGCGTCATCGGCGCAAGGCCGCCGCCGCCCGCCACCGCACGCGTGCCCGCGCGTTCGAACGGATTGTTGCGGCAGGCGTCGAACACCAAAATGGCGGTGCGCACTTTCCGGTTCTGCAGCCGCTCGATGATGCGGTCGGCCAGGATCGAAGCGTCGCGCACCAGCTCTTCCTGGCCTTCGGTCGCCGCCGGCACGTCAGTCGGCAGCAGGAAATTCTGGCCCGCGATTTCAAAACCGTGGCCGGCATAGAAGAAGAACGCGGTGTCGCCGGCGTCGACCGCCTTGTCGAAGGCGAGCAACGTCTGGCTGAACGCCTGCCTGTTCTGGTTTTCCGCCACCATCACCGTGAAGCCGAGCTGCTTGAGCGTATCGCCCATGGTGCGCGCGTCGTTGACCGCCTTCAGCAGCTTGGGCACGTTCCGGTAGTCGTTGTTGCCGACCACGAGCGCAACGCGCTTTTCGGCATAGGCCGGGACCGCGAAGGCCGCCATGCAAGCTGCAAGTCTCGTCACCGCGAGCAATCTGGAAAGCCAACCCTTCATCGAAATCCCCCAGCGCACGAATGGTCCTGGTTCAGCCCGTGCAAAGCCGCTTCATGCCATAGTCGGCATCCCGATGCCCACGGTTCAACGGCTCCAGTTGATAGGAATACAGCGGCTCGGTTTGACGGCCAAATGACGGTTTTCGCCGTTATTTGTGCGAAAACATTAAGCTTTTTCGCCATATGGTCAGTTCCCAGATTGACTTTGGCCATTTCGACCCTATGTTCGCGCTCAACGCGGCCTTGGATCGAAACGCGATTCCCTAGGTTAGCCGCTCGTCTGCGTAAGTCAGAGCCCCCAGCTTTTCAAAGCGCGCCGTTTCGGGGCAAAACGCGACAGCCTTTTTACCCTCGATTCCGAACGGCGGTGTCGACTAGAGGCTCAATGTCTTTTTCCCATCTCGGACTTTCCGATAAGGTCCTCGCCGCAGTTGCGGCCACCGGCTACACCACCCCTACCCCCATCCAGGAACAGGCGATCCCCCACGTTCTGGCCCGCCGCGACGTTCTCGGCATCGCCCAGACCGGCACCGGCAAAACCGCCGCCTTCGTCCTGCCCATGCTCACACTTTTGGAAAAGGGCCGCGCCCGGGCTCGGATGCCCCGCACCCTGATCCTTGAACCAACCCGCGAACTCGCCGCCCAGGTCAAAGAGAATTTCGACAAATACGGCGCCGGCCAGAAACTCAACGTCGCACTCCTGATCGGCGGCGTCTCGTTCGGCGACCAGGACAGTAAGCTGACCCGCGGCGTCGACGTCTTGATCGCAACCCCCGGCCGCCTGCTCGACCACACCGAGCGCGGCGGTCTCCTGCTCACCGGCGTCGAACTGCTCGTCATCGACGAAGCCGACCGCATGCTGGACATGGGCTTCATCCCCGACATCGAACGGATCTGCAAGCTAGTGCCGTTCACGCGGCAGACGCTGTTCTTCACCGCGACGATGCCGCCTGAAATCAGCCGCATCAGCGAAACCTTCCTGCACAATCCCGAACGGATCGAAGTTTCGAAGCCCGCCACGACCGCGACAGGCGTGTCGCAGTTCCAGGTTCGCGGCGGTCGCGAGCCGCACGAGAAGCGCGATCTGCTTCGCCGCCTCCTGCGCGATGCCAAGGATCTCAACAACGCGATCATCTTCTGCAATCGCAAGCGCGAAGTCGCCGTGGTTTACAAATCGCTGCAAAAACACGGCTTCAGCGTCGGCGCCCTGCATGGCGACATGGATCAGTCGGCGCGCACCGCGGCGCTCGATCAATTCCGCAAGGGCGAGATTCCGTTGCTGGTGGCCTCCGACGTCGCCGCCCGCGGCCTCGACATTCCCGCCGTCAGCCACGTCTTCAATTTCGACGTGCCGCATCATGCCGACGATTACGTGCACCGCATCGGCCGTACCGGACGCGCCGGACGCGCCGGCACCGCGATCTCGATTGTCACCTCGCTCGACAGCAAATCGATTGCTGCGATCGAGCGGTTGATCGGGCAAACCATTCCGCCCGCCGAAGGCGATTACGCCGTGCACCCGGATGCATCCGGCGGGACCGATCAGCCACGCGAACATCGCTCGCGCGAGGGCTCCCGGGAAGGTTCGCGCGGCGGCCGCAAACCGCGGCGCGAACGCGAACCGCGACAGCCCAAAGCTGGCGATCGCGAACCACGGCAGGCCAAGGGTGCAGGCCGCAGCGCCAAGCCGCAGCCGGAGGCACCGGCAGCAATCTTCACGCCGCCGGCTTCTGCACAGCCCTCGCGCGTGCCCTCGATCGGCCGACCCGAGCCGCGGCGCGCCCAGCGCGAGGTCGAATCGGAGCCCGCCGATCACTCGCACCTTCCCGCATTCCTGTTGCGGCCGGTCCGCGCCCGCGTCTGATTGGGCGTCGATATCGACGTCGATCCTTGCGGCCGGAAGCATTTACCGGCCGTTCATCCTCCTCCGTTAGCTTGGCAACGTTAATTTAAATCATTGCCGCACGGCAACGACCGGCGCTGCTCGCTATTGGGGACGGGATCAGTGGTCAAGCTGCTGGACGAACACGAACGCACGATGGCGTTTGCCGAAGTCGCGTTGGGCCAGATCAAATCCCTCCGGCAGACCGCCGTCCCGCGCAACTATGAGATCTGGTACGTCTACGCGACCGGATACAACGCCCCCCTCAACAAGATCATCAACGAGACGCTGGCGCGCAACGGCAAGCTGAGCGAGTCCGATCTCGAACAGATCTACGAAACCTATCTGTCCCACATCAAGGCCTCCGACCGCATCGACAAGGTCGGCGCGCGCGTGATCGGCGAAATCGACGACGTGATGGCCCTCATCACCGAGGCGCTCAGTATGTCGGAGAGCTACGACGCCAAGCTGAGCGGCGCCAACGAGAAACTCAGGAATGCCAAGAGCCGCGATCAGATCAAAGCGATCGTCGACGGCCTGGTGAAATCGACCCGCGAGATGCGCGACACCAACAAGGCGCTGGAAAACCGGCTGTCGCTGTCGAAGACCGAGATCAGCAACCTCCAGCACAGCCTCGAGGCGATCCGCGCCGAGAGCCTCACCGATCCACTGACCGGATTGGGTAACCGCAAATATTTCGACCGCTCGATCGAGATGGCGGTGCAGGCGGCGCTGGCGAACGGCGAACCGCTGTCGCTGTTGATGTTCGATATCGACCATTTCAAATCGTTCAACGATTCCTATGGCCATCTCACCGGCGATCAGGTGCTGCGGCTGGTTGCGATGTCGCTGAAACAAACCATCAAGGGCCAGGACATCACCGCCCGCTACGGCGGTGAAGAGTTCGCGGTCGTGCTGCCCAATACCGGGCTGCGCCAGGCACTGACGGTCGCCGACCACATCCGGCGCGCGGTAATGGCAAAGGAATTGAAGAAGAAGTCGACCGGCGAGATTCTCGGGCGCGTCACCATCTCGGTCGGCGTCTCCATGCTCAAGCCGGACGACGACACGGATTCATTGATCGAACGCGCCGATGCGTGCCTGTACGCAGCCAAGCGCAACGGCCGCAACCGCGTGATCTGCGAAGTCGATCCCGAATACGCCGACGAGACTCGCATCCAGGTAGCCTAGGCTCTCGCGTTACGCTTCGCCGGCTTGCGCTTCGGTGCCGGCCGCTTCGCCACCGCCTTCGCCGCCTTGCCCACCTTGGGACGCTTGCGCAGAGCGGCGCGCTGCGCCGCCGCCAGTGCCGCCCTCGCCCATTCCGCCAGTTCCTCGGAATCGTCAAACAGACGCGCCGGCAATTGCCAGTAGGAGTTCACGGTGACCGTCTTGGCCCGCGTCTGGTACTGGAACGGTGTCGATCCCTCGGCTTCGAATTGCGGGATCGTTTGTTCATCGGCGCGAAAATAAAGCCCCGCGCGCAGCGCGAGCGCGAAGTTGGTGCCGTCGGCGGAGATGCCGAAGCCGGAAAACATCTTGCGGATGGTGACCGGGCCGAAATCAGCGAACAGATCGATCAGGAAATCGCGGTCCATCGCTCACCGCCCCCCGGCGATGCGGGTCGTTAACCCTTCGCCGGCGTGAGCTGCACCGATTCGCCGCAGCCGCAGGCCGAGACCTGGTTCGGGTTGTTGAAAATGAACTGGGCCTGCATCTTGTCGGCCTTGTAGTCCATCTCGGTGCCGAGCAGGAACAAGACCGCCTTGGGATCGACGAGGATCTTCACGCCCCGGTCTTCGACCACTTCGTCGGTCGGGCGGATCTCATGGGCATATTCCACCGTGTAGGACTGGCCGGCGCAGCCGCCATTCTTGATCCCGACGCGAAGCCCGACGATCTCGGAATCGGCGCGCTTGGTCAGTTCCGTAATCCGCTGCGCCGCCGCTTCAGTCAGTTTCATGACCTGCGGGCGCGGCCGCGGCTTCGGTTTGGAAGACTGTACGGTGGTATCCATTGCAGTCGATCTCCGGCGTCGCATCGTGGCGACGAGCTATCATGGCATTAAATAACAACGAAAATCCCGCTGTGAAGGCCTCTCGTCATGAACTCGATCAGAACGCGTCGAAACCAATCGCAAGCATCCTAGTAAATCGCCCAAATTCCCGGTGTCGCCAATTCAAGCAGGTGATTGTCCGGGTCGCGGAAGTAGATACTCTTGCCGCCCCGCGGCCAGTCTGTCCTGCCTTCGATCGCCACTTGGTGCTCGCCAAGTGACCTTTCCCAAACCGGCAACTCGGCAGCCTCGACGGCAAAGGCCATGTGAATGGGGCCACTGCCGTCATGCGGCGGAATGGTGCCGCCGGGGAGCTGGATCGTCTCAGGTGTCGAGCCGCGGAGAAACAGCAGCAGCACGCTCCGGCCGCCGATATCGTACGCCAGAAACCGCGAGTCTGCAGTCAGTGGCACAAGCCCGAGCACCTTCTCGTAAAACGCGCGGGCGCGGTCGAGGTCATCGACATAAAGTGCGGTCTCGATGACACCGGATAGTTTGGGCAACGGGTCCCTTCACCACATGTTGAGGACGAGGCGCGCCTCGTCGGACATCCGATCCGGCGTCCAGGCCGGATCCCACACCAGGTTGACATTGACGACGCCGACTCCGGGAACGCTGGCGATCGCGTTCTCCACCATAGTCGGCAGCTCACCGGCCGCCGGACAGTTCGGTGTAGTCAGCGTCATCGTCACGTCGACGCCGCGGTCGTCCTTGAGGTCGACCTTATAGATCAAGCCGAGCTCGTAGATGTCAGCGGGAATTTCCGGGTCGAACACCGTCTTCAGCGCGGCGACGATTTCGGTCCCCAGCCGCTCGGTCTCCTCGGGCGGCAGCGCCGACTGGGTTTCCATATTGGCTGACTTCACTTCGGCCGTATCACTCATGAGAACAAATCCCGCGCCTTGATCAGCGCCTGCGCCAGATGGTCGACTTCTTCCCGGGTATTATACATTCCAAACGACGCGCGGCAGGTGGCTGTGACATTGAACCGCTCTAAAAGCGGCATCACACAATGGGTGCCCGCACGCACCGCGATGCCCTGCCGGTCGATCACGGTCGCAACGTCGTGGGCATGGGCACCCTTCATTTCGAAGGAAATCACGGGGCCCTTGTTGCGGGCAGTGCCGATCAACCGCAGCGAATTGATCTCCCGCAGGCGCTCCTGGGCATAGGAAAGCAGGTCATGCTCGTGCGCGGCGATGCGCTCCTTGCCGACCGAGTTGACGTAGTCGATCGCAGCGCCCAGCCCGATCGCCTCGACGATCGGCGGCGTCCCGGCCTCGAACTTGTGCGGCGGGTCGCCATAGGTGACCCAGTCCTTTGCCACCTCGCGGATCATCTCGCCGCCGCCATTATAAGGCCGCATCGCGACCAGGTGCTCATGCTTGGCGTAGAGCGCGCCGATCCCGGTCGGGCCATAGATCTTGTGGCCGGTGAAGGCATAGAAATCGCAATCGAGATCCTGCACGTCGACCGGCAGATGTACCGCGCCTTGCGCGCCGTCGATCAGCACCGGAATGCCGCGGTCATGGGCGAGCTTCACGACCTCCTTGACCGGGACGAAGGTGCCAAGCGCGTTAGACATCTGGGTGATGGCGACGAGCTTGGTGCGCGACGTCAGCAGCTTCTCGAATTCCTCGATCAGGAAATTTCCGTCGTCGTCGACCGGCGCCCATTTGATCACGGCGCCATGGCGCTCGCGCAGGAAGTGCCAGGGCACGATGTTGGAGTGGTGCTCCATGATCGAGAGCACGATCTCGTCGCCCGGCTTGATGTTGGGCTCGCCGAAGGACGATGCCACGAGATTGATGGCCTCGGTGACATTGCGGGTGAAGATGATTTCTTCGCTACGCCCTGCATTGACGAACTTCGCCACCTTGGCACGCGCGCCCTCGTAAGCCTCGGTCGCGGCATTGGCGAGGTAATGCAGCCCGCGATGCACGTTGGCATATTCGCTTGTGTAAGCTTCCGTCATGCGATCGAGCACGGCGGTGGGCTTCTGCGCGGAGGCGGCGTTGTCGAGATAGACCAGCGGCTTGCCATAGACCTTCATCGCCAGCGCGGGGAAATCCTCCCGCACGCGGGCCACGTCATAGGCACCATTCCTGACCGCCGGATGCTGCGTCATGCCCGTGCCTCCAGCCAGCGCTGCGCGGCTGCAATCGCGAGTTCTCGCAGATGGTCGTTGACGATGGATTCAATCGCCTCGCCCACGAAGGCCTGAATCAGCAGCGCCTGTGCTTCCTTCTCGGAAAGGCCGCGGGCGCGCAGATAGAACAGCAGGCTCTCGTCGAGCGCGCCGGTGGTCGCGCCATGGCCGCAGGTGACGTCGTCGGCGAAGATTTCGAGCTCCGGCTTGTTGTCGGCCTCGGCGTCGTCGGACAACAGCAGCGCCCGCGTCATCATCTTGGCGTCGGTCTTCTGCGCGTCGGGCCGTACGATGATGCGGCCCTGGAACACCGAATGGCCGCGGTCGTCGGCGACGGCGCGGAACACCTCGCGGCTGGCGCAATGCGGCACCGCGTGGTCCATCAACAGGGTCGTGTCGGCGTGCTGGCGGCCGTTGAGCAGATTGACGCCATTGGTCTCTACCCGGGAGTGTTCTCCAGCGAACACAATCGTCGCCTGGTAGCGGCTGACGGCAGCGCCCGAGGTCATGCCAAAGGTGTTGAAATGCGCATGCGCGCCCAGCGTGACCACGGCGGAGGAGATGTTGAAGGCCTCACGGCCGTCCTCGACCAGTCGAACATGGTCGAGCCGCGAATTGTCGCCGATCGCGAGAACCAGCGAGTCGTGGGCCTGATAGATCTTGGCACCGTCGGCCGCAATGTAGCTTTCGACCAGCGTCGCGCCGGCATCCTTGCCGAGACGCAGCAGGGAGCGCGTATACATCGCCGCGGGCGCAGGCCCACTGGCGACATGAATGATTTGCAGCGGCTGCTTCAGCACGATGCCGTTGCCGATCTCGATCACCACGCCGTCGGTCATCATCGCGCTGTTGAGCGCCACCATCGGATTGGTGTCGTCGGGCGTGAACAACTGCGTCTGCAGCGCGGCATCGCCAGCCTCCAGCACTTCCCGCAAGGAGCGGACGGTAAGGCCCTTCTCCAGGCCGCCGAGTTCGGAAAGCTTTGGCGCGAACACGCCGTCCACCAGCACCAGCCGGCGCGCGCCCTTGACTGCCTGCAGTTTCACAGCCGCCGCAGCCCGCGTCAGCGCGGCGGCATCCGGCGCAGGCGCCAGCGGCAGCAGCTCGCGCATCAGCGCGCGCAGATCGGTGTATTTCCAGTCCTCGATCCGGCGATGCGGCAGCCCCACACGTTCATAGGCTTCGAAGGCGGCGCTTCGCGCCTCGGCCACCGTGCCGGTGCCCGGCAGCCGGTCGCGCGCGATCGCAAAGCTGTCGCTCAGCGCGCGTCCTGTCTCGTTCTTTGCCAAAACCAGGTTCATCACAAATCCGCTTTGCGTCAGGCCGCGTCTTCGAACTGGGTATAGCCGGAAGCCTCGAGCTCCAGCGCCAGATCCTTGCCGCCGCTTTTGACGACCCGGCCCTTCGACATCACGTGCACGAAGTCAGGCACGATATAATTCAGCAGCCGCTGGTAGTGGGTGATGACCACCATGGCGCGCTCCGGCGAACGCAGCGCGTTGACGCCATCAGCCGCGATCCTGAGCGCGTCGATGTCGAGGCCTGAATCCATTTCATCGAGGATGCAGACGGCCGGCTCAAACAGCGCCATCTGCAGAATCTCGTTGCGCTTCTTCTCGCCGCCGGAAAAGCCGACATTGACGCCGCGCTTGAGCATGTCCTGCGGGATGTTCAGCGACTTTGCAACCGCACGAACCTTCTTGAGAAACTCCGGAGACGTAAGCTGGCTTTCGCCGCGCGCCTTGCGCTGGGCATTCAATGCCGTGTGCAAGAAGTTCCAGGTGGTGACACCGGGAATTTCGACCGGATACTGGAACGCCAGGAACACGCCCTTGGCGGCGCGCTCGTCCGGCTCCATCTCCAGCAGGTCCTCGCCCCTAAACAGGATCTGGCCGTCGGTGACTTCATAGCCCGGCTTGCCGGCGATCACATGCGACAGCGTCGATTTACCGGAGCCGTTCGGCCCCATGATCGCGTGCACCTCGCCCGGATTCACGGTGAGCGTCAGTCCGTGGAGGATTTCGTTATCCTCGACACGCACCTTGAGATTTTTGACTTCAAGCAATGACATTTCGTTTTTCCGCTTTTTCCCCTCGTCCTGAGGAGCGCCGCCAGGCGCGTCTCGAAGGACGTGGCCCACAATCTTGCCTCTCATCCTTCGAGACGGCCGCTCACGCGCCCTCCTCAGGATGAGGTCGCTATCCCACCGATCCTTCGAGCGAGATCGAGATCAGCTTCTGCGCCTCAACCGCAAACTCCATCGGCAGTTGCTGCAGCACATCCTTCACAAAACCGTTGACGACGAGGCCGACGGCTTCTTCCTGGCTTAGGCCGCGCTGGACGCAGTAGAACAGCACGTCCTCGGAAATCTTCGACGTCGTCGCTTCGTGTTCGAAGGTCGCGGAAGAATTCTTCGCCTCAACATAAGGCACGGTGTGCGCGCCGCACTTGTCGCCGATCAGGAGCGAGTCGCAGGCGGTGAAGTTGCGCGCGCCAGTTGCCTTGCGGTGCGCCGTGACGAGGCCGCGATAGGTGTTCTGCGAGACGCCCGCTGCGATACCCTTGGAGATGATCCGGCTGGTCGTGTTCTTGCCGAGATGCAGCATCTTGGTGCCGCTATCGACCTGCTGGTGACCGTTCGAGATGGCGATCGAGTAGAACTCGCCGCGCGAATTGTCGCCGCGCAGGATGCAGCTCGGATATTTCCAGGTGATCGCCGACCCGGTCTCGACCTGGGTCCAGGAGATCTTCGAGTGGTTGCCGCGACAGTCGCCACGCTTGGTGACGAAATTGTAGATGCCGCCGAGACCCTCGGAATTGCCGGGGTACCAGTTCTGCACCGTCGAGTATTTGATCTCGGCGTCATCGAGCGCGACGAGCTCGACCACGGCGGCGTGGAGCTGGTTTTCGTCGCGCTGCGGTGCGGTGCAGCCTTCGAGGTAGCTGACGTAGGAGCCCTTGTCGGCGATGATCAGCGTGCGCTCGAACTGTCCGGTATTGCGCTCGTTGATGCGGAAATAGGTCGACAGTTCCATCGGACAGCGTACGCCTGGCGGCACGTAGACGAACGAGCCGTCCGAAAATACTGCGGAGTTCAGCGTCGCGAAATAATTGTCCGAGGTCGGCACGACCGAGCCAAGGTACTGCTTCACCAGCTCGGGGTGTTCGCGGATCGCTTCCGAAATCGGCATGAAGATCACGCCGGCAGCTTTCAGCTCCTTCTGGAAGGTGGTGGCCACGGAAACCGAGTCGAACACAGCGTCGACCGCGATCCTGCGCTCGCCTTCCGGCTTCACGACGCCTTCGAGCACCTCAACTTCACGCAGGGGGATGCCGAGCTTCTCGTAGGTCTTGAGGATCTCCGGATCGATCTCGTCCAGCGAGCCGATCTGCTTCTTCGGCTTCGGCGCCGAGTAGTAATACAGTTCCTGATAGTCGATCTTGGGATAGTTGACGCGGGCCCAGGTTGGCTCGGTCATGGTCAACCAGCGGCGATAGGCCTCCAGCCGCCATTCCAGCATCCAGGCCGGCTCGTTCTTTTTCGCCGAAATGAAGCGGACGGTGTCTTCCGACAGCCCCTTTGGGGCCTTGTCGGACTCGATCAGCGTCTCAAACCCATATCGATATTGATCGACGTCGATGCGCCTGACGCGCTCGACCGTCTCTTGAACGGCTGGCATTCCATCCTCCGCTCGCGGTTTCAAGGACCGCGGTGGAACAATTGCAAATCGGTGACGAAGCGTTCCGGCGAAACTCACTTAGAACGTTTCAAGCCGTGTTTCGTCGCCCTCTAAGTAAGGCATCAGCAAGCTTTCGCCAAGCCTCAAGGGCCAAATCAATGTCTACCTCGGAGGTAGACCAGCCCAGACTGAGCCGCACTGCTCCTTGAGCCAGGTCCTTGCCGAACCCCATGGCGGCGAGGACGTGCGAAGGCTGGACCTTGCCGGAGGAACAGGCGGAGCCAGAGGATACGGCGATACCGCCGAGATCGAAGCCAATCACGGCGGTTTCGGCCTTCAGGCCGGGAACCGTGAACAGCGTGGTATTCGGCAACCGCGGGGTATCAGCCGAAAATACAATCATACCAGGGGTTTGCATCAACCCCTTCTCAAGCCGCTCGCGCAGCGCTTGCAACCGCATAGCGTCGCCCGCCAGCGCGTCCATTGCCGCAGTGGTCGCCGCGCCGAAGGCCGCGATACCAGCGACATTCTCGGTGCCGGCGCGGCGTCCCAATTCCTGTCCGCCGCCGCGCAGCAGCGGCTCCAGCCCCTGCACGCCCTCGGCCATCACAAGAGCACCGACACCCTTGGGACCGCCGATCTTGTGCGCAGACAGCGTGACCAAATCGGCTCTTACCGAGTTGATATCAAATGATATTTTCCCCAGGGCCTGGATCGCATCGACGTGCAGCGCCCCGCCGGCTTCATGCACGATGTCAGCGACCTCGCCGACCGGTTGAACGGCGCCGGTCTCGTTGTTGGCCAGCATCACCGATACCAGCGCGGGCGGGCCATCAGCGAGCAAGGCACGCAGATGGTCGAGGTCGATCAGGCCGGTGGCAGTGACCTTGATTGTCTGGATCGCGCCTGCGGAAAACCGTCCCCCTGACAGCACCGAGGTATGTTCGATAGCCGAGACCAGCAATCGCCTGCCCGGCTCTGCCGAGCCCCGGCGCAGCCCCGGCGTCAGCGCCAGCGCGTTCGCCTCCGTCCCGCTGGACGCAAACACCACATCCTGCGACCGGGCGCCGACCGCTGCCGCGATGGCGGCACGTGCATCCTCCACCAGCCGGCGCGCCTGACGCCCTTCGGCATGAACCGAGGACGGGTTGCCGGCCACGTCCCAGGCGGCCGCCATCGCCTGCTTCGCCTCCGGGCGAAGCGGCGTGGTTGCATTCCAGTCGAGATAGATCCGGTCGGGCATTGCTGTATAATATTACCTATATCGGCAAGCAACTTCCGCGAGCCTCGGCCTCGCGCCTGCGCGAGACGTCTTATGGCAATTGGGGATCCCGCCGTCTCTTACAATCGCAGGCTAACGCGTTGAACAGCCTTCCAGATGTTCAATATGCTTGCTTTTTGCCCCTCGCCTCATGCTAGAAGGCCGCAACCAGTTCACGGGAGCGCCCGTTCGCGCATCGCCCAACGACGCATGATCACATTTTCGCCGCCGGATCACGTCCGTTGCCTAGGGATCATCAATGCCTGAAGTAATTTTCACCGGCCCCGCGGGCCGCCTCGAAGGCCGTTATCATCCGGCCAAGCAGAAGAACGCGCCGATCGCGATGATCCTGCACCCGCACCCGCAGTTCCACGGCACGATGAATCACCAGATCGTCTACCAGTGCTACTACGCATTTGCGCATCGCGGCTTCTCTGTATTGCGATTCAATTTTCGCGGCGTCGGCCGCAGCCAGGGCTCGTTCGACCACGGCACCGGCGAACTCTCGGACGCCGCTTCCGCGCTCGACTGGGCGCAGACCATCAACCCCGAAGCGCGCGCCTGCTGGGTCGCCGGCTTCTCGTTCGGCGCCTGGATCGGCATGCAGCTTTTGATGCGCCGGCCCGAGGTCGAAGGCTTCATCTCGATCGCGCCGCCTGCCAATCTCTATGACTTCTCCTTCCTCGCGCCCTGCCCGTCGTCAGGCCTGATCGTGCACGGTGAGAAGGATGCGGTGGTGCCGCCGAAGGACGTCAACACGCTGGTCGAGAAGCTCAAGACCCAAAAAGGCATCGTGATCGATCAGCAGATCATCCCCGGTGCCAACCACTTCTTCGACGGCAAGCTGGAGCCGCTGATGGAGACGGTGACCGGCTATCTCGACATGCGGCTCGCCAACGTCCGCTGAGCGACAATCGGGCAGCTACGTAGGATGGGTTGAGCCCTTCGCGAAACCCATCAATCGGACGCCGCGGTGTCGATGGGTATCGCTTCGCTCCACCCATCCTACAATCATGCCGGTCTCACGCCGCCAGCTTCAGCATATGCGCGTTATGGCGCACCAGGAAAGCGTGCAGCAATTGCGGATAGTCCGGCCCGACTGCCGTGCGCACGCTCGGCCGCTGCGCCAGCGCCTTTCGCCATGCGCGGACCTTCGGCGTGTCGGCGAAGACCGAGAGATCGATCAATTGATCGAACACGTCGAAATAGCGGAAGATCGGCGCGAACACCGCGTCCACCAGGCTGAACTTCTCTCCCGCAAAATATGGACCCGCGCCCAGCGCCTCCTCGACCCGTGCGAATTTTTCGGCAACGGCCTTCCGCTTGCTTTCAAATACCGCAGGATCGCCCGTCGTCTCCAGGCCCCATAGTTCGCTGAGAATCGTCGAGCCGAACTCCATCCACGCGCGGTGCTGCGCGCGCTCGAGCGCATCCTGCGGATGCAGCTTCGCGCCTCCTTGCGTCTCCTCGATGTACTCGCAGATAACGTTGCTTTCGAATAGCGCCACCTCGCTGTCGCCCGTCTGGACAAGCAGCACCGGCACCTTGCCGAGCGGCGAAATCTTCAAAAACCAGTCCGGCTTGTTGGCGAGATCGATGTCGATCCGCTCAAACGGAACGCCCTTTTCGCTGAGCGCGATCACGGCGCGCTGCACATAGGGGCAAAGCTTGTGGCTGATCAGCGTGAGTTTTGGTGCCATGACGACCTCCCAGGCGAAGCCGGGCAGGCTTCGCTCCATGCATCTGCATTTACTTAAATGCATTTGCATGTAGTCGTCAAGGTCGATGCAGTTGCATCAATAGATCTTGAACCGGTCAGGGTCGCGCGATGATGCCCCCGGTCATCGGGAATGCCACCCCCGTGGTGGCGGGGTAGCTGAGCGGCAGGCCCTTCAGGCCCCGTGCCGCCAGAAAGCCGAAGGCCTGCGCCTCGATGGCGTCGGACGCCCAGCCCAGCGTGTCCGCCGCGCGGACTGTCGCCGGGGCCAGACACTCACGCAGCATCCGCAGCATGGTCAGGTTGCGGGCGCCGCCGCCAGCCACGATCCAGTTCTTGGGTTCCTTCGGCAGCAGCGGCACCACCCTGGCGATCGCGGCTGCAGTAAACGCGGTCAGCGTCGCCGCGCCATCCTCGGGCGGCACATCGCCAAGCTTCAGCCCCGCAAAATCGTTGCGATCGAGCGATTTCGGCGGGGGCAGCGAAAAGAACGGCATCTGCAGCGCGCGGGAGATCCAGGCCGCATCGACCTTACCCAAAGCAGCAGTGCGGCCCTCGGTATCGAAACGCTGGTTCAGCCAGCGGAACATGTAGTCGTCGAGCAGCGCGTTGCCCGGACCGGTGTCGCAGGCGATCAGCGTATCGCCGTCGATATAGGTGATGTTGGCGACCCCGCCGA
>NZ_LLXX01000076.1:48013-58857 GCF_001440405.1 Bradyrhizobium valentinum
GATTGGGCGAGCGCGCGGTGATACACCGGCACAAAGGGCGCGCCCTGCCCGCCAGCTTCGACGTCGGCAGCGCGGAAATCGTACATGACCGGAATGTGGATCGTCTTGGCGAGCGCGGCCGCGTCGCCGATCTGGACCGTTAATTTTTTATCGGGTCGATGCAGCACGGTCTGGCCGTGAAAACCGACGATATCGATGTCGTCAAAACGCAACCGGTGTTGCGCGGTAAAGGCGGCCACCGCCTCGACATGCGCTGAGGTAACGACCTGCTCGGCCTCGCGCAGGCAGCCGGGCCGCGCCGCGCGGTCCGGCAGGTCGGCGGCCTCGTACAGCGCCTGCCGCAGCAGGCCGCGCTCGGTATCGGTATAGGGCCGGTATCCGGACGGTCCGAGCGCGTTCACCCGGCGGCCGTCGGTTTCGATCAAAGCGACATCGACCCCGTCGAGCGAGGTGCCGCTCATCAAACCTAATGCCGTCAACATCATGGTCGATTGTGCCTTGAAACGCCCTGCTCGATACGTCCCGCCGACGACGACCAGCTTGTGCCAAACACGCACATCTTATAATGCCACAGCGCCCGGCCTTGCGGCAGCCCGTTCCGCCATGGTTCCGCAACTGGTTACAATTACAGTGAAAATAGAATGATCAAAGCGCCCGCCCATGACCAAATTTAAATCAGATTTTCTGAACATTTTACAGGAGCGCGGCTTCATCCACCAATGCTCCGATTTCGAGGGCCTCGACGCGCTTGCCGCCAAGGGCCAGGCGACCGCCTATGTCGGCTACGACTGCACGGCGCCGTCGCTCCACATCGGCAACTACCTCACCATGATGATGCTGTACTGGCTGCAGCAGAGCGGCAACAAGCCGATCACCCTGATGGGCGGCGGCACGACCATGGTCGGCGACCCCTCCGGCAAGGATGAATCGCGCGCAATCCGCTCGATCGAGGAAATCGAGGCCAACAAGGCCTCGATCCGCGGCGTGTTCGCGAAGGTACTGCGCTACGGTTCGGGCCCGAGCGATGCCATCATGCTCGACAATGCCGAGTGGCTGACGAAACTGAACTACATCGAAATGCTGCGCGACGTCGGTCGGCACTTCTCCGTCAACCGCATGCTGACGATGGATTCGGTCAGGCTTCGGCTCGAGCGCGAGCAGGAGATGAGCTTCATCGAATTCAACTACATGGTCTGCCAGGCCTACGACTTCGTCGAACTGGCGCGGCGCACCGGATGCAGGTTGCAGATGGGCGGCTCCGATCAATGGGGCAACATCGTCAACGGCGTCGATCTCGGCCGCCGCATGGGCACGCCGCAATTGTTCGCGCTGACGACGCCGCTGCTGACGACCGCCTCCGGCGCCAAGATGGGCAAGACCGCGCAGGGCGCGGTGTGGCTGAATGCCGATCAGTTCAGCCCTTACGATTTCTGGCAGTACTGGCGCAATGTCGAGGACGCCGACGTCGTGAAGTTTCTAAAGCTGTTCACGATCCTGCCGATGGGCGAAATCGAAAAGCTCGCGGCGCTGCAGGGCGGCGAAATCAACGAAGCCAAGAAGGTGCTCGCGACGGAGGCGACCGCGCTATTGCACGGCCGCGAGGCCGCCAACACGGCCGCAGAAACCGCCCGGCAGACATTCGAGCAAGGCGCGATCGCGGAGAACCTGCCTACCGTGGAGCTTTCGCGTGGCGACCTCGAGGCTGGCGCGGGCGTAGTGGGGCTGTTCGTGAAAGCGGGTCTCGTGGCGTCGAATGGCGAGGCCCGGCGCCAGATCAAGGGCGGCGGCTTGCGCGTCAACGATGCGGCTGTGACCGACGAGAAGATGGTGCTGACGCCGTCCAACCTCACGCCGGAAGGCGTCATCAAACTTTCCATGGGGAAGAAAAAGCACGTCCTGCTGAAGCCAGCTTGAGCCTACCTGCATAGGCGCATTCGTTTTTGATGCTTGCGGGGACCTGCGGAAACGCGCTCCCTGCTCGCATGGATAACAAGACCCGTGGGGAGGATTTCGCGACGCAACCGCTCGAGCCGGGGCGGGTGGCACTCAATGTGCTGGCGCTGTGCTTTACGCTGGCGCTGCTCGGCCGCGGCCTCGGCGAGAGCTTCACGGTTTTTCTCAAACCGATCTCCGAGAATTTCGGCTGGGACCGCGCCCAGGTGGTCTCGGTCTATTCGCTGACCTGGCTGGCCGGCGGGCTGATGGCGCCGGTGGTCGGCCGGCTGTTCGACCGCTACGGCCCCCGCACCGTCTATTCGCTGGGCCTGCTGCTGCTCGGCGGCGCGTTCCTGGTGGCCTCGCAGGCGCAAGCACTGTGGCAATTCCAGTTGAGCGTTGGTCTCTGCGTCGGGATCGGCATCGCCTTCATCGGCAACGTACCGAATTCCATCCTGCTCGGCCGCTGGTTCGGCCCGCGGTTGCCGACGGCGATGGCGATTGTCTATTCCGCAACCGGCGCAGGCGTATTGGTGCTGCTGCCGGCGTCGCAGCTTCTGATCGATCACATTGGCTGGCGCGGCGCCTACCAGATCTTCGGCCTCATTGCTCTGTGCCTGTTGGTACCGTTGTTGCTGCTGCCGTGGCGGCTGTTCGCCACGGGCTCGCCGCACATCGCCAAAAAAGCCGATCCCGATTTCGTCGACGGAGGCTGGACGCTTGTGAGTGCGATGCGCCACCACGCGTTCTGGGCGCTGTTTTCAACCTTCTTCTTCACCGCAATCGGCATGTACGCGATCTCGGCGCAGATCGTAGCCTATCTGATCGACGCCGGCTTCCCGCCGCTGCAGGCCGCGACCGCCTGGGGCTTTTCGGGCGTCGTGCTGCTGTTCGGCATGCTGGGCGTGACCCAGCTCGACGCGATGATCGGCCGAAGGCCGTCGGTGCTGCTCAGCTACGCGATCTCGATCATCGGCATCATCCTGCTGTGGTTGTTGCAGTACTATCCGAACTTCTGGCTGCTCGGCGCCTTTGTCGCGACCTTCGGCAGCATGATCGGCTCGCGCGGCCCGCTGATCACGGCGACCGCGATGAGGATCTTTCGCGGCGAGCGCGTCGGCACCATCTACGGCACGATTTCGATCGGCAGCGGCCTCGGCTCGGGATTTGGCGCATGGGCCGGTGGCCTGATCCACGACTGGACCCACAGCTATAATCCCGTGATCGCGTTCGCGCTGGTGGCCGTGGTGCTCGGGATGATCCCGTTTTTGATCGTGCCGGCGCTCAGGCGCTGACTGGGGCGCGTACCCATAAGTTGCGTCGTTCGACAATCGCCGGCGAATGTCCGCTTTGTCCCCCGACAGCGACAAATAGCAGATAGCTCGATCGGTCTGCTTAGGCCAGAAGCGGAAGTTGTTTGGCACCCCCTTGGACTGGGCGAGGCAACATCCATTCATCATCATGCTGACCAACCTGGTGCGCGTCTGGCAGCGTTCATGATACCCTCCTCCCACCCCCGCTCTCGGAGAACCAAATTGAAGAATAAGTCGGAAGGTCCCAAAATCAATCAAGCTATCAGAACCGACATCGAAAATTCGGTCTTGTGCTGGCTGGCAACCGTCGATGCTGAAGGTACTCCGAATGTCACCCCCAAGGAAATTTTCTCCTGTTACGGAGATGATCACCTTGTCGTCGCGGACATCGCGTCCACTAACACTGTTCGCAATATTAAAACTCACTCAGCGGTTTGCGCGAGCTTCATTGACGTTTTCCGCCAGCGAGGCTTCAAGATCGTCGGCACGGCTACAATCGTCCCGCCGGAGCATCCTGATTTTCAGATCATCGGGATAGAGTTGCTGCGCAAGGCAGGAACTGCGTTTCCAATACGTCATATCGTTTCAATCAAGATCGTAAGAATTTCAAGAATATGGGCTCCGAGCTACACGCTTTTCCCGGATCGGGCGGAAGCAGATCGCATGCAGAGCGCCTATGATGCTTATGGTGTGAACCCTCGAATCGCGCCGGACGTATAGCTGCTCCGCTCAGGCACCTCCGCTAAGGGCCAGAAGCGACCGTCCAGTTTGATCTGCGACCGAAGCGCTGTCGCCGTCGAGATCGAGGCAGCAGCGGACATCATTTCGCGCCGCAAGAGGTGCTTCATCTCGACATCGTATTGCCCCGTGCCGACGCTCTACACTCGACGTACCGCGCCGCCATCAACAGGGATCGCAGCGCCATTGATGTAGCGGGCGAGTGGGGAAGCGAGAAACGCGACAAGGTGCCCGATGTCATAAGGCTCCCCGAAATAGCCAGCAGGGATGTTCTGTTTGATGAAGTCCGCCTTCGATTGCTCTGTTGGATGCAGTTTTTGAATCTGGGCCGAGTTGATGCGACCAGGTGCGATCGTGTTGACGGTGACACCATATGGACCAAGTTCTGACGATAGTGTTCTGGACCAACTGACGAGAGCGGCCTTAGCCGGCGCCGCTCCATTGAGTTTAGGCGCAACAAGCGCGCCCGAGATGTTGACAATCCGCCCCCAGTTTCGAGCCTTCATTCCCGGCGAGATGAGATCGGTGAGCCGACGTGCCGCAAGGAAGTTGAGCGTCATTGCCTCGTCCCAAAAGGTATCGTCAGCCTCGCCTGTCACGGGCCTCGCCCCACCGGCGTTGTTGACGAGGATATCGACCCGCCCGCCGAGTGCGGCCGACGCTTCAGCAGCAATTTGAGCTGGGCCGCCTTGCGCGCACACGTCTCCCACCACGATGACCGGGCGACCGCCAGCACGCGAGGCGAACCATCTGGCCACCTGCTCCAGCGCAGCGCCCGTGCGTGCACTGATTGCGACACGCACGCCCGCGTCTGCAAGGGCGCCGGCGATGCCGCGGCCAATTCCACCGCTGGCGGCCGTTATGAGCGCAGTCTTGCCTTCCAGGCCAAGGTTCATCGGCTCAACTCCTCACAGACCAGGATGCATCGCATGCGACGGGATCGGACGGCAAGCGGACACATCAAGGGATAGTGGCAATAGTCATGAAGCAGAAGTCGGGTGTGGAGAATGGTTCGGTGTTCTAGATCACTTCTTTGGAAGAACGCATCGTATGCCGCCGCTGGGATCACGAACGTCACCGCTGTACCGCGGAATCAGATGCACATGAACGTGCATTCGGTTCTGTCCGGCGGCTCGCCCAATATTGACGCCGATGTTGTAGCCGTCTGGCGAATGATCTGCGGCAATCTTGGTCTGCGCACGATCGAGAAGTGACTGTATTTCGGCCTTCTCCTCAACGGTCATGTCAAAATAGCTTGCGACGTGTCGGCGCGGAACCACCAAAACATGGCCCGGGCTCAGGCTATTGTTATCGTACCGAACATACGCGAGAGAGCCTTCAAGCAGGAGGTTCTCGGGTCGACACAACTCGCAATCTTCGGCCGCCATGGCATCAATCCCATCTAGACTGTGTTGTCGGACGCATTCACCCATACCGGACGAAGACTTCTGCCTCAAGCTCGCATGCAAATTGTGACGCTTAGAGTCACAAGCGGAAATAATCACACTGAGCAGATGCGGTCGCTTTAGCCCCTGGAAGCGGACATCCGATCTGCGCATTTTTGAGCACAGGACCTAAGTCTCGCCCTGCTTGCCGGGGCTCTTCTTAGTTGCCGCGATCGTTTCAAGCAGCCAGTTCTTGAATGAGAGCATCGCGGGTGACTGTCGCCTTGAGTGCAGCGACGTAATCCAATAATCACCAAGTGCCACCTCGATCTTAAAAGGACGTACCAGCCGCCGTTGACGGACCTCGTCCTGGAATAACGCCGCCGGCAACAACGCAACACCGAAGCCGCGCGCCGCTGCACTGGCGATCGTGATCGATGAATCGAACACCATTCCTTTCAGGACCGGGCTCTGCAATCCCGCGGCAGTAAACCAGCGCGGCCATTCCTCCTGCCGGTAGGAACGCAGCAGCACCTCGCGCTTTAGATCGGCCGGCCGGCTCAGCCCGCGAGCCAGCGAAGGCGCGCAGAATGGGGTAAATGGCGTCCCCATCAAGTGGGTCGCTTCGGTGCCGTGCCATAGGCCATCGCCAAACCTGATCGCGTAATCGAGGCCTTCGCCCGCAATGTCGATACGGTTGTTGTTGGTGAACAGGCGCAAATCGATTTTCGGATACGCCTTCCTGAAAGCGTCGAGCCGCGGCAGCAACCATCCCGAGGCGAAGGTACCGACCACGCCGACCGCGATGACCTCCTGATAGCGACCGTCTTCAAAGCGGTTGAGCGTTTCGGTGAGCCGGCCGAAGGCCTCGACAATGCTCGGCAGCAGCAATTGTCCTTCATCGGTGAGCGCGACGCCGCGCGGTAGCCGGCGAAACAACTGTACGCCAAGCCGGTCCTCGAGCACCTTTACGTGCTGGCTGACGGCCGCCTGCGTGACTCGAAGTTCCAGGCCAGCGCGGGTGAAACTGAGATGGCGCGCCGTCGCTTCAAAGGCCCGCAGTGCATTGAGCGGAAGGTGCGAAAGCTTCGTCCGGCGCCGCATTGCTTGTCCCTAGTTTTTCTTATGCCTGCCCGCAGAACTGATCGTTTGTCAAGACTGCGGCCTATCGGCACCTTCCTGCCCGCAATAAGGAGGGATTCGAAAGTGATCACCAGAAGACAGTTCCAGCTTGGTTTCGGCACCGCGCTGATCGCGACAGCCTTGAGCGGCCGGCCGAGAGCGGCGCGCGCATCGACCGCAAATCAACGACTGATCGGTGAGATCAAGCGTCTGGAGAGCGAAAGCGGTGGCCGCCTCGGCGTCTGTGTCCTTGAGACGGCAACCGGCACTCGTCATGTCCACCGGGGTGACGAGCGCTTTCCGATGTGCAGCACCTTCAAGGCGCTGGCAGCCGCGGCTATTCTGGCGCGGGTGGATGCCGGCAACGAACAGTTGACGCGGCGCATAACTTTCGACGCGTCCGCACTCGTCGTGAACTCCCCCGTAACTGAAAAGCGCGTCGGCGGCGACGGCATGACGGTCGCTGAAATTTGCGATGCGGCGGTAACGCGGAGCGACAACACGGCCGGCAATTTGCTGCTCGCCGGCATCGGCGGACCTTCGGGGCTGACGGCCTTCGCGCGAAGTCTAGGCGACGAGGTCACGCGGTTAGACCGGGATGAGCCCTCGCTCAACGAGGCCTTGCCCGGCGATCCCCGCGATACCACGACACCGAATGCGATGGCTTCGAATTTGCAGGCCCTCATCCTCGGGACGAAGGCGCTGTCGGCTGCATCGCGCGAGCAACTGACGGCATGGCTGATCGCCAACAAAACCGGCGACACGCGACTGCGTGCTGGTTTTGCAAAAGGCTGGCGTGTCGGAGACAAGACCGGCACAGGCGGACGAGGCACGAACAACCACGTCGCTGTGGTCTGGCCACCCAGCGCCGCCCCCATGGTGATTGCGGTCTATCTGACGGGCGCTACCGTTTCTTTCGAGCAACAGAATGCCATCGTGGCTTCGGTCGCGCGCGCGGTCTCGGCGACGCATCCGGCTAAGTGAGAAATGCGACCGGTAACAATTGGCGGATTGTCGTTAGCAATCATCCTGCTGTTCGTTGCCGTGCCGGGTTTGGTCGCCTTGGACGACATGTTCGCCAACCGGCCGGCATTTTCCGTAGCGGAGCAGCCCGCGCGGAGGCCGGCCGAATGCAGAGATGTCAGGCGGATGGCGGATGGCATTCCTGAACTCGACTACCGGATCGATCTCTCCGTGATCGGCAGCCTCACGGCGGTGCAGACGGATCAGGTGTTGTGGTATCTCGTACTGTGTTCAGCGCCGGACATCCGGATCATGTGCGTGACCTACCAATCCAATGGCATGGCGATTGGCGACAGGGTCAACGTCAAGGGCGGATATCTGCGACGCGACGCCAACCATGTCCTCTTGGATCCCTGTTTGGCAAACAGGCCGGAGCAGTGATTTCGGCCGAACGCAGCTTCCCAGGCGCCAATCTTGATTTGCCATTGGACCATCCGCGGCTCGACTGGCCGCGGCGCGGCCTGCCTAATTGTTCGGCGGCAATTCGACCGGAGTGTTGTTCTGCTTGCCGGTATTGAACTCGAAGATCTTCCGCAACACACCGGGCATCACCGCCGAAATCGGATTGACGCGAAGTACCGGCTGGCCCGGCGTGCCAACCACTTCATAGGTGACGCCGATCAGGCCCTCATTGCTGCCGCCGCCGAGGAACAGGCCAAGCACGGGAATCTGACCGAACATGTTGTTCAATCCATACATCGGAACGAAGGTGCCGCTCATGCGAACTTGATTAGCCACGGTATCGATGCTGCCTTCGATCGTCGCCCCGACCATCGGTCCCTTCACGACACCATCGCGGATCGTGAGCTGTCCATTCTGCCGAGTGAATTCGGCCCGCAACGCGGTAAAGGAAACGCCGCTCTGAGTGCCGGTAGACCCTCCTGCGGCCACACGGTCGAGCGAAGCCTCACCCTTGATGGAGAAGTCGCGGACGTTGATCAGGCCTTCCTTGGCGCTCGGTTCGACCGTAGGCGGCTCCATCGCGAGCGAGAGCTGGCCACCAATCACCTTCGAGTACATGTCAGTGAAGCGTAAGAAGGCGCCCGCATCGTTGCTCTGCAGGATAATGATGTCCCGGCCCTGCCCCTGCCCGCGGCCGCGCAGATCGGCGGTCAGAGGCGTGTCACGCCCGACTTTGCCGGACAGCGTAAAGTTTCGGACGATGCCGTTGCGGCGTGAGAACTTGCTATCGACGCTGCGCAACGCCTCACCGTTGAAGCCCACCACCGCGCCGAGCTTGAGGTCGATGTCGAGGTCGATGTTCCTGGACTTGTTCTTGGGATCGGAGTCCTTGCCCGAGATCGCCGATTTGAGGAAGCCGCGGCCGTCGAACACATCGCCACGCATCGTGACTTTCACGATACCGTCGGCGCCGCGTTCGGCCTTCAGCGTGGTCTTGTCGCCATCCGACGGCGCGTAGGTCGGGAAGCTCGCCATCAACAGGTCGCCGTTCTGGTCGACTTCGAGCGATCCCTTGATCGAAACGCCGCCGCCTTCGACCACGATGTCCTGGAACAATGTCGATTGTTCCTTCTTCACCACAGTGAACGTCGCCTTGCCCGACTTGCCGGGCACCTTGACCCAACCCGGCAGGATATTGTCGAGCCGCAGCGAGGTCAGATCGGCCTCGATGCCGACGCGGCTGTCGTTCTCGCCGATCTTACCGATCACCTTGATCGGAATTGCGCCGCTAACGGCAGGTCCAAGATCGATCCCGAGGCGTGCGCGGCTGGCGTCGTCAAGCGTGGCCTGCAGCCTGATATCGGCGTCGCCCTCGTTCGGCTTGCGATAGTCGAGCGAGGCCGCCTGCCCATTAATCTTGACGTCGCCCCTCACCTGATAGCCGGCGTTGTTGGCGACCACCTTCAGCGTGTTGGCTTCCAGCTTCTGGTTCATCACGAGCTTGTCGGCGGCAAATCCGCCGATGTCGGCCGTGACGGTGTAGGTGGTATCGGCTTTGGTCATTGAGCCCTTGACGGGCATGCCGAGCATGACGGTGGCGGTAACGTTGCCCTTGCTGGAATTCGGATCGATCAGGTTGCCTGATACGTCGCTGATGCGGTCGGAAGCCAGAATCTCGGCCGCCGCCGGCACCGGGCAATCCACCCTGAACTTCACCCGCGAGGGCGACGGCTTCGGCGCCATGTCCGGCACCTCGAACGTGAAATCGGAAATGTTGATCTTGCGCCCGGCGGGCGTGTCGGCAATCCCTTGCCCGATCGTCACCGTTGCCGTTCGCCCGGTAACCCGCGCTTTCAAATCCGCATCGCGGACCGCGGGCATGTCATCGACCGGACGCGCCGTGACGCCCGAGGCTACGATGTTGACCGCCAGGCCATCGTCCGGAATCGGCGGCCCCTTGCGCGACAAATTGCGCACCGGCGAATTGACGCCGACCTCGATGCGCTGGAGCGTGCCGCGCTCGATCCGCTCGATTACCCATTCGCGCACTTCGGGCACGATCAGGATCGGCCACATCCGCTTGAGCGCGGATGCCGACATCGGCGTTCCCGCGAAACCAAGCTGGAGCCGCGCCTCGTTCGCATAGTCGACGCTGCCGGTACCGGCGATGCCGATCTCGCCGTTGCTGATATCGGCCTGGGTGAGCAGCACGCGTTTCCGGTCGGTGTCGAAGCGCATGCCGATGTTGATGCGGTTGAAGATCAGCGGCGGTTCATTGTCGGTGCCGGCCAGCAGAATCGTGCCGCCGCTAAAGCCCGCCTGCCATTCGGTGGTGGCGCCGTTCGGCGGTTCGAGATGGGCGAGCAGCGTGATCCGGTTCGCGCCGGAAACGACCTTGAATGGCGCGACCAGCACGCGCCGTCCGGAATCCCATTCGACGCTCATCTCTGCCGAATCGATCGCCATCGGATAGTCGGGCGTATCGGTATCAATGAGGTTGCCGGCGCCAGCACTGATCTTGCCGCGGAAATAGGTCGGCAGGCCGTCGCGGCCCAATTCGCCCTTCAGCTCTCCGGAGAGCGGCAATTCCGCGCTGTAGGTCAGATCCTTGACCCGCATCGCCAGCAGGATATTGGCGGCAGGTACCTTGTCGGCGCGAAGATCGACCGACCGCACGCCGTTCTGCTGCGGGCCGACCGCGACCTTGAGTGACCATGGGTGCGCGCCCTCCTCGCCAAGGCTTACCGCGACCCCGCCGCCGCGCGGCCGGCGCATGCTGAGGCTGATATTCTCGAACGTCCATTTGTTGCCGCGCTGCTGGTCGTCGACAACGAGATTGCCGTTCTTGAGGCCGATCTCGTTCAGATTCTGTCCGTCGAGGCCGGTCAAGCTGAGGCTGTCGAGCCAGTCCAGGCCGGCCAGCAAT
>NZ_LLXX01000076.1:58942-76006 GCF_001440405.1 Bradyrhizobium valentinum
CCGCCGAACCCTGGGCGGGTGCGGGCGCCTGGCGCGGGAATGTCGGCGCCATGCCGGCATCGCGCTTGGAGGCGACGCCCGTCGCCAGCGGCTTGGCGGTGTCGCCGGCGGACACCGTCACCTGGCCGTCCGGCGTGATTCGCACGGCGAGTTCGGCGTCGACCAGATTGAGGCTTTCAGCGCGCAGCCGTCCCAACAGAAGCGCCGTGCCTGATAGTTTCACCTCGGCCTTGGGCGCGGTGGCGACGACGACCTGGTCGCGATCGCGGACCACGATGTCGCGGATGCGCACCGCGATTCGAATCCGACCGGCCCGCTCGATCTGCGTACCGCCGACCGCAACCGTATTGCCGTGCCCGATATTTTCCTCGATGGCGGCTGCGAGCCAGGGCGTTGCCACGTCGAGATTGATGGGCCCGGCGCCGAGCCGCCACCACAGCCCGCCGAAGCAGCCGATGAAAATTACGGCCAGTACGGCGATTACAATCGCCACGCGCTTGACCCAGCGCTCGCCGGTCAGCCAGCGCTGCAGCGCTGCAAACCTGTCGCCCAGACGGTGAAATCTCGAATTGGAACGCGACAACAGCCGCTTTGTCCGATGGCGCGCCGCCTCGTCAGGCTCCTGGTCCCAGCCGGCCGCATCATCCCACTGAGAGATGTGGGCCTCGGCACGCGGATTCGACCCCTTGGGCGAAGTATTCCTAGCCATTGCCTCTCGGTGCCGGCGCTGAGGTTGATCGCCGCCAACGGAGCGCTCTTCGATTCGTATCGAGCGCTCCTGTGCCGGCATCGCTGCCAATCCTCGATTAATACTGTTACTCGTGGTCGGGCCCAAGGATTCATTGGGCGGCCCCATCGACGAGCGGACGGGTGTAGCGTCGAATTCCTTGTAACCATACTCCGGGGTCATCAAAGTTGCCCAGCAGCCGGAGCGAATCCGACGGTCAAGGGCGAGACCCGCAATACCCTAATGGTTGATCTGCGGAAAGCGACGAAAGGAAGGCGTATGTCCAAGAAAACGCGCAAGAAATCCTCCAAGCCATCCCCCAAAAGCCGCAAGACGTCCGCCCGCAAACCACCGGTGGCCAAGACCGCCGGCCGCGGTGCTGCGGCATCGGTCAAAAAGCCTGCCGCCAAGGTAGCCAAAACCGCCGCCAAGACGGCTACCAAGGCGACCGTCGGAAAACCGGACAAGACGGCCAAAACCGCGTCAGTCAAAGCGTCGCACAAGCCGCCATCGAAACAGTTAAAATCCAATCAATCGGTCCCGCCCAAACCGGCTGCCGGAACCGGACTGGTCGAGGGCGCAATGGCTCCCGGCTTCAGCCTGCCGCGCGATGGCGGCGGCAGCGTCTCGCTGGCCGACTATGCGGGCAAGAAACTGGTGCTGTTTTTCTACCCCAGGGCCGATACCCCGGGCTGCACCCGGGAGGCGATCGACTTCACGCGGCTGAGCAGCACGTTTGCCGACGAGGGAGCCGCGGTGCTCGGCATCTCGGCCGACACCGTCAAGGCCCAGGAATCCTTCCGCAGCAAGCATCAGCTTTCGGTTCCTCTGATCTCAGATGAGCAACATGAGATGCTGGAGGCCTACGGCGCCTGGGGCGAAAAATCGATGTACGGCAGGAGCTTCATGGGAATCATTCGAACGACGGTTCTGATCGGCGCCGACGGGCGGATCGCCAGGATCTGGCGCAATGTGCGGGTCGATGGCCATGCCGACGAGGTGCTGGCCGCCGTCCGCGCCATGTGATTGGCAGGTTCCATTTCCCAAAAATTAACCATGAAAGGGTCAAATCGGCACCGCAAATTGAGCCGTACGGAATTGGTGTCCGACCGGCGCGGGAGTGCCGATGTCGTACCGTTCCGGTCATCATTATTCCGATCACCACCATCCCCACGACCACGGCCGGACGCCGCCCCGGCGTCCCGCCCCCCATGCGGCAAAGGCCGCAGCACCGGACGCTGACGGCTACACTATCGTCCATGCCGGCAAGCAGGTCCGGCTCGGCCCTGTCGTGTTCTGGATCGTTATCGGCACGATCGTGCTGCTCGGCATGTGGTCGGCGGCGACCGCCACCTATTTCGCGTTCCGCGACGACGTCCTGACCCGGCTGATCGCCCGTCAGGCCGAAATGCAATACGCCTATGAAGACCGAATTGCGGAGCTGCGCGCCAAGGTCGACCGCACCACCAGCCGCCAGTTGCTCGATCAGGAACAGTTCGACCAGAAGCTCGACCAGATCATGCGCCGCCAGACCGCGCTTGAATCGCGCGCCACTGCGCTTGGTGCGATTCCAGATACCGCAGGCACCGGTTCGCTTCGGCCTCCGGCCCGCGGCGCTGCCGTGGAGACGCCGGCCTCCGGCACCCTGAAACCCTCCCCGATCAGCGACACCGTCATCTTCGTGGCGCCGCCGGATCGCGAAGCGCGATTGGAATCACGCGCGCCCATCGCCATCAAGCCGCAGCCAAATCAGTTCGCCAAGGTTCAGGGCGTCGACAACGTTCTGATCCGCCTGCAGACCTCGCTCGATTCGGTCGAGCGGCGGCAGATGGCGGCCTTGAGCTCGGTCGAGGACGGCATGGAATCGCGCCTCCGCCGCATGCGCGGCGTGTTCACCGATCTCGGCCTCGACATGGCGCAGCTCGAAGCCGCCACCCCGCGCTCCGCCATCGGCGGCCCGTTCGTGCCGGTAAAGCTTTCGGCCGACGCCGGCGCGTTCGAGCGCCAGCTCTACCGGATCAACGTCACCCGTGCCCAGATGCAGCGCCTCAACGCGACGCTGGCGCTGGTGCCCTATCGCAAGCCCGTTGTCGGCGAGGTCGAATTCACCTCGGGCTTCGGCGTCCGCAGCGATCCTTTTCTCGGCCGCCCGGCCATGCACACCGGCCTCGACTTTCGCGCCGCCACCGGCGATCCCGTGCGCGCCACCGCGAACGGCAAGGTCGTCTCATCGGGATGGATGGGCGGTTACGGCCGCATGGTGGAGATCGATCACGGCAATGGGTTGTCGACCCGCTATGGCCACCTCTCGGAAATTCACGTCAGGGTCGGCGAAGCCGTCAGGATAGGCCAGGTGATCGGTGCCGTCGGCTCGACCGGCCGCTCCACCGGCCCGCATCTGCATTATGAAACGCGCATCGACGGCGACGCCGTCGACCCGCAGAAGTTTTTGCGCGCGGGCGTCAGATTGAGCTCAGGCTAGCATCGCGCCGTCGGAACTGGCGTGCTCGCTTGTCGATCGCGGAATACGTCGCCGGTCTACCGGCATGTGAACGGAACCGGCGCGCCCGCGTCGGTGAATTTTTTTTGGCCCCGTGTCGGATCGCATGGAGGTCAGGCGTCCTTGTGGCAGAGACTGAGCGAACCCAACCAAATCCCGCGATATACTCCGCTCAGTAATGGAGAAAACAACGTCATGTCCCAAGGCAATACCGTTCGTTTGCATCGTGTCTTCGCCACCAAGCCGGAGAAGGTTTTTCGCGCCTTCCTCGATGCGGATGCCATGGCCAAGTGGCTGCCGCCCTACGGTTTCACCTGCAAGGTCCACCAATTCGAGGCGAAGGTTGGCGGCACATTCAGGATGTCGTTCACGAATTTCACCACGAATGCGGGCCATTCGTTCGGCGGAGAATATCTGGAGATCGTCCCCAACGAGCGTATCCGCTACACCGATCGCTTCGACGATCCCAATTTGCCTGGCGTCATCGAGGTCACCGTGACGCTGAAAGCGGTTTCGGTCGGAACCGAGATCAACATCGAACAAACGAACTTGCCGACGGTGATTCCGGTCGAAGCCTGCTATCTCGGCTGGCAACAATCGCTTGCCCAGCTCGCGTCACTCGTGGAGCCGGATATTCCGGAATAGTGAAGGCCTGAGGATAAGGCACCACGCTGTGGTGCCTTATCCTCTAGTGCCCAACTTCGCCGGTGAAGGTGTCGCCGAATACTTCCCCATACCTCGCCGTTGTCTCGCAAGCCGCTTCAGCGCTTGCACGCATACACCTATTCCATATGACAAAACGGCATTGTTGCCCGGCGCCAATTGTGATTGATGCGGGCTGCAGGCATGACCTTGCGCGATGGCGAGGCCCAGAGGTTGGACTAAGGCTTGAAACTGAACACACGAATTGGTCCGCGACACCCGAAACTCGCGGCGGGTGGATTTCGCTTTGCGCGCTGGCTCGCTGCAAAGACCATGGGTGCTGCCGGTTTCCACCAGCTCGGCTCTGATTTCGCCGATGCGCGGATCGCGCATGTTCGCGAGAAGCTCGCGCGAGGCGAAACCGTCTATCTCGCTGGCCTCGGCGCACCTGGCACGCATAATTCAGGCCTGGCGCTGGTCGAGGTGACGCAGGCGGACGGGCCACGGCTGATCGTCAACAATGAGGAAGAGCGCTTTTCCGGCAACAAGCACACGACCGAGTATCCGAAGCTGTCGATCGACGCAGCGGTGGCGACGCTGCGAGGCATGGGCCGCGATATCGGCGATATCGATGCCTGGCTCACGAGCTGGGATTATCCGACGCTCGCCGGCACGCTGGCGCGCGCGGTGCTGGAGGAATTGCCGCAGAGCTTTAAGCTTGTGCGCACCACCGAGGCCGCCGGCTTCGACGGCCGCCGCCTCGACCAGATGACGCGGACACCGAAGATCCTCGCGCGCCAGCTCGGACTTGCCGAGCGCGTGCCGCTGATCTGCCTGCCGCATCATGACAACCACGCCTGGTTTTCCTATGCAGCCTCGCCATTCACCGATGACGCCGAGCCGACGGCGGTTGCGGTGCTCGACGGCACCGGCGATCAGGGCTCGATCTCGCTTTACGTCGTCGAGAACGGCGCGCTGCGTCGGCTCTACTGCAACGGCAGCATGTTCGATTCACTCGGCGCGTTCTACAGCGTGATTTCGTCGACGCAGGGCGGCTGGACATGGCTTTCCAGCGAGGGCCGATACATGGGCGCCGCCGCGTGGGGTGACATGGACCGCGCGAGCAATCGCTATTATGCGCGGTTGCGCGACGTGCTGCATTTCGGCAGCAACGGCGATATCAGGCTTAATCGTGCAATGGCCAACTGGTATTGCGACCCCTTCGATCATCCCTACAAGCAGGCGCTCACCGACATACTCGGCGAACCGCTGAGGCCGGACCAGCTCTGGAATCCGGATGCGGTGCTGCGTGTCGAGGACATCCATCACCGCCCCGACACCAAAGACCGCCTCGACAAGGCCTCCGCGACCCAACTGGTGTTCGAAGACGCCATGATCCACGTCGTCGACCATCTGTTGCGCGTCACCGGCGCGAACCGGCTGGTACTAACCGGCGGCGTCGCGCTGAACGCGGTCGGCAATATGCGGTTGCTCGAACATTTCAATGAGGCCTGGTTCGCCAAAGCGCAGCAGCGTAACGCACGCCTGCATCTGTGGGTGCCGCCAGTCCCCGGTGATCCCGGCGTTACCATCGGCGCCGCCTGGCTGTTTGCGCATCTCGCCGGCGCCCCGCGCGGTGCGCCGATGACGCACGCCTTCTATTGCGGCACCCCGCCGTCGCAAGACGATATCATCCGCGCGACCGAAGCCGATGACATCGCCTCGCAACGGATCGGGGATATCTCGACCTCTGACGGCCTCGACGCGATCGCCGACCTGATGGCATTCATGGTGGCGCAAAACGGCGTTATCGCGCTGTATCAGGGGGCGGCCGAAACCGGCCCCCGTGCGCTCGGCCATCGCTCGATCCTCGCCAACCCCTGCGATCCGGCTGTGCGCGAGCGGCTCAACGAGCGCGTCAAATATCGCGAGGCCATTCGCCCGCTGGCGCCGATGGCGACGCTGGAGGCGGCACAAGCGTATTTCGAACTGCTGCCCGGCGCTACGGATGGCGACTACAACGCCTACAACTACATGGTGCTCACGGCTCATTCGAAGCCGCATGCCAGCGAAAAAATTCCGGCGGTCATTCATGCCGACGGCACCGGCCGTATCCAGATCGTGCGCGCAGGCGACGATCCCCTCACCTACGCCTATCTGAAGGCGCTCGGGCGCCATATCGGCGTCGAACTGTCCGTCAACACGTCCTTCAATGTCGCAGGTCCCATCGCGCAAACGCCGCAGCAGGCGATCGACACGCTGCGCCGCTCAAAGGGGCTCGATGCCGTCATTATGGTCGCCCACGACGGCACCGTGCACGCGGCCTGGCATGGCGGCGAGCGCGACAGCGGAAGGTTCAGGAACTGGCTTGCCGACTGGAAGACGACAACATCGGCTTCCAGCCAGCCTACGCGATAATTCGCTTCTCCGATGAGAGCGGGTGATCCGCTGGTTCAGAGATCGACGCGTTCGCTCGCAACCGCCTTGCGTTCCGCCATGTTGAACCGGCCGCCATAGATCGGGCGCTCACCGGTCGTCGGACCAGGATACTGGACGATGAATATCTCCCCACCCGTTTCGGTGCGGAATTCGCCTTCAAAATGCGGGTCTGGATGGAATAGCACTGTTCCCGGACCATGCAACGTTCCGTCGATTGAAAACTCGCCTTTCAGGATATGCCAGACCTGCGCGAAGCCGTGATAGTGCTCGGGGTGATAAGCGCCGGGCTCAAGCCGCAGAATTCCCGCGTTCGGTTCGGTCGGACGTTCCGGTCGCGGATGAAAAAGCATCTTGCCTGTCTCGCCCGGCCACCGGATTGTCTCCCAATCGACTTCCTCGAAATGGCGCGCCTCGTAAGGCTTGTGGTCCTTTCGCGACGCTTCGCGCGCGGTCGTCAATTCCGCATTTGCGGCCGCGGTATCGGGAATCTCCTTGCTCCTGGCAGCACTCATTTTGCTCTCCCTTTTGCCGTGCTCTCTCGTTCGCTTTTCCTGCCCGCAATATTGCTCCACCACTCAACCGCGATGGCCGACTGATTTTCGATTGATGTCACCATGAGCAGGCGCGCACTGCCGGACCCGCGCGCCCATGCCATATGCGGTACGTCTGAGCGCAAATGAATCGAATCACCGCGCTCCAGCGCAATGGTTTCGTCGCCCACCTGAAATTCGACACTGCCATCGAGGACAAAGCACATTTCTTCGCCGGGATGCGCGACCAGCGTCGGCTTGCGCGGTTTTGCCGACAATTCGAGCAGGAAAGTTTCCAGCCGCTGCTCGCCAATGCCCAAAGCGAGCTTGCGCCAGGCATAATTTGCGTCAGCGCCTTTCGATGCAACGGCATCGATTGACCGCACCACGCGATACGCGCGCGTCCGGTCCTCTCCTTCGATGTCGGCGAACAATTCGGCCGGCCGCACCTGAAGGACGCCGGCAATTTCCAAGAGATTACCGATCGAACACGCGATGAGTCCGCGCTCGATCCGCGAGAGAAATGTCACTGATAGCCCGACCATTCCGGCGAGTTCATCGAGCGTCAAACCGCGCGCCGAACGGGCTCTGCGAATGATGGCTCCAATCCCGGCAAGGCGCGCCGCTTCGCGGGCGCGCCGGCCAGCTTCTACCGAAACCACGCTGTTCTCCCATTTGCTTATAAGGCAAATCGTATTGCTATATAGGCAAATGTCAAGGCGGCTCGCGTCGCCTGCACAGGCGAACTAACGTTCGAGAAACTTCAGCACGCGGCCGTCGATCACGAGCAGCGCGCTGCCGATCACAAATGCGCCCGCGATTTCACTCGGCGAAATCTGCTCGCCGAGCACCAGGACGCCCAGCAGGATCGCGGTTACGGGTATCAGCAGCGTCACCAGCATGACATTGGTGGCGCCGGAGCGCCGCAGCACCTGGAAGAACACGATGTAGGCCAGCGCCGTCGACAAGCCGGCGAGGCCGATGACGGCGAACCATGTCGCAGTCCCCGGCATCGGCAACTGCCAGGGACGGTCGATGAATGCGGCCACGACGGTCATCATCGCGGCCGAGGCCAGCATCTGAAACGTCGCCGTGCCGAGCGGCGGCGAGTTTGACAGTAGCCGTCGCGCGAGCAGCGCCGACAGTCCATAAGAGAAGGCGGCTGCGAGGCAGAGCAGAATGCCGAGTGCCTGCCCGCTCTCCAATCCAAACTGGCCGCCCTGGAGAATGATCACGCCGATCAAGCCTGCGATGACGCCCGCGATCCGCCGCACAGACAGCTTTTCCTCGCCCGCCACCGCCATCACGACGACCGTGAACAGCGGCGTGGTCGCGTTCAGGATCGAGGCCAGCCCGCCCGGGATATAGGTCTGCCCGACCACGATCAACGAGAACGGCGCTACGTTGTTGAGAAGCCCGATCGCGATAAACGGCCGCCAGCCCGACAGGCCGGCCGGGAAGCGGATGCGGTAGAGCCAGAGCAGCGGCAGCAGCATGATCGCCGCGAGCGCGACGCGCAGGAACACCACCGTGAACGGCGGCAATTCCCTCAGCACCACGCCGTTGAAGAAGAACGACCCGCCCCACAGGATCGAGAGCAGGCCGAGCAGCGACCAGTCGCGGGCGTCGATCGATGAGTCTTTTGCGGTCATTGCGGCTCAGGCCCGGGAGGCAAAAGGCTCTAGTCAGCCGCGCCGGACTTTGCCACCCGATTTCCGGATACAGCTAGTCCACGTCCTCGACCTGGCCGGGCGCGGTGCCGAACGCGCGCTGCGCCAAGGTTGCCGCCATGAACTCGTCGAGGTCGCCGTCGAGCACGCCCGACGTATCCGAGGTCTGCACGCCGGTGCGCAGGTCCTTCACCATCTGGTAGGGCTGCAGCACGTAGGAGCGGATCTGGTGACCCCAGCCGATATCGGTCTTGGCGGCCTGATCGGCGGCGGCCTGTTCCTCGCGCTTCTTCAGTTCGATTTCATAGAGCCGCGCGCGCAGCATGTCCCACGCCTGGGCGCGGTTCTTGTGCTGCGAGCGGCCGGCCTGACAGACCACCGCGACGCCAGTCGGAATATGGGTCAGGCGCACCGCGGATTCGGTCTTGTTGACGTGCTGTCCGCCAGCGCCGCCCGAGCGCATGGTATCGGTGCGCACATCCGATTCCTTGATGTCGATCTTGATCGAGTCGTCGACGACCGGAAAGATCGCGACGGACGAGAACGAGGTGTGCCGGCGCGCATTGGAATCGAACGGCGAGATCCGCACCAGACGGTGCACGCCCGCCTCCGTCTTCAGCCAGCCATAGGCATTGTGCCCGCTGATCTGGATGGTCGCGGATTTGAGGCCGGCTTCTTCGCCAAGAGTTTCTTCCAGATACTCGATTTTGAAGCCGTGGTTCTCCGCCCAGCGCGTATACATCCGCAGGAGCATCGCGGCCCAATCCTGGCTTTCGGTGCCGCCGGCGCCGGCATGCACTTCAAGATAAGAATCGAACCGGTCGGCCTCGCCTGACAACAGCGCTTCCAGCTCGCGGCGGGCAACTTCCTTCTTCAGGGCCTTCAGCGCGTTCTCGGCCTCGACCACGACGCCTTCATCGTTCTCGGCCTCGCCGAGCGCGATCATTTCGACATTGTCGTCGAGCTCACGCTCGACCTTGCCGATGCCCTCAAGCGCATCCACCAGCGAGGTGCGCTCCTGCATCAGCTTCTGGGCTTTCTGAGGATCGTTCCAGAGATTGGGATCTTCGGCGAGCTTGTTCAGCTCGGCGAGGCGAGCCGTGGATTTCTCGACGTCAAAGATGCCTCCTCAGCAGCCCGACTGACTGCTTGATCTCTTCAACGAGGCGTTCGACTTCGGCGCGCATGGTCTCTCTGATCTGCGGTCGGAACCGCTACTGGATAGAGCCTGATCGGTTCTGAGCAAATCAGAACCGGGCTTTGTCTTTGTCTGAGGCGTCGGATGTAGCGGCGTCCGCCGCAAAGCGCAATCGGCTAGTAAAGCCCGCCGGTTCCCGGACGCATGATGTTGCCGGCGTCGGGCTGCTGGTAGCCTTGCGGGTATCCCTGCGGCATCCGGCCGTCCGCATCGGCGACCCCGATGACGGAGTAATTATCCGGCGGCGCGGTGCCCGGCTTGAACGCTTCCAGGATGGTGCGGCCGCCCTCGCCCGGTCCGGCGCGCATGCCGCTCTTGGCATCGACGCGGACGAGCTTGATGCCGGCAGGTACCTTGAAGGGAGTCGCCGGCTTATCGGCAAGCGCCAGCTTCAGGAAGTCCTTGGCGATCGGGGCGGCCAGATGACCGCCGGTCATGCCGCGGCCGAGATTGCGCGGCTTGTCGAAGCCGACATAGATGCCGACCACAAGGTCCGGCGAGAAGCCGATAAACCAGGCGTCCTTTTCATCGTTGGTGGTGCCGGTCTTGCCGGCGATCGGCTTGCCGACTTCCTTGACCACCGTCGCGGTGCCCGCCTGCACCACATATTCCATCATCGAGGTGATCTGGTAGGCCGTCATCGGATCGAGCACCTGCTCGCGGCGGTCAACGAGCTGCGGCTCAACCTGATTCTTCCAGCCGCCGGGCGCGTCGCAGCCGCGGCACTCGCGGGCATCATGCTTGAAGATGGTGCGGCCGTAGCGGTCCTGAATACGATCGATCAGGGTAGGCTTCACGCGGCGACCGCCATTGGCGAACATCGAATAGGCCGTGACCATCCGCATCACCGTGGTTTCGCCGGCGCCGAGCGCATAGGATAGATAATTCGGCAGCTCGTCGTAGACACCGAAACGCTTGGAATACTCGCCGATCAAGGGCATGCCGATGTCCTGGGCCAGCCGCACCGTCACCGTATTCAGCGAATTCCGCAGCGCGTTGCGTAGCGTGACCGGTCCCTGGTATTTTCCGGACGAATAGTTTTCCGGGCGCCAGACGCCGACGCCCTGCCCCTGGTCAATTTCAATCGGCGCATCGACCACGACGGTTGACGGCGTATAGCCGTTGTCCATCGCCGCCGAATAGACCAGCGGCTTGAACGACGAGCCCGGCTGCCGATAGGCCTGGGTCGCGCGGTTGAACTGGCTCTGGTCGAACGAGAAGCCGCCGACCATCGCCAGCACGCGGCCGGTCCACGGATCCATGGCAACCATCGCGCCCGAAACTTCCGGCAACTGACGCAACCGATACTGGCCTTCGACCGGCTTGCCTTCCTTGTCGAACAGCGGGTCGGCATAGATCACGTCGCCCGGCGACAGCACTTGCGCCACCGAGGTCGGCGTCTTGCCCCTCGTAGGACCCGAGGCCGCCTTGGCCCAGCGCACACCATCGAGCGTGATGATGCCGGTCTGCCTGGCCTTGCTGACGGCGCCACCGAGTTCGCGGCCCGGCTGGAAGCCGATCCGCGCCGATTGGTCAGATGTCTCCAGCACCACCGCCATCCGCCACGGCGCGATATCGCCGAGCGATTTAACGTCGGCGAGCTTAACGCCCCAATCGCCGGAAATATCGAGCTTCGAGGGCGCGCCGCGCCAGCCGCTCGCCTCGTCATATCTCACGAGCCCGGCGACCATGGTCTTGCGCGCCATGACCTGCATCTTCGGGTCGAGCGTGGCACGGACCGACAATCCGCCTTCGTACAGTTTCTTTTCGCCGTAGCGCTCGAAAATGTCGCGCCGGACTTCCTCGGCGAAATACTCGCCGGCGAAGATATGCGCGCCGTTGCCGCGGCTGCTGGTGACGTTGAGCTGTTCCTTGCGGGCCTTGTCGGCATCGGCCTGCTTGATCCAGCCGTTTTCTACCAGACGATCGACCACGTAGTTGCGCCGCTCGACCGCACGATCGCGGTTACGCACCGGATGCAGCGCCGCAGGCGCCTTCGGCAGCGCCGCCAGATAGGAGGCTTCCGCGATCGTGAGTTCGTTCACCGACTTGTCGAAATAGACCAGCGACGCCGCCGCGATGCCGTAGGCTCCAAGACCGAGATAGATTTCGTTGAGATAGAGCTCGAGGATGCGGTCCTTCGAATAGGCGCGCTCGATACGCATCGCCAGCAGGGCTTCCTTGATCTTGCGTGTGAAGGAAACCTCGTTGGTCAGAAGGAAGTTTTTGGCGACCTGCTGGGTGATCGTCGAGGCACCTTGCGGACGCCTGTTGGAGCCGAAATTCTGCGCATAGAGGACGGCCGCGCGCGCCATGCCGGTGAAGTCGATACCGCCATGCTCGTAGAAGTTCTTGTCCTCGGCCGCGAGGAACGCGTTGATGACGAGTTTTGGCACCGCCTGGATCGGCAGATAGAGACGGCGTTCCTTGGAGTACTCGCCGAGCAGGGCGCCGTCAGAGGCATGCACGCGCGTCATCACCGGCGGCTCGTAATCCTGAAGCTGCGAATAGTCGGGCAAGTCCTTGGAGAAATGCCAGATCGCGCCCGCGACGCCGGCGACGCCGACCAGGAACACGACGGTCCCGGCAGCGAACAGGAAACCCAAAAACCGGACCAGCAAGCGCATTATCGAAGTTTCCGTTCCAACCCAGTGCGCCGATATCTGCGGCGTCTATCCTAATACGGCAATCCCGCCGAACGAGTTGCCGCTACGCGGTCGAACACTAAAAGGTCCGGCGGACAATATTTACCGATTCCGAAGACCAGCAGTCGATTTTCTATACCGTTGCCGCTGTGGCCAAACTAGGGCTTGGTGCACCGGATGGCATGCTTTTCAGCCTGCTCTTACGCCATGCGCACCGGACTTTTCACTTGCCGGGTCCGGCAGTTGCCAGCCGTTTGGCTAAAAACGCATCAATTGCCTGCGCCATCGATCCGACCGTCCGGTTCCGCCAGTTTTCCGAAACCAGATGCTCAAGGTCGCCCTTGTTCGAGACATAGCCGAGCTCGACCAGGACCGAAGGCACGTCCGGGGCCTTCAGGACCCGGAAACCAGCCGATTTCAGCGGATGCTTATGCATCCGCACCGTATTCTTCATTTCGCCCATCAGTGTCCGCGCGAAGCGGTTTGAAAAGGTCTTGGTCTCCCGCTGCACCAAATCGATCAGGATATCGGCGACCTCGGTCGGCTCGTCCGTGAGATTAACGCCGGCGATCGCGTCCGACTTGTTTTCGGCATCTGCCAATCGTTCGGCGTCGGAGTCGGTGGCCTTGTCGGACAGCGTGTAGATAGTGGCGCCTCGGGCGTCGCCTTCGCCGCGCGGCAAGGCATCGGCATGGATCGAAATGAACAGTGCGGCAGCTTCGCTGCGTGCGACCTTCACGCGATCGGCGAGCGCAACGAACGTGTCGTCCGTCCGGGTCATGACGACGCGATACTTGCCCGATTTCTCGATCCGGTCGCGTAGCGCCAGGCCAAAGCTCAGCACCAAATTCTTTTCCATGACGTCGGCACCGCCGGCCTGGGTGCCGTTATCGACACCGCCATGACCGGGATCGATCACGATCACCGGCCGCTTGTCGGGCGCTTGCGGCGGCTTGTCGGGCGCCTGCGGCGGCTTGGCCGCAGCCGACGAATCCGCCCGCGCGACGGCGGCGTTGGCCTCGGCGATCGCGGGCCGCAGTTCGGGGCGGCTTTCGGGCGCCAGAGACTGAACAAAGGCGGTGCGGTCCACCTCTTCGAATTCGAGCACCAGCCGCGGCGGCTGCCCGTTGGCCGCCTCCAGCACATAGGATTTCGCAATCTTGGCCGGCCCGGTCAGGTCGAACACGATCCGCGATCCGCCCGGCATGATGAGACCGTAGCGGAACGCCTTGACCAGCCCCCGCCCAGCGACTCCGATCCCCGCAGGAAGCTGGAAACTTACCTGGGGAAGGTCAACGATTACGCGATAGGGATCTGCCAGCGTGAAGGCGCGAAACTGGATTGCCTTATCAAGATCGAGCACAAAACGGGTCTGTTTGGCATCGCCAGCCAGACGAGCGTCAGACGCGATAGGGAAATTCGATACCGCCGCCGGGCTCGGGATGGCAGCTTGAGAAACCGGTGCTTGAGAAACCGGTGATTGGGCCATGCTGGGGCCGACCATCTGGGTGCACAGCAATGCTGCGGCGCACAATAGGCCACATCCCAGCAAAACAGGGTGATTTGCGCGGCTCGCCAACGATTCGGTGCCTCCGGAGGAGCCCTCCCTTACCGCATTAGGACCGCAGGGTTAATTGAACCTTAAGGTCAGATCGGCGAAAAGCAGCAAGTGTTGCCGCACTGCGACGGTTCCATGATGCTTCCCTTGCACGCAGCCCCCAATCCACGTATGTACGAGGTGCTGACGGCTAATACTCCCGGTTGTGTCGCGTTCAGCCTCCCGGTGCAGCGCCGGAACCTTCGAAGCCGGAGGAACCTGCGTCTTTCCCGACCCCTCCACGGCCAGCGCCGCGCGCGGCTGACACGGAGAGCGGCGGTTTCGAGCCCGAGCGGCGTCCGATCCCAGGTCCTTTCCAGGGACGGTTTGAGACGCGGCAAAACTGATTATCCGGACCCAAAACGGTCCGATATGCGATGGCCGGCGGGCGTTTAGGCGCCGAACCGGGCCTTCAGCGATAGATGCGGCGGTATCCTTTCCGCCAACATGTTCAGACGGGCCGACGCTTGATGCGCCAGACTGTATTGCCGACCAAGATCCACGGAACGATCGCGCCGACGCGAGGCGAAAGCTTCGCACGTCGCATCGCGCTGGTGGGCCTCCGTTCGGCGCGGCGCCAAGAAGTGCGTTTTGGCCTTCCCCTCACCCCCGAATCAGGTGGACCGTCGCGTCACCGGGCCGCGCAATTTGCGCGCGCCATGCACCGCGCCCGCCGCCGTCAAGAGTTCCAAAATGCCCAACAAGATGTTGATCGACGCCACCCACCCGGAAGAGACCCGGGTCGTTGTGGTCCGTGGCAACCGCGTCGAAGAATTTGATTTCGAGACCGCCCAGCGCAAGCAGCTCCGCGGTAATATCTATCTGGCCAAGGTCACGCGCGTAGAGCCGTCGCTGCAGGCGGCGTTCATCGAGTATGGCGGCAATCGCCACGGCTTCCTCGCCTTCAGCGAAATCCACCCGGACTATTATCAAATCCCGGTTGCCGACCGTCAGGCGCTGATCGAGGCCGACGAGCGTGCCCACCGCGAGGCCGAGGAAGAGAGCGAGAACCGCTCCAGCCACCGCCGCCGCTCGCGCCACCGCAATGCGCGTCGTCGCGGCCATGGCGACCGTGTCCAGAGCGACGTCATCGAGAGCGCCGGCCAGGATCCCGCGCAGGCGGCCCAGCCCTATGAGGGCCAGGAGCTTGAACAAGGGCATGAGCACGAGGGCATGTATGCCGGCGAAGCGCATCCGCACGAGGCCGAACATCACGAGGATGATGCCGGGCATCATGACGATACGGCCCAACACGACCATGAGGCGCATGACCACCAAGCGCATGGTCACGATCCCGACCGTCCGCAAGATCAAGCCGATCACAAGGCGCCCGCGCCTCAGGAATCGGCGGAGGCCGCAAGCGAAGCGCAACCCGGCACGCCTGCCGCGGCGCCAGTCGAGACGGCGGTCATCGAAGCAACGGCTGAGCACGCTCATGATGAACGTCATAGCGAGGAACAGGCGCGCGAAAATGCTGCCCATGCCGACGATGCGCCGCATATCGAGCACGCCGGTGAAGGGTACGCCGCAGCTTCAACGGACGAACTCGCCCCGGCCGAAGGCGATGATGGCCACGACGACGAGGACGATGCCGAGGACGCCGAGGAGGAAGTCGTCGAATCCGTCGGTGGCGACGACGTCCTGGAAGAAGTTCCGGAGCGCCCCTTCCGCCCGCGCCGCCAGTACAAGATTCAGGAAGTCATCAAGCGCCGTCAGGTGATGCTGGTTCAGGTCGTCAAGGAAGAGCGCGGCAACAAGGGCGCGGCGCTCACGACCTATCTGTCACTCGCCGGCCGCTATGCGGTCCTGATGCCCAACACCGCCCGCGGCGGCGGCATCAGCCGTAAGATCACCTCGGCCCAGGACCGCTCGCGGCTGAAGGAAGTGGTGCAGGATCTCGACGTGCCGGAAGGCATGGGGATCATCCTGCGCACCGCCGGCGCCTCGCGGACCAAGCCCGAGATCAAGCGCGACTTCGAATATCTGATCCGCATGTGGGAAACCGTGCGCGACATGACGCTGAAGTCGCAGGCCCCTACCCTCGTCTACGAGGAAGGCTCGCTGATCAAGCGCTCGCTGCGCGACCTCTACAACAAGGAGATCGACGAAATCCAGGTCGCCGGCGAAGCCGGCTACCAGGAAGCCCGCGACTTCATGAAGATGCTGATGCCTTCGAACGTGCGGGCGGTGAAGCAATATCGCGACGGCCAGCCGCTGTTCTCACGGATGGGCGTCGAGAGCCAATTGGATGCGATGTTCTCGCCGACCGTGCAGCTCCGTTCCGGCGGCTACATCGTCATCAACCAGACCGAGGCGCTGGTCTCGATCGACGTCAACTCCGGCCGCTCGACCCGCGAGCATCACATCGAGGACACCGCGCTCAAGACCAATATGGAGGCGGCCGAGGAAGTCGCCCGGCAATTGCGCCTTCGCGATCTCGCCGGCCTGATTGTCATCGACTTCATCGACATGGACGAGAAGCGCAACAACCGCGCAGTCGAGCGAAAACTCTCCGACTGCCTGCGGCAGGATCGCGCGCGCATCCAGGTCGGACGCATTTCGCATTTCGGCCTGCTGGAAATGTCGCGCCAGCGCATCCGCGCCAGCGTGCTGGAGAGTTCGACCGAGCCGTGCGCGCAATGCGGCGGCAGCGGCCATGTCCGTTCGGTTTCGTCGGTGGCGCTGCAATTGCTGCGCGGTATCGAGGAAATCCTGATGAAGGGCGCGACCCACAATCTGGTGGTGCGCACCCGCACCGACGTCGCGCTCTATGTGCTGAACCACAAGCGCGGCCATCTGCGCGATCTCGAAAACGCCTTCAAGGTTTCGCTGGCCGTCGTCGCCGACGCCACCGTGAGCGGCCAGCAGTCGTATCTCATCGACCGCGGCGAGCAGGTGCACACGCTGGAAGCCGCCAAGGCGCTGCTCGCGGCGCAGGCTGCCGCCTTCCCGCCGCAGGTCGAGGAAGCCTATAACGACGACGAGGCGTTCGACATCGAAACCGACTCCGAGGTCGAAACCGAGGAGACCGAGGGGCTGACCGACGAGGCCGCCGAAGCGGCGGCGGCCGAAGGCGAAGGAGACGGCCACCGCCGCAAGCGGCGCCGCCGCCGGCG
>NZ_LLXX01000077.1:0-25822 GCF_001440405.1 Bradyrhizobium valentinum
GGATGCGGCGCGCGAACGCCATGCCGCGACCGAGCGCGAGATCAACCGCCACGCCACGCGCAAATCCGCGCTGACCGAAGCCCATACCCGCCTCGCCGCGGATCGCAGCGAGGCCGAAGCGGCGCATGAAAGCGCCACGGCCGCGCTGGCGGAACTGCCGCCAACCGATGAGACGGAAGCCAGACTCACCGCCGTTCGCGCCGACATCGAAGGCCATCGCCGGTTCGCCGCGCAAGTGCGCGCCGAAGCGCAGGCGCTGGCGCGGGAAGCCGAACTCGCCGACCGCCGCGTGCAGGCGATCCTGGCGGAACGCACCGAATGGCAGAACCGCAAGCAGAGCTCCGCCTCGCAGGTCGCCACCGTCGAGGCCCGCATCACGGAAGTGACCGCCGAACGTGCCGAGCTCGAAAACGCGCCGGCGTTGTTTGCGGAGAAACGCCGCGCGCTGATCAACGAAATCGAATCTGCTGAAAGCGCCCGCCGCGTCGCCGCGGACGCACTGGCCGCCGCCGAAAGCCTGATGGCGGAAACCGACCGCGCGGCCAAGGCTTCGCTCGAAGCGCTCTCCTCCGCCCGCGAAGCCTGCGCCCGCGCCGAGGAACGCATGGAGGGCACCAAGCGCCGACTTTCCGATATCGAGCGCGAAATCCACGACATGCTCGAAGTCGAGCCGCATGCGGTCGGAGCCCTCGCCGAGATCGAGCCGGGCGCGGAACTTCCGCCGCTCAGCGAAATCGAGGAGAACCTCGAAAAGCTGCGCCGCGACCGTGAGCGTCTTGGCGCCGTCAATCTGCGCGCCGAGGAAGAGCTGCGCGAGGTCGAGACCCAGCACACCGCGCTGACCACCGAGCGCGACGACCTCGTCGAGGCCATCAAGCGCCTGCGCCAGGGCATCCAGAGCCTCAACAAGGAAGCGCGCGAACGGCTGTTGACCTCGTTCGAAACCGTCAACGAGCACTTCAAGCGGCTGTTCGTCGAACTGTTCGGCGGCGGCGAGGCGGCGCTTCATCTGATCGAGAGCGACGATCCCCTGGAGGCTGGTCTGGAAATCATCGCAAAACCGCCCGGCAAGAAGCCGCAGACATTGTCGCTGCTCTCCGGTGGCGAGCAGGCACTGACCGCGCTGGCGCTGATTTTTGCGGTGTTCCTCACCAACCCGTCGCCGATCTGCGTGCTGGACGAAGTCGACGCGCCGCTCGATGACCACAATGTGGAGCGGTTCTGCAACCTGCTGCACGAGATGACCTCCTCGACGGAAACCCGCTTCATCATCATCACGCACAATCCGATCACGATGGCGCGGATGAACCGGCTATTCGGCGTCACCATGGCCGAACGCGGCGTGTCGCAACTGGTCTCGGTCGGCCTCGACGATGCGGTGAAGATTCTGGATCAGGACGTGGCGTGAGCTTTCTTCCCTTCTCCCCTTGTGGGAGAAGGTGGCGCGAAGCGCCGGATGAGGGGTATCTCTCCAGGAAGACACAGACCGCGGAGAGATACCCCTCACCCGTCACGAACGCGCTTCCGCGCGTCCGTGCCACCCTCTCCCACAAGGGGAGAGGGAAAGAACAAGAGATGACCTCGCCCGACCTCCCCGCTGAACTGAAAGCCGCGCTCGACGGCAAGCTGCGGGGCTTTTCGCGCAGCGATGCGGCCGGCCGCGCAGCGTCGATCTCGAAAACCTACCGTGACGGCGGCGGCTCCGGCGCCATTCGCTCGGAGACCGATGCGCTCGCCTATGCGCTGGCGCGGATGCCCGCGACCTATGCCGCGGTCACAGCCAGCCTGAACGCGCTTGTCGAGATCAGGCCGGATTTCGCTCCGAAAAACCTGCTCGATGTCGGCGCCGGGCCGGGCACAGCCACATGGGCGGCAGCCGAAGCCTTCCCGTCGCTGCAGGATTTCGCGCTGCTGGACGCCAACGATGCCTTGCGAACGCTCGCGCTGGATCTGGCGCACGACAGCACACGGTTGCGCGGCATCGGCTATCAGCGCGGCGAAGCCCGCATGTCGCTGGCCAAATCGCATACGGCCGACCTCGTCGTAGCGAGCTACATGATCGGCGAGATCGGCGACGCCGAGCAACGCGCGCTTGCCGAGTTGATGTGGCAGAAAACCCGCGACACGCTGCTGGTGGTCGAACCCGGCACTCCCGCCGGCTATGCGCGGATCATCGCGCTACGCGCGCAACTGATCGCCCTCGGCGCTCATGTCGCCGCCCCCTGCCCGCACAACAACGAATGCCCCTTGCTGGCGCCGGACTGGTGCCATTTCACGCAGCGCCTGCAGCGCTCGCGCACGCACAAGCAGGTCAAGGGCGCCGAGCTACCGTTCGAAGACGAAAGGTTCTCCTATGTCGCGCTGACGCGCGCGCCGGTTGAAGGTCGGCGACCTTCCCGCGTGCTGGCGCAACCGATCGTCAGCAAGGTCGAAATAACCGCCAAGCTCTGCACGCCGGAAGGTCTCTCCTTCACGAAAGTGCGTCGCCGCGCCAAAGCGGATTACGCTGTCGCCCGGCGCTGGCGATGGGGCGATGCTGTTACTTGACGGTGTCATTCCGGGTTGGTGCGCTAGCACCAGACCTCAGATGTGCAATTGCACATCGGGGAATCTCGAGATTCTCAGGGGCGCAAGGGCGCCCCATAGTTCGATGCTTCGCATCGCCCCGGAATGACTGCAGCGCGTTGCCTTGAACTTATCCCGTCCCACTTCCGACTAAAGCCATGCCCCACTCGCGGGCGGGCTGCCGCACGCCTGCTTTTTCGTCTAGTTTCCCTGCCTCTTCGTCCCACAGGAGTTGTCCGTCATGTCGACCGGCTGGATCGTTCTCGGCGTCATCGTCATCATCGTGCTGTTTGCCTTCGCTGCGTATAACCGCCTGGTCGCGCTCAGCCAGCGTGTCAGCCAGGCCTTCGCCGACATCGACGTTCAGCTCAAGCAGCGCCACGACCTGGTCCCGAACCTGGTCGAGACCGTGAAGGGCTACGCCTCGCACGAGCGCGGCACGCTCGACGACGTGATCAAGGCGCGCAATTCCGCGATTTCGGCACAGGGACCGGCACAAGTGTCGGCTGCCGAGAACCAGTTGAGCGGCGCGCTCGGGCGCCTGATCGCGCTGTCGGAGGCCTATCCGGACCTCAAGGCCAATGCCAACTTCCAACAGTTGGCGAGCGAACTGTCCGATCTCGAAAACAAGATCGCGGCCAGCCGCCGCTTCTTCAACAACGCGGTCCAGGAATACAACACCGGCATCCAGCAGCTTCCCGCGGCGCTGTTCGCAGGCATGTTCGGCTTTACCCGCAAGGAATTCTTCGACCTCGGCGCCAGCCGCACCGAAGTCGAGGTCGCGCCGACCGTGAAGTTCTGAACGGATGAGAACTCACTACCGCCGTCATTCCGGGGCACGCCAAAGGCGTGAACTATGGTGCGCAATTGCGCACCTGAGAATCTCGAGATTCTCCGATGTGCAATTGCACATCGTAGTTCGCCGCTTCGCGACGCCCCGGAATGACCGTGGTTAGCGAAAGCCCATCATGGCCGCGTATGGTCTCTACACGCATATCGCATCGAACAAGTTTCGTTCGATGCTGCTGCTTGCCGGGCTGTTCCTGCTGATCTACGTGCTGGTCTTTGCCGGCGCATTGGTTGCGGAAGTGGTGCTCAACAGCGGCGCTTCAGTCGACTACTATCTGATGCGCGCCTCGCGCGACCTGATTGCAGCCTCCCCCTACGCCACGATCATCGCCGCGCTGTGGATCGTGATCGCCTATTTCTTCCACCAGAACATGATCGACGCCGTGACCGGCGGCGAGAGCGTGACGCGGCAACAGCAGCCCCGGCTCTACAATCTCCTGGAAAATCTCTGCATCTCGCGCGGCATCCCGATGCCGAAGCTGAAGGTGATGGACAGCCCGGCGCTGAACGCGTTCGCCACCGGCCTCAACCGGCGGCAATATTCCATCACGGTGACATCAGGCCTTCTGCGGACGCTCAACGATCAGGAGATCGAGGCCGTGCTCGGCCATGAGCTCACGCATATCCGCAACGGTGACGTGCAGTTGATGGTGGTCGCCGTGATCATCGCCGGCGTGGTGGGCTTTTTCGGCGAATTGTTCTTTCGTATGTTCACCAACCTGTCGTGGAACTCGACCGGCAGTGATTGGTCTTCATCTTCATCCTCCTCATCATCGTCGTCCTCCTCTTCGTCGTCCGATCGCGGCAAGGGCGGCGGCGGTGCCATCATGGCGATCATTATCGCGGTCGTGCTGATCCTGCTGGCCTGGCTGTTGTCGCAAGTCGTCAAGCTGGCGCTGTCGCGGTCACGCGAATTGCTGGCCGACGCCGGCTCTGTCGAACTGACCAAGAATCCCGACGCCATGATCACGGCGCTGCGCAAGATCGAGAATCGCGGCGAGCTTCCCGGCGCAACATCTGCGGTCATGGAACTATGTGTCGACAATCCACGCGAAGGATTTGCCGACCTGTTCGCGACCCATCCGTCGGTCGATAAGCGCGTCAAGGCGCTGGTGCAGTTTGCCGGCGGCCACGATCCCGGCCCGCTGGCCTTGCCGTCGGATGCGGCGAACCAAACCGATGAGCCCGAGGAATCAGGCGCCGAGCAACTCCCGCCGCCGGTTCCCCGCGGCTCCTGGAGCGATGCCAGCGAGCCCGCCGGTGTCCCGGGCACGCGTCCCGGCCCGTCAGATGGCCCTTGGGGGCCGCACCGCTAGGCAGCCGCCTATCGCCGCTCCCGGATTAACGAAATTCCGTATGAATAGTGGCGACGGCCGTCTAATGAATTGAATTATCCCTTGTTTCTGCCATGTTCGCGCCCAAAGCAGGAATGGGGCGTGCCGGCCGCTCCCCGCGGTCGGAGCTGCAGTTCAAGGGAATTCCATGGCAAAGCCAGTCGTGATTGTGGTGGGCGCGGACAAGGGCGGGGTCGGCAAGACGACCGTGTCGCGAACGCTCCTGGATTACTTCAGTGCCAACAACGTGCCGACCCGGGCATTCGACACGGAATCGCCGCGCGGCACCTTGAAGCGCTTCCACCCCGACATCACCGAGATCGTCGACATGACGACGACTTCGGATCAGATGAAGATCTTCGATACGCTGAATGCGGTCAGCCCCTCGGTCACCGTGATCGACGTCCGCGCCGGACTATTGTCGCCGGCGCTGGCCTCGCTGCGCGACATCGGCTTTCTCGATGCGGCGAAGGCGGGACAGATCACCTTCGCCGTGTTCCATATCCTGGGACCTTCGATCGCCTCGCTGGACGAAATCGCCGAGACCGCGAACTTCATGCACGGCGCCAAATATTTCCTGGTGAAGAACTTCATCAACGACACCCAGTTCTTCCAGTGGGACCAGTCGACCTACAACTCCTACTTCCACCGCATCAAGGACGCTACCGACCTCACGATCCCCAAGCTCAACGAAATGGCCTATGAGCAGGTCGAAGTTTCCTCGGTGCCGTTCCTCAAATTCGTCGCCAACAAGGGCAAGGAGGACGAAGCCGCGAACTATTCGTTCGTGCTGCGCGGCTATGTCCGGCACTGGCTCGCCAACGTCTGGAGCGAGTTCGATCGCATCAAGCTGACCGATCTCGTCGGCGCCAAGCCTGGCGTGCGCGGCGGCGAAAAATAGTCGCGCGCCCGCTGCGATGGGGGCTGGAATAGGCAGAAAATTCCTTTGATATAGCGGGTAATGAGCCCCACGCCCGTCTACATCATCTGTTCGCCCCGGCCGCTGGTCGGCAAGACGCTGCTTGCGCGGCTCTTGAGCGAGTTCCTGCTGCTGAAAGACGGCACGGTGTCCTCCTTCGACATCAACCTGAAGGAGCCGTCGCTGCTCGAATATCTGCCGCGCGTCACCGAGACGGCCGATGTCATGGACACCTACGGCAAGATGCAGCTCATGGACCGCCTGATCGTCAATGACGGTGTCGCCAAGGTCATCGATCTCGGCTTTCATGCGTTCGACGAGTTCTTCAAGATGACCAATGAGATCGGTTTCCTGAAAGAGGCCGCGCGGCGCAGCGTCGCGCCGATTATCCTGTTCGTGGCCGATATCGACCGCGTTTCCGCGCGCGCCTATCCGACGTTACGGGAGCAGATCCCGCTGAAAGCGCTGATTACGATCGACAACGAGTATGTGGTGCGTGGCGAACTGCCCGAGGCGATGGGCCTGGGGCGGGTGCTGCGAATATCGGCCTTGCCTTCGTTCCTGAAGACCTATGTCGACCGGCTCACCTTTTCCTTCACCGACTACCTGCGCAACGAACGGGATTCATCGACCGAGTTGCACCAGTGGATCCGCAGGAACTACACCAGCTTTCGCGAACTCGAGTTCAGCCTGCTCCCGCAGCGGCCGTGAAGCCTCTGCAGGGGTATCAATATTGCCCGGGTAATATTTACGTCGCACGGCCGGACTGTTATTGCCTCGTCAGACCCTCACGAGGCATCCCATGACATCAGCGAGAAAGGCAGCCATTGCCGCCTGCGCAGCTCAATGCAGAGGCGGTCTGATGTTGTTGTCGTCCCTGCGAACGCAGGGACCCATACCGCGTTGCTCTCGCGATTGAGACGAGATGGCAATCGCCTTGCACAACAACTACCGCCGGTGGCTATGGGTCCCTGCTTTCGCAGGGACGACGGAGAGCGTTTCGATCAGCGAAAGCTCAGTGCCCCTCGAACGCCATCAGTGTCCGCACCGGCACATCCATCGCCCGCAATTTGGCGGCGCCGCCGAGATCCGGCAGGTCGATGATGAAACAGGCCGCGACCACGTTGGCGCCAATCTGGCGCAGCAGTTTCACTGCGCCCTCGGCGGTGCCGCCGGTGGCGATGAGATCGTCGACCAGGATCACGCGCTCGTTGGGCTGGATCGCATCGACGTGCATTTCCATTTCATCGAGGCCGTATTCCAGCGAATAGGCGATGCGCACGGTGGTGTGCGGCAGCTTGCCTTTCTTGCGGATTGGCACGAAGCCGGCGGAGACCTGATGCGCCACCGCGCCGCCCAGGATGAATCCCCTCGCCTCGATGCCGGCAACCTTGTCGATCTTCAATCCCGCCCAGGGCTGCACGAGCTCGTCCACCGCGCGGCGGAAAGCACGGGCATCCGCCAGCAGCGTCGTGATGTCGCGAAACAGGATGCCCTTCTTCGGGTAATCCGGAATGGTGCGGACGGTGGCCTTGATGTCGTGATCGAATGTCATTGGTATCTGTCTCCAACGTCATTCCGGGGCGATGCGGAGCATCGAACCCGGAATCTCGAGATTCCGGGTCTGGTGATAACGCACCATCCCGGAATGACGTGCTTAAAATGTTGCATCGATTCACCCCACATTCAGACGAAAGGCATTCTCGACAATGCGCAGCCCCACTTCACCGCCGAGGGACATCAGCGATTCCGGGTGAAACTGCACGCCGCCGACCGGCAAGGTCTTGTGTTCGATCGCCATCGCGACACCGTCCTCGGTGGTTGCGGTGACCTGAAGCACATCGGGCACGCTGTCGCGCTCGACATAGAGCGAGTGATAGCGGCCGATCACGATTTCATTGGGCAGGTTCTGCATCAGCCGCCCGCCGCGCACCTGTATCCGCGACGGCCGCCCGTGTGCGGGGTGGGTGAGTTGGCCGAGCTGGCCGCCGAAATATTCACCGATCGCCTGCACGCCGAGACAGACGCCGAAAATCGGCAGCTTCCTGTCCAGCGCGGTGCCGATGGTTTTCGAAATCCCGAAATCCTCGGGCCGGCCCGGGCCCGGCGACAGCACCAGCAGATCCCAGTTCTTTTTCAGCATCTCCTGGGCGTGAACGTGCCGGACCACCGTCACGCTTGCGCCGACCTGCCGGAAATAATCCGCCAGCATATGCACAAAACTGTCGTCGTGATCGATCAGCAGCACCTTGCGGCCGGAGCCGGTGGCATCCGGCGCAAACGCCGACAGCGGCTTCGGCGCATCGCCGCGCAGCGCCTGGAACAGCGCAGCCGCCTTGACCTGGCATTCGCGATCCTCGGCGGCGGGATCGGAATCGAACAGGCAGGTGGCGCCGACGCGCACTTCGGCAAGGCCGTCCTTCATGCGGATGGTGCGAATGGTCAGCCCGGTATTGATGCTACCGTCGAAATTCACCGCGCCGATCGCGCCGGCATACCAGCGCCGCGAGGAGCGTTCATTGTCCTCGACGAACTGCATCGCCCACAATTTCGGCGCACCTGTCACGGTGACCGCCCAGGCATGGGTCAGGAAAGCGTCGAGCGCATCGAAGCCCGGGCGCAGCATGCCCTCGACATGGTCGACGGTGTGGAACAGTTTCGAATAGGTCTCGATCTGCCGCCGCGCCAGCACTTTGATGGTGCCGGGAACGCAGACCCGCGCCTTGTCGTTGCGGTCGACGTCGGTGCACATGTTGAGCTCGAACTCGTCTTTTTCCGAGTTCAAGAGCTGCCTGATCTGCTCGGCATCGCCTATCGCATCGACGCCGCGCGCGATCGTGCCCGAGATCGGGCAGGTCTCGACCCGGCGACCATCGGAGCGGACGAACATTTCCGGCGAGGCCGACACCAGAAATTCGCCGTCGCCGAGATTCATCAGCGCACCATAGGGCGACGGGTTGATGCGGCAGAGTCGCTGGAACACTTCGGCCGGCGAGCGTTCGCAGGGCTCGGCGAAGAGCTGCCCCGGCACCGCCTCGAACAGATCACCGCGCGCGAACGCCGCCCGCGCGACCTCCACCGTCGCCTGGTATTCGCCGGGCGCATGATCGGCAAACCCCTGCCGAGGCGTCTTGGCATAGGCGCTCTCCGCGGTGTCGCGCGGCAGACCCTTGGTCGATTTTTCCTTCCAGGAGAAATCATAGCTCAGCACCACGCCGCGGCCGGTGGCGCGATCATAGGCCAGCAGGCGATCCGGCACATACAGCACGATGTCGCGCTGGTCGCTCTCCCGTGCCCGCTTCTGCACGAGGTCTTCGATCTGGAACACGAGGTCGTAGGCGAAGGCGCCGAACAGACCGAGCAGCGGATCGTCATTGGCTGACAAGGCGGCGACGAGATCGCGCACCAGCGACATCACGCTGGCGCGGCGCGTGCGCTGGTCTTCCTCGACCGGCGCCGCGCCGCGGATGATGTGACCGGCCAGCCGCGTCGGGCTTTTTTCAGAAATCACCACGCAGGGTTCGCGCAGCACATCGCCCAGAAACGCGATCAGCACCTCGCCCCGCGCATTCAGCGCCGAAAGCGAAAAGTTTGAGCCGACGGTTTCCAGCACCAGCGGCGGATCGGCAAAGCCGAGGTCGAAACTCTCGTAGCGGCCCGGCACCGTAGTGCCGGAGGACAGCACCACGCCACGGCGGCGATCGAGCAGTTCGATCAAATCGTCAAGGCGTTTGGCATTGCCGGTAAACTGCTCGACGACACGCGAAATCGCCAGGCCGCCGCTGGTCCGGTATTCGCTGTGCTCCGGCAGGGAGAAAGCTGTCCTGTTCATGTGATCCTCTTACGAAACTTCGGGAGGGAGCGCCACACAGGACAAACGAAGGGACCGTCGCACTGCGATGGCGACCTTCGACGATTAAAAAATGAAATCGCACCGGCCACCTCTCAGGAGGTGCGCCACCACAGACGGGATGGGCTGATTACGGTGCTCATGGCAGCTAAACACCATCCGGCGGGAACGATGTCAAGAGAGGGACCGGCCGGGACGTCCCGTCCCGGACCTATCCTGGGGTGTCGGAAAGCGGAAAACTTGCGTAGGATTTGAGCAAGCAGCGGCGCATTCGACGCGCAAAGATTGCAAATGACGGAGGCAAGGATGGCATTGCTGGGTCTGGGATATGCCGGCTTCGGGTCCGCCAACCTCGAGGACTGGAGGCAGTTCGGGACCGGCCTCGTCGGGCTGCAGGCCGTGGAGCGCGGCAATTCGCTGCTGGCGTTCCGGATGGACGACCGCAAGCAGCGCATCGTCATCGACCGCGCCATGGGCGAAGGCGCGCGTTTCTTCGGCTGGGAGGTCGCCGACAGCGCGGCGCTCGATGCGCTGGCGGCCCGGCTGGAGGCGGCCGGCGTGCATGTCGCGGCCGAACCGCAGGCACTGGCCGACGCCAGGCGGGTCCGCAGCCTGATTTCGTTTCACGATCCCGCCGGCAACCGGCTGGAGGCCTTTTACGGCGCCGAGATCGACGAAACACCCTTCGTCCCGGGCCGTTCAATTTCGGGCTTCCGCACCGGCCCGCTCGGCCTCGGCCATGCCGTGCTCACAGTCGAGAACATCGACCCGATGATGGCGTTCTATATCGACGTGCTCGGCTTCGGCCTCTCCGACTACATCTCAAAGCCGTTCCGCGCCTACTTCTTCCACGTCAACGCGCGGCATCACAGCCTCGCGCTGATCGAGACCGGTAGGAACGGCATGCACCATCTGATGGTGGAGCTGTTCTCGCTGGACGATGTCGGCCAGTGCTACGACATCGCGCTGACGCAGGAGGACCGCGTCAGCGTCACGCTCGGCCGGCACACCAACGATTTCATGACCTCGTTCTACGCCAAGACGCCGTCGTCCTTCATGATCGAATGCGGCTGGGGCGGCCGCGAGATCGATCCCGCGACATGGCAACCGGTCGAGATGCACGACGGCCCCAGCCTGTGGGGCCACGAGCGCGTCTGGCTGCCGCCGGAAGATCGCACGGTCGCGCGCGAGATGCGCCTGCGCGCCGCGGCTTCCGGACTGCGCGCGCCGGTGCAGGTGATGGAGGGCAATTACAAACTGATGTCGGGCACCTGCGCGTGGTGGGACGGGGTGCGTGGGAAGAGTTAGGCGGTCAGAAATGTTGCCCAGCTACCTGCGTCGTCCCTGCGAACGCAGGGACCCATAACCACAGGCACCCGTTGATTTTGCGCGAAGTCATCGAACGGCGTCATCGAAATCGACAGGCCGCGGCGTATGGGTCCCTGCTTTCGCAGGGACGACGGAGAGATTTACTCCCGATAACACCCGCTCTCGATCTCTTCGATCAGCCCGCGCGCTTTCGGCTGCCAGCCAAGCTGCCGCGCGCGCTTTGCCCGCACGCGGCTGTTCGAGGCCATCGTATCCTCTGCCGTGCCCTCGCCCCATTCGGCGGCGGCCTCCTGCATCGACATCGCCGTTGGCGGTCCTGCAAAACCCAGCATGCGGTTGATGGCCTCGCACGCCTCGCGCATCGAATTCTCGCCGCTCTCGACGAAATAGAAGCTGCCTGCCGGGGCCTTCTCGATGGCAAGCGCGTAGAGCGTCACGAGGTCGTCGATATGCACGTTCGACCAGATATTCTCGCCGGGTCCGGCGTGCGCCGCGTTGCCGCGCTTTTTTGCGAGGCTGATCAGAAGTGGCACCTGCACGCTGTCAGGCCCGGCGCCAAGGCCGAGGCCGTAGATCAGGCTCGGGCAGATGATGACCGGTCGGCAGCCCTTGTCGCGGTGTGAGAGAATGAACTCGTTCAACGCGACCCGCGCCACGCGCGCCGGCGATGGCGTGATCGGCGCGTCTTCGTCGAAGATTTCGTCCGATCGCTGGCCCTTGGCGCGCGTGCCGACGATGCTCGATCCCGATGTGTGGATGAGCGGCTTGCCGCTCCCGGCGAGCGCGCCGAGCAGGCTCTCGACCGCGCCCCTGTGGTCGGCGCTCGCGGCATTGACGACGACGTCGGCGGCCCGCGCCGCTTGCGCCAAAATTTCCCCGTCGTCGAGCGTGCCCAGCACGGGCTGGATGCCCCGCGCGCGAACTGCCTCAGCTTTCTCCGACGAGCGAACCAAGCCTGTCACGTGATGCCCGGCGGCGATGAGATGCGCTGCAACCGATCCGCCGATATAGCCCGACGCGCCCGTGCAAAAGATTTTCATTCACCACCTCCGCCGTCATTGCGAGAAGCGAAGCGACGAAGCAATCCATGTCGCCGCCCTCACGATGGATTGCTTCGCTTCGCTCGCAATGACGAGGAAGCACGACCGGTTTACCCCAGATGCTTCCTGAAAAACTCCGTCGCCCTGCCCCAGGCCAGCTCCGCGGCCTGACGGTCATGGACGGATTGCCGCTGCTCGTTGACGAAGGCGTGCTCGGCGTCATAGCGGAAAAGCTCCAGCGACTTGCCGGCGGCCTTCATGCCGTTCTCGAAGGCATCGACCACCTGCGGCGTGCACCAGTCGTCCGTGTTGGCGAAATGCGCCTGCAGCGGAATCTTCACGTCCGCAGGCTTTGCCGCCTGCTCCGGCGGGATGCCATAAAACACCACGCCGGCCGCAAGCTCCGGAATCTTGGTAGCACCGATGATGGTCACCGCGCCACCGAGACAGAAGCCGGTCAGCCCGACCTTGGCGCCGTTGCGCGACAGATATTGCACGGCGCCCCGCACGGTCTGCGTGGTGGCGTCCATGAAGTCCAGCGAGTTCATCTCTTTGCCGGCCGCATCCGTGTCGTGGTACGGCACCACCGTGCCCTTGTAGAGATCGGGTGCCAGCGCATCGAAGCCCGCCAGCGCAAAGCGATCGCACATGCCCTTGATCTGGTCCTGCAGGCCCCACCATTCCTGGATCACGACCACGCCCGGCGCATTGCCGCGCGATGCGTTGGCAAGATAGCCGGCAGCGTCCTTGCCGTCCGGACGCTTGAAAGTAATGCTGGTACCCATGGGTTCCTCCGCGCTGATTTCCGGATGATTGACCGGCATTTTGTCCGCAGTGCGTTCCGGAAGCAATTGCTTGATCCGCGCGCCTACGTCGGGTCAGGGCAACAAAAAAGCCCCCGCAGGGGCTTTTCCGAAATCGCATGCACCTTGATCAGTGGGCGTTGGCCCAGACCTTCTTCTTGGTGAAGTACAGCAGGACGGTGAGCAGGATCAGGAATACGAACACCTGCAGGCCGAGTTGCTTGCGCGCCTCCATGTGCGGCTCCGCAGCCCACATCAGGAAGTGGGTGACGTCCTTGGCGTATTGCGCGACCGTCGCCGGCGAGCCGTCATCATAGGTGACCTGGCCGTCGTTCAAAGGCTTCGGCATCTTGATGGCATGGCCGGGGAAATAGGTGTTGTAGTAGGAACCTTCCGGCAGATTGACGCCGGCCGGCGGCTTGTCTTCATAGCCCTGCAACAGCGCCGTGACATAATCCGGTCCCTGCTCCTGATACTGGGTGAAGAAGTCGATCAGGAACATCGGGAAGCCGCGGCCGTAGCTGCGCGCCTTGGTGATCAGCGACAGATCGGGGGGAAAAGCGCCACCATTGGCCGCGCGCGCCGCCTGCTCGTTCGGGAACGGCGACGGGAAATAGTCCGCCGGCCGGCCCGGCCGCTCAAACATCTCGCCCTGGTCGTTCGGGCCGTCCTTGACCTTGTACTCGGAGGCAAACGCCTGGGCCTGAGCCACTGAATAACCAGGACCGCCGGGTTCAGCGAGATTGCGGAAGGCGACAAATGAGAGGCCATGGCAGGACGCGCAGACTTCCTTGTAGACCTTCAGGCCGCGCTGCATTGCGCCGCGATCGAACTTGCCGAACGGGCCTGAAAACGACCACTTCTGCGCCGGCGGCTTGGTGCTACCTTCGGCGGCGCGGGCGCTCTCGGCGCCGCCCAGAAGCAGACCGCCGGCCACCATCAGCGCGATCACGGTCGAGACCATCGGCGCAGGCTTGCCGCCCGTCTTTGCCAGCACGTCGTCCGCGATCGAGTTCGGCACAGGACGGGGCTTCTCGATCCGCGCTAGCAACGGCAGCAGTATCAGGAAATAGGCGAAGTAGAGGAAGGTCAGGATGCGGCCGACGATGACATAGATACCCTCCGGCGGCTGCGCGCCGAGATAGCCGAGCCCGATGCAGACGACGACGAACATCCAGAAGAACTGCTTGGCGAGCGGCCGGTATTTCGACGAACGTGTCTTGGCGGTATCGAGCCATGGCAGGAACGCCAGGATGATAATCGCGCCGAACATCGCCACCACGCCGGCAAGCTTGTTCGGGATCGAGCGCAGGATTGCGTAGAACGGCAGATAATACCATTCCGGCACGATGTGCGCGGGCGTAACGGCGGGATTGGCCGGGATATAGTTCTCGGCGTCGCCGAGATAGTTGGGCATGTAGAAGATGAACCAGGCGAAGAACAGCAGGAAGCAGGAAACGCCGAACATGTCCTTCATGGTCGCGTAGGGCGTGAACGGCACAGTGTCCTTTTCCGTCTTCGGCTCGACGCCGGCCGGGTTGTTCTGACCCGCCACGTGCAGCGCCCAGATGTGCAGCACGACGACGCCCGCGATCACGAACGGCAGCAGATAGTGCAGCGAGAAGAAGCGGTTCAGCGTCGGATTGCCGACGGCATAGCCGCCCCACAGCAGCGTCACGATGCTCTCGCCGAAATAGGGCACGGCCGAGAACAGGTTGGTGATGACGGTGGCGCCCCAGAAGCTCATCTGGCCCCACGGCAGCACGTAACCCATGAAGCCGGTCGCCATCATCAGGAGATAGATGATGACGCCGAGGATCCACAGCACTTCACGCGGCTCCTTGTACGACCCGTAATAGAGGCCGCGGAACATGTGGATGTAGACGGCGAAGAAGAACATCGACGCGCCGCTGGCGTGGATGTTTCGCAGCAGCCAGCCGTAATTGACATCGCGGACGATCAGTTCGACCGATTTGAAGGCCATATCGGCATGCGGCGTGTAGTGCATCGCCAGGATCACGCCGGTCAGGATCTGCACACCCAGCATAAACGAAAGGATGGCGCCGAACGTCCACCAGTAATTCAGGTTACGCGGCGTCGGATACGCCACGAACGAGGAGTGCATGAGTCCCATGATCGGGAGGCGCCGTTCGATCCACTTCAAGGCGGGATTGGTCGGCTGGAAATCGGATGGTCCGCTCATTGATGCGATCCTGAGGAAGTAAAACGACGCGACGGATTAAGGGTCTCGGACTGGCGCCCGAGCCCTTAGCCGATCTGGATTTTGGTGTCGGAAACGAAGGTGTAGGGCGGAACCGGCAGATTCGTCGGCGCGGGTCCCTGACGGATGCGGCCCGAGGTGTCGTAAACCGAACCGTGGCAGGGGCAGAAGAAGCCGTCGTAAGCGCCCTCATGGGCAATCGGGATGCAGCCAAGATGCGTGCAGATGCCGACCACGACCAGCCACTGGTCATGGCCCGGCTTGACCCGCTGCTCATCGCTCTGCGGATCGGGCAGGCTCGATACCGGCACCTTGCGGGCCTCTTCGATCTGCTTCTTGGTCCGGTGGCTGATGTAGATCGGCTTGCCGCGCCAGAACACCTTGATGTCCTGACCTTCGGCGATCGGGGTCAGGTCGACCTCAATCGGCGCACCGGCCGCGACCGTCGAGGCATCCGGATTCATTTGGGAAACCAGCGGCCACACCGTGGCAGCCGCGCCTACGGCGGCGACGGCTCCCGTTGCAACATAAAGGAAATCACGGCGTGTCGGATGGTCCGCCGAAGACGCTGTCGTCACGATTCCAAGCCCTTTCTTATCTGCAGCCAGCGGAACCGCCCCGGACCCGCCTGAAGCGTGATCCAGAGGAGGCTGCCGGCGCCCGCGGCCCCCGCGGCGGCAGAAAAACCGCCTTTCCTCCCCCAATCCTGGCGGAACAAGCAGTCCAGAATCGTTCTATTGGCACCCTTGCCGAGAGAGCGCAAGCCCGCTATCGGCCCGCAATCGTGCAATGCACTAAATCCGCGCCCGACCGTGATTTATTCAATACATTCACCCGCCGCTGGAGGGGCCGCGCACGCGATATAGACGAACCTCGCTTCATCCGGGAATCCCCCGAATCCAGCATTTTCCGGCGAATCCGGTTGCCGCCGATCGCTTTCTTTCGTTGGCAGGGAATGTGTACCGCTACCGGGCCACATGGTATGATATTCGCCATGATGAACGATCAGCCAATTGTATCGCGAAGCCGCGACGTGGTGGGCGGCGCGGCTGTTTTCCACGGGACGAGAGTTCCTGTGCGGACGCTGCTGGACTATCTCGAAGCAGGGGAATCAATTGACGATTTCCTCGAGGGATTTCCGTCCGTCACGAGGGAGCATGTCATCGCCTTCCTGGAAGAAGCGAAAGACCGGGTCGTATGACAAGAGATCAGGTGAAAGAGGTAATCGAGCGTGTGCTGACTTGGCCCCGAGAGCGGCAGGAAGACGCTGTCCAGATGTTGCTTGCCTTGGAAGCCCGAGAGGGTGAGCTTTATCACCCCAATGATGACGAGTGGGCAGCCATCGAAGAGGGTTTCGCTCAAGCCAAGCGTCGCGAGGCCGTATCGGCCGACGAGATCGCCGTTCTTTTCAAGCAACGCGATTCATGACGCTCCGGTTTACGCCCCGCGCGCGGGACGATCTCCGGGAAATCATGGACTATATCGCGAAAGAGAACCCGGTCGGTGCTGACCGGGTGGGTCGGGCGGTTTTTGATACGTGCGCCCTCATTGCGGCGCGGCCTTATCTGGGAATTCGCAACGCAAGAGCCCCGGAATTGCGGAGCCGCCTGGTCACGCGATATCCATACCGGATCCACTATTTCGTCGAGGGCGCCAATGTCTGGATCGTTCACATCCGACATTCTGCGCGGCGGCCCCTGGATGAACAGACCTGACTCGAATGCACATCGCCCTGTTTCAGCCCGATATCCCCCAGAACACCGGAACGATTCTGCGCTTGTGCGCGTGCCTGGACGTGGCGGCCCACATTGTCGAGCCGGCCGGTTTTCCGACCTCGGACCGGCATTTCCGCCGGGCGGGAATGGACTACCTCGATCATGTGGCCATTACCCGCCATGACTCATGGTCAAAATTCCAGCAATGGCGTAACGAAGCCGGATCCCGGCTGCTACTATTTACGACCAAGGGAGCAGGTTCCTATCTGGATTTCCGCTACGAGAGCGACGATGTCCTGCTGTTCGGACGGGAATCCGCTGGGGTTACCGATGAGGTCGCATCCGTCGCTGATGCGCGGCTGATAATCCCGATCAGGCCGGGCTTGCGCTCGCTCAATGTAGCCATGGCGGCCGCCATGGCATTGGGCGAGGCGCTGCGGCAGACCCGTCACGCCACCCAGAGCGAGATGCGGTCCAAGGAGAGATGGTGAGTTACGCGGTCAAAGAGATTTTTCTGACCCTGCAGGGGGAAGGCGCGCATGCCGGCCGCGCGGCGGTGTTTTGCCGTTTTTCCGGCTGCAACCTCTGGAGCGGCCGCGAACAGGACCGCGCCAGCGCCACCTGCAAGTTCTGCGATACTGACTTTGTCGGCACCGACGGCACGCTGGGCGGCCGCTACGCCTCAGCCGGCGAACTCGCCGATACGATCGCCGGGCAATGGACCGGCGAGAATACCAACCGCTACGTGGTCCTGACCGGCGGCGAGCCATTGCTGCAGGTCGATAGCCCGTTCATCGATGCGCTGCATGCGCGCGGTTTCTCGATCGGCATCGAGACCAACGGAACGATCGAACCGCCCGACGGGATGGACTGGGTCTGCGTCAGCCCGAAAGCCGGCGCCGACCTCGTGGTGCGCCGCGGCCACGAATTGAAACTGGTCTATCCGCAGGCCGGCGCGGCGCCGGAAGATTTTGCGGGACTCGACTTCGAACGTTTTTCGCTGCAGCCGATGGACGGACCCGATGTGATCGAAAACACCGCGCGTGCGGTCGACTACTGCCTGCGCCATCCGCAATGGCGACTCAGCCTGCAGACACACAAGACACTCGGCATCAGATAGGAACCAGATTTTTCAAGATGTGGGAACTGACGAAATCATTTCGCTTCGAGGCCGCGCATTCGCTGAAGGGCACGACCTTCGGCGCAGCCAGCGAGGAAATTCACGGCCACTCGTTTCGCGCCGAAGTGAGCGTGCGCGGCACTCCCGATCCGGAAACCGGCATGGTGCTCGATCTCGGCCTGCTCGAACGCAGCATGGACGAGGTCCGCAAGACCCTCGACCACAAGTTCCTGAACAAGATCGAGGCACTTGGGACGCCGACACTGGAAAACCTTTCCCGCTACATCTGGGAGCGGGTCCAGCACGCCGGCAAGATCACCCGCGTCACCGTTCATCGCGATAGCTGCAATGAGAGCTGCACCTATTTCGGGCCGCAGCGTTAGATATTCACCGGCGTCATTGCGAGGAGCGAAGCGACGACCGCGCCCGCCGAAGCTCGAAGAACGAAAGCGGAAGCAATCCATCCTTTTCCATGGCACGATGGATTGCTTCGCTTCACTCGCAATGACAGAAAGTAACGTTGGGAATTCCGAATGGATATGTCGCTGATCGAGGATCGTAAGACGCGCGCGAGAGCCTGGTTCGAAGCGCTGCGCAACGACATCTGCGCGGCCTTCGAACGGCTGGAAGACGACGCCCCGGCCTCGCTCTATCCCGGCGACGCCGGACGCTTCGTGCGCACGTCCTGGGAGCGCACCGACCACACCGGCAAGCCCGGCGGCGGCGGCGTGATGTCGATGATGCGCGGGCGGCTGTTCGAGAAGGTCGGCGTGCACTGTTCCACCGTGCACGGCGAATTCGCGCCCGAGTTCCGTGCACAGATTCCGGGCGCTGCCGACGACCCCAGGTTCTGGGCGTCAGGCATTTCGCTGATCGCGCACATGCGCAATCCACACGTGCCGGCAGTGCACATGAACACCCGCTTCGTCGTTACCACCAAGGCGTGGTTTGGCGGTGGCGCGGATCTAACGCCGGTGCTCGATCGCCGGCGCACCCAGGAAGATCCCGATACGCAGGCCTTTCATCAGGCGATGAAGGAAGCCTGCGATCGATCCAACGGCGTTGCCGACTACGACAGATACAAGAAGTGGTGCGACGAATATTTCTATCTGCCGCATCGCAAGGAAGCGCGCGGCATCGGCGGCATTTTCTACGACTGGCACGATTCGGGCGATTGGGATGCCGACCTCGTCTTCACGCAGGACATCGGCCGCGCCTTCCTGAAAATCTATCCTGAACTCGTCCGCCGCAATTTCGCCCTCCCCTGGAACGCCGCCGATCGCGAGGAGCAGTTGATCCGGCGCGGACGCTATGTCGAGTTCAACCTGCTCTACGACCGCGGCACGATCTTCGGGCTGAAGACCGGCGGCAATGTAGATTCCATTCTCTCGTCGATGCCGCCGGAGGTAAAGTGGCCATGATCGCATGATCAGCTTGTCATGACCGATCGCTAGAATGCGATTCGTGTCATGCATCCAAGGAGTAGATCATGGATTTGAAACCAGGCGATGTCGTCATTCTGAAGTCCGGCGGCCACCCGCTCAGCGTGGTGGAGGTCAACGACGACAAAGTTGCATGCGTTTGGATGGGCAATGAAGGCGATCTCTTTCGGGAGACGCTGCCATTGGCCGTGCTTGAACGCGCCGAGCCCGATGACGATGAGGAAGAAGAGGAAGACGACGAAGAAGGCGATGACGACGAAGAGGACGAGCACGCCAGCAAGGTTGCCTAAGCGAATTTCGACGTCGCCCGGCACTCACGGCCCGGCGACGTCTTTTCCTGGAATTGGACCCCGCGCAGGGGATCTGATATTCGCGGCCAATCGACCGCGGCCAGCCGCGGTCAAAAGCGCTGGAAGCGAAATGGCCGTGAAAAGATGACCCACCTGCCCCGTGCCATGCTGATCGACATGGACGACACCATCCTGTCGGCTTATGGCCGTCCCGAGATCGCCTGGCACAACGTCGCGGCGGAATTTGCCGCCGAGTTCGGGCCGTTCACCTCGCAGCAGGTTGCCACCGCCGTTCTGGATTCGGCACGAAAATTCTGGGCTGTTGCCGAAGCCGAATGGCGGCTGAAGCTGGACGAAGCGCGGCGCGTAACCGTCCGGAACGGATTTGCCGCCCTTGCCGCCGGCGGCCACGCCCTGCCCGAAGACCTGGCGATACGGCTCGCCGACCGCTTCACCGCCTACCGCGAAGAGGAAATGTTCGTCTTTCCCGGCGCGCATGACGCCATCGACGAGCTGAAGGCGCGCGGCATCAAGCTGGCGCTGGTGACCAACGGCGCCGCCGGCGCTCAGCGCGCCAAGGTCGAACGCTTTGCATTGTCGGACCGTTTCGATCACATCCAGATCGAGGGCGAGCACGGTTTCGGCAAACCGGACGAGCGCGCCTATCTGCATGCCATGCAGGCGCTCGGCGTCACGGCATCCGAGACGTGGATGATCGGCGACAATCTGGAATGGGAGGTCGAGGCGCCGCAGCGGCTCGGCATCTACGCCATCTGGATCGACGTGCATGGCGATGGCCTGCCCGCTGATACCACCGTGAAGCCCGATCGCATCATCCGCTCGCTGACGGAGCTGCTGCCCCGCGAGCGCTGATAGCGCCCCTGAGGTTCCGTTGTCAGGCTAGCCGAGGCCCATCGCACGATCGCGTGTAATGTGAGCTTCCTCACAGTGCGGAAGCCGGCAATCCCAGATTGTGTCGACGTTGCTTCAAGGCTGAAACCCGAGGCTGGGGAGTTCACCGATGCCCAACGACGACGCGCACAAGCCGCCGCCTGCGGCGGACGACATTGCCCCGAAATCCGCCCCGCTGAGGTGGCTCTGGAAGTTCAATCACGGGCTCGACATCGTCAAAGGCCTGTCGCTGGTCACCGTGCTGAGCAGCCTTGTGGTCGGCTATTTTCAGTACCTCAACGCCTATCAGGAGAAGGTAGGCAGCCAGGCCAAGGAAGACATGGCCGCGGCGACGGCAACCTTCACGGAGATCTCACGCGCATTCTCCGAAGTACAGGCACTGCAGCAGACGCTTTATTCCGATTTCACGCGCGCCGTCCGGGACAGATCGGACGAAAGCGACCAGGCGCTCCTCACCAAGAACGCGCGCGCGATTTCCGAGCGTTACGAAAAGGCGCGGATCGCACTCCGCGAAAATATCGACGTGCTGACGCGAAAGGCCGAAATCTATATCGATTGGGCGAGCAACACGTATCGCGATCCGGCCGAGAAGCATAACGTCGATGCCGATCCGCTGTCACGACAGGTGTTGCGCGACTATGCCTTCGACTGTTCCGACAAATACAATTTTCCGGCGTTCGGAAACGTGCATGTCGAGGACGACGATACGCCCGCCAAGGACGTTGCAGATGACGCCTATTGCGCAATCGCCGAGAAACGGGGCGTTGACGACAAGACCCAGCCGAAAGATGCTTTCATTCGGATCTGCGCCGGACCTCATACGCATAGCAGGATAGCCAAGAGAATCTACTGGTACAGCGCCAAGCACCACGTCCTGACGATGCACTACTGCTTCGAGGCCGCGCACAACAAACTGGCGGCCGCGCGGCAGTGGGCCTCCCGGAGCGACCGGGACGCCGCGAAGGAAAGGGAAATCGTCGAGCGCGAGAACGAGATCAACGCCCAACTGGATGATCTGGCCGGGCGGGTCAGCGCGTTCAGCAGCCTGGCGCTGCATCAGATGGAGCGAATCCGGGTGAAATATCGTCCGGTCGGCTTTTTGTGCAGCGTGCCGCTCGTTCGCAACATACCGAGCCTGAACTGCTTCCCGATCCGCACGGCCTCGCTCACTCATTGAGCTCTAGTGCCGCAGCACCGCTGCGATCATGACGACGCCGCCGACCATCACGGCGGCGTCGAGGATTGCTGTGTGGATATGCACCGGCATGGCGAAGCCGGCGAGAATATTCACAGCCGGTGATCGCGGGTGAAACGGGCGGCGGTCTGGTCGGCGATCGCGGCAAGCGCGGATGCCTCCAGCGGAAAATCCGCGGCCAACCAGGCGTCTTCCGCAAGTGTCAGCACATGGCCCAGCGCCGGGCCCTCGGCAATGCCGCGGGAGATGAAATCGGCCGCCTTCAGCGGAAATTTCGGCGCGCTCCAGCGCTGCGGCAAAGTTGCGAGGTCGTGCCAGCGCGCGGCGCCATTACCGACGCCGCCTGCCCGCGCCCACGCCAGCATCAGCCGGTCGCGGTAAGGATCCTCGCCGAGCCGATAGAGAAGCTGCCGCGCCCGCGCATCGTCCTTGCTGGCGAGCCGCCACCAGCGATGGCCCATCGAGTCCAGTGCCTTGGTTTCAGCGTTGGAAAGGCGAAGCCGCGCCGAGACGCGCCTGGCGTCCTCAGTGACGGCGACCGTGAGCGCGGCAAGCCGACGCATGGCGTTCGGCGGCAGCCCTAGCGCGTTTTCAGCCGCTATCATCGCCGCGAACGTTCCGGTGTAGGCGACACCGCCGAAGATCGGCAGCAGCAGCCCGGCATCCGCCATCGCCTGAACCGCAACCGCGGCTCCTTCCGCGATCAACAGCTTCAATATCTCCATCCGCACGCGTTCGGCGGAGAGGCCTGAGAGCCCCGCGCGCCCGTCAATGCAGGCGAGATATCCGGCGCGGTCGGGCTCACCCGCCCCGTAGGCAGCATGCATGCGGAAGAAGCGCAGGATGCGCAAATAATCCTCAGCGATGCGCTGGCCGGCATCGCCGATGAAGCGCACGCGTTTGGCTTCGATGTCGGCCAGCCCGCCGACATGGTCATGCACAATGCCGTCGGCATCGACAGATAGCCCGTTGATGGTGAAGTCGCGCCGTTCCGCATCGCGAACCCAGTCGCGCCCGAACGCAACCTTGGCCTTCCGGCCAAAGGTCTCTGTGTCCTCGCGCAAGGTCGTGACCTCGAACGGATGCGATTCGATGACCAGCGTGACCGTGCCGTGGTCGATGCCGGTCGGCACGCATTTGATGCCGGCTGCCTTGGCGCGGCGGACGACCTCGTCGGGCAGCGCCGTGGTCGCGATGTCGATATCACCAAGGGGAATTTTCAGAAGCGCGTTGCGCACGGCGCCGCCGATCACGCGGGCTTCCTCGCCATCGCCATTGAGCAATGCGAGCACGCGCGCAGCCGGACCGAATCTGAGCCAGGGCGCGTCCGACAGCACGCGAGCCTCGCTCATTTCTCGTCTCCGTGAACCAGCTTGCCGTCTTCCATGTGCGCGGGAACGTAGGTCGAATCCGGCGGCGCGCCGGAGAATTGGGCGAGCAGGACGAAGCTGATCACGACCAATAGCAGCGATCCCAGCACCAGTTTTGCGACCAGATGCGCCGGCCAGGAGGAGGACGCGAACACGCCGGCACGGGTGGCGATCAGAAACAGCGCATAGGCCACGAACGGGATCAGAAAAATCGCGATCTCGGTCAGGACCGGACGGATCATGCGAGATAAATCCGCTCATACAACACGCGCAGAATTCCTGCGGTCGCGCCCCAGATGTACCGTTCGGCGAACGGCATGGCGTAATAGGAGCGCTCCATGCCGCGGAATTCCTTGGCATGAATCTGATGGTTTTCGGGATTCATCAGGAACGCCAGCGGCACCTCGAAGGCGTCAACCACTTCGCCTTCGTTGATCGTCAGCTTGAAGCCGGGCTTCACGCGCGCCACCGTCGGCAGGATACGAAACCCGAAGGCGGTTCCATAGAGGTCGAGATAGCCGATCGGCTCGATGAACTCGCGTTTGAGGCCGACTTCCTCCTCCGCCTCGCGCAAGGCGGCGTCGAGCGGGGAAGCGTCGGTTGTGTCGATCTTGCCGCCCGGAAAGGAAATCTGGCCCGCGTGGCTGGAGAGATGCGGCGAGCGCTGCGTCAGCAATACGGTCGGCTCGCGGTGATCGACCACCGGGATCAGCACCGCCGCCGGGCGCACCGGCTGCTCCCGCGCCACGATCTCGAGCATGTAGTCGTTGCCCGCGTCACCGGTTTTCGGAATGATTTCGGGATCAACCAGGCCGGGGGGCACGTCGAAATTCAGCCGGGCCCGGCTCCGTGTGAAGAACTCCGCCGAGTTGATCGGAGCCGCCTCCATCTTTTTCAGCATCGGCTCGTTCAAACTGCGTCCCTCACCTGCTTCGCGTCCGCCATCGCAAAGAACTCACCGCCGGACTCGATGCCGAACATCGGCTGACCATCGACCACCCGCTCTTCCCCCATGTCAACCAGATCGTAATAGAGCGCGCGGGTCACCTTCGCCCACAGATCGGCGCGGACGTGCAGATAGGGCGCCAGCCCGCCGTCGGCGGCCGGCTCGAACCGCAGGCGATGGGCAGAATCGCATGGCACCCAGTCGTCAACGTTAGTGCGAAAGCGCAGCAGCCGGCCGCGATCGCCGGCTTCGTTTTGCATCTCCACCGCCAGGAACGGCGCATCGTCCACGCGGATACCGACCTTCTCGACCGGGGTCACGAGAAAGTGCTTACCGTCCTCGCGCTTGAGAATGGTCGAAAACAGCCGCACCAGCGCCGGCCGTCCGATTGGCGTGCCCATGTAGAACCACGTGCCATCGCCGGCGATTCGCATGTCGAGATCGCCGCAGAACGGCGGATTCCACAGATGGACCGGCGGCAACCCCTTGCCGGCCGAGGTGGCGTTGGCGGCTTCCCTCGCAGCGACAGTTAGTCCTTCGAGGCCCTGAGCGCCGGTTTGCCCTTGCTTCGCCATTGTTTGCCCTGAGTCTAAGCACTCGATCTGGCACGATTGGTGCACATATACCGAGATATGTGTTCCCGACGATTTGTGTCCGTACTATTGCGGATCAAGTCGCCACATCGTGATGCCGTTCATACCCCGAAATACCGGTAATGTGGGGATAGTTTAATTCAACGAATACATGGCCTTTGCATAGGTTTAGCATGAGGTTCGTGGCATGACGACGCAACCAGCGGTGTCATGAAGCGGTTAGATGGTTGAAGGAGAAAGACATGGCGAGTGCAGACGGTGTCGAGAAACTCGAGGACGCGATCGTCCGGTCGGCCGAGCAGGTCGCCGGCCAGATCCGCGCCGCGAAGGAAGCGATCTCCACCGTCATCTTCGGCCAGGACCGGGTGATTGAAAACACCCTGGTGACGATCCTGTCCGGCGGTCACGCGCTGCTGATCGGCGTGCCCGGCCTCGCCAAGACCAAGCTCGTCGAAACGTTGGGCATCACGCTCGGGCTGGACACCAAGCGAATCCAGTTCACGCCGGACCTGATGCCCTCGGACATTCTGGGCGCCGAGGTGCTGGACGAGAGCAATACCGGCAAGCGGTCGTTCCGCTTCATCGCCGGACCGGTGTTCGCGCAGCTCCTGATGGCCGACGAAATCAACCGCGCCAGCCCGCGTACGCAATCGGCGCTGCTGCAAGCCATGCAGGAACAGCACATCACCGTTGCAGGCGCGCGGCATGATCTTCCCAAGCCGTTCCACGTGCTCGCCACGCAAAACCCGCTGGAGCAGGAAGGCACCTATCCGCTGCCCGAGGCGCAGCTCGACCGCTTCCTGATGGAGATCGACGTCGATTATCCCGACCGTGACGCCGAACGCCGTATCCTGTTCGAAACGACCGGCGCGGAAGAGACGCTGGCCAAGGCATCGATGAACGCGGAAATTCTGATCGCGGCGCAGCGGCTGGTGCGGCGCCTGCCGGTCGGCGACAGCGTCGTCGAGGCGATCCTGTCGCTGGTGCGCGCCGCGCGTCCGAGTTCCGAAGACGGCGGCGACAAGCTGATCGCCTGGGGGCCGGGCCCGCGCGCCAGCCAGTCGCTGATGCTGGCGGTCCGCGCCCGCGCGCTGCTCGACGGCCGCCTCGCACCCTCGATCGACGACGTGCTCGATCTCGCCGAACCCATTCTCAAGCACCGCATGGCGTTAACGTTCTCGGCGCGGGCGGAAGGCCGCACCATTCCCGACGTGATCAGACAGTTGAAGACGCGGATTGGTTGATGGCCGCAGAGACCAGCCACGAGACCAGGGAGATCTTAGCAATCCGACGTGCCGATGGCGAAAGCCGAACGCTCGCCGCATCGCT
>NZ_LLXX01000077.1:25941-49609 GCF_001440405.1 Bradyrhizobium valentinum
CGCCGCGCTGGCGCCGGCGAGAGCTTTTGGCAGTACCGCCGCTTCGTCTCCGGCGAGCCGTCGCAGAATGTCGACTGGCGGCGCTCGGCGCGCGACGATCATCTCTATGTCCGCGAGCAGGAATGGGAGGCTGCGCATACGGTGTGGCTGTGGCCCGACCGTTCGCCGTCGATGGTATTTGCGTCCAAGGGTGCGCGCGACAGTAAGCTGGAGCGCGGCCTGATCGTGACGTTTGCGCTCGCCGAACTATTGGTTTCGGGCGGTGAACGCGTCGGCATTCCCGGCCTGATGAACCCGACCGCAAGCCGCAACGTGATCGACAAGATGGCGCAGGCGATGTTGCACGACGATGCAGTGCGCGCGAGCCTGCCGCCGTCCTTTGTCCCGTCGGCGCTGGCCGAAATTGTCGTATTGTCCGACTTCTGGTCGCCGATGAGCGAAATCAGGACGATGCTCGCCGGCCTGTCATCCTCCGGCGCCCATGGCACGCTGATCCAGGTGGTCGATCCCGCCGAGGAAACCTTTCCTTATGCCGGCCGGGTCGAATTCGTCGAGCCGGAAGGCTTTGGCGTGATCACCGCGGGCCGCGCCGAAAGCTGGGCCAGCGACTACGTCACGCGCGTAGCACTGCATCGCGACGAGATCCGCAGCGAGACCAACAAGCTCGACTGGTTGTTCTCGACCCACACCACCAGCCGTTCCGCCGCCGAGCTGCTGCTGTTTCTGCATTCGGGGATGATGGTAGCTAAGGGAACCGCGCGCGGCTCAACCGTCAAGGCGGGGCGCAGCGCATGATAGCGGGCCTCCCCCTCACCTTTGCGCAACCGCTGCTACTGCTGGGCCTGTTGAGCCTGCCGGTGCTGTGGTGGCTGTTGCGCGTCATGCCGCCGCGGCCGAGGCGGATCGAGTTTCCGCCGACGCGGCTCTTGTTCGACATCAAGCCGAAGGAAGAAACTCCGTCGCGGACCCCGTGGTGGCTGACGGCGCTGCGCCTCGCCGCCGCGGCGCTGGTCATCCTTGCCGCCGCAGGCCCGATCTGGAATCCGCAGACCGCGGCCGGCGGCAGCAACGCGCCATTGGTGATCCTGCTCGACGATGGCTGGAGCGCGGCTGCAAGCTGGGACACGCGGATCAAGGCCGCGGACGAACTGATCGCCAATGCCGAAAACGACCGCCGCGGCGTTGCACTCGTTCCGCTTTCCGAGCCCGCGCGCGACATCACGCTGATGCCGGCCGGCACGGCGCGGGTCGCGCTGCGCCAGGTCGCGCCGAAGCCCTATTCGATCGACCGCGTCGACACCCTTGGCGCGCTCGACCGCTTCCTGAAGGCCACTGGAGACGCCGAGATCACATGGCTGTCCGACGGCGTTGATACCGGGCGCGGCGCCGAATTTGTCGAAAATCTCGGCAAGACGATCGGCGACCGCAAGCTGACGGTGTTCGAGGGCGGCGCAGCCCCGGCGCAGGCGCTGGTTGCCGCCGAAAACGCCGCGGCGAAGATGACGGTCAAGGTGCTGCGCACCACCGGCGGCGTCGCCGCGGGCGTGGTTCGCGCGATCGATGCCAAGGGCTCGCCGATCGGCGAAGCGCGCTACGCGTTTGGAATGCAGGATCGCGAGAGCGAAGCGGCGTTCGATCTGCCCGTCGAACTGCGCAACGACATTTCGCGGCTGGAAATATCGGGCGAACGATCGGCCGGCGCGGTGCAACTGCTCGACAAGCGGTGGCGGCGGCGCGCCGTCGGCGTCGTTACCGGCGCGACCAGCGATACCGCCCAGCCGCTATTGGCATCGACCTTCTATCTGACCCGCGCGTTGTCGCCATTCGCCGACGTGCGGCTGGGCGACCGCGGCGCGCCGCAGCAGGTGATCGCGCAATTCCTCGATCAGCGGCTGCCGATGATCGTACTCGCCGACGTCGGCACGCTGTCGCCGGAAATCCGCGAGCGGCTGAACGCGTGGATCGATCAGGGCGGCGTGCTGGTGCGTTTCGCCGGCCCCCGTCTGGCGCAGGCCGATGACGACCTGGTGCCCGTGAAACTGCGTCGCGGCGGCCGCATCCTCGGCGGCAGCCTGACCTGGGAAAAGCCGCAGCATCTGGCTTCCTTCGCCGCCGACGGTCCGTTCGCGGGACTTGCGGTGCCCAAGGACATCACCGTGAACCGGCAGGTGCTGGCCCAGCCGGATGCAGTGCTCGCAACCAAGACCTGGGCGTCGCTGGAAGACGGCACGCCGCTGGTCACCGGCGAGCATCGCGGCAGGGGCATTGTCAGCCTGTTCCATGTCGGCGCCGACTCGCGCTGGTCGGACCTGCCGATGTCCGGCAGCTTCGTCGAAATGCTGCGCCGGCTGGTCGACATGTCCGGCTATACCTCGAAACCCGGTGCGGGCGTTGCGAGCGAGGCGACCAATGTCGAGACCGTGGCACCGCTGCGTACCCTCGACGGTTTCGGCGCATTCGGACCGCCGCCTTCGAACGCCAAGCCGATGCCGGCGGATTATCGCGACCGCGGTACGTCAGAACATCCGCCGGGCTTCTACGGCCCGGCCGACGGCCCGATCGCGGTCAACACGCTGGCCTCCGCCGATCGCATCGCGCCGCTCGATACGTCCTCCTTGCGCGCGCAGCGCGCCAGCTACACCAACGCGGAACCGCGCGATTTGCGCGGCATCCTGCTGTCGTCGTCGCTCGCGCTGTTCCTGATCGACGCAGTCGTGGTCGCGATGCTGGGCGCCGGCCTTGCCGCGTTGTGGCGGCGGCGCACCGCGGCTGCCGCCGTTCTGTTGGCCCTGATGCTATCCGCGGCCTTGATCGCGCCTTCGCCGACGCGCGCCCAAGGCAGCCGCGCCCAGGGCAACGATGAGTTCGCCATCAAGTCGGTGTCGCAGACGCGCCTTGCCTATGTTGTCACGGGAAATGCCGACGTCGATTCCATCGTCAAGGCCGGCATGACCGGACTGACGCTGTTCCTGGCGCAGCGTACCGCGCTGGAGGCCGGCGATCCCGTCGGCGTCGATCCTGCGCGCGACGAACTGGCATTCTTTCCGCTGATCTACTGGCCGGTGGTGCCGGGCGCGCCGAAGCCGCCGCAGGATGCCATCAACCGCATCGACGCCTACATGAAACAGGGCGGCACGGTGATCTTCGACACGCGCGATGCAGTCGAGGCGCCGCCGGGCGAGAACGGCGCGTCGCAGACGCCGGGCATGCGCACCTTGCGTGAAATTCTCTCCTCGCTCGACGTGCCTGAACTGGAGCCGGTGCCGCGCGAGCACGTGCTGACCAAGACGTTTTACCTGCTGCGCGATTTCCCCGGCCGCTTCAACTCGGGCCAGACCTGGGTCGAGACCCTGCCGCGCGAAGATGACGACGACGCAGCCTCGCGCCCGGCGCGCGGCGGCGACGGCGTCTCGCCCATCATCATCACCTCGAACGATCTCGCCGGCGCCTGGGCGCACCGCCCGGATGGGCAGCCGATGCTGCCGCTGACGCCGGGCGAGCCGCGCCAGCGCGAATTCGCGTTCCGCTCCGGCGTCAACATCGTGATGTACACCCTGACCGGCAACTACAAGGCCGACCAGGTCCACGCGCCTGCCCTGATCGAGCGGTTGGGGCAATGATGGTCGCCGTCGCCATCCTGAGGTGCGAGCCAACGGGTCCGCGCGAAGCGCGGCCCGATGACAGGCTCCACGAGCCTCGAAGGATGGCCACACAACACGTCCTTCGAGGCGCGCCGCAAGAGCGACGCGCACCTCCAAGACGAACGCAATTGCGTTCGCTCGGGGATGACGCCAACTTGCTGGATAGATAAATGCAATACGGCATCGCCTTCACCCCCCTCGTTCCGACACTCGTGCTGTGGATCGCGCTCGCTGCGATCGTCGCGATCTCGGCGCTATTGCTGCTCGGGCGTTCGCGCGGAGCTGCCGTGCGCGTCGCGGCGCTGGCGCTGATCCTGCTGGCGCTTGCCAATCCCTCCTTCACGCGCGAGGACCGCGAGCCGCTGTCCTCGGTCGCCGCCGTCGTGATCGACAAGAGCCCGAGCCAGAATTTCGGCACCCGCAACCAGGAGGCGGCCAAGGCGCAGGAGGCGCTGGTCGATACGCTGAAGAAGATCAAGGGGCTGGAAGTCCGCGTCATCGAGGCCGGACAGGCCGACGGCGAGACCGACGGCACCAAGCTGTTCGGCGCGCTGTCCTCGGCGCTGTCCGACGTTCCGGTCGACCGCGTCGCCGGCGCGTTCCTGATCACGGATGGACGGGTGCATGACATTCCCCCTAACGCCGCCGCGCTCGGCTTCCAGGCGCCGGTGCACGCGCTCGTCACCGGACGCAAGGACGAGCGCGACCGCCGTATCGCGATTTCGGCCGCGCCGCGTTTCGGTATCGTCGGACAGCCCCAGACCATCACCTACCGGCTCGACGACCAGGGCGTCACCGGCCAGCGCGCCAGGATCGTGGTGCGCCGCGACGGCGAGGTGATCAACGAGCGCACGCTCGCGAGCGGCCAGACCTCCAATGTCGAGGTCGACATCAAGCATGCCGGGGCGAACATCGTCGAGATCGAGGCCTCGCCGCTCGACAACGAGCTGACGCTGGTCAACAACCGCGCCGTGGTCGCGATCGAAGGCGTCCGCGACAGGCTGCGCGTGCTACTGGTATCAGGCGAACCGCATTCCGGCGAACGCACCTGGCGCAATCTGTTGAAGTCCGACGCGAGCATCGACCTCGTGCATTTCACGATTCTGCGCCCGCCGGAGAAGCAGGACGGCACGCCGATCAACGAATTGTCGCTGATCGCGTTTCCGACGCGCGAATTGTTCCAGCAGAGGATCAACGAATTCCAGTTGATTATCTTCGATCGTTACGCCCGCCAGGGCGTGCTGCCGATTCCCTATTTTGAGAATATGGCGCGCTATGTGCGCGCCGGGGGCGCGGTGCTGGTATCCGCCGGACCAGACTACGCCTCGACTAGCAGCATCTGGCGCACGCCCTTGGATACGGTGTTGCCGGCAGAACCGGTCGGGGTCACTGAAAAGCCGTTCTATGCGCACTTGAGCGACGCCGGTAAGCGCCACCCGGTGACGCGCGGCCTCGAAGGCTCCGCCAGCGAGCCGCCGCGCTGGAGCCGCTTCTTCCGTACGGTGGAAACGCGCAACGCGATTGGCGCGCCCGTGATGACCGGCGCCGACGGCAAGCCGCTGCTCCTGCTGTCGCGCTTCGGCGAAGGCCGCGTCGCGCTCTTGCTGACGGACCACATCTGGCTGTGGGCACGCGGCTATGAGGGCGGCGGGCCGCATCTCGATCTGCTGCGGCGCATGTCGCACTGGCTCATGAAGCAGCCTGATCTGGATGAAGAGGCGCTGCGCCTGCAGATCCAGGGCAAGGACCTCGTGGTGCTGCGCCAGACCATGGCCGACAACGTGCCGCCGGTGACCGTGACGTCGCCGAGTGGCGCCACGAAAGAACTCACGCTGACGGCAAGCGAGCCCGGCACCTGGCGCTCCACCCTTCCCGCCAACGAACTCGGGCTGTGGCAGGCAACTGACGGCGCGCTGAAAGCCCTGATCAATGTCGGGCCGACCAATCCGAAGGAATTTTCGGAAGTCACCTCGACCACGGAGATGCTGAAGCCGCTGGCGCAGGCGACCGGCGGCGATGCGCGCCGCGTGGCCGATGGCGGCAGCATCGACCTCCCCCGTGTGGTCCCGGTGCGCGCCTCCGGCATCTTCCACGGCGATGGCTGGATGGGCGTGAAGATGCGCGACGCCAGCGTCGTCAAGGGCGTCGGCGTGCTGCCGATGTTCGCCGGCCTGATCGGGCTGTTGCTGCTGCTCGGCGCCTTCGCGGCGACCTGGGTGCGCGAGGGGCGCTGAAGCGGCTTCATTTCGGGGCGGACCCACCTTTTTGTCCGTCACCCTGAGGAGGCGCGTTAGCGCCGTAAGGGCGACGGCCCCGTCCGCGGCCGTACATCCTTCGAGGCTCGCTCCGCTCGCACCTCCAGCGACAACGGCGAAGCCGTTGCGCGGGGATGACGGGTCTGCGATTTTCGCACCATCGTCTCCTGACAGGCTAAGGAATTATAAGCCCTGCCTTGGGTAACGTCGGTCAAAGGATACTTAAGCGGGCGCTTTGCTTGCAGTCCGTCGGTAGAGCTGTGCCTTGAGGTCGGACATTTTCGGAGAAAATGAGAATGCCGGTCTCCCGGCAACCTATGTTGCTGCTAGGTGCGTTTGCGGCGACCTAAGTGCGCGAGGGGCGCTGAGCGGCGTTGGTCTGGTGGATCGGCCCTATGCAGCCTTGTCGGCGCGGCGCCATCTGGGAAACGGATCGACCAGTCTGCTCCATTCCTCGATGTGCATTCCAGGTTTTCCCGGAACAAGGCAAGCGTCGAGGCGTGCGCCGATAGCATCCCGGTCCATATCCGTGCCGATGAAGACGATTTCCTGTCGGCGGTCGCCATATAGCTCGTTCCAGTTCTTCTTGAGCGATTGCCGCCAGAACGGATCGTTCGGCCAGCGCTCAGCAGGTACGTTGGCCCACCAAAATCCCAGACCTTCAGTGCGGACGATCGCGCCCGCCTGGCTCAGTTCACCCAGCCACTGCGGACGCGTAGCGATCCAGAAATGCCCCTTCGCCCGGATGACTCCGGGCCAAGTCTCCTTCAGAAACTGATGGAACTTGACGGGATCGAACGGCCGGCGCGCGCGGTAAACGAAATTGCTGACGCCGTATTGTTCGGTCTCGGGCTTGTGGTCTGCAAAGCCATACAGTTCCTTAAACCAAAGCGGATGTTGCTGCGCCTTCTCAAAATCGAAGCGCCCGGTGTTGAGAATGCGCTCGAAGGGCGCATTGGAGAAATTGGTCTCGACGATATCGGCGGCGGGATTCAGCGCGCGGATGATTTTGCGGGCGGCTTCCAGTTGGTCTTTGGAAGCATCGTCGATCTTGTTGAGCACCACCACATCGGCGAACTCGATCTGCTCGACCAGCAAATCCACCATCGTGCGCTTGTCGTCAGCCCCGAGCGATTCGCCCCGATCCCTCAGGAAATCCGTCGAGGAATAGTCCCTCAGCAGATTTACCGCGTCGACCACCGTCACCATCGTGTCGAGCACCGCCACATCGGAAAGACTGTCTCCTTCTTCGGTACGGAAATCGAACGTCGCGGCGACGGGAAGCGGCTCCGAAATGCCCGTCGATTCGATCAGGAGGTAGTCGAACCGATTGCCCTCGGCGAGCGCACGAACTTCCTTGAGCAGGTCGTCGCGCAGCGTGCAGCAAATGCACCCGTTGGTCATTTCGACAAGCTTTTCGTCAGTCCGCGACAGGTTCGCACCTCCATCGCGCACGAGGTCTGCGTCGATGTTGACCTCGCTCATGTCGTTCACAATCACCGCCACCTTCAGGCCGTGACGGTTGTTCAGCACATGGTTTAGCAAAGTTGTCTTTCCAGCCCCGAGGAAGCCGGACAAGACGGTGACGGGGAGTTTGCGCATGGAGATCAAAGAGCCTGTTCAGTTGACGGAGTCCCAGTCGGGGACGGCGAAGCATTTGGGAACTCCAGAATATGTTATGTTATAACATAACATTCGGGATCGAGGAGCTGTCAACCGGGAAAATCGGAGCCCGACCAACCGGGGGCGGCGGATCAATTACTCTGCAGGTGGCATGCGCATTTTTTCGTCGGAGTAGGCGCATGCGTCAGATGTGTTCGGCCCTTATCGATTCCGCGCGGAGTGGTCGGCTCGCGAGACGAGACAGCGTCCAAGCGCACTTGGTCATCCGAACGAGCCAGGGAGCGTTACGTGCGGCGCGCTCGCCCTCATGAAGCTTGTCCACCGTTGCTGTAATCACACAGGCCGTTCAGATTGTGCTGCCACGCGGACGGGCCAAGGTTGACCGGTCCGGTGATGCCTGATGTTATAATATAACATCGAAGGGGCCAGGAGTGCTCTTGGCCCTTCGATGCGGGGCGCCTGTCGGCATGAAGTGGTTCCGGTCGAACATCAAAACTGGCTCGCGGCTGGCGCTGTTCGCGCTCGCCATCCAGTTTGCGCTGTCGTTCGGGCATTTCCACGAGGCTGCCGCGCAGACGCCACGACCGGGCCTGACGGGCGCCGATCTCGTCCACGCCGCGCTTGATGCGGCCGGCGAGGTACAGCAGCATCAGCCTTCCGATCACGAGACCGATCAGCATACGGCGCATGCCTGCGTCATCTGCGCCGTCAACTCGCTGGCCAACAATTTCCTGTTTGCCAGCTCGCCTTTGCTGGAGCTGCCACAGGCGATCGAACTCCTCCATCTGGCAACCGAGGCCGAATTCGCGCATCTCGGCTCGCTCCATCCGCCGTTTCAGTCCCGCGCGCCTCCCGCCGTCTGACATCGATTGATTGATGCAAGCCCGAGGGATTGCCGCGCCTAGCGCGGTTTCCCGAGGGAAAAATCGGAATCGGCCCGTCGCACCTTGGCGGGATTGGGATCGGGACAATGACATTCAAGAAGAAACGAGCGTTCCATTTCGGTGGAGCAAGCTGGCTGTTGCTATGCGCGACGGCCGACGGGGCGCTGGCCCAAGCCACACCACCATCGTCGACGCAACTACCTGAAATCACCGTGACGGCGCCGAGCCCGATCGTGCGGCGCAAACCCGCGCCGCCGCGAACGCCAGCACGCGTCGTTCGTGCCGCGCCCGGCCAGATTCGGCAACCCGCGGCAGAACCGCAAGCCGCGCCTGTCGCCGCCGCGCCCCAACAGGGCGTGCTGCCTGTCGTGACTGATCAATTCGCAACGGTTACCGTGGTGCCCAACGAGGAGATCCGCCGCCAAGGCACCGCCCAGCTTGGCGATCTCCTGTTCTCGAAGCCCGGCATTACCGGCTCAACCTTCGCGCCCGGTGCCGCGAGCCGGCCGATCATCCGGGGCCTCGACGTCAATCGCGTCGGCATCCTCGAGAACGGCACCAACGCTGGCGGCGCCTCCGATCTCGGCGAAGATCATTTCGTGCCGGTCGATCCACTGGCGACAAACCAGGTCGAAGTCATCCGTGGTCCGGCGGCGCTGCGCTACGGATCGACATCGATCGGCGGCGTCGTCAGCGCAACCAACAATCGCATCCCGGACGCCCTGCCTTCATGCGCGGCCACCCCGTTCCAGACCTACGGACTGCCGGCGAAAGCGCCGCTCGCAAACGTGGGGTCACCGTCCTGCGTCACGGTCGAAACCCGAACGGCCGTCAGTTCCGTCGACCGCGGTGTCGATGGCGGCATCCTGATCGATGCCGGCGGCGGCAATTTCGCGTTCCATGCCGACGCCTATGGCCGCAAGGCCAGCGATTACAGCATTCCGAGCTATCCGTATTTGTTCGACCAGACCCGGCCGGTCAACGGCCGGCAGCCGAATTCGGCGATGCAGGCGGCTGGTGCATCGATTGGCGGCTCCTACATCTTCCATGGCGGATTTATCGGCGCGGCGATCACGCAGAACGATACGCTCTATCGTATCCCTGGCATCGATGGCGCCGATCACCAGACCCGCATCGACGCGCGCCAGACCAAATTCACGGCCAAGGGCGAATACCGGCCGGACGCGGCGGCAGTCGATGCCATCAGGTTCTGGGCGGGCGCCACCGATTACAAGCACAACGAGATCGGTCTTGCAGATCCCGCCGACCTCTCATCCGCCGGCGTGCGGCAGACCTTCACCAACAAGGAGCAGGAAGGGCGCGTCGAGGTGCAGATGGCGCCGTTCAACGCGCGCTTTGCCGCTGTTACGACCGCCTTCGGCCTGCAGGCCGGGCATCAGGAACTGACGGCATCAAGCCCGGACGATCCGACCAGCCCGCTCAACGGGTTGTTTGATCCTAACAAGAATAACAGGGGCGCCGGCTACGTCTTCAACGAGTTGAAGTTCACTGATTCAACCAAGGCGCAGATCGCGGGCCGTATCGAGCATGTCAGTCTCAGCGGAACGACGCCGGCATTTGTTCCGGAGCTGTTCGACCTCAACGTCGACCCTGCCGCCATTGGTCCGCCGACGGCGCGCAACCTGAACTTCACGCCGAAGAGTGCAAGCGTCGGTCTGCTCCAGGATTTGTCAGGGGGTCTTGTCGCAAGCATTACCGCCCAATACGTCGAGCGCGCGCCCAAGCCGGCGGAATTGTTTTCGCGCGGACCGCACGATGCGACCGCCACGTTCGATATCGGCAATCCCAATCTCGGCATCGAAACCGCCAAATCGATCGAGATCGGACTACGACGCGCGACTGGACCATTGAGGTTCGAGGCGACGGCCTACTACACCAAGTTCAATGGCTTCATTTACCGCCGTCTCACCGGCAATACCTGCGAAGATGTCGCTTGCGTCGGTCCTGCGGACCCGGCCTTTCCCCTTGAGTTGAACCAGGCGATCTATTCGCAGCGCGACGCCACCTTCCGTGGCGGCGAATTCCAGAGCCAGTTGGACGTCGGGCCGCTCTACGGCGGCATCTGGGGCATCGAGAACCAGTTCGACGTCGTCCGCGCAACCTTCGACGACGGCACTAATGTCCCGCGTATCCCACCTGTGCGCGTGGGAGGCGGCCTGTTCTGGCGCGATGCCAACTGGCTGACGCGGATCAACCTGCTGCACGCCTTCGCTCAGAACGATATCGCCCCGGTCGGCGAGACGCCGACTGCGAGCTATAATTTGTTGAAGGCGGAGGTCAGCTACAGGACGAAGCTCGATCCCACCTGGTTCGGAGCGCGGGAAATGATCGTCGGCCTCGTCGGCAACAACCTCTTGAACGAGAACATCCGCAATTCGGCGTCGTTCAACAAGGACGAGGTCTTGCTACCGGGCATTGGCGTGCGCGCGTTTGCCAACCTGAAGTTCTAGAGCGCGGGCGGTGCGCTTCCCAGGGATGGCGTTAGCTGGTGCCACCAGCTAACGTTCGTTTGGAATGACGGTGGATACCGCGTATCCACCGTCATGTTCCCAGCCCGTGGAAGCAGATGCACAACCGCTAGATGACTGCGCCTATCAATATTCACGTCTACAGCGACGCGCTCGTTCTGCTCGGCACAGCGGGTGTCATCATTCCGTTGGTCCGGCGGTTCGGCCTCAATCCCGTCCTTGGCTATCTCGGCGCCGGCGCGATCCTGGGGCCTCTTGGGCTGGGATCGTTCATCGAGCATTTCCCGTTTCTCTACTGGTTCACGGTCGTCGATCCCAAGAACGTTTCCGGCATTGCGAACCTTGGCGTCGTTTTCCTGCTGTTCCTGATCGGCATGGAATTGTCGTACGATCGATTGAAGGCGATGCGCCGCCTGATCTTCGGGCTAGGCACCTTGCAGATCGTCCTCTCCACGGTGGCGATCGGGACGGCCGCCGCCCTTGTGGGGAACAAAGCTCCGGTGGCGCTCATCCTCGGCGCGTGCCTAGCCTTGTCCTCGACAGCCATTGTCGTTGAGATTCTTTCCCGGCAAAGGCGACTCAGCACAAGCGCGGGACGGGCGAGCTTTGCGACGTTGCTGGCGCAAGACCTGGCAGTCGCTCCTCTCCTGCTCTTTATCTCCATTTTTGGCGCGAGCGAGTCTGGCTCGGTCGTTGTCACACTCGCTCTCGCGCTCCTCAACGCCGCCATTGCTCTCGGCGTGATTGTCATCGTTGGTCGCGTGGTGATGAGACCCCTGTTCCGTCTGGTCGCATCGGTGGGCATGAGCGATCTGTTCGTCGCAACAACGCTGTTCGTGATCGTCGCAACCGGAGTGGCCGCCGCCCTGGCTGGCTTCTCCATGGCTCTTGGCGCCTTCGTCGCTGGATTGCTGCTTGCCGAGACGGAATTCCGAAAAGCGATCGAGACTGCCATCGATCCTTTCAAGGGTCTCCTGCTAGGCCTGTTCTTCTTCACGGTCGGCATGAACATCGATTTCCGAGAACTGGCCCGCGACCCGGTCTGGCTGATTGCGGGTGCGGCCGGGTTGATCGCCGTAAAGTCCGTCATCCTCATCTTCCTGGCCCGAATGTTTCGTCTCTCCTGGCCGGCGGCGCTCGAGGTCGGTCTGTTGCTCGGCCCCGGCGGCGAGTTTGCCTTTGTCGGCATCGGGATGGCGACGACGCTTGGCCTGATCGACGCGAACGTATCGAGTTTTGCCGTCGCACTGACATCGCTGACGATGATGCTCACCCCCGCCCTGTCCCATGTCGCACGACGTCTTGCGCCGATGGTGCGCGAAGATAAGCCGCTCGCCCCCGAACTCGCCGTCGCGCCAACAGGAGGGAGCGGTCATGCCATTGTTGTCGGACATGGCCGAGTTGGACAGGTCGTCTGCGCGATGCTCGATCGCCACGAGTTCAAGTATCTTGCCGTCGACAATGATGCTGCGGCTGTTCCGGAGCAGCGAAGACAAGGGCGCACCGTCTTTTACGGTGACGCGACAAATCCGGAGTTCTTGAAGAGCTGCGGGCTCATGGAAGCCGCGGCGGTCATCGTCACGATCAATGAACCTGCAGGCATCGACGAAATCGTCGCACAGGTTCGCGCGCTACGGAAAGATATACTGATCGTTTCGCGCGCTCGCGATGCCGACCACGCGCGGCATCTCTACAGGATCGGCGTCACCGACGCCGTGCCGGAAACCATTGAGGCAAGCCTGCTGTTATCAGAAGCAGCCCTGATCGGCCTGGGAGTGGCGATGGGACTGGTCGTTGCGTCCATCCACGAGAAGCGTGAGGAGTTTCGGCACGAACTGCAGCAGGCGGCCGGAAACGGTGGATTCGAGCCGAAGCCGGCGGCCGGCACCAAAAAGCGTCGACTTTTCCGATAGCGACGCGGCCCTGCAGAGCTGCACCGCCGCGCCAGGCTACCGCGCCTTGCTCCAGTCCGGCCGGATATCGCCGGAGACACCGTCAAAGGCACCCTCGACCAGTTCCGCCACCAGCAGGCGGCTGTAATCGACGGGACCTGGCATGATCACGCGTCCCTTCGGTATGACCTTGAAGCCGACGCGGCTGTAATAGGGTTCATCGCCGACCAGAATGACAAGGCGATGGCCCTTGGCCTTGGCGTCCTGCAGCGAGCGATCGAGCAGCATGCGGCCGACGCCGCGCTTCCGGAACGGCGGCTCGACCGTCAACGGCCCAAGCATCAGGGCCTGCGTATCGCCGATGCAGATCGGCAACTGGCGCACGGAGCCGACCAGCAATGTGCCGATCCGCGCCGTAAACGAGAGGTCGAGCAGGTGATCGACATGCTCGCGCAGGCGGTAGGCGCTCAGCACGAAACGGCCGGGACCGAATGTGCGCTCGTGCAAGCGTTCGATCGCCTGCGCGTCTTTTGGTGTTTCGGGGAGGATGGTGACGTCAAGTTCGCTCATGATGGGGCGCGGGATAGCATCTGGCAGCGGCGCGGTCCATCGCTGGAAGCGGCCATCCCTATATTGGCTCAATCCCTGCCAATGGCGGGCTGGGACAAATAGGCCAAAAGCTTCATTTCACGGCGTCCGCGCGTCACCGTATCCAACACCAGCCCCGAGGCTACCGACAGTACCGCCACGATCATCAGGCCCATCGAGAGCACCGCGGTAGGCAGCCGCGGCACAATGCCTTCCTCGAGATAGGTAATGATCACGGGAATCGCGAGGCCGATCGAGACCAGCATCAGGAAGACGCCGATGACCGTGAAGAATCGCAGCGGCTTTTCCGACCGGTACAGCTTCAGGATGGTGCCGAGAATCCGGAAACCGTCGCGCCAGGTGTTGAGCTTGCTGAACGATCCTTCGGGGCGGGCATAATATGGCGTCTCGACTTCCATCACCGGCAGCGCCAGTTCAAGCGCGTGTACGCTGAGCTCGGTTTCGATCTCGAAGCCGTCGGACAGCACCGGAAAGGACTTGACGAAGCGGCGCGAGAACACGCGGTAGCCGGACAGGATATCCTTGAACGCCTGGCCGAACACCGAGGAAAGGAAACTCGTCAGCATCCAGTTGCCGGTGCGATGGCCAGGCCGGTAGGCGGCGACAGATTGGTCGACGCGGAATCCCACTACCATATCGAGGTGATCGTTAACGAGCGCATCGATCATGCGCAGGGCGCTTGGCGCGTCATAGGTGGCGTCACCATCGACCAGTACATAGACGTCGGCATCGACATCGGCGAACATGCGCCGCACCACATGCCCCTTGCCCTGGCGGCGCTCGCTGCGCACGATGGCGCCGGCCGCGCGCGCCACCTCGACGGTTCGGTCCCTGGAATTGTTGTCGTAGACAAAAATCTGGGCCGTCGGCAGAGCCTTGCGGAAATCGGAGACCACGGTGGCGACCGCGGCTTCCTCATTGAAGCACGGCACCAGAACCGCAATCCGCAGCGCCGGTACCGTCATCGCACGCTCACCGAATCAAGTCTGTCCATGGCGCGTTATATCGCAATCAGGCGTTGGCCGGCTTGGGAAAGGTCGACTTGTCCGCCCGCAAATCGAGCGTTGCGAACAGCAGGGTCCACAGAGAGAGCATGTCGATCGGAATAATATAATAAGGCGTAAAAATCGGATGGGTCATGAAGAAAATCAGGTTTACCGCGAGGTTAATGGCGACCAGAACGGTAACCCACCCGGCCCTTGTTCGATTGAAATACCATAGCAGGCCCGTCCAGACAGCCGCGATCGTCAGCAGGATGAACTGAACATCGACGACATATCGCCAGACGATTTCCGAATTCAGCTCCGGTGGCACAACGTCGACGCTGCCATAGGTGGTCGAGAACGGGCCTCCCGCATTGATCGCGTTCGCGATCAGCGTCGGCGCCATTCCGATCAGCAAGGCAGTTCCGAACGAGAGACCCTGCAGGAAAGTCTCCCTGCTGCGCGCCAGCAGGAATGCGCCGGCAAGATACAGGCAATAGCCGGCGGCCAGAAACAGGTTTGGCAAACGAAAATTGACGGAGAGGCCAAGCAGCAGGCCAATTAGCGCCAGCAAGAAGAGCCGATGCCGAGGCCAGTCCATGAAGGCTTTCGCTGTCAGAAAGCCCGCCATCGCGCACACGATCATGGTCGGCGCCACCGAATAACTGGCCTTGGTCGGATTGATCATCAGATAGATCGCACAGTCCCCGAACGCAGCAACCAGCATCAGCCGGTAAAGCGTGGACGCATAGGTCAGCGCGAGGAGCAAAAAGCCGACGGCAACAACCGACGTCAGCACGTATAGCGGAATTACCTGAAATCCGGCGGGAAACAGCGAGAGGACGAAGCCGGTTCCGGGCGGATACTGCAGGACGTATTTGTCCGCAGACGGAGTGAGGGTGTGGCAGGGCATTCGCTTCGGGTCATTCCATTCCGGATAGCCGATCTCCTTCATCTTGTTCTTGAGATAATGATCGTCATCGAAAGCAATGTTGGTGTCGATGCCACCAAGGCCAAATCGCTCGAACAAATGCGCCTGCCGAAGGTAGCAGATATCGTCATAGACCCCACGGGCCTCGATCCAGCCGGATATCGACCAGATATTGCTGACCAGCACGACGAGGAAGCCAATCGCGCAAAGAATCTTCAGGAATTTCATTTCTGCCTGATCGCCCCGGCTTCGAATTTGCGCTGAAGGATGACTAGCATAGGCGATCCCTAACGCCAGGTCGCAATCGGCGCCGCCCCATCAAGCACTTCGGCGATCCGAAGGCGTGTGCCTCTGGTCGTCTCGGCAGGCAGTGCGCCGGCATCATAGAACCCGCACTCGACGATCTCGTGGTTGGGCTTCGGCAGGCGGTCCTGCCGGAATTGCCTGATGACATAGACCGCGACATGGTCGCGGCGGGAGACGTGGCCGTTGAAGAACAGGCCGTGCAGGACCGGCTCCCCGGTCAGTTCGATCCGCCCCTCCTCTATCAGCTCCCGCCGCAAGGCTTCGAGAAAGGTTTCGCCGACCTCGACCCCACCACCCGGCAGATGCCAGCCCGAGACGTAGCTATGCCTGACCAGAAACACCTTGTCGTCGCCATCGAGCACGACGCCGCGGACCCCGAGCGTCATGCCGCGGGCCATCCGCCAATAGAGGTGGAAGGCCCGCCGCAATGGCGGTTCGAAACGTTTTCGCAAGTGCTGAAGCGCCGTCACGCCAACCTCGGATGGACAGGTGTCACGTTTGATCCTTATATCGCCGAATGATCATGCGGCGGCTCTATATCACAGAGAATGCGGCGGAGCGCGAATGACCGATATCTTCACGCTGGCGCATCTGTCCGATCCGCATCTGCCGCCGCTGCCCGCGGCGCGGCTTCGCGATCTCGCGGGCAAGCGTGTGCTCGGCTATCTCAACTGGACCCGCAACCGCCACAAATATCACCACCGCGAGGTGCTCGACGCGTTGGTCGCCGACATGCAGGCGCAGCGGCCGGACCACATTGCGGTAACGGGCGATCTCGTCAACCTGGCGCTCGAGGCGGAGTTCGCCCCGGCGCAGGCGTGGCTCGAAAGCGTCGGCACGCCGCAGCAGGTCACCGTCGTTCCCGGCAATCACGACGCCTATGTGCGGGCGACGCGGCATCATTTCGCCGGCACGTTCGAGCAATATCTGCGTGGCGATGCCGAGACGAACGGAACGCGGTTTCCGTTTGTGCGCCGACGCGGCCCGCTGGCGCTGATCGGGGTGTCCTCGGCGGTGCCGACGCTGCCGCTGATGGCCACGGGTCGGCTCGGCCGCGCGCAGCTCGATGCGCTGGATCGCCATCTGGCGCAGATGTCCGCGGATGAGGCCTTCCGGGTGCTGCTGGTGCATCATCCCTTGCATTCGAGTTCGCGCATGAAGCGCCTGACGGACTCGATGGCGCTCCGTGCCGTGCTGAAGCGGCGCGGCGCGGAACTGGTCCTGCACGGCCACGACCACATCCATTCGACGATGTGGCTCGAAGGCGCCGGCCGCCAGATCCCCGCAATCGGCGTGCCGTCGGCATCGGCGCTGGCGCACCGGCATTATCCCGCCGCTGCCTACAATTTGTTTTCGATCTCGCGCGAGGGCGGCAAATGGCGCTGCGTGCAGACCGTGCGCGGCTTCGGAGATCACGGCGATATCAGCGAATTGCAACACGTCAGATTGTCCTGACGCCTAGTCCCCGCCGCCACAGCCACCACCCCCGTCGCCACCGCTGCCGCCATCACCGCTTCCGCCGCCGCCGGCATCGCCAAATCCGTCCGAACTGCCGTCGAACGACGTATCGGCGAAATCGCCGCCGCAATACGCGGCGCCGCTGCCGTTCTTGCGCAGCTCATCGCAATCGGGGTGGTAGACGAACCCGTTTGCGATATTGAACTTGCTGTCGAGCGCAAACAGCAGCGGCAGACGCGTGGGACGGACCGGATCGATGTTCTCGTATTTGCAGCAATACCACCAGACGCGGCGCAGGCCCTCGTTGCTCTTGCGGTGCTCGCTGAGGACGACGGCGGGCGTGTGGTGGAGGAAGCCACCGAAGGCTCGCCGGCAGAACGCGTCGTACTCGCGCGTGTACAGGATGAACTCGTGCCAGAGATCGTCGGCGACTTGCGAGGGCATCGAGACGTAGCGCTTGCCACTCATGAGATAGGCGAGGAAAAACTGCCGCAGGCCCCGCGAGACGAGCGCGCTGTCCTTGCGCTGAAAGCCGGGGTGATGCTTCTCCAGCCGCTCGAGCAGCCCGCGCGGCCAGCGAAAGGTGCGGATGAATTCGGCGCGCCGCAGCGTGCGCCACTTGCCGTACAGCCAGGACGTTCCGAACAGTGCGCCGACAAGCAGGGCGAATAACGGTATGGATGAAGCGGCTGCCACGATGCCCCCGAATAACCGAGCTGCCGGCTCCGGCTAGAAATTTTTCAGACTCGCATACAGCGCCAATCCGAACAGCGCCACGGCGCCCAGCACGAAGCCGAGCACGAATGATCCGAAGCCGCGGCGGCGAGGCTTTTTTTCCACGGCCGGCTCGGCCACGGGCGTTGCCACCATCGCATGCTCGCGCTCGATCATGCGGCGCGCGACGTAGCCGGTGACAGCATCGACGATAACGGGCACGTCATGCGACTCCGCGATCACGATGCGGCCGAAGCGGGTATCCTGCACGAAGCGGTAGATGCGCTTGTCGCGCCCCATCACCACATGCGCCACCACGTCGATCCACAGCCGCGGCGTCTCGCCCTGGCTGACGCCGCGATCGAACAGGTCGATCTGCTCCGGCACCTCGGCGAACAAGGGATCGAGCGCCTCATTCAGGATCTCGAGCCGGGCGACTTCGGCATCGCGCAGTTCGACCACGACGCCGGTGCGATCGGCGGCTTCGATGCGGGCCTGGCGGAGCGCGTCGCGCAGCCGCGTCGGTCGCATGTCACGGGCTTCACTGGCGGTATTTTGCGCGTCTGACATCGGTAGCCGCCTTTATCCTGAAGGGGGTTTGGCCCGGTTAACCTAGCAGTAACTATGTTGCGCGCAATGGCTGTTTGTTTGCAATAGGTTAGCGATCCACCGGGTTCTGAGTCTGCGGCGGCGCCCCCACCCCTCCCCCGCAAGCGGGAGGGGGTGCTTCAACGCAGACGGCCCCACCCGGAGATCCGGATGGGGCCGCCTGTCCTTGGGCCGTTTTCTTAAGTTTTATCAGGCCGAGACGCGGGAGGGCTCTTCGACGATCGAAAAGCGCACCCCGGCCTTGTGGCGGTTCTCTTCCGAGACCGCGCGCCAGGCATCCTCTGCCTCCTTGCGGGTCTTGAAGGGTCCCTGTACCTGAGCCGAGCCTTCCACGAGCTTGTGGAAGTTCATCGATCCGAACTCGCCGCCAATCACCCAGAAATTGCTGCCTTTGGTCATTGTCAGTCTCCTTCCAGCGCTAGCCGAACTGGTTCATCGTGTTGTGCGCGCCGCCCGCCTTCAGAGCGGCTTCACCGGCGAAATATTCCTTGTGATCGTCGCCGATATCGGAGCCGGCCATGTTCTGATGCTTTGCACAGGCGATGCCCTGACGGATCTCCTGGCGCTGAACATTCTTCACATAGCCCAGCATGCCCTGCTCGCCGAAATATTCCTTCGCGAGATTATCGGTCGACAGAGCTGCCGTGTGATAGGTCGGCAACGTGATCAGATGGTGGAAGATGCCAGCACGCTTTGCTGAATCGGCCTGGAAGGTGCGGATGCGCTCGTCGGCTTCAATGGCCAGCGGCGTATCGTCGTATTCCGGCTTCATCAGTTCGGCCCGATTGTACTTGCTGACATCCTTGCCGGCTTCCTTCATCGCGTCGTACACCTGCCAACGGAAGTTGAGCGTCCAATTGAACGAGGGCGAATTGTTGTAGGCCAGCTTCGCGTTCGGGATGACCTCGCGAATGCGGTCAACCATCTTGGCGATCTGCTCGATATGCGGCTTCTCGGTCTCGATCCACAGCAGGTCGGCACCGTTCTGCAGCGAGGTGATGCAGTCGAGCACGCAGCGATCTTCGCCAGTGCCGGCCCGGAACTGATAGAGGTTGCTGGCAAGCCGCTTCGGACGCATCATCTTGCCGTTGCGGTTGATGATGACATCGCCATTCCTGGCGTTGGCGGCTGTCACTTCCTCGCAATCCAGGAAGCTGTTGTACTGATCGCCGAGGTCGCCGGGCTTGTGGCTCACAGCGATCTGCTGCGTGAGACCGGCACCCAGCGAGTCGGTGCGGGTCACGATGATGCCGTCTTCGACACCCAGTTCGAGGAAGGCATGGCGACAGGCCCGGATCTTCGCCAGGAACACCTCGTGCGGAACGGTCACCTTGCCGTCCTGGTGGCCGCACTGCTTTTCGTCGGAGACCTGATTTTCGATCTGCAGAGCGCACGCACCTGCTTCAATCATCTTCTTTGCGAGCAGATAGGTCGCCTCCGCATTACCAAAACCGGCGTCGATGTCGGCGATGACGGGCACGACATGGGTCTGGAAGTTGTCGATCTTTTCGATCAGCGCCTTTTCCTTCGCCTGGTCGCCTGCCTTGCGAGCGGCGTCGAGGGCGCGGAAGATATCGTTGAGCTCACGGGAGTCCGCCTGACGCAGGAAGGTGTAGAGCTCCTCGATCAGCGCCGGCACCGAGGTCTTCTCGTGCATCGACTGATCGGGAAGCGGTCCGAACTCGGAGCGAAGCGCGGCGATCATCCAGCCGGAGAGATACAGATAGCGGCGATCGGTCGTACCGAAATGCTTCTTGACCGAAATCAGCTTCTGCTGCGCGATGAAGCCATGCCAGCAACCGAGCGACTGGGTGTACTTGGTCGGATCGGCGTCATAGGCAGCCATATCGCTGCGCATCAGCGCCGCGGTGTACCGGGCGACGTCCAGGCCGGTCTTGAAGCGGTTCTGCAGACGCATGCGCGCCACGGCTTCGGCGGTGACGCCGTCCCAGGTCGGCTTGGTCTTGAGGAGCGCCTCGGCAGCTTCAATCTCGCTCAGATAGGAAGCCGGTCCCTGGATAGTCCGGTCACTGATCCCACGTGGCTGGTAGTTCATGTGCATGATCCTTTCGGTGACGACAAATCTGCAGCGTCTATGTTCGCCGCTTCTCTATCGACATTCTTGACAGTGCGTTGCGAAACGTACTGAGAGCTAAACGCGAAACTTCCCAATTCGTATAGATACCTTGATTTTGAATGGTGATGTCATGTAACATATGAACTTGTAATAGATGTCATTTTGTAAAGTTTGTCACAAGATTGGGTCATGGTAGCTGCCGGGGTTTATACGGCTTTCATCCTTCGAGACGGCGCTGCGCGCCTCCTCAGGATGAGGCCTGAGACCATGGCCGGTTGGAATGCCAGCTCTTGGCCCGATGTTAGACCCTCATGGTGAGGAGCGCGGCGAAGCCGCGCGTCTCGAACCACGAGGCCACCGGCAGCGCGAACATCGGGAACAACGTCATGGCCGCTGACTCTGGAAAGAAACTCTTCGTCGGCCCCCGGTTCCGGCGGATCCGCCAGCAGCTCGGGCTGTCGCAGACCCAGATCGCCGAGGGGCTCGGGATTTCGCCGAGCTACATCAACCTGATCGAGCGGAACCAGCGGCCGGTGACCGCGCAGATCCTGCTGCGGCTGGCCGAAACCTATGATCTCGACCTCCGCGATCTCGCGACCGCCGACGAGGACCGTTTCTTTGCGGAACTGAACGAGATCTTTTCCGATCCGCTGTTCCGCCAGATCGATCTGCCGAAGCAGGAACTGCGCGACCTCGCCGAACTCTGCCCTGGCGTCACCCATTCCCTGCAACGGCTCTATGCCGCCTATACCGAGGCCCGCCGCGGCGAGACTCTCGTGGCGGCGCAGATGGCCGACCGCGACGAGGGCGCGCGGTTCGAAGCCAACCCGATCGAGCGCGTGCGCGATCTGATCGAGGCCAACCGCAATTACTTCCCTGAACTCGAACAGGCCGCGGAAAACCTGCGCGACGAGCTCAACGCCTCCGCCGAGGAGCTGTTCGCGGCGCTTTCCGCGCGCCTACGCGAAAAGCATTCGATCGTCACCCGCATTATGCCTGTTGACGTGATGCGCGAGACGCTGCGGCGGTTCGACCGCCATCGCAGGCAGCTTCTGATCTCCGAACTGGTCGACGGCTCGGGGCGCGCTTTCCAGTTGGCGCTGCAGATCGGCCTTGCCGAATGCGGCGCTTCCATAGACGCCATCGTCAACCGCGCCGGCCCGCTCGACGACACCCCGCGGCGGCTCTACCGTATTACGCTGGCGAACTACTTCGCCGCCGCCGTCATGATGCCTTATCAGCCGTTCCACAGCGCGGCGGAAAATTTGAACTACGACGTGCACGTGCTGGCGCAACGCTTCAATGCCGGCTTCGAGCAGGTCTGCCACCGCCTCACCACGCTGCAGCGGCCGAACGCGCGCGGCGTGCCGTTCTTCCTGCTCCGCGTCGACAATGCCGGCAACGTCTCCAAGCGGTTTTCCTCCGGCACGTTCCCGTTCTCGAAATTCGGCGGCACCTGCCCGCTGTGGAACGTGCATTCGACCTTCGACACGCCGGACCGCCTGCTCAAGCAGGTGATCGAACTGCCCGACGGCACGCGCTATTTCTCGATCGCACAGATGGTGCGCCGGCCGATCGCCCCGCACCCGCAGCCGCAGCCGCGCTTTGCGATCGGCTTGGGCTGCGAAATCCGCCATGCGTCGAAGCTCGTCTATGCCGCAGGGATGGATCTGGAGAAGGCCGAGGGCACGCCGATCGGCGTCAACTGCCGGCTCTGCGAACGCGAAAACTGCAGCCAGCGCGCCGAACCGCCGATCACGCGCACGCTGATTTTGGATGAGAACACGCGGCGGGTGTCGTCGTTCGCGTTTACGAATGCGCGGGAGTTGTGAGGGCCACGCTCTCTCAACACGTCGTCCCTGCGAAAGCAGGGACCCATACGCCGCGGCCATTGTTGTTGAAACACGATGGACCGATCAGCGCGCAAAATACTGCCCCCCGTAGTTATGGGTCCCTGCGTTCGCAGGGACGACGGATGGATATGCGTTCGCATTCCTGCGACGCATCGCGCAGCGCCCGCAAGCCTCTAGCCCCTCATGGTGAGGAGCGCGCACTTGCGCGCGTCTCGAACCATGTGGCCCCGCTGCTGTTGCATCTCGGCTTTCATCCTTCGAGACGGCGCTTACGCGCCTCCTCAGGATGAGGTCCGGCAGAAGATGAAGGCCTGTTCATCAGCACATCGCTCCGCAACCGCAATCGGGAAAACGCGGAACATCACCGCAAACGAAGCGTTGCTTGGCTGCCTGCAACAGGAGAGACAAATGCTGAAAACGCTGATTACCGTTTCGACCGTGCTGCTGACGACCGCGGCGTTTGCGCAAGGCACCGCGAAATCCCCGGGTTCCTCGGAAGTCGCCCCGGGACAGAAGATGCAGAAGAGCAAGACTTCGACCGCGCCGGGTGCGTCCGAATACGCACCGGGACATCAGAAGAAGACGGCGAAGGGCCATTCGGAAAGCGCGCCCGGCAAGCAGACGACGACCGGATCGGCTGCGAAGAAGAAGTACTAGTTCTCCAAGAGCGCGGCCCGGCATCGATGCCGGGCCGTTTCGCTTGCGCATATCCGCAACGTTCGATCTTTCTACAGGTCGCTCACGCCATTGGCGCAGTGCAATGCATCAACAGACCGCTTTCACCGCCGAAAAGCGCTTCTGTGTCCCGCTGGTGACGATCACATTTAAAACGTGGGTATTCCGCAATTTTGCGATGGAACGGCCAAGCCGATTCGCTAGTTTGAAAAGTGGCGAATCGAAGACTCGCAGATGGATGCAGGCCCGATGTTGCGACGTGTGAAGCTGATGAACCCGTTCGAAATCGTCCAGGACCGGGTCAGTCAAGACCGGATCCCCCAGGACCGGCCGCCGCCGATCGAGCGGAAGGTGACGAACCGGGCTGCCCGTTCCACGCCGGTCTGCGCCGCCTGCGGTTCCGACGACATCATCTGCCACGCCACGGCGCAATGGAGCAACGAGGCGCAGGAATGGCAGCTCGCCAATACCTTCAACCAGCCGGCGCACTGCAATACCTGCCAGCACGACGGCAATCTGGTGTGGCTGACGTTGAATTAGATTGCTCCTGACGCGCTGCCGATTCTATCGCAGCCGCAGCAGGTGCCTCCCAATCGTCATGCCCGGGCTTGTCCCGGGCATCCACGTCTTTGGCTGCACCGGAAGAACGTGGATGGGCGGGGCAAGCCC
>NZ_LLXX01000077.1:49695-56094 GCF_001440405.1 Bradyrhizobium valentinum
CCGCATACACCTCCAGCAAATTCCCGTCGGGATCCCTGAAGAACAGCGTGCGATGGCCGAACGGCTGGTTCGTCGGCGGCTCAACCAGATCGACGCCGTGCCGCACCAGCTCCTCGGCGCAGCGATCGACGTCATCGACGGCAACCTTGAACGCGAGCTGCAGCGACGCGCTCCCCCTCGGGGTCGGCGCATCCTTCGCCGTCCGGCCCGGCCGCGACAGCGCGAGCGTGTTGCCGCCGATCTGATACTCGATCCAGCCCGCCGACAATTCGCGCGTCAGGGATAAGCGGAGGACGCCCTCATAGAAGCGGCGCATCGCCGCCATGTCGCGCACGAAGATGACGGTGTAGTCAACGGCGCGGATGGAGTGGAAGGGTGAGGTGGTGGGTGGATTTTGATCGTTCACGGCTGCATCTCCACTTGGCCCGCCATCATTGATGCGCTTGTCACAACGTTAATCGCACCTAAAATAGGCTGCCCAATCGTTTGAGAATAGAGTGATACACAGTGGATTTGCTTGAAGGCGTCTTACGTCTCTTCGGCCTGATCTTTGGTTGGCTCTTCGGCTGGCCGCTAGCCGTCTTCCGCCGCTGGATCGATCGCCAGCCGGATCGCGATCCTTCGCAGATTTCGCGCCTGGAGAAGTTTGGACGGGCTTATGCTTGGGGCATTCTTGACGCTCTGCGTCCTCATCCCGCTGGGTTGGCTGATCTTCAGGTGAGGACGGCAAACGTGTAGTCCGCATGAGCGCAGCGACATGCGCGAGACGGTTAAATCCCGGATATCACTTCGTCATGCGGGTCACACTTGCTAGTAATGGACTAATCGGTCGAAACCACGCGCCTTGCCAAATTGCACCAGTGCCTGCGATCCTCGTAGCCGGTGACGCCCCACGCGGCGCGATGGTTTGCACCGCAGACCAGCGGACGGACCCGATCAAAATCGATCTGGCTGACTTTCATTCCCCACAGACAGTTGCGACCGTCATAGGACGCGCAGGCCGCGTTGCTGCCCATGATGCGATAGGCCACCACGCCGCCGTTCGGCGCGGGGAAATTTGCCATCCGCCAGCCCGCTCCCGTAGCAGGCCTGGGTGGCCCACACGGCTCGTCAATGCAGACGGCATTCGTAACCACCGGACTCATCAGGCCGAGCGCCAAAACCACGGCTCCCGCCATCATCGATATCTTCGCTACCATGATGAACCTCCATTTCACTTCGAGGCCCCCGGGTCATGGTGGCAACGTGTGGTTGTCCGGGGTATGAGATGGTTCACACTGAATCGATGGTTCACGCTCAACTGATGAGTGTTGCGTTGTATCAGTATTGCTGTCGCTGAGGGCGCGCCCGATGACAAGCTCCGCGATATGCGGGGACATTGAATCACGGATATCGCTTCCACCTACGCTCTTCGAGCTACGGCGGACTAGTCGCGCATCCGGGTTAGGTTTGTTCAGGCCTTGGCATCCGGGCCACCCCAAATCCTTTCCTCGCTCCATCCCAGCTCCGCGAACTCCGCAGCCCGCAACGGCGCTTCGCCCACCGCGAAGAACTCGTCGAGCTGGGGCGGGCTCACCGACGTGCCTGAGAGCATCGCGTGGGCCTGCCCGCGATGGTGCACCTGGTGCTGGAACAGATGCAGGAGCAAACGGTCCATCCGTTCGCGCTGGATGGAGCTGCCGCGATGCACGGAGACGATACGCTGCAGTCCGGCGCTGTCGAGCGCTTCGACGACCTTGAGCAAGCGCCGATCGACTGCGGCCTGCGCTTCCTTCAGCGCGGCGACCGTTGCACAGGGTTCGTCATCCGCGAAGGCGGCCGGGCCGAGCGTGCCGCCTTCCATCGCATCGACGTAGAAGTGGTCGATGATCAGGATGTGATTGAGCGTGGCGCGCAGGCTCGGAAAGAAGCCGGTTCGTTTCGCCGTGAATTCTTCCGGCGTCAGCCCAAGACAGGCTGTGAGCAGCCGGTGGTTTGCCCAGGCGTTGTTGTACGCCATGGTGCGGTAGGGGAGCACGTCATTCATTGGCGTTGCCAGCCAGTAGCCCCGCATGAGCGCAGCGATATGCGGGAAACGATAATAAAGATCCCGGATATCGCTTCGCTCATCCGGGCTAAGCTTGCTCCGCCGTCATTGCGAGGAGCGTCAGCGACGAAGCAATCCATCTATCCCCGCGCCGAAGCATGGATTGCTTCGCTTCGCTCGCAATGACGGTTTGGCGAAATAGCGTCCCGCTCCTTACTCGGCCGCCTGCTGCATCGGCGATTCCAACGCCTCCACCACCTTGGGCGGCGACATCGGCAGGGCGTAGAAACGCTTGCCCAGCGCGTTGTAGATCGCATTCGCCACCGCCGCCATCACGGGGACCAACGGCACTTCGCCGACGCCCTTGACGCCTTGCGGGTGTTTCGGGTTCGGGATCTCGACCATGATGCAGTCGATCATCGGCAGGTCCGAGCAGACCGGCATGCGATAGTCGAGGAAGCCGGGGTTATCGACCTTGCCCTCTTTCGTGTAGATGTACTCCTCGTTGAGCGCCCAGCCGATACCTTGGGCGACGCCGCCCTGGAGCTGGCCCTCGACATAGCCGGGGTGGATGGCGCGGCCGACGTCCTGCACGGCGGTGTAGCGGATGACGCGCGCGATGCCGAGATCGACGTCGACCTCGACGTCGCAGACATGGGTCCCGAAGCCGCCGTCGGCGCCTTGGGTGTTGAGCTGCACGCCGGCCCCAATGGGTCCGCCCATCGCGGGCGCCTTCTCGGCGAGCTGTTCCAGCGTCAGCGGCTCGAACTGGCCGGCGTTCGGGCTCACCGGATGCGCGGCGCCGTTCTCCCACTTCACCGCTTCGGGATCGATCTCCCAGATCTTTGCGGCGCGCTCGCGCAGCGTCTGGATGATCTTTTCGGTCGACTGCGTCACCACCATCGAGGAAGCGAACAGCACGCGGCTGCCGCCGGTCAAGTTGGAGAAGCCGACTGTCTGCGTATCGCCGATGACGACGGAGACGCGGCGGTAGTCGATGCCGAGCAGTTCGGCGCAGATGTTGGCGATGCCGGCGCGCGAGCCGCCGATATCAGGATGCCCTGTCGTGACGACGACGTTGCCATCCTCGGTGATGTTGACTTGCGCGGAAGATTCGCCGCCGGCGTTGAACCAGAAGCCGCTAGCCACGCCCCTGCCCCTTGGCTTGCCGTGGCCGTCGCCGAGCGGCGCGGCGTAATGCGGCGAGCTCTTGGCCGCTTCGACCGTCTCGATATAGCCGATGCGCGGGAACACTGGACCGTGCGCGGCTTTGGTACCTTCCTTCGCGGCGTTCTTCAGGCGGAAGTCGAGCGGGTCCATCTTCAGCGCTTCGGCGACTTCGTCCATCACGCATTCGACGGCATAGGCGCCGATCGGCGCGCCCGGCGCGCGATAGGCTGCGACCTTGGAGCGGTTGGAGCAGACGTCAAATCCTTCCGAGAGCAGGTTCGGGATGTCGTAGGGTGTGAAGCTGCACCCCGCCGCGCCGCGGATCGGCGAGCCCGGGAAGGCGCCGGCCTGCAGATAGAACGTGCCGTGCGCGGCGACGATCTTGCCGTCCTTGGTCGCGCCGATCTTCACCGTGCTCTTCGAGCCCGAGGTGGGGCCGGTCGCGCGCATCACTTCCTCGCGCGTCATCACCATCTTCACCGGCCGGCCGGATTTTTTCGCAAGCAGCGTCGCGAGCGGCTCGAGATAGACGATGGTCTTGCCGCCAAAGCCGCCGCCGATCTCGGCGGGGATGGCGCGGATGTCGCTCTGCGGGATGCCGGTGAGATAGGCCGTCATTGCGCGGACCATGAACTGGCCCTGGCTGGAGCTCCAGATCGTGGTCTTGCCGTCGGGCGCGACCGAGATCAGGCAGGCATGCGGCTCGATATAGCCTTGGTGAACGGGGCGCGTGGTGAAGGTGCGCTCGATGACGATGTCGGCCTTTTTGAAACCTTCCGCGATGTCGCCCTTCTTGTGATCGAGGCGGCCGACGATATTGGAGGGCTTGCCGTCGAACTTGTTGAACTCGTGCAGGATCGGCGCATCGGGCTTGATCGCGTCGTCGATCTCGATCGACCACGGCAGCACCTCGTAGTCGACGTCGATCAGCTTGCAGGCTTCGGCTGCGATCGCTTCCGTGGTCGCCGCCACGGCGGCGATGGGGTGGCCGGGGAACAGCGCCTTGTCGCGCGCCATCACGTTGCGGCACATCCAGCGCATGTCCTGGATGCCCAGCATCACTGCGCCCTTCTCGATCGGGAAATCGACGATGTCTTTCGAGGTGACGACGGCCTTCACGCCGGGCAGCTTCTCCGCTCTTGAAGTGTCGATCGATCTGATGCGCGCATGCGGATGCGGGCTGCGCAGGACCTTGCCCCAGATCATGCCGGGCATGGTGGTGTCGGCGGCGAACTGGGCGCGGCCGGTGACCTTGTCCATGCCGTCGGGCCTAATGGTGCGCTGGCCGATCCATTTGTTGTTGGTAACGAGGTTCATTGGGCTGTCTCCCGAAAATTATTGCGCGCGCATTTCGGCGGCAGTTTCCATCACCGCGCGGACGATCTTGTCATAGCCGGTGCACCGGCAGAGGTTGCCGGCGAGCCAGAAGCGGACTTCCTCCTCGCTCGGCTTCGGATTTTTCCTAAGCAACGCGTCGGAAGCGACCAGCATGCCCGAGGTGCAGATGCCGCATTGCAGCGCCGCCATCTCGAGAAACTTCTGCTGCAGCGGATGCAGCTTGTCGCCCTGCGCCATGCCCTCGATTGTCCTGATCTCGTGGTCTTGCGCTTCGACCGCAAGCATCAGGCAGGAGCAGATCAGGCGGTCGTCGAGCGTGATCGAGCAGGCGCCACAATCGCCGGAGGCGCAGCCTTCCTTGGAGCCGGTCAGCGCAAGCGGTCCGCGCAACGCGTCGAGCATGGTGTCTGATGGCTCACACAGAAATTCCATCGGCTCGCCGTTGATGGTGGTCGTGACGTGAACTTTGGCCATGAATTATTTTCCTGTAGCGCGTTGGGCAGCGAGCGCGGCGGTGCGCTTGAGCAGCACGCCGGCCACCTTGGTGCGATAGGCGATGGTGCCGCGCTTGTCGTCGATCGGACGGCAGGCGGCGGAGCACGCAGCAGCGGCTTTCGCGAGCGCAGCGTCGTCGAGCTTTGAGCCGATCAGCGCTTTTGCTGCGTCTTCGACCAGCAGGACCGTCGGTGCGACGGCGCCGAGGCCGACGCGGGCGGCGGTGACGGTGCCGTCCTTCATGGTCAGGCTGACGCCGACGCCGACCACGGCGATATCCATTTCGGTGCGCGGGATCATGCGCAAGTACGCATCGCTCGAGCCGGGCGGACGGGGCGGCAACGTGAAGCTCACAAGTATCTCGCCGGGCTTCAGATTGGTGCGGCCGGGACCGGCGGGCACGTCTTCCACCTTCAGCTCGCGGCGGCCGTCCGGGCCCTGCACGGTGACGATGGCGCCGGCCGCGACCATCGCTGGCACGCTGTCGCCGGCGGGCGAACCGTTGCAGAGATTGCCGCCGGCAGAGGCCCTGCCCTGCACCTGCTTGGAGCCGATCAGATTGACGGCCTCGAGCACGCCGGGCCAGACCTTGCCGAAATTCTTGTGTTCCGCGAGCGCCATGCCGGACACGGCGGCACCCAAGCGAAAGCTGCCGTCGGCCGCTTGCTCGATCGCGGTCATCTCGGGGATCTTCTTGATGTCGACGATCACGCCGGGCTTCAGGAGGCCGGATCGCATCTGCACCAGCAAATCCGTTCCGCCGGCCAGGATGCGCGCCGCGCTGCCGGCTTTCGCAAATGCGCCGACCGCTTCGTCAAGCGTGCCAGGCGCCAGATATCGGAGTTCCGTCATGGTCTTCCCGCCATCTCCCTTTTTGTCTGCCCGCCCCATATGAACGATGGCCTTATGCCGGCCCGGCAGTATTGCCCAAGCCTACACGGCGGGAGGCGGTTGGAACAGCCTGCGAGATCAGGTTGATACGGCAGGCTCCTATGCGCGTGGCGGGGCTTGCGCGGCCGATTGCTCCGAGGCGGGACTCATTGGGCGGAGGCCCATCCGCCGTCATTGCGAGGAGCGCTAGCGACGAAGCAATCCATCTATCCCCGTGCTGAGGCGTGGATTGCTTCGCTTGCGCTCGCAATGACGGGGCTGGGACCGTTGGCTAATCCGAGCTGCCGGTCTAAGACTGGGCCTTCTGACTCACGATTTTCGCGGGGACATTGATGCCGTCTTTCCGATTCTTCATTGCTGCCACGGCGTCCCTATTCCTTCCATCCTTCGCCATCGCCCAACCAGCCCCCGCACCCGCCCGGCCGGCCGCGGTGGCGCCGAGACCGGCGGTCGCACCGGTGCCGGGTCAGCAGCCACCG
>NZ_LLXX01000078.1 GCF_001440405.1 Bradyrhizobium valentinum
CTCGCAAGCGTGCAGGCGGAGGCAAACGCGGTGGCGGCCGCGCTGGCCGGATCGACCGCCACGACCGAGAGCGGCGACGGCGAGCCGGCGTTCGACGTCGCCCGCATCGAGCCGAACGGCGAAGCGGTGATCGCGGGACGCGCGGCGCCGGGCGTGACCGTGGAACTGCTGCGCAATGGCGAACTGCATGATCGCGTCGTCGCGGATCCATCCGGACAATTCGCGATGATCCCGCCCCCGCTTCCGCCAGGCACTTATGATCTGACGTTGCGCGCCAGGCAGCCCGACGGCACGCAGACCATGTCCAAACAGAGCGTAACGGTGGCGCTTGAGCCGAATCTGAAGGAACGGCCGGTCGTGGCCCTGATGACGCCAAACAAGCCTACCGTCGTGATGTCACAGCCGGCTCAGGCGAAGCCGGAAACCGCCGCAGTAGTTGTGGAGGCGGTCGAGATCGAGGCCGGCGGCAAATTCCATGTGAGCGGCCGCGCGCGCGCCGGCGCCCCGGTGAGGCTCTATCTCAACGACAGCTTTATTGCGTCGGTAACGGCGGCGACGGATGGACGTTTTGCCGTCACGATCAACGAAGGAATCGGGCCCGGGAACTATCGCGTAAGGCTGGACGAGGTGGATTCGAAGTCCGGCGCGGTCCGCGGCCGCGCCGAGGTACCGTTCAACGCTCCCGACCCCGTGGTCACCGCGTCGGTGCCCGCGCGGACCTCACCGTCCAGGCAGCCAGACTCCGTCGCCCTACTGCAGTCTAAGGTGGCGGACGCCACGGCTGCCACCCTGCCGGACGTTACGAACTCCTCCACGGTCGTGGTGCCAAAGATCACGACCACCACGGTATCGCGCGGCGACAGCCTGTGGCGCATCAGTCAGGCCACCTACGGCGCGGGCACGCGCTACGCCACGATTTACAAGGCCAACCGGGAGCAAATTCGCAATCCCAACCTTATCTATCCCGGCCAAACCTTTGTCATTCCCAACCGGGAAGCCAATCCTTAAGGAGTGCTCAAACGGACTTTAATGCTCCTGCCGCTCTAAAAAAATGGCCTTCGAAGAACAACGAACGCGTCAAAGGCGCTGTCTGGTCGATCCCGTACTCGGTCCTTGATGGCACCTTGGACGAATGCATCACCAAGTTTCTGGAGCAACCGCTCAGCCAACGTCATCTCTACGAGATTCATACCGCCCCACAGGGCGACTTGATCCCCAAAATAATCTCCGCCGAACTCGTCGTTGAACTTGCGAGGCTGCGCGATTTCTTGTGATGTCCATGATTACCATCTCGCTTTGCTGAGCGGTGCACGATGCTCGGGATGGCAGACAGGCACTACGACGCGTATTTCTGGTAAAACGTATTGGTGAACAACTCGCCCGGATCATACTTCCGTTTCGCTGCGAAGAAAGCGTTGATCTCTGGGTATGAGCGCTGCAACTGGTCGCGCGAATAATAGAGCTGGTAGGGCAGGAAAAACCGGCCTTTGTGCGCAATCGTAAGGTCGATCAGTTCTTCCGTCGCCTTCTTCATTCGCCGGTTGCCCTCCTCATCGGTGGTCTGGTTGATGTAGAGCACCAGCGAGAACGCCGGCTCCGGCGAATAAGTCAGGAAATTGTTCTCCTGATGCACGACCCGCACCGACGCATTCAAGAGATTGGTCTTGTTGTCGGTCAACACCTTGCGCATGCCATCGACGAACGAGACGAACTGGCTTCGCGGAATGAAATATTCGTGCAGGATGTCGGTATCGTCAGGCAACGAGTTGCGCAAGTAAGGCACGGAATCGTGCATCGGGTCGTTGCGGTTGACGAGGCAGGCCTCCGCCGATCCGATCGCCTGCGCGCGCGTCACCGTGCAGTTTTCCATGCGATGCTCGATGTGTTTCTCCGACAGCCATTTCATTTCCTGAAACAGCGGGCCCTGCTTGGACAGGTTAATGGTGAGCCGGCGCAATTTGGTGCCGCTGACCTCGCCGAGCGGTTCGCGTTTGAAATCGGTGCCGTCCACCTTGGTGTAGGTATAGAGCAGCAATTCCTTCAGGAACGAGCTCGGCGCGGTCGAGAGGTGGCCATACATCAGCCCGATATTGGCGTCCTTCTCGATCTCGCCAGCGAACAGCGCCGGAAATTCCTTGTAGTCCATCATCCGACGCCCGGTCTGATAGACCAGATTGTCGGCGATATCGAGTTCGGCCTCGACGATCACACCGAAGAGGCCGTAGCCGCCGACCACAAGATTGAACAGATCCGGGTTCTCGGTCGCCGACACCGTTCGCTGCGAACCGTCAGCGAGCATCACCTTCATCGATTTGATCGATCTGGCGAGCGCGCCGGCCTGATGGTCCATGCCATGGGCATTGACCGAGATCGAGCCGCCGACAGTAAAAATATCGGTCGATTGCATGGCACGAACCGCAAAGCGCGGGTGCAGCACGTTCTGGATGTCGTGCCAGGTCGCGCCCGGCTGGACCGTGACCGATCGCGAACTCTCATTGAGCACGATCTTGTTGAAGCCGCGCATGTCCAGCACGATGCCGCCCTTGCGGAAGGCGTGCCCGCCCATGCTGTGGCGCACGCCGGCGGTCGTGACCGAGAGCTTGTTGTCGCGCGCAAAGGCCAGCGTCTTCGCGACATCCTCGACGCTGCGTACCGCGACCACGCCATAGATTTCTGTCTTGCTGAGACAGCTCGCGTCATTGATGCTGCCGCCAAGCTGCGACCACTTTACGTCCTTGAGTGGCGCAATCGCCTTGATCCGCTCCAGATCAATCTTCGCCTGCTCACCGCCGCCGACCGCCGGGCCGCAATCTTTTTCGCCTGTGGGATCGGCAGCCAGCGCCTGAAGCTTGCGATAGCTGTAGACACCGAGCAGCACGACCACCACGGCAGCGACCGACACGCCGGTTTTGAACTTTTGGGAAAATTTTTGCATGAACTGATTCCAGAGGGGATTGCGAGATATTCCGGGTGGGCGGATCATTAGTCAAATTTTGGCGGCTTCTGGTTCGATAGACCGGTTGCGTTACCGAAGCGATAAGCCGGAGCGAACAAATGAAGAGCTGCCGCATACATGTGATGGGCGCATCGGGCGCGGGTGTCACCAGCCTCGGCCGCGCTCTCGCTAGTGCGCTGGCTATCCCGCATCACGACACCGACGATTACTTCTGGCTGCCGACGGAGCCGCCCTACCGGGACAAGCGCGACGTCGCCGAGCGCCTGAAGCTGATGCAGGATGTCTTCCTGCCACGCGCGGCCTGGATATTGAGCGGATCGCTTAACGGTTGGGGCGATGTGTTGATTCCAAGTTTCGACGCGGTGGTCTTCCTCACAACGCCTCGCGAGATACGGTTGCAGCGGCTGCGAGCCCGCGAGGCCACCCGCTTCGGCGCCGATGCGGTGACGCCCGGCGGCTGGCGGCGTGCAGAGACCGAGGAATTCATCGAATGGGCATCGGGCTATGAAGACGGCAACGTGAGCCGCAGTCAGGCGAAGCATCAGGCCTGGCTTGCCCAACTGCCCTGCCCCGTGCTGCGGATGGACGGATCGCGGCCATTGCCCGAACTGGTCGCGGAAGGTCGCGCGGTGATCGGCGGCCTCGCATGACGGCGCCTTCTCGCAGCCCACTTCTCCCGATAATCTCTCCGCAAGACCGCGGCAAGGCAACGCCCGGCGCGTGGCGGAAGAACGCTGGAGTTGACGGGCGACCACGCCCTGTCGAGACACCAATCAATAATAGAATCGCAGGGAGAACACCAATGCTGACGCGACGCAGTATGATGCTCGCCTCAGTCGCCGCCGGAGTGATCATGAACAACAGAACAGCCTCTGCCAAAGCGGCGCAGCCCGCGACGCCGGTGAACTTCGACGTGCCCGCGGGCGCCTGCGACTGTCACACCCATATCCATCCGGACCCCGAGAAATTCCCGTTCTTCTCCGGCCGCGTCTATACGCCCGAACTGGCCTCGCCCGAGGAAATGACAGCCCTGCACAAGGCGCTGCACATGGAGCGCGTGGTAATCGTGACGCCCTCGATCTACGGCACCGACAACTCGGCCACACTGTTCGGCATGGCAGCGCGAGGCACGACCGCGCGCGGGGTCGCCGTGATCGACGACAAGACGTCGGAGAGCGATCTCGACCTCTTGGGCAAAGCCGGCATTCGCGGCATCCGCCTCAACCTCGCAACCGGCGGCGTCAACGACCCGAACGTTGGCCGCCCGCGCTTCACGGCAGCCGTCGAACGCATGAAAGCGCGCGGCTGGCACGCGCAGCTCTATACCAATCTGGCGATGATATCAGCGATCAAGGATCTGGTCATGACCTCGCCGGTGCCGGTCGTGTTCGATCATTTCGGCGGCGCACAGGCGGCCCTCGGCGTCGAGCAGCCCGGCTTTACCGACCTCGTGGATCTCGTCAAATCGGGCAAGGCCTATGTGAAGATTTCGGGCGCCTACCGCGCCTCGAAGCTGGCGCCCGACTACACCGATTGCATCCCGCTCGCCAAGGCGTTGATCGGAGCCAATCCCGACCGCATCGTCTGGGGCACTGACTGGCCGCACCCGAATTCGGTCACGCCGCCGGACAAGAAGATCACCGACGTCACGCCGCTGTTCCAGATCGACGACGGACGGCTCTTGAACCAGCTTCCGGTATGGGCGCCGGACGCGGCGATCCGCAAGAAGATACTGGTCGACAATCCGGCGCAGCTTTACGGGTTCTGAAACCCGGCGCGCGAGGTCGCGACGCGCTCTGCAGGCCGGAGTAGGTTGCGGTCGTAATCGCGCAGCCAGTTGCTGGCCTTGCGCAGGCCGCCGAACGGGAACAGGTGAAATCCCGCGATCGGCGCGGTCGCGGCCGCAGGGGCGCAACGCAAGCCCCTGACGACATCGTCCGGCCCAGTATCCGTCAACAACCGGCCGAACCGGCCGATCTGGGCCCGCAGCGCCCGCATGGAATTGCCGATGCCGCAGCGGAGCGCGAATTTGGTCAATGTCGCCGGCGTCGCCGGTCCGGCCAGGCCGATGATAACAGGAAGATCGATGCCGGCGCGATCGAGCGCGCCGATCCATTGCAGTATCGGCGCGCTCTCGAAGCAGAATTGCGTGACGACATCGACCCGCGTTCCGGTCCGTTGTCCCCAGTCGCGCCACGCTGTGAGCCCCTGCAGCGCATCCGGCAGTTCGAGATAGGGATGGCCCTCTGGATGGCCGGCCACGCTGACGGATGCAATCCCATGCGCCTCGATCAATCCGCTGCTGCAGACGTCGCGCGTCGATTTGAACGGCCCCTTCGCCGCCGCGACATCGCCCGCGATCAGGAGGATCCGCGATACGTCGGCCTCGCCCCGCGCACGCGCCAGGAAATCGCCGAGCGCCTCCCGTGAGGCCATTTCACGCGCCGCGATGTGCGGCACCGGATTGTAGCCGGCCCGGCGGAGCGCGGCAGCCGTTTCGACGTTGTGGCGATAATTGTCGCCGGGCAGGAACGTGATGGTGACATCAGTGCCGGCAGCGAAATGGTCGCGTAGTTCCACGATCTCATGCCCGCGCGAGGAGATCTCGACTGATACCGACGACAGCAGCGCTGCTAGTCTGTGGGATGACTGATCGGAGACGGTCACTGGCGCCTCCCAAGGTCAAGCCGGCGCGCGGCGGCGCGAGATCACGTAGGTTTCGTCGTTGAACCAGAGGCCGCCATGCTTCTTCAGCACGCGGTCGGTGGCTTCGAGGTAACGGCCGTCACGAACCACTTCCGACAACCTGTTATCCTCGATCTGCGCGACGTAGATCGCGGCGTTCCAGGCCGCAAACAGCGTCGAGGTCCCGATCGGTCCGCTGACCTCGTCCGGCAGCGTATGCATGTGGTAGCGGAAGATCGAGCGCGCGTCGGAGGACGCATTGAAATTGTAGTGCCGGGCCGCCGCGCCAAGCTCGTGCTTGACCTGGCGCAGGATCGCGTAGCGGTCGGTCTTGAAGGGATCATCGCCCGGCCAGACCTGGTCGATGATCTCAATGCCGGGATCCTTGCCGTGCGAATGGATACCGATCAGCCGGCCGCCAGGCCGCAGCGACTTGACCAGCGGCGTCACCACTTTCGAAGCCTTGAACTCGACACTCGCCCGCGCCCGGTAAGGCTGCGAAGCGATCACGAGATCATAGTCGGCCATCACCCGGCCGGGCCGCGGCATGATCGGATCGAGCAGGAACGAATGATCCTCGCGGCGCAGCGTCAGGATGACCGGGCGCTGGTAGACTGGATTACCCGTGGTCGGGCTGATGCCTGCGCGCCAGTTCTCGGCCAGGAATCCTTCGAGCTCGCCGATCTGCTCGGCAAAGCCGTGCGCGGTGTTGCCGGTCAGCGTGACATCTTTCCAGATCAGGCCTTGCGCCGACGTCACCGAGCGCGGCGTCAGCCACGGCGCCTCGGCGTAATAGAGGTTGGTCACGACCAGCACGGTGGCGGGATGCTCGAACAGGCGGTCCGCCATCTTCTCCAGCATCAGGCGGACGTCTTCGTAACTGATCTCTTTCGCCACCACATAGAGCGGCATGGTGGGAAATCGCGCGTGCACCGCCCGCATCACGCGTGACAGCACGGTGCCGTCGCCGACGCCGGCGTCGAAGATGCGAAGCGCCGGCGGCGCCGGCTGCAGATTGCCGAGCTCAAGCGAAATGCGGTTGCCGACCTCGGACTTCTCGCTGCAGGTCGAGACGAACAGCAGGTACTTTTGCCGGTTGTCGAAGAATCGGAAGCCCGGCGGCGCGACCGCTGGCGCCGCAACCGCGCCATTTTGCGGTTTGACCGCTGGCGAACCGGACGATGCGGCGGTCGAAGCGGGCTGATGCTCGGCGAGATAGGCGCGCACCTTGTCGAGCGTGCCCGTCGTGATCCTGGCGCCGTCACGCAAGCGCGATACCAGCTTGCCGTCGTTGACCACCAACCGTCCAAAGGTCGATTCAGCGGTTTGCGTCTGACGGCAGAATTCGCGGATCTCCCCGAGTATCTGCTCAGCCGTGGGCGCCGACTTCGCCGGCTGCGCGTGGCCGTTCGATTGGCCCGTAGATCCTTGGTTTTCCTCGATCCGCACGGCTTGCTCCTGCGGTTGTCCCTGCCGACATCAAGGGACGGCCGCCGGATCGCGTCAACCACAAACCGAGTGGGCAGGAAACATGGGCATATGCCCATACGCCTCACCGCGCGCGGCGAGAACGCCGAGATCAGCACTGGGGAGCGTCACAGGGATGCCCGGCAAAGATCTACGCCGGCCGCGGCCATTGCGACGGGTGACTGCCGAGCGGCATGGCCGGACGGGCCCAAAATGCTGGGGTTTCCGACAAGATCGCCGAATGCGTGACCGAGCGCAGCGCACCAAAGCCTGACGGAATCTCATCGATAAAGGGCATCACCGCCTCCCCGGTAAGATCAAGGGTGTTCAGTCCATCGGCGATCCGGCCGAGATTCCACAGCCAGCGTCCGGTCTGCGCCAGCGACACCTGAACGTGCCAGCTTCCGCCTTCACGCACCTGCCGTGCCTTGGCCATCATGGCGCCGAACGCCATGAAGTAGCCGGTGGCGTGGTCGAGCATCTGCGCGGGCAATTCCTTCGGTCCGTCGACGCCGGCGGCCTGCCCCTCGGCATGGTTGAATCCGGTCGCGGTCTGCACCAGCGAGTCAAAGCCGCGCCGCTCGGCCCAGGGACCTGCGGCACCATAGGCCGACAACGTGACGTAGATGATTCCGGGATTGATGCGCGCGGCTTCCTCGGGCGAGAAGCCGAGACTGGCGATGGCGCGCGGCCGATAGCCTTGCGAGAAAATATCCGCCTGCGCCAGCAGCTCCCGCAACACCGCCCGGCCCTGCTCAGTCTTGAGTTCGACGAAGGTAGTCAGCTTGCCGCGCCCGGTGTCGATGGTGAGCCATGGGATCGCCGGCAGATCGGGACCGGAAATCAGCAGCACGTCGGCGCCGTGCGCGGCGAGCGTACGCCCAGCGACCGGGCCAGCGATGACGCGCGACAGATCGAGCACGCGAATCCCGGCGAGCGGCCGGTCGCCCTCAGGCCACGGCTTTGGCGGCGCTTCGCCGATCTTCGTGATCGAGATCAGCGGCAATCCGGCAAGCGCCCTGGCATGCGGCAGCGCCGACCATTCGTCATGCGAGCGCATCAACGCGACGACACAGCCGCCGGCATAGGCTGCGGTCTCGAACGCCTCGCCGTCCCATTGCATCAGCGCGGCCTGCACCTCGTCGCGCTCGGGCTTGCAGTTCAGCACCTTGCAGACCGCGTCGCGGTGATGCGGGAAGTTGGTGTGGAGGCGCACGAACCTGCTATCGCGGGTTTTGTAGATGCCGGCGATCGCGTCCCAGGCCGGCGGCGGCGGCCTGCCGTCGACGCGCAGATAACGCTCGCTCCGGCATTCGACCACGGCATGGCGCATATCGACCGCGATCTGCTGCGCCTGTCCGCTGCGCATTTTCCAGATTTCGGCCGCCGCGAGCCCGGTCGCGGCGACGCTGACCTGCGCCGCGGCCGCGACGCGAAACGAGGACGGTAGTTGCGGCTCGTCGCCGGTCAGCGTGACCGCGTCGAGCGCGGAAGCCTCGCCCCCGGTAGAGGTCCAGATATCGGAAAGAATTTCGCGGGGGCTTTGCATCGGCGTGTCACTTTCCTAACGTCCTGTCCAACATCCCGCGGAATCGTAGATCCTATGGGGTGGCAGGTGGTCAGGGGTAAGCTGAGTTTGCGAGCACCC
>NZ_LLXX01000079.1:0-13302 GCF_001440405.1 Bradyrhizobium valentinum
GAGCATCGCGGCGAGCGCGATCGCCGCCCAGTACGGCTGTTCGCCATGATGGGCGCGCTGTAACGACCATGTGCAGGTGATCAGGCTGCGGGTGTTGGCCGCGCGCCGCGCGAGATTGCGAATGCTGTCCGCATCGATGCCGCAGATCGCCGAGGCCCAGTCCGCATCCTTGGGCGTTGAATCATCCGCGCCCAGCAGATAGCGGCGCAACGTCTCGAAGCCGGTGCAATAGCGGTCCAGAAATGCGGCGTCATGCCGCTGTTCGACCAGCAGCGTATGGGCGAGCGCCAACATCAGCGCGGTGTCGGTATTCGGACGAATCGCGAGCCACTGGGCATTCAGAAACCCGGGTGCATCCGAGCGGCTGGGGCTGATCACCACGAATTCGATGCCGGCGGCTTTGGCCCGGCCGAGCCATGATTCCAGCACGTGCGAGCCGGTGCCTCCGGACGTCACCTGGCTGTTCTCGAGGCGCAATCCGCCGAATGCGATAACCAGCCGGGTGTGCTTGACCACCGAGTTCCAGTCGGTCACGCGGCCGGTCACCGGCTGGTAGGTGCCGATCACATGGGGCAGCAGAAACTGCGCCGCGCCCCAACTGTAGTTTCCGATCTGATCGACGCAGCCGCCGCCGAGAAACAGGAAGCGACGTACCAATGTGCGCGCATGATGCAGGCGTCCCGCCGACGACCAGCCGTAGGAGCCGCCGAAAATAGCGGTGTCGCCGTAGGTGCCGCGCACCCGCGTCAATTCGCCGGCGACCAGATCGAGCGCCTCGTCCCAACTCACTTCCCGAAAGCGATCGGCGCCGCTGCGCGGCTGTCCTTCGCGCCAGCCTTCGCGGATCGCCGGCCGGGCGATCCGCAGGGGTGAATGAACCATCTCCGGCATGGCGGCGAGCATTGGTGACGGCAGCGCGTCTCGCACGAACGGTTCGCATCCGATCACTCGGCCGTTCTCCACCAGCGCGTTGAACGCGCCCCAATGGGCCAGTGAAGGGGTTCGGGCAATAGTCATCAAACACTGGGTTCCAGGGTGCCGTGGCGATCCCCCGCCGCAGGCCGCAGGCCGATGGGGATAGCGCGGACACCTCTTAGCGTGAAAAGAATCCGATGGAGAAGTGGGGCGGACGCAGGCGCCATGGCCGGATTATGCGGCATTGCGCCGGGGCGCGTCACTCTGCTCCAGCGCAAAGTCGACAGCGGAATCAGCGTGCAACAGCGTGGAATCGAATGTCGGCAGGCCGATATGGTCCGGGCCGATCAGGAGACCTATCTCGGTACAGCCGAGGATCACGCCGTCGGCACCGGCCGCCCTCGCCTTGGCGATCACGTCGAGATAGCGCTGCCGCGACTGTTCCAGCACGATCCCGCGACAGAGTTCGCCGAAGATGATGTCGTGAACGCTGGTGCGGTCCTCGGGATCCGGCACCATGGCGGCGATGCCGTGCTTGACCCGCAGTTGCGACAGATAGAAGTCCTGCTCCATGGTGTAGCGGGTCGCGAGCAGCAACGGCCGCTTCACGCCCGCCGCCTTGACCGCCTGCCCGGTGACATCGGCGATATGCAACAGCGGCACCGTCACAGCGCTTTGAACGGTGTCGGCCAGCTTGTGCATGGTGTTGGTGCAGATCACGACGCATGCCGCGCCGGCGGCTTCGAGATCGCGCGCGAAGCCCGCCAGCACCGTGCCGGCCTTGTCCCAGGCATCCGCCTGCTGCAGCGCCACGATCTTGTCGAAGTCGACCGAGCGCATCAGCACTTCGGCGGAATGCAGGCCGCCGAGGCGATCGCGTGTCTGTTCGTTGATCCGCCGGTAATACACCGCCGTGCTCTCCCAGCTCATGCCGCCCAATAGCCCGATCGTTCGCATCACCGTCCGCCTCTGCTGGTTCGAATCCGTGCCGCAACGATAGCAAGCAGGGGATGCAACGTTGCTATCGAATTTTTTCTGAATTGGATCAATATGAGCAATGCTATTGCTACAATTCGCAAGTATGAGGTATCTGCTCTCAATATTTCGTTTGATTAAGAAATATACATTCAGCCTAAATGAAGGGCGACGTAATGGATGCGATCGACCGCCGAATTCTCGATATCCTGCAAAATGACTCTCTCGTTCCCGTTGCTACGATTGCCGAAAAGGTGGGGCTGAGCCCCGCCCCCTGTTGGCGCCGGATCCGGCGGCTCGATGAGGCCGGCGTCATTGTCCGGCGCGTGGCGCTGTTGAACCGACGTATGGTCAATCTGCCGATGACGGTGTTCGTGTCGGTCAAGGCGCCGCGCCACGAGGCCGCGTGGCTGCAGGCATTCCGCCGGGTGATCGTCGATATCCCCGAGATTGTCGAAGCCTGGCGGCTCACCGGTGAAACCGACTATCTCCTGCGCATCGTCGTGCCCGACATCGAAACGTACGATGCGGTCTATCAGCGGATGATCAAGCGCCTGGAATTCTCCGGCGTCAACTCGTCCATCGCGATGGAGGAACTCAAGTTCACCACCGCGGTTCCGACCAGCTACATCAAGGTGAAATCATAAGCTCGGGTCTTGGCGCTTGCCGCGGCGCAGATAACAGTTTTTCGATGTGCCTACCCCGCCCTTGCCGCGCGGCGCAGCGATTGCGGCGGTTGGCCGAAGGCGCGGATAAAGGCGCGGCGCATCCGCTCCGGATCGCGGAAGCCGGTGGTTTGCGCAACGCGCTCGATCGCCTCGCTGGAGGACTGCACGCGCTGCCGCGCCACCTCGATGCGCAACCGCTCCACCGCCTTTGACGGCGTCGTGCCGGTCTCCGCCATGAAGGCGCGGGTGAAATGCCGCGAACTCATGCCGGCCTGTTCGGCGAGATCCTCGACGGTGAGCGGCGCATCGAGATTCTCGCGCGCCCAGGCCAAGAGCGGCCCGAAGCGGCCGTTCGGCGCCTTCAATTCCAGCAGCGAGGAGAACTGCGACTGGCCGCCGCTGCGGCGGTGATAGAGCACGAGCTGCTTCGCGGTCTTCTGCGCGATCTCGTCGCCGTAATCTTCCGCGATCATCGCCAGCGACAGATCGATGCCGGCCGATATCCCGGCCGACGTCCAGACGTCGCCATCGCGCACGAAGATGCGGTCGGGCTCCAGCTTCACCTGCGGATAGGTCTTGAGAAAGTGCCGCGTGCGCTGCCAATGCGTGGTGGCGCGGCGGCCGTCGAGCAGGCCGGCCTCCGCGAGGACATAGGCGCCGGAGCAGACGCTGGCGATGCGGACGCCACGTTTGGCGATAGCGCGCACGAAGCCGAGCGTCTTCTGGCAGGTCGCCGCCTGCCGCACGCCCTCGCCGCCCGCGACGATCAGCGTGGTGATCACCGATGCCGACTTCAATCCCCTCGCGACGATCTCGACGCCCGACGACGAGCGCACCGGTCCCGGCGTCACCGCAAGAACCCGGATCGATGGCGCGCCCTCGGCAAAGCGCGCCGCGATTTCGAACGCCGAAATCGGCCCGGCAGCGTCGAGCAACTGGAAATCCGGAAAGACGAGGACGCCGATCATGATGCTGGCCCGCTTTTGGCTTCTGTCCCAACTTTTGGCATATGTCCTAAAATGAGGGAAAAATGCCATTTCGGACACGAGGCGACCATGGCAGGATGCCTCCCGTCAAGCCAAATTTTCCGGAGGTCACGATGTCTGCGCCGTCTCCAACGCCCGCGCCGCTGCAAATCGGTCTCGTGCTGTTCCCACGGGTCACCCAGCTCGACTTCACCGGCCCCTTGCAGGTGTTTTCCAGCCTGCCCGACGCCAAGGTGCATCTGATCTGGAAACGGATCGAGCCGGTCACGAGCGATTCCGTGCTGATGTTGACACCGACCACGACCTTCGCGGACTGCCCGCAGCTCGACGTCATCTGCGTGCCGGGCGGGTTCGGGACCGACGACATGATCAACGACGAGGACATGCTGGCCTTCCTGCGCAAGCAGGCCCCTGGCGCAAAATACATCACCTCGGTCTGCACGGGGTCACTGGTGTTGGGCGCTGCCGGCCTGCTCAAGGGCTACCGCGCGGCGACGCACTGGACGGCGATGGATTTTCTCAGCGCGTTTGGCGCGATCCCGACCAAGACGCGCGTCTGCGTCGACCGCAACCGCGTCACCGGCGGCGGCGTCACCGCAGGAATCGATTTCGCGCTGACGCTGGTCTCGCTGCTGCACGATCAAAAGACCGCGGAGGCGATCCAGCTCCGCCTCGAATACAATCCCGCGCCACCGTTCAATTCCGGCTCGCCCGACACCGCGCCGCCGGAAATCCTCGCTTTCATGAAAGACAGGATTGCGCAGGCGCAAATTCGCCGCGGCGAAATGATCAACCGCGCCGCCGCGCGGCTGGGGTAAGAGCCGCCGTCATGCCCGCGAAGGCGGGCATCCAGTAATCGCAGGTGCCAACTGGAGCCGAGAGATCACGGACTACTGGATCGTCCGCGCCACGGCCGATGAAGATGGGCACTATTGTTTCGCCATGCCGCTATGATGGCGCGGCCGCCGATGCGCTCCGGCAGCATGATCAGCGATGTCCTGCAATTTTTTCGCTAGCCGCGGCGTAGATGTCAGGCGACACGGAGTGACTCGCCAGCCGGCGCGTTCACGGCTGCAAACTGCCTTCCGGCTTGAATCTGGGGTGTAAGCAACCGTTAACCAACAACAAGAAATCGCGACTTTCGCAACGTCAATTTATTGAAAGAGGTTTCAGGTTCGCCCGAGTGTCTCGTGCGGAGAGCCAATGTTTGAACTTGATTACTGCGATCAAGCCGGGACGCGTCCGCCGATGGCCGCCGGAGTGTTCCGTTGGTCCGAGGGCGTACCGATCACGGCGCGCCTGCTGATTGCCGAGAGGGTCCGCCGGGAGTTCGAACCTCTCCTCGAACGTTTCGACGCGCGCGGCGACGAACTGCCCATCGCCTTGGTTACGATGAGCGCGAACGCGCACGCCATGACGCTCGACGAAGCGATTGAGACTGCACTGCGCGCATTCTCGGCAAATCGCTTTTTCCTGCTCGTCGACCGCCAACAGATCGTCGGTCTCGACGCGCCCTTCCTGCTTACGCCAAAAAGTACCGTAGTGTTCCTGCGCCTGACGCCGCTCAAAGGCGGATAATGGCCTTCGCTTTTTGAACCGTTGGCACCTCTGTCATCCGCGGAAGAAAATTGCATGTCCGACCACCGCACCAACATCGCCCCCGAGTTGCTGACCGCATTGCACGAGGCGCGTGACGCCATGTTCGCAAGCGCCGCCCTGCGAGACAAGAACGAACACGACAGCCTGGCGTCGAAGCGTGACCACGCTCGCCTCATGCCCGGAGCCGATCGTCAAAGCGTGGCGGATCTCGGCGCGCTGTTCGATTTGGCGGCGGCTCGGACACCCCGCGTCTGGTTTTCGCTGAGATGGGTTACGGAGGACGAGGCCAAGAAAAGCCGCGCGGCGATCCGCGCGCTGCCGGCCGAGCGCCGCGCATCCTTGTTCCGGCATCTTCTCGCGGTCAAGGCCCATCTTGGCTGGGACGGCGAGCTTGAAATCTACGCTAACGGCTTCCCCGTCCATGCACCCGAAGGTGACGTCTGGCTTTTCGAGAAGTTTTGCGAAGGCGTCATGATGGCCCTGTGCGATACCGGCTATCCCGTCGACGCCGAGCTGGCGACGCGGACACTCGACTGGCTCGCCCATCATTGTCCGCAAGGCTACGACCTGAAGAATATGGCCGGCCGCAACTACTGGAAGAAATCGTTGGGCGCCGTCAAGGGGATCGCCCAGGCCGTCGCCAAGGGCATGGCGCTGCCGGACGTCGCGCGGCGCGACGCGCTGATCGTCTTCGATCGCTATCATGACATCAGCGCGGACGCGCGCGACACATTGCTGGCGAAGGGCGGCACGCTAGAGCCGGCGGCGAAAGCCTTGCTCGACATTTCCGGTTATGGCCGGCAGGACACGTTCTTCCAGCGTATGCAGGCGATCGCGCCAACGCGGGTGGCCGCAGCGCGATGTGGAGACTTCAGCGACGCCAACTGGGCGTTGTACCGCGACTTCCACCGGGAAGTTCGCGCGCTCGTCGACGACGTCAAGCGCGCCTTCGCCGACGGCTTCGCGTCGCCGAGTTGGTTGAGCGATCCCGAGGCGTTTCGCGCAACCTTCGACGTCTCTGATGACGAGATGGCCTGGCAGTGGTGGACTCTCGAAGGTTCTACGTCGTCTCCGACGCCGGAAATCTTGGCCCGGCCGGGATTTGCTGCGCTGCGCGAGTCCAAGGGGTTGCAGCGGGTGGCGGAGGCCAGCTTCCGATCCTATGCCGACGCGGAGCTCGAAGATTTCCAGCGTTTCGCGCGCGGGGAAATCAATCCCTCGCCATTCACGTTCGACGGCGAGGGTGTCCCCGACATCGCCGCCTTCACCTTTGAAGGCGCCGACGGCGAGGGGCGCTTCCTCGATCATCTCGTCAGCCTTGATGCGACCAAGCCCTCGGCCAAGTGGCTGAAGGCAACCGACGAACATCTCGCACGCATCGGTGTCGACAAAGCGCTCGGCGGATTCGTGCGCTGGCTCGGTCACCTGCATGACCATTCACTCGACGCGGTCGATTGGAACTACACCAGCGAAGCCACGATGGCGTTCAGCACCCTTTGGCGGCTTTGCGACGGTTTTGCGCGCTCGTCGTGCCATCGCAGCCCCCAGCTCGCGCTACGCCGTCTGGCTCTGGACAGCTTGTGGAGCGCCGGCGTCTTCGTTGGTCCGCATCATTCTTCGACCGCCGATTACGCGCGAAGCGATGCCGAAAACCGCCTGCGCCGGCCGATGTCGGAGCCTTGCGTCGCCGTCGCCCGCGGCGTCGTCTGGGCGATGTCGCGCATCGACGACGCACGCGTTCCGACTCTGCTTGAGGCGGCGGGTCGCGAATTCTACTTCAAGAAGTTCGGTGACTTCCGCTCCAAGGTAGCGGGCAACGCCGTGCTGTGGTCGCTCGGGCAAATCGGAACCCTCGAGGCCGCCTATGCGCTCGCCCGGTTGCGCCGCGCGATCCGTGACAAATCGGTCGCAAAGCTCGTCGACACGGCCCTTGAGGCCGCGGGTGCCAGGGTGGGAATCGGCCTGGACGACATGCAGGACCTGGCGACGTCCGACTACGGCATCGGGCCGGACGGGACGCGCACTGAAATGCTGGGAACGTTCGCAGTGACACTGGCCGTGGTCTCCTCGCGCAAGGCGACCCTGATGAGCCTCGACACGTCAGCCCCGAAGGCGCGGCGCAAGCGCGGCATACCGAAGGCTGCGCTTACGGACGAGAATGCCAATGCCCTCGCCGATGAGCTTGCCGAGGCTGAAGCCGACATTGCGCTGCTGCTGCCCGAGGCGCGGGCGCGATTGCAATCCGCATGGCGACGCGACCGGTGCTGGCGCCTCGCCGACTGGCGCGAGCGTCTCCTCGAAAATGGCCTTGTCGCCACGCTCTCTCGCAGGCTCATCTGGCGCTTCAATACCGGGAGCGTCGCGCTCGACGGGATTCCGCGCGGCGACGGAACGATCTTATTGGCGGATGGCGAGACTCTCCCGCTTCCGGGGCCGGAAGCCAGTGTGCGTTTGTGGCATCCGCTGGCCGAGCGCGTGGGCGCCGTCACGGCCTGGCGCGAGCGGCTGAAAGCTAGCGAAATACGCCAGCCCTTCGCGCAGGCGTGGCGCGCGAGCTACGTCGTGACGGACGCCGAGCGCGAGACGCGAACCTATTCCAATCGTTTCGCCGGTCATATCTTGCATCAACCGCCGCTCATCGCCATCCTTCGCAAGCGCGGCTGGATCGCGGCGAGCCGCGTCGCCTACGATGAGAGGTCGGACGCCAAGCCGAACCGGCTTCTGCTGCCCGCTTTCGGCGTGGCGGCCGAGTTCTGGTTCTCCGGCGTCGGCGCGCCGAGCACTCCGGAGGATTACGGCGCCCCGAACTACGAATATGTGACGACCGATCGGCTTATGTTCCACGCGCTCGATGCGAAAAGCGTCGCCGCCGAGCCTCTGCCGCTCGATCAGGTTCCCGCCATGGCGTTCAGTGAGACGCTGTGCGACCTGGAGAGCGCCATCGACGCAACCTCCGTCGCGGCAGACCGCTTCTGGTCCGACCGTGGCGCGGATGCCCGGCGGCCGCTCTCGGAAGTGCCAGGCGCAGCGCGATATCGTGACGCCTTTGCCAGCGCCAATCGCGGAGAAGCGCAAGCGGTGCGTAAAGCATTCCTGGAGTCGCTGTTGCCATCACTGAGCATCGCGGAAAGCTGTCACTTCGCCGGCGATTGGCTGATCGTCGACGGCAAGCGAATGACCTATCGCATCCATTTGGGATCAGGCGCCAGCCAACTCGCGGCCAGCGGCCGCCACCTGTGCATTGTGCCGACAGCCGGCGAAGACGATCTAGGATTTCTTTCCTTTGAGGGCGATGCAACGACGGCGCTGATCCTCTCGAAGGCGATGCTGTTAGCTCAGGACGATCGTATCGAAGACCCCACAATCCTCTCCCAACTCGCTCCGTAACCGGCAAGGCTATTTTGGTCGCGCGCTCGCGCAGCGAGACGACGTGGACGCGAAAGTCGTCGCCGCTTCCAGCGCAAAAACGGCAGGTTTTGGAGTGCCCAGTTTTGTACCGAACTGGCGCGCCACGGCCGATGAAGATGGGCACTACGTCTTCGCTGTGGCACTATGATGCCGCAGCCCGCCACGCGCTCCAATTGGTCAATCTGCGATGCCCCGCGGCCTTGCGCTACGCCTCACTGCAACAAGCTGCCAGAAAGTTAACGAATTCGCTGCAACTGCCGGCCGCTGGCCTGCATGGATGTTTACGTTCCGGAGGTAGATCGAAACCAGCAAAAGGCCCGAACGCATGCCGCTGAAGGGGCGATGCGCGATTTGTCCGGAGGACAGCCAGTTATGGAGCGAGCGGTCGACGTCGTCCATGCCGATCGAGCTTACATATCGGCAGTGCGGATCAAGGAAGGCGGCGGACGAGCATCGCGCTATTGGGTGCCGTTCAACTACGGGCGAACCACATACGCCTGGCCGCTCGGAAGCAGGGCCGTTCTGGCGATCGGCGGCGCCAGGGGCGAGATAGCGGTCTACGATCTCGCAGGCGGCACCACCACTATGCGCACAGAGATCAACTCTTCCGCGAGCGCATTCCTGTCGTCCGACGAGGCGCGGCTTTATGTCTACAATTCCTGGACGCTCGAAATCTGGTCCGTCGACACACTGACACGGCTTACGGCCTATGACAGCATCGTCACCGGACCTGACGGCACGATCCGGCTCGCCGACGGCCAACTCTGGGCGAACGAGGCAAAGCTCGCCCCGGGCGAGGACGTTTGGCGGCTCCACATCCACCACGACCACCACGGCTTCGATGCCGCCGTCGAGCACACCGACGGCCGACTGCTCGTCGTGACGTACGACGATGAGCTGCACCGTCCTAGCGGCATCCTGATCGTCGACCCCGCCGCCGCAACCGCCGAATGGCGTCCAAGGTCGGGGCTCGTCAAGCGATCGTCCTGGATAGGCCGGCTGTTCGGATCGCGCGCGTCCGACCCGGGACTGGAGGAGGCGTTGCGGCAACGGTTCGCCGTTGCTGAGGAGTGCTCGACAAGCGGTCGCCGCCGCCCGACGCTAGACATCAAGGATCCGCAAGCCGAGATTATCGTCGACCGCTTCATCACCAACCGCGTCGAGCTTCCCGACCTCTCAGCGGAGAGCGTCACCGCGTGCCTAGACGACATGGCGGGCAAGATCGAGCGCCAGGGCCTTCGGTCGATGATCCGCGCCGAGGAGCTCGATTTCACCTTCGAGGTTGGCGGCAGGACGGTCCGCGAGCGCGAGTTCTTCGACATCCTCGTCGAACGCAGGATGACGCAGGCCTTGCCGGCGCTGCGCCGCCTGCTCACGGTCTATCACGCCGGATTTGAGGGTGGCGAGGGCAGCCAGCCTCGCAACGAGTACCTGCGCGAGCAGCCAACTGGCGGCCTCGCCCATGCGATGCGTGCGCTGTTGCTTCTCGACCGCGGATCGACCGACATCTTTCGCACCTACATCGCCAAGCGAGACGGCGAGCACGAGGAATACGCCACCCGGACGCTCTATCCCGAATTCGTGGCCCGGAACGGCATGACGACCGAGGACGATATCAGGCTTGCGGTCGCGGTCGCGCTCAACATCACCTGGGGCGGACTTCACGGCCGGGTGTGGCACGAGCATGATCTCATCGGCATCGCCAAAAGCAGATTCGGCGCTGACCGCTTTGCCGCCATCGTGACCGACGAGGTGAAGGCGCTCGATCTTGAGCCGCAATGGGACGTCCAGGACAGCCAGGGCGGCTACTACCTGGGCACGCTGCTCGACGAGGTGCCGGCGAGCGACCCCTTCGGCCAGGACCTTCGCCAGGCACTCGCGCGCCTGTGGCCGTCGTTCGCCGATGCGATTACGAGCCACACCGGCCGCCAATGACGGCTTACTGCACAAGATCAAACAGCTGGTTTTGGAGTGCCCAGTTTTACGGAAATGGCGCCCCAGTGCGCAATTGCGCACAAGGCGGACGATGACAAAAACAACACACGATATCGCCCGCACACAAGAAAAAGGCCGCCTGGTTTCCCAGACGACCTTTCCTGTCCTACGGCAGCCACACATTAGCGGGCGATTTCAGAACCTCTGCACCGGGGGCCTATCTCCCGGCCGTATCCTGATCGGTAGCCGCTGCAAATCGGGGCAGTCGCGAGCTGGAGCCCGACACCGACGCGATGGTTTCCCATCTCCGTAAGATGTCCCTATTGAACCGCCACTACGCGCACAGCGCAAGACGGCGCCAAGGAATGTCCCCGCTGTTACCGTTGTCCACAGGCCGGGATCAAGATCATGATCGTCGTTACGACGCCTCCGCACCCCTGCCGGCACGGGCCAGTTGGGCGAAAATGACCGCGTGCACGATCAGGAACATCGGCACCAGCACGGTCGGAATCAGCGACCACGGCAGCACCTGCACGCCCGCCGAGCCAACACCAACGTGAATGATCTGCAGCGGCGAGCCACTCGCCGAGGTGATCCCGAGCGCAAGCGCGACCACAAGGTCGAGCATCCCGAACGCATTCCAACCCCAGACCAGCGCCTTGCCTTGCCCGCGCAGCGCGAGCCAGGCCACCGGCAACGCGAGCGCGCCGGTGATAATGTCGCCCCAGCCTGCCGAATATGGAAATGGTCCGGCCAGCCGCCCTTCGGCTGCGAGGAGCAGGAAGAATCCTCCCCCCAAGCGCCAGACATTGAGGCCGATCAGGAACGGCATCGGCATCCCGAGCAGCGAAGCGCGCACAGCCGGCGAGATCGACGCCGCAACGGCAGTCGCGACCAGCGGAAACGCGATGACTGTGCCGATCACCGGCGGCCCCACCGGGTTCGTTCCGAGGAACAGGTTCGCTCCAGCGAGCGCGGCAGCCAGGCCCGTCCACAGACCGGCGCCGACCGAAACGGCGAGACGTTGGGCTGTGCTGATCGGCATCGCGCCGGTCAGCGCATTGATGCTGACGATGATCGCAGCGACGAGAACGATAGTTCCGATGAAGTCCAGCATGACACATCTCCTTAAGTGTAGTTACACCTATTGAGATGAACTATGTCGGCCAAGAGTCCGGTTCGTCTCACCCCAAATTTCGGGAACTCAAAAGTTTCAACGCGGCCTGGCCGTCGGCGCCGAGCAACTTGCCGATATGCGCCTGCGCCTTCGACCAGTAGGGAAATCCGCGGCGAACGAGGCCGCGTCCCTGCGCGGTTATGGCGATCATCCGTGCGCGCGGATCTTCGCCGGCGCTGATCGAAATCCAGTTCTTGCCTTCCAGCAGGGTCAGGTTGCGGCTAAGCGTGGTGCGCTCCATCCCAAGCAGGCCCGCAAGCTTGCCGATCGGCATTTCACCGCGGAGCATCAACTGCGACAGGATGGTGAACTGCGTGACGCGGACGCCAGAACCCTGCATATAGGAATCGTAGAGCCGGGTGATTTTCCGTGCGGCCTGCCGCGACGCGAGACAGAAACAGCCGGCGCAGGCCATGTAGTCGGTATCGTGATCGGAAGGTTGCTTCATGTCATAAGTGTATATACACCCATAATGCCGACAAGGCGCCGGCGGCGGAATCGGGGTAAACTTATCGAGAGTTCAGCTTCCCGGTGTCCAGGCCTGGTAGTCGCCGGTCGCCTTGGGCCGGCGGCCGCTGGCGAGCGTCGAGCCGGAGGGACGGTAGGCCGCGGGCGTGCCGGTCAGGTTCGGGACGTGCGGCTTTTCCCATTCCCGCGGCGTGTAGCTCTCCTCGGTCGGCGCGGTGTCGACAACGTGATGCAGCCAGCCATGCCATGACGGCGGCACCCGGCTCGCCTCGGCATACCCATTATAGATCACCCAGCGTCGCTCGAAACCGAGCGTCGGATCGATCTTGCGGCCTTTGGTGCGATAGTAGCGGTTGCCCTGCTCGTCCTGGCCGACCAGCTCGCCGAATCGCCATGTCCACAATTGGGTGCCGAACGTCTGACCGTTCCACCAAGTGAAAAATTTCAGCAGAAACAGCTTCATGAGGGCTCGGCCGGTTCGAGATGTCGTGCCGCTCTGATGCCACCGGCGGGGCGGATTGTCCAGACAAAGGCTGCTATGCCAGCCCGCCGGACGGACCTTGCACGGCACGATGGCGCCCGCACGCCGTCGTGGAATCGGCTCAATCCGTTCATTCCGCATACAGTTCCGATCTGACAGGCTATGCGCTGCGCGCAATCAAGGCGCGGGCTCGGGAACGTCTACGCCTTAAAGGGGTTAGGCCCAATATCCCGCAAATGGAGCCGACAATGATCAACTTGAAAGTTTTGAGTACAGCAGCGGCGATCGCGCTTGTGTTGCCGCTGGTCGCGCCGGGCATTAGCGCCGTCCAGGCCCAGGAAGGCAGAGGTGGTGTTGGCGGCGGCGGTGGTGTCAGGGGCGGCGGTGGCGGCATGGCCGTTGCACCCAGTGGTGGTGGCGCGGCTATCGGCGGTGGCGGTGGCTTTAGAGGCGGTGGCGGCGGCGCCGCCGTTGCACCCAGCGGTGGCGGCTTTAGAGGTGGCGGCATGGCCGTTGCACCCAGTGGTGGTGGCGGCTTTAGGGGTGGCGGTACGGCCGTTGCACCCGGCAGCCCCGGCGGCTTCAGGGGTGGCGCCGTTGCCAGCACGGAAGGCGGACGCGGCTTTGTCCGGCCTGCGCCCGGCGTCGGTGGAGGTACCGTCGCGGGTGGCGGCTGGTACGGCGGCCGGC
>NZ_LLXX01000079.1:13404-20727 GCF_001440405.1 Bradyrhizobium valentinum
TCGGCGCGGGCATAGGGTCGGCGTATGCTTACAGCGATCCCTACTATTACGATGACTCGTATGGATATTACGATGACACCGTAGTCGCGGAAGCGCCCCCGGCCGGCGATGATGCCGTGGCCTACTGCATGCGCAGGTACAAATCCTACGATCCGGCGTCAGGAACCTATCTCGGTTATGACGGGCAGCGGCACCCCTGCCCGGCGCAATAGCACGATCGCGTGAGTTCGAAGGGCGGCGTATTCCCCTGCGCCGCCCTTTTTCGTTTCAAGAACTACGAACGCAGCGCTACTGCAACGCCACCCAGCATGTTGCCGGGCATCGCGTGCGCGCTGGCCGGTGCGTCGGCCTCGACACCGTACTGACTAAGCATTTCCCGCTGGCGATGCCGCCGCTCTCGTTGGCCGCGTGGCAGATGATGCGTGATTGATCGGCGGCATGGCGGGCTTAGATCCGGAACCTGCAGTGCAAGTGTTATCGTTCTGACACAGCGAAACGGAATTGCGCTCGGCAACTTTTGTGTGCACTCTATCATACAGACGACTTGTCGACGTTTCGACTTAATCGTCACATGGGATGTGCTGGTCACCTGGCCGCCGCCCAAGGAAGAAGGAATCATCGTGCCGCGCGTTCTCGTGGTCGATGACGACCCGATGGTTTGCGTTGCCATCGAGGTTTGTCTGACGCGCAAGGGTTTCGAGGTCACCGTCGCCGACGGTGGTGAAGCGGGAATGCGTGCACTCGAATCCTCCGATTTCGACGTCATGCTGATCGACGTGTTCATGCCGCATATGCGAGGCTTCGAAGCGATCCGGATATTTCACGAGCGCAGGCCTGACATACCGATCATCTCGATGTCGGGCTACGCCTTCGCCAACACCGAACGCGCGCCGGATTTCCTGCGGATGACCATCGAGCTCGGCGCGGCATGCTGCCTGCGCAAGCCCTTCACGCCGGACGCGCTGTTGACCTCGGTCAATCAATGCATCACCAAGCCAAAAGCTTCCGCGCGTCACTCGAAATAACAACTGGCAAATGCCCTCGCAGCGTATCATTCTCGGAATTGGCCTCGCTATCCTCCTCATTATCGGCGCTGCCTCGATCGGTTTGGACCTCAAGTCGCGGTCCGATAACGCTTCCGTCGACCGTGCGCTCGGGATACTCGGGAAACTCTCCGATATGCGCCCGCTGCTGCGCCGGGCCGAAAGCGCGGCGCGGGCGTTCGCACTCACCGGCGATCAGGAATTCGCCAGGGAATACCGCGAGGCCAGCGACGCGATCCTGCCGGCGCTCGCAGCACTGATCGAGGCGGTCAAGGCCAATCCGACCGAAAGGCAACTGATCGAAGAGACCAAGGCGCTGGTGGAGCGCCAGATTGCAGTCAATGGCGAGTTGATCAGGCTCCGGACCGCGGGAGATGGCGCCGCCGTCGCGGCGCTCGTCGGCCAGGAGGACCGCGCGGCGGCGGCCGCGATTGCCGGAAACCTCGAAAAGGCAGTAGCCGAAGAGCGCAGGCAGCTATTCGCTAGGCGCGCCGAGTCCGAAACCAACGGCAGCTTCCTGCTGGCGATCGATCTCGCTGGCGTCGCGCTGATCCTGATCCTCGCCACCGTGCTGACGCTATCGACCCGCCGCTCGCGCCGGGCACTGCAGGATTCGCTGAGCGCCACCCAGGCCAGCAACGAGGCGCTCGAGGCAGCGGTCGCCGAACGCACCGAGCATCTGGTCGCCGCGCATGAGGAACTCAGGCTTTCGGCCGCAGTCCTGCGCAGCACCTTTCACAGCATGGCGGAGGCGGTGCTCGTCATCGACACCAAGGGAGAGATTTTGCTCTCCAATCCGGCCGCAGAGAAGATGCTGCGCTACCGGCCGGGCATGACGGTCGAACTGCTGAGCTCGCTCAGCACCGTTTTTCAGGCCGACGGCGTCACGCCGCTGCCTGTCAACGACATGCCTGCCGCGCGTGCGCTGCGCGGCGAAGCGTTCGACGCCACGGAAATCGTGGTGCGCCCGGTCAGCGGCAGTTCGCCCGTTCATCTCGTGATCAGCGGCCGGCCACTGCGCGATACCTCAGGGGCCATCAGCGGCGCGGCGCTGGTCTACCACGACGCCACCGCCTCGCGTGAAACCGAGCACAAGCTCCTGCAATCGCAAAAGCTCGACGCCATCGGCAAGCTCACCGGCGGCGTCGCGCACGACTTCAACAACATGCTGACGGTGATCACCGGCACCACCGAAACGCTGGTCGCCGGCCTTTCGCATGAGCCGGCGCTGCAGAAGACGGCCGAATTGATCGACCAGGCAGCGGAACGCTGCAGCGAGCTGATACAGCATCTGCTTGCCTTCGCCCGTCGCCAGCCGCTGCAACCGCGCAATGTCGACGTCAACGCCACCGTGCTCGATATCGCCAAGCTGCTTCGTCCGACGCTCGGCGAGCAGATCGAGGTCAACTCGATCCTCGAGCAGGAAGTGGCGACAGCCCATATCGACCCCTCGCAGCTCGCCAACTCCCTGCTCAACATGGCGATCAACGCCCGCGACGCGATGCCGAACGGCGGCAAGCTGCTGCTGGAGACGCGCAACGTCGTGCTCGACGAAGCCTATGCGCAGGCCAACCCGGACGCGAAGCCCGGCCCCTATGTGATGCTCGCGGTCAGCGACAACGGCGCCGGCATGTCGCAGGAGGTGCTGGACAAGGTGTTCGAGCCGTTCTTCACCACCAAGGAGGTCGGCAAGGGCTCAGGCCTCGGCCTCAGCATGGTCTACGGCTTCGTCAAGCAATCGGGCGGCCACGTCCGGATTTACAGTGAGGTCGGCCACGGCACCACGATCAAGCTCTATCTGCCGCCTGCCCGCGGCCAGGTCGAGGCAGCCCCTAGCGCGGCGCCGCCGCTGCCGCATGGCAACGAGACCGTCATGGTGGTGGAAGACGACGCGCTGGTGCGCAACTTTGTCACCACGCAACTGCAGAGCCTCGGCTACCGGACGATCGCCGCCGCCAACGGTCCCGCGGCGATGACGATCGTAGAAAACGGCCAGCCATTCGACCTGCTGTTCACCGACGTCATCATGCCCGGCAACATGACGGGGCGGCAGTTGGCCGACGAAGTGACCAAGCGCCGCCCCGGCGTCAAGGTGCTTTACACCTCCGGCTATACCGACAACGCGATCGTGCATCAGGGCCGCCTCGATGCCGGCGTGCTGCTCCTGACCAAGCCCTACCGAAAGTCCCAACTGGCCAACATGATCCGCCGCGCGCTGACGGGGTGAAGCGGCGGAAGGTCGTGTTGCCTCTCCCCGCTTGCGGCGCAGGCGTACATCTTCATTGGCGGCGGAGGGCCGCCTTTTGTCACCATTTCCGCCCGCAGCATCGTGCTCACCCGTCGGCACGCCGTCATTGTCCACCCAGAGCAAGCCCGCCATCCCGCGGATTACGGCGTTGCAAGCCCTAGCTCAAGCCGCCTCTTCTTTGACAAGCCTTGCGAGACGATAGAGTGAGACTGCCGGATGTAGTCGCCCAGCGCAGCATCGGGCAGCCCGGGTTTTGCGAAGTGCTGGATCCATTTCATACCGCGCGATGCGAGGTACGGCGCAGGACGCAGGCCCGGCTGATCCTTGAGCATTTCATAAGCAATGTCGCTCACTTTGAAGGTGACGCTCGGCGCGTTATGCTTCCCGCTGGCAATCGCAAAGACTTTGCCACCGACCTTCCAGACATGCGACCCGCCCCACTGGATCACATGCGTGGTCGCAGGAAGCGTCCGGCAGAATGCGTTGAATTTTCCGCGGGTCATATTGTTGCGTTTCACCCAATCGGCCGCGCGTCGGACTTCCCATAGAGCGCCCGGCGCTCGCAGAGCATAATCAGGACAGCGCGGTCGGCATGGCAAGGCTATCGCATTCTCACGTCACTCTCATCGGAATGGTACCGAGGAAATCGCGCTTGCCGATTTCGACACCGCAGTGACGGAGGATGTCGTAGGCAGTGGTGACGTGAAAGTAGAAATTTGGCACCGCAAAGTGGTTGAGATAGTCCGCACCTCTCATGTGACCCATATTCGGGCCGAGCGGAAAAGCGATCTCGCGGTCGGCCGACTCGTCGATCTTCTTGGCATCGAGCGTCTTCACAAAGGTGACCGTCTTGGCGATACGCGCCTTGAGCTCGGCGATTGTCTTCTCGTTATCCTCATACCTGGGCGGGTCGATGCCGGCGAGCCGTGCGCCGCCGTTCTTGGCCTGGTCGCAGGCGCTCTGCACTTGCTGCGTGAGTGCGAACATATCGGGGAAGAGACGCGCGCTGAGCAGCGTCGCGGGATCGATCGACCTTGCCGCAGCATATGTCTCAGCCTTGTCGAGAACCGCCGAGAGTGCGTTGAGGCCAATCTCGAATACCGGAATTGATGCGTTCGACATCGACATGACGGGATCCTCCTTCGTTGATGTATCAGACAGGTCAAGCGACGCGGGGTTCTTCCCCTTGCCTGGGCGGTCTGGAAGCGCCGTCGACTCGGCAACCCGGAACCCAAACGATCTCGCGCCGTCCACGCGAGCGCGCGCATTGACGAAGCGCCCAAGGTCCTTCGCCAAATCGTTCGCGCCGTTAATATCCTGACATGATTGGGTTGCGCAATCGGCCGCCACCAAACAAGTCGGGTCGACGGCAATCCAAAGCGGAAGACGTATCGGAGACGCGATGATCGAGGTCACTACCGCCTCGTCGGCCAATGCGTGCTCAGCCTCTATCCCGGCGATGGGCCTGGCGGACAAGGTGTTGAAGCTCGGCCGGCATCAAGGTACTTACACATCAGGCTATACCGACAATGCGATCGTGCATCAGGGCCGCCCTCGACCCGTATCGCAAATCCCTGCCGACTTGATGTATGGAGGAGTGAGACGTTCGATGAAGGGATTCTGGGGAAGGGCATAAGGCTGATGGCCGACGTGACCTACAAGCGCTGCTATTTCGACTGGGGCGGACGATGCGCCTACTGCGATATTGGACTGCCCAGAATAAAGTGGGATGGCAGGGTCAAGGCCGGCATTGACCATTTCATCCCGCTCTCAAAGGGAGGTCCGAACAACAGGAGCAACCGCGTGCTGTCCTGCTACCCCTGCAATCTCGCCAAGGGCGACACCGACCCGCGCGAGACGAATCAATGGCCCCACATCGAACAGCGGCTTGCCGAGATCGCCGCTTCGCGGCCCCTCAGTCACGGGCAGCTCAAACGGCTCCTGCCCGAATTGGTGAAACAAGTTTACGTGTAGGCATGATCCGGATCCGAAAGGCCGCGTTGGCCGGGGCCCCCTTCAAGCGGCCGACAGCCGCACCTGAAACTTACTACCGGTTGCTTCGGCATAGCGCAGCAGCGTCTTCGTGCTCGGTAACGTTTGACCGCTTTCAAGTCGTGCAATCGTGGATTGGCTGGTCCGCATCCGGGCAGCCAGTTCGGCTTGCGAGAGACCTGCGCGCAGGCGAGCCCTAAGCAACTCGGCAGCAATTTCGAACTCCGGAGCGAGTGCCTCGTACTCCGCCTTCACCTTCGGATTGGCCAAGAGACGAGCTTTGATCTTTTCAAACGGAATTGTCATGTGACCTCCTTTGCCCGCTGTAGCGCGAGCTCGATCTCCGAGCGTGGGGTCTTTTGAGTCTTCTTTACAAATGCGCGAACTATGACCACTCTTCGGCCGATCGCCGTGACATAAAGCGCGCGAGCAATTCCGTCACGACCTGTCAGCCGCAACTCCCATAGCTTCCCTTCGAGATGTTTTGACGTGCGGCTCGCTCAGGCTTTCCAGTCCGGCCAAGCTGATGCGTTCCGCCAGCCGCAAAAATCGCGCCTGCATGTCACTCGGAAGGGAAGCAATTTCCGTAGCGACCGCTTCGTTGAGGATTTCTACCCGCCAAGCCACGAACGACCGTATCTCTTTTTTGAGATACGGTCAAGGTGACGCGTAGAGTCTCACGGCTGGGCCTGCGATGCTGGGCACTGCCGCAAGCGCTATTGGTTCCGGCAAGAAGAACCCATTTTAGTCGTGGCGCGCCATTCTCGAAATGTCCTAGGCGCCCCTCACACCGCGCCTGATCCGCCCGCCACGATCTTCTCGTTCAGTTTCTGATCGACGATCTCGACCGTGCGATCGATCTCGGCGCTCGGCGCGCCGAGCTGATGCGAGATCAATTTCACCAGCAGGTCGACCCGCTCGATGAAGGGCGCGCCACTGGCGACCGCACGGGCCGCCGATGACGGCTTGAGAAGGCTTTCTGCCGCCTTTGCATATTTCGCGAAAGGCACCTGATCCTGCGCCTCGGCGCCCAGGCGCCGGGCGATGCCGTCGACATGGTCATAGATCGCCTGCGAGAGTTTGAGATCACCGTGCACGGCGTCGCGGATCGATTGCGGCTCGTTCGGCGTGATGCACCGGTAATTCCCGGTCAACAGCATCGACCATTTCGCCAGCGGGACGAACAGCGAATCGAACACTTTGAGCTTTACCGGAACGTCATGGCCGTCCAGCTTCACCGCGTCGATATCAGCTTCCAATTCGCGCAGCAGCTTGTTGTGCTTCTCATCGGCAAATGCCGCGGCCTTGAAGTTGGTCGGCAGCCCCACGTGAAGCACATTCGCCGCCTCTTCCGGCGGACGGAAGGCCTGCGGATCCGGCGAGCAGAGCGACACCAGTCCCGGCTCGAAACGCTCCCATACCTGCGCGTTGGTGTAGGCCTCCTCCAGGTCCATGTCCGCCAGTGCGGGAATCCGCTTGAGATAGGGCAGCGGCGGCATGTTCATGATCGACAGACAAGGCAGCTTCGCCGCGGCGATCTTGATCATCAGAACCCGGATCGTGTGGTTGGTGTATTGCGGCTCCTGCATCGCAAGACCGACCAGGTCGTAGCGGGAAAGGTCGACATCCGCAGGCGTCGCCGCGTCCAGCTTGCCGGGCAGGTCCCGCGAAAAGATCGCGCGGTGCACCGCCTCGTCGCGCAGCTTGATGCGAACTTCGGTGCCGTCGCGATTGATGAGCTCTGCCGTCTTCTTCCGGCAAACCAGGGTCACGTTGTGACCCGCCATCAAAAGCTTTGTCGCCAGCAATGAGCCGTATGAGGCTCCAAGGATCAGAATGTTGCGCGCCATACTCTCTCTTTCGCAGGTGATGCTTGAATTGCCCCAATGGCCCCGGGCGGGCCGAAAATTTCGTCCGTGGCATACAACGAATTAATAGGTGTTACAATCACATAGCTTGGCCGCAAATTCGGCTTGCACCTCTCCCCGCTTGCGGGGAGAGGTCGGATCGCCCTTGCGATCCGGGTGAGGGGGTACAGGT
>NZ_LLXX01000079.1:20835-30862 GCF_001440405.1 Bradyrhizobium valentinum
CCGTGAAGAACGGGGAGAGGGAGAAGTTCAAGACCGCGTCGCCAGCACCACCCCGGCCAGCGTAAACACCAGCGCCACGATCTGGATCAGCCCGAGCGGCTCGCCGAGCGCGACGGCGGACGCCACGACGCCGATGACCGGCACCGCCATGGTGCCGATCGCCGCGACCGAGGCCGGCAGGCGGGCGAGCGCGGCGAACCAGCTCACATAGGCGATGCAGAACTGGATCACGGTCGAATAGATCAGGAGCCACCAGCCGAGCTCTGTCACCTTCTCGACGTGCGTGGTCTCGAAGGCGAGACCGATGATGACGATCGGAAAACAGCCGAGTCCGATCTGCCAGGCCGCGGCCGGGATCGGCGGCAGCGGCACCGGCAGCTTCTTCGCCAGCACCGTGCCAAGCGCAAAGCCGAACGCGCCGCCGAGCGCCATCACCATGCCCGGCAGTTTTTCTGACGTGGCTGATATGCCGTTGCCGCCCATGATGGCGGCCAATCCTGCAAAGGCCATCACCAGCGCGATCGTGCGCAGGATGGTCGGCCGTTCGCCGAGCACCGGCCAGGCCAGCAGCGAGGCCCATACCGGCATGGTGTAGGCGATCAGCGCCGCTTCGCTCGCCGGCAGCCAGAGCAGCGCCAGCCCCATCAGCACCATCCACCCCGTGACGTTGAGCAGCGCCGCCAGCATCAGCCGCGGCCACAAATGCCGTTCGACCTTCAGGCTCTGGGAGCGCGCCAGCGCCAGCAGAGCCAAAAGCGCAGCGCCGATCACGCCGGTCGAGCCGCGCAAGGTCAGCGGCGGCAACTCGCTCAGGAGATATTTTGTGACGGGCCAGTTAAAGCCCCAACCCACCGAGGTGATGGCGAGGAACATCAGGCCCGCGGGCGCAATCCGCCCCGGCGCGGTGGGTTTTGAGTCGGTCATGGAGCCCGGCAAAGGGTGGAATCGGCCCTCACCTTGCCGCGTATCCGCCGCCGCGACCACGGGTGTGCGGACATGCCAGACCTCCCCTCCCCGTAGCCGTACGTGAGTCTCATCAAGGCAATCCCGGCGGCTGAAAAAATACCTGCCCTGTGAACAGCGGGGCGAAGCCGATTTCCACACGCGGTAACAAATTTTTTCCCTTGGGAATCCCTGAGGACTCACTGATACTTGGCGGTGTTCCAGGGGCGGCATCACCCCCTGTTATCCCTCACTTTCCACCATATTTAGTATTTGATTCAGGAACTCGTACTAGTCCTTGACGGGCGCGACGGGTTTGGCCTAGCCTCTTTGCTGGACGGCGCGAGTTAAGTTTTGGGTCCCGCCGGACGCTCCCAAACGGGTACCAGAACGAGCACTCCGTCAGCCGGTCGAGGCACGGATCGAGGGCTTGTCTGCCTTGAAACGGGGGCGATCGGCGCACCGAAGAACGAGCCGAAATGGGCTCAGGTGACGAGTTGCGGCGTTGGGAAAGGGCAGTCCCGTCAAGTCGACGGAGCCGGCCTTGGGGTGGCGAAGACAGAAACAGGGCCGGGTCCACCGGTAGAGCTTGCGGATCGCAGGCCCAAGGTTGTCTTCAACCTTGGTGCCGATGGTTCGCTCACAGAAAACATCCGGCAACCGCGGAAAATGCGGACCGGGCAAGAAGACGGGGCACGACAAATGCGAATCGAACGGCGCAACACCACTTCCGGCCAGTCACCCTATGCAGGGATTGATTTCAGGCTGACGACATCGGAGATCCGCAACCCCGACGGTTCGATCGTGTTCCGGCTCGAAAATGTCGAAGTGCCCCAGTTCTGGTCGCAGGTCGCCTCCGACGTGCTGGCCCAGAAGTATTTCCGCAAAGCCGGCGTCGCCGCGCGCCTGAAGAAGGTCGAGGAAGAGACCGTGCCGTCGTGGCTGTGGCGCTCGGTGCCCGACACCGAGGCGCTGGCCCTCCTCCCCGAATCCGAGCGTTTCGTCAGCGAGCTCAGCGCCAAGCAGGTGTTCGATCGGCTGGCCGGCTGCTGGACCTATTGGGGCTGGAAGGGCGGCTACTTCTCCACTGAAGAAGATGCGCAGGCCTTCTTCGACGAGCTGCGCTACATGCTCGCCAAGCAGATGGTCGCGCCGAACTCGCCGCAATGGTTCAACACCGGCTTGCACTGGGCCTACGGCGTCGATGGCCCCGGCCAGGGCCACTATTATGTGGACTGGAAGACCGGCAAACTCACAAAGTCCAAATCGGCCTACGAGCATCCGCAGCCGCACGCCTGCTTCATCCAGGGCATCGAGGACGACCTCGTCAACGAGGGCGGCATCATGGACCTCTGGGTGCGTGAGGCGCGCCTGTTCAAATACGGCTCCGGCACCGGCTCGAACTTCTCGCGCCTGCGCGGCGAAGGCGAGCGCCTGTCCGGCGGCGGCCGCTCCAGCGGCCTGATGAGCTTCCTCAAGATCGGCGACCGCGCGGCCGGCGCGATCAAGTCCGGCGGCACCACGCGCCGCGCGGCCAAGATGGTCGTGGTCGACGCCGACCACCCCGATATCGAGACCTATATCGACTGGAAGGTGAAGGAGGAGCAGAAGGTTGCGGCGCTGGTCACCGGCTCCAAGATCAACCAGAAGCACCTCAAAGCCGTGCTGAAGGCCTGCGTGAACTGCGAAGGCTCGGGCGACGACTGCTTCGACCCCGAAAAGAACCCTGCCCTGCGCCGCGAGATCAAGCTGGCGCGCCGCGCGCTGGTGTCCGACAACGTCATCAAGCGCGTCATCCAGTTCGCCAAGCAGGGCTACAAGGACATCGACTTCCCGACCTACGACACCGACTGGGATTCGGAAGCCTACCTCACGGTATCCGGCCAGAACTCCAACAACTCGGTCTCGCTGAAGGACGATTTCCTCCGCGCCGTCGAGACGGACGGCGACTGGAATCTGATCGGCCGCACCAACAAGAAGATCACCAAGACTCTCAAGGCCCGCGAACTCTGGGAGAAGATCGGCCACGCCGCCTGGGCCTCGGCCGACCCCGGCCTGCACTTCAACACCACCATGAATGACTGGCACACCTGCAAGGCGTCCGGCGAGATCCGCGCGTCGAACCCGTGCTCGGAATACATGTTCCTGGATGACACGGCGTGCAACCTCGCCTCCGCCAATCTGATCACGTTCTATTCGACCACCACAAAGCGGTTCGACGTCGAGTCCTACGAGCATCTCTGCCGGCTCTGGACCATCGTGCTCGAAATCTCCGTCATGATGGCGCAATTCCCGTCGAAGGCGATCGCCGAACTCTCCTACGAGTTCCGCACGCTGGGCCTCGGCTTTGCCAATATCGGCGGCCTCTTGATGACCATGGGCTTGCCCTACGATTCGAAGGAAGGCCGTTCGCTGTGCGGCGCGCTGACCGCCGTCATGACCGGCGTGGCCTACGCCACCTCGGCCGAGATGGCCAAGGAATTGGGCCCCTTCCCCGGCTACAAGAAGAACGCCCAGCACATGCTGCGCGTGATCCGCAACCATCGCCGCGCGGCGCACGGCGAGAGCCGCGGCTATGAGGCGCTGGCGGTCAATCCCGTGCCGCTCGATCACGCCTCCTGCCCGCAGGCCGATGTCATCACCCACGCCAAGGCGGCCTGGGACAAAGCGCTCGAACTCGGCGAGCTCAACGGCTACCGCAACGCGCAGACCACGGTCGTGGCGCCGACCGGCACCATCGGCCTCGTGATGGATTGCGACACCACCGGCATCGAGCCTGATTTCGCGCTGGTGAAATTCAAGAAGCTCGCCGGCGGCGGCTACTGGAAGATCATCAACCAGGCCGTGCCGGTAGCGCTGCGGACGCTCGGCTACAGCGAAGCGGATATTGCTGAAATTGAGGCCTACGCCGTCGGCCACGGCTCGCTCTCCAATGCGCCCGGCATCAACGCCACCACGCTGAAGGCAAAAGGCTTCACCGACGAAGCGCTGGCGAAGGTGGAAAAAGCGCTGCCGACCGCGTTCGACATCAAGTTCGCCTTCAACAAGTGGACCTTCGGCGAGGACTTCCTCCGCGAGACGCTCAACCTCGCGCCGGAAGCGATCGCAGCCCCCGGCTTCGACCTGCTCGCCGCGCTGGGCTTCTCCAAGCGCGAGATCGAGGCCGCCAACGTGCACATCTGCGGCGCGATGACGGTCGAGGGAGCTCCCCACCTCAAGGCAGAACATTACGCGGTGTTCGACTGCGCCAACCCCTGCGGCAAGATCGGTAAGCGCTATCTCTCGGTCGAGAGCCACATCCGCATGATGGCGGCCTCGCAGCCGTTCATCTCGGGCGCGATCTCAAAAACCATCAACATGCCGAACGACGCCACCGTCGAGGACTGCAAGGCGGCGTATCTCTTGTCCTGGAAGCTCGCGCTGAAGGCCAACGCGCTCTACCGCGACGGCTCGAAGCTTTCCCAGCCGCTCAACTCGCAGCTCATCAGCGATGATGACGACGAGGAAGATGCGACCGAGGCGTATTACGAGAAGCCGATGGCGGCGCGTGCCGCCCAGGTCTCGGAAAAGATCGTCGAAAAACTGGTCGAGCGCATCGTCGTGATGCGCGAGCGCGAGAAGATGCCTGATAGGCGCAAGGGCTACACCCAGAAGGCGGTGGTCGGCGGCCACAAGGTGTACTTGCGAACCGGCGAGTATGACGACGGCCGTCTCGGCGAGATCTTCATCGACATGCACAAGGAAGGCGCGGCGCTGCGCTCCTTCATCAACAACTTCGCCATCGCGGTTTCGCTCGGCCTGCAATACGGCGTGCCGCTGGAGGAATATGTCGACGCCTTCACCTTCACCCGCTTCGAGCCGGCGGGCCCCGTGCAGGGCAACGACAGCATCAAGTATGCGACCTCGATCCTCGACTATGTGTTCCGCGAACTCGCGGTCAGCTACATGTCGCGCTTCGATCTCGCCCATGTCGATCCGACCGAGTCGAATTTCGACGCGCTCGGCAAGGGCGTCGAGGAAGGCAAGGAGCCGTCCGACCAGGGCCAGCAGGCCACCAAATATCTGTCCAAGGGACTGACCCGCTCGCGCACGGATAATCTGGTCGTGATGCGCGGCGGCGACGCGGATGCCCGCGGCTCCCACAACGTCACCGCGATCGCCGGCCACGGCCCCAGCGCCCGCGCCTCCGACGCGCATGAAGGCGCAGTCGCGCTAAAGCAGGAAACCCAGCACGACCTGTCCCCGACGGAAAAGCTCGAAGCGATGAAGTGGAGCAAGGCCGGCAGCGCGGCCGTGGCCGTCGCCCCGTCCAAGGCCGAACGCCGGGCGGAAGCCAAGGCAAAGGGCTACGAAGGCGAGATGTGCTCGGAGTGCGGCAACTTCACGCTGGTGCGGAATGGGACCTGCATGAAGTGCGATACGTGTGGAAGTACGACGGGGTGTTCGTGAGGTCGACAGCTTGAATGCAAAGGAGAGGCCGCTCGAAAGAGCGGCCTTTTTCCGTTACTCGACGAGGCGCGATCAAATGGAAAAGGTCTACCAAGTATTTGTTAGCTCAACTTTTGCGGATCTATATGAGGAGCGAAAGCACGTCTCAAACATGCTCTCCAAAGCGGGCTATCTGGTAGCCGGCATGGAATTATTTCCAGCCACAGATCAGCAGCAATTGGAGTATATCTATCGCGTCATCGACAAGAGCGACTACTACGTTGTAATCGTCGGTGGTCGATATGGAAGCGCCACCGAAGACGGAACCAGCTATACTGAAAAAGAATACGAGTACGCCGTTGCCAGAAAGATTCCGGTTCTCGCTTTCATTCATAGTGCGCCAGACACGATCCAGGTCGGAAAAACAGAGCGGGATGTAGGAAAGCTTGAACGGCTCGATCAATTTAAGAACCGCCTGGGTTCTGGTCGAATTATCGATCATTGGCGCGATGTCGACCAACTCGCTACCAATGTCGTTATTGGCGTAGGAAACGCAATAAACCTCAGTCCTAGGACCGGGTGGATTCGTGGCGATCAAGCTATCGACCCCAAACTGATCCAGGAAATGGAGAAGCTTCGCCTGGAAAACGCAAAGCTAAAGCAAGCGATCGGCGAGAATGGCTTTGGTGAAATCACGTTCCCCGAAAATCTGGCCGGACCGTCGGACTCGATTGGAGTATTTGCAAAAACCAGAATACCCGCCACAGCTAGTCCCTACGAAGATCGACTCGCTCGTGTGAACATCGGGCAGCTCTTTCAAGTACTCTATGACTCAATCCTCATAGAGCCATCCGAAGCCAACCTCGCGCGTCTAATAGGCAAAGCTATAGCCGCACTCGACAAGGACCACGGATTTCAGAAAGCCTCTGACACCGTCATCGATCCCAGTCAGGTCCGCAGACTTCGATTTCATTTTGAGGCTCTCGGCCTGATCCAAGCTGTGGGAAGGGCCGAACACTCGGAGGGCTTTAGCACAGACTACATAGCTTGGAGCATTACTGACAAAGGCCGTAGATTCGCAGCTGCCTCTTTGGGAATAAAGAAGTTGCCGGAAGAGGAACTTTGAGCAAGCGTAGCCCTACAATTAGAGGCTGCTCGATCAACATATTTGGCTAGTCTTGGAAGAATCCGAGAGAGGTGGCACACCCGTGTCCAAAAGACGAAAGCGACGATCCCGGCATCGCGCCCCATTTGATCAAATTGGCGAAGTCATTAAACAATCAGACGCCCAGTATACAGATCGCGCCGACCAATCTGTGCCACAACCAGATCTCGCGAAAGCTAAGACAAGTCGCTCCTTGTTTCACTACACCTCTGCTGAGGGGCTCGTCGGCATATTACAAACGCAATCTCTATTTGCCACCCATTCTGCATTTCTCAATGACTCGACTGAGTGCCGAATTATTCGTGACATTTTGCTTCCACGACTCGAGAGCGAGCTAAGAGAAGCCACTCCCAAATTGATCGAACGGAGAGTAATAGACCCCAAGATTCTGACGGACTTCGGGGATGAGCTATTCCGTCAGGAAGCAGACAACATGCTGCATGCAATGTCGCAGGCGACAAACAACACCACTCCATACTTTATCACGTCATTTTGCGTCCATCAACCCAATACGCCAGCCTACAGCGACGGTCTCTTGAGCCAATGGCGAGGCTACGCCAAAGGCGGCTTCGCTATCGAGTTTGATGAAATTGGAATTGACGATCTTAATGCGGCTGAACGAACTCGGTATCGATATCAGGGGATCATCACTAACACAGTTGCCTATAACGATCATGAGAGTCGCGTATCAAAGAAAGACTTCGAAGGACTTGGAACAGCACTTCTTAAGAGCTTGATCCCCAAAATTGCAGATCGGCTTACCGATATCCTAGGACCAAAAACTACGAACGACTTCGCAGGACCTTTTCTGGCCACTTCACCATTCTTGAAGCACCCAAGCTTCGAAGAGGAGAATGAATACCGTATCGTCGCTCTGTGCAATAGACCAACGGTCTATGAAGAGAATGACGAACGGGATGCCAAACCAATCCAATTTCGGAGTCGCGCGACAGGTCAATTAATTCCCTATATCGCACTTTACCATGAGCTCAAAACGGTGCTTCCAATCAAGTCTATCATAATTGGCCCTCATCCCAATCAATCCGAACGCCAAATGTCGGTGGAAATACTTTTAGAGAAGATCGGGGTCAACGTTCCAATAAAGATATCGCTAATTCCGTTCCGAGATTGAGGAGACACGCAGTTAGTTACCTTCAGTGGAGCGCAGCCCCATCCGGGCTAGCACGCGTAAGGGGATTTAGCGAAAGGCGTAATCCGCCATCCGCTTTGTTCTACGTCCGACTCTATTTTGTTCTCAAAGAACGAATCGGAATCACGAAAATCAGCGCGCAGCAATTCTTAGCAACGGGTTCACTTCGTGTTGCGTGATGCCGCTGCTCTCCTCCGCGCTATCGCTCGTACTCAAGCCCCAGCCGATGCGCCCGCGCCTTTCGCATCGTTCCCAACAGCGATTGAGGCACTGTCACCGTAATAGCGTAACCTCGGGGTAAGGTCAGTCGACCTTTACTTTGGATGCAAACGTCTCGAAAATTTGCTTGTTGGGGCCGGCGATAGCTTGAACCACGTTTCGAAACTGCGGGATCGCCTTTTTGGCTTGATCGGTGGCAATCCGGTTCGCAACAAAAGCGGTGTTCAGAGTGGTGAGTAGCGAAAACAAAGGCGGGCAGAGATCCGTCCAATGTGCGTCTGCTTTTTGAGGCGATGTCTTCTCGCCGAATGACAAGCGAAATTTGTTTGGAATAGGTCTGTCGAGTACTGCCTCTAAACAATCAGCGAACGCAGCGCAGGTCAGCAAGATCGAACCCTTTCTCTCGAAGAAGGCGAGCTGCTCTCGCTCTGTCTTCGTAAGGTCTTGGCCGTTTTTCTGCTTCGTTACAATTTCGAGCTTCTTGTTCCCAATCGTTTTGTACAAGGCAAATGCAAAAACGATGTGTCGGGCCGTCGTTTCTTCCTTAAAGTAGCTGGAGTAGATTGAGTCAGTTACCCAGATTTCAGACTTTCTATTATATGCGATGACTGGATCGCCGTGAAACGCCGCCAATGCTTGACCGACAGTGTAGGACGGCAGCAAGTTGGGTCTACGCTTTATCGTATCGGATGTCCCACCGCGACGGCCACCTTCATACTCTGCATCAGGTATCTTCTGAAATTCTTCCTTTAGGCGCTTTTGAATGCCGTCAGTGCTTCGAAAATCAGATGCCGAAATTTTATTCTGACTGTTGTTGTATCGTATGATGTCCTGGACACGCGCCTTATTCGTTGTCCAAATGAACCTACTGGGCACCATCAGTTGCTTCTTCGGAGCCTTTGCAAGCGAGCCTATCGCACCAGTAGTTTGTGCGCCGTTGACGATTGAGATGCCCTGCATCTTCAGCTGTAGCTTCTCGGAAGCTAGCTTTCGAACGGAGAGTCGGTTCACGAGGGCGGTCACGCCGTTATTGTAAACCCAAAAATTTTCGGGGCTATTGGTAGCAGTCTCTTTGATTCCGCTGTTAATATTGACATCCGTTTCGCGCGACCCGAGATAGTCGCGCACATTTGCGCTGAATAAGTCAGCACCGTGCTTATCGAAAAGTTCGTAGATGAAGGAACCCGGTACAAAGGTCTGGTATGCCTTCCAATCTTCGCCGTTGATCGCGTAGCCAGTCGGCACAGTGGTTTTGATATCGGAATTTACAAGAATTGGTGATCCACTTGCACGATATAATCGGTCGAAGTGCTTCGCACCAAACTCGCGAGCGAGAATTCGAATGGGTGAATTGCTCCGCAGCTTATGAATTGCCGCATTAGCAGTATGTTCGACTGCCGTAATTTCGTTGGCAACGTTCTTACTCTCAGGACAATTATGAACGTACCAAATGCACAATTCCTGCAATTCGTCGTCCCTAATTGCCTGACGGACGTCGGCAGCATTTGGTCGTAGCTCTTCCGGAACCGAGTTTATTGGCGTACTTAATAACCAAGTGATCGCGGTGTTCAGATCAGATGCCTTATTCGCTGGAGCCGCGGGCTTCTTGGATAGCGCCAAATAGCATTGCGCAATGACACAGCGGCCCTCCTCCTTATCGATATAAAAAAGATCACACTTCTTGTCGTTACCACCTCCGGTTATGCTCTCTGCTCCGATTGCTTCCAGGTCTTCCAGATTGAATTGCAAGCCGAGCGCAAAAAGCCCAATGGCATCGCTACCAAACTTGGAACCTCCGAAGCGAGTTCGGTATGCATCCTCCCAAGCGAGGGAGTCCTCTGTCGACTTTTTTGCCTTTTTGACCAAGCAACACCGCCAAATTTTGAGAACTGGACTACGGCTGCCGCAACTTCGCCGCATTCGATTCTTGTGCTTGATACACTTTTAGTTGTCAGCTGGTCAATGAACGCGCTTTCCGATATATCAGCCGTTCTACGACCGAGTCGGTGGGTTACGCTGCGCTAATTTTACTGCGTCATGATTTTTCTGCGCGTGGTGATGCTGCGACATCGATGATCCACGCCTCGATCGGTCCGCTCTTCTCGATCGCCGGCAGCACCATC
>NZ_LLXX01000079.1:31046-39888 GCF_001440405.1 Bradyrhizobium valentinum
CCCCCAAGCAGCATCAGGCCCGTGCAATAGTCGCGCAGCGGTCTCGTCCGCTCCACGTGACCGATCACGCTTCCAAGACCGGCTACATACTCCGCAAACCGCGTTTCGCTATCTCCACCCTGATCGAGATTCATCTGGCCCTCCGCGCGCCAAATATTGAATCTCCTCAATTACTTGATTCTCAGCCTCAATGACTGCGACCGTCTGACTCAGTACGACTAACCCGCCCTACTCACTCGTGAAGCAGCACCACAGCTTTGTTCGCCATCCGACTCCATTTTGTTCGCAAGGAACGAATCACATCAGGGCAAATCAGCGCGGGCCAATCCTTAACAACGCGTTTGCCTGAGAACGAGATGGGGCGGACATTCGTCGTTGCGACTGCCGGCGAATCGGCCGACCTTCTGATGACATGGGGTGATTCGTGCTGGCTGAAACGACCGATCAATACCTGGAAAGCCTCAATCCGGAGCAGCGCCGGGCCGTCGAGCACGGCATCGCGCCTGATGGAACCATCGGCGCGCCGCTGCTGGTCATCGCCGGCGCGGGATCCGGAAAGACCAACACGCTCGCTCATCGTGTGGCCCACCTCATCATCAAAGGCGCCGACCCCCGCCGCATGCTGCTGATGACGTTTTCACGCCGTGCCGCCGCCGAGATGACGCAGCGAGTGGAACGCATCGCGCGCCGCGTGCTCGGCGACAAGGCCGGCATCATAACGGAGGCGCTGACTTGGGCTGGAACCTTTCACGGCATCGGAGCGCGGCTGCTGCGCGAATATGCCGAAACGATCGGCTTCGATCCATCCTTCACCATCCATGATCGCGAGGACTCGGCCGACCTGCTCAACCTGGTGCGCCACGAGCTCGGATTTTCAAAGACCGAGTCTCGTTTTCCCACCAAGGGCACCTGTCTTGCGATTTATTCCCGCTGCGTGAACGCGCAGATGCCGATCGAGACGGTACTTGGACAGCACTATCCCTGGTGTTCGGGATGGGCCGATGAGCTCAAGCAACTGTTCGCCGCTTACGTCGATGCCAAGCAGAAGCAGAACGTGCTCGACTATGACGATCTCCTGCTGTGGTGGTCGCAGATGGTATCCGAGCCCGCCATCGCGCAGGAGATCGGCGGCCGGTTCGATCATGTCATGGTCGACGAGTATCAGGACACCAACCGGCTGCAGGCGACGATCCTGCTGGCGCTCAAGCCGGATGGGCGCGGCCTCACCGTGGTGGGCGACGACGCCCAATCGATCTATTCGTTTCGTGCGGCCACCGTCCGGAACATTCTGGATTTTCCCGACCATTTCAGCCCGCGGGCGGAGATCGTCACGCTCGACCGCAACTATCGCTCGACCCAGCCGGTCCTCGCCGCCGCCAATGGCGTGATCGGGCTTGCCAGGGAACGCTTCACCAAGAATCTCTGGACCGAGCGCCATTCGGCCAGGCTGCCGCGTCTCGTTACCGTTCGCGATGAGGCCGACCAGGCGCGTTACATCGTCGAGCAGGTGCTGGCGAACCGCGAGGAAGGATCGCGGCTCAAGGAGCAGGCCGTCCTGTTCCGGACATCGTCGCATAGCGGCCCACTGGAGGTCGAGCTGACGCGGCGCAATATTCCCTTCGTCAAGTTCGGCGGCCTGAAGTTTCTGGATGCCGCCCAGGTCAAGGACGTGCTGGCGCTGCTCAAGTTCGTCGAGAACCCGCGCGACCGCGTCGCCGGATTCCGCGTGCTGCATCTGCTGCCCGGCATCGGCCCGGCGTCAGCGCAACGCATTCTCGATCAAACCACTGTCGCAGCCGATCCCATCGCCGCGCTCGCAGCGCTGCCGACGCCGCCGCGCGCCGGACAGGATTGGACCGCCTTCGTCGAAACGCTCGGCAATATCGGCTATTCGGAATGGCCTGCTGACATCGAGCGCATAAGGCTTTGGTATACACCGCATCTGGAGCGCATCCACGAGGATGCCGAGGTGCGGCTCGCCGACCTGCTACAGCTCGAGCAGATTGCTTCGGGTTATTCTTCCCGCGAGCGCTTCCTGACCGAGCTCACGCTCGATCCGCCTGACGCCACCAGCGATCGCTCCGGCCCGCCCCTGCGAGACGAAGACTATCTGATCCTGTCCACGATCCACTCGGCGAAGGGGCAGGAATGGAAGTCAGTGTACGCCCTGAACGTCGTCGACGGCTGCATGCCGTCTGATCTCGGCGCCGGCACCACGGCCGAACTCGAAGAAGAGCGGCGCCTGCTTTATGTCGCGATGACGCGCGCCAAGGACGATCTGCACCTGATCGTGCCGCAGCGCTTCTTCGTGCATGGCCAGCAGGCCCGCGGCGACCGCCATGTCTATGCGTCGCGGACGCGATTCATACCGGACCATCTCGTGAAGCTGTTCGATCGGCAGATATGGCCGGCGGCAGCCCCGGGGCGGCACGCGCGACGCCCAATCAAGCCGTGCAGATCGATATTCGTGAGCGCATGCGCGGCATGTGGCGTTAGTCGCCCTACGATACGGGCGCAGCGACGGATTAGCCCAGCCCCGGGCCTACGCTCGCTACTTTGCATGGGGTTGTTTTCGCGATTTTGATGCCGCCGGCCGGTCGGCGCCAGCCGCATAGGCAGGTCACTGTCGATCGCGCAAGGGCCATCGAATCTGGTATAAATGCCGGATGCATCCCGATGCAGCCAGCCCCCTATTGCCACTCGTCACCTTGGCCGCGGGCGTGTTTCTGCTGATGGCGCCCCGCATCGTCAGCGTCGCAGTGGCGGTCTATCTGATTATCACCGGCCTTCTCGGCCTGAATGGGATCTACCACTTCTTCAAATAGGTCCGGAAAGCGCGGGACCGATGCCCGCGCCTCGCTCTGCTGTCTTTTAGCTTTGTGAAGCTGGCGTGGTAGCCGGGACACTCAGGACTGCTCCTCCAACCGAAACGGGTCCCGCAGGCTTGGACTGCCGAGCCATCTTTTTGCGCATTACGCGGGATAGCCGGTTACGAGCGTGCCTTGTTGAAATGGACGAAGTTACTTCCGGGGTCATTGCATTTTTCAGCGAGTCGACCTTCGCGATCAGCGTGGAAATCTGAACAGAGATCTTCTTCACGTCTTCATGTTCATCCCTGATCTGAGCGGATATTTTCTTCACGACGACCTGCTCGTCTGCGACGCTCTGTCTTAGAGACGCAAGCGCAATTGAATCCTGCTGAAGAAGCGCTGCGTTTTGCTGCAACAGGGAGCTATTCTCTTGCAGAGCGGCAACGTGCTGCTGCTGGGCCGAGGGAACATCCTTCGATGCGGCGCCAGCCAAGTCAGCCATGAGATCGGAAACCTTCTGGTGCGGAATCAGATCGGCCAACATGCTGACATTTGGCAGGGCAAAATCGGAAGGCGTCATTGTATAGACGGCCGCAGCACTGTTTATTCCAAGAGCGAATACCGCCAGCCCCAAAACCGATTTCCGGCTCGATGGCTTGCTCGGTGTCGTGGATGCGGGTTGTTCGCCTTGGCTCTGCTCTTCCGATGTCTTGGTCACGTGCAATAACCTCAAATGAGTGAACAAAAAAGGAGCCGTCGCCGGATCGTCCCTCGCGACGGCTCCTTTACGCGGCACCCAACTAGAACTGCCTGAGACTATAGGCTGATCAGATTAATTCGGCGTTAGCGCCTCAGTCGCCCGGAGCCGCAAGCGGTTGCTACGCTCCGCCATAGCTCACTTCATTCATTCACTTCGCCAGCCCGAGCGATTTCAGCGCTTTGCCGTTGTCCTCGTTGTCCGCCTTCATGAACTCCGCGAAGCCAGCCGAATCCAGATAGATCATGTCGAAGCCGCGCCTGTTCATGAACTCCTTGAACTCCGCGCTGTCCCAGATCTTCTTGATCGCGGTCTCGTACTGCGTGGCAATCTCCTTCGGCAGGTCCTTGGGCGCCGCAAAGCCGCGCCACACACCCTTGTGCCACTTGTGACCCGTCGCTTCCTCGGTGGTCGGCACATCAGGGAAGTTCGGCGCGCGGTTGGGCGAGAAGAACACGAGGCTGCGGATACGCCCCGCCTTGAGCAGCGCCTCGGCTTCCGGCATCGAGCACGCGACGAAGTCGACGCCGCCGGCCGCCAGATCGGTCAGCGCGGTCGCAGCGCCAGTGGACGGCACCCAGCGGATCGAGCTCGGCGAAACGCCGTCGGCCTGCATCAGGCCGGCGAGCGCGACATGCCAGCTTCCGCCCTGCCCCGTGCCCGAGGCCACCACCTTGTTCGGGTTCGCCTTGATATGCGCGAACAGCTCCTTGACGGTCTTGTAGGGCGAGTCCGCCTTCACGTGGATCGCGGCGGGGTCCTGGTTGACCAGCGCGATCGGCGTATACTTCTCGAAGGTGAGATCGGTGAGCCCCACCCAGTGCATCAGGTTGATCTCCAGCGTGATGAGGCCGAACGTGTATCCGTCAGGCGCGGCGGTGGCGATCGCCTGGTGGCCGACCACGCCCGACCCGCCGGTGCGGTTCACGACGTTCACCGGCTGCTTGAGATCGCGTTCCAGCATGTGGGCGATCTGGCGGGCGACCGCGTCGGTGCCGCCGCCGGCGGCCCACGGCACGATCAGCGTGATCGGCCGCTCCGGAAAGGCTCCTTGCGCGTTTCCGGCACCGAGCAGGCTTGCGGCCGCAAGCGCCGCAAGCGCGAAATTCCTGACATGGCGAAGCATTCGCAAATCCTCCCCCTTTGTTTTTGATACGCCGGGTGCGACACCGCGACGCCGCGCTTATGCGCTGTTCGCCATTCGGGCGGCGGAGCGGGAACATGTCAAGGGGAAGTGCCGGCACATTGGCGCTTCGTGCTTGCGTAGCACGGATGCCGCAAGCAGCCCGGATGCAGCGCAGCGAAATCCGGGGCGGTGTCAGAGTGATCCCGGATTGCGCGGAGCCTGTCATCACCGTGCGAGCGCAATTGCGCTCGTCGCGGGGCGCGCATTCGCGCGACCCGTTGGCTCCATCCGGGCTACGATCGCCCGAAAGAGCGGCCTTTTGCTTGTAGGCGAATGAGCTTAAGTTGGCCGACAACATGAGAAGCATGCTGTCCAGACTGTTCGGGCTGATGAAATTTATCGTGCCCGCCTTCTATATCGCGGGAGCAATGGGTATCTGGCTAGCCTTTTCCAGATCGAACCCTGATGGCCTCGCCAATATTTGGATTGCAATCTACACATTTCCAATGGTCATGATCGGCACATTTCTACTGCAAGGCGAATTCCCATATCTGCCTGGCCGCTACTATGAAGCGCACGCCCTCTACTTCTGGCCAAGTGTCGCCCTTTTGGCTCTTGCGATATTTTTCATTTTTCATGGATTGCAGCGACTAACCCGTAAGGTGGAATAGCGCGGCGTGTTTCCGCATTCAGCAAGCGTAACCCGGATGAGCGCAGCGACATCCGGGCTGATCTATCGGCCAATCACAACTTGCACCCGCTCATGCCGGCTATTCGCTGACGCCGGGACGAACGCGACTACCATCCGCGATTCAGGTGGCGCACCTCGCCGGTTCGCGAGTCGACATAGACTTCCATCCAGCGGCCCGCGCGGTCGCGGCCTTTGATCTCCCACTGATCGCCTTGGAACTGGGTATAGGACACCGTCATGACGCCGAGACCGGTCGCGACGTCGAGCGCGGTCTCCATCGAAATCTGGTCACCGGAATCGATGGCGACGGCAGGTGTCGCTGCGCCAAGCGCCAAGGCGGTGACGATTGGAAGAATGACATTTCGCATGAACCACTCCTGTCGAGCGCGTTGAGCTGTTACATCAGTTAGAACGGGCGGCAGGGGTAGTATGTTCCGACACGAGCCATCGCGGAACAGCACGAAATTTCGGCAGTTGAGGCGATTTCGCGGCGGTTCCCTACTTCTCTGCCCTCACCCCCCACCTTCCGGCTTAATCCCGGCCGCCTTCATGATCGGCAGCAGCCGCGCCTCCTCACTGTCGCGATAGGCCAAGATCTCCGGCGGCGTGGTCGGCCAGGTGGTGGCGCCTAAATCGGCGTAGCGCTGTTTCAGCCAGGATCGTTGAGGGCCTTTGCGGTGAGCGCATTGATCTGCGCGACGAGGTCGGGCGGCATGTTCGCTGGCGCAATGAGCGCGGTCCATGAGGTCATCTCGTAGCCAGGCAACAGTTCGGCGATCGCGGGCACGTCGGGAAGCTCCGCCAGGCGTTTCTTTGCGGTAACCGCGACCGGCCTGATCGCGCCGGAGCGCACGCTCGGCAGCGAGCCCGGCAGATTGTCGAACAACAGATCGACATTGCCGCCGAGCAGGTCGTTCAGCGCCGGCGCGGCGCCGCGATAGGGCACATGGCGGACCTGGACGCCGGCCATGCTGTTCAGCATCTCGCCGGAGAGATGCAGCGTCGTGCCGAAGCCGGCGGACGCGTAGGTGTATTTGCCCGGCTCCTTCTTGAACGCCGCGAGCAATTCCTTCAGATCCGCGGAGAACAGGTCCTTCTTCGCGCTCAGGATGTTCGGCAATTGCCACATGCCGGTGATGAAGGTGAAATCCTCGCGGGGCCGATACGGCAGCTTGGCGTAGCTGCCGATCGCGAGCACATTGGAAGCAATGCCGCCGAGCCCGATCGTATAGCCGTCCGCCGGCGCTTTTGCGACCGCGTCCGCGCCCAGCACGCCGCCGGCGCCGGCCTTGTTCTCGACCACGAAGGACTGTCCGGACAGTTCGCTCATCTTCTGGCAGAGCAGGCGCGAGAGCGTGTCGGTGGCGCCGCCGGCCGGAAAGCCGTTGACATACTTCACGGGGCGGATCGGCCAGGCCTCCGCGGCGCGGCCCACACGCGGCGCCAGCCATGGCGCGGCGACAAAAGAGCCAAGGAGCGCAAGCGCGCGACGTCGGTCGACGGGTAGCGGCATCGGTATCCTCCCTTGCACGCCATGCGCCACTTCGCAGCTTTGCGCTGTTCTCTCTCCTTCCTCCGGTCGTCGATCCCATGGCCAGAGGTGGGGCGCGTTCGGCTGACTTCAGCTTATGAGGTGTCAGCGAAGCTGCAAAGTGCGTTTATCGCGTGCCCCCTTCTTCCACAGTCGAAATCCACCCTCGAACGCGTTGGTGTTGGCGCCGAGGCGGACCTTGCGCGGCAGCTTGTCGACCTTGTCGGCGTTTCCGCCGCCCAGCATGACGTAATCCGGTTCCAGTGCAGCGAGCAGACGCCTCAGGACTTCATCGACCGCGCGTTGCCATTTCTTCCTGCCAACGCGCTTGAGGGCTGCGGCGCCGACGCATTGCTCGAACGTCTTGCCGCCATGGTACGGCAGGTGAGCGAGCTCCATCGGCTCCAGAATGCCATCGACGATCATCGCGGAGCCAAGACCCGTTCCGAGCCCTAAGAAAAGCATTCGGCCGCCCTGGTAGCTGCCGATCGCCTGCATCAGCGCATCATTGACAACCTTCGTCGGGCGGCCGAAGGCCTTTTCGAAATTGAAACCGGCCCACCCCCGACCGAGATTGTGAGGCTCCGACAAGGGCCGGTTGTTGGCCACAGGCCCCGGATACCCGACCGAGATGACGTCATAGGACCAGTCTTTCGTCAGCGCCTTGACCTTCCTTACCATCACTTTCGCTGATAGCTCGGGACCGGACGCAAACGCGCGCCTGGTTCGCTCCCTGCTCGTCATGACCTTCACGCGCGAACCACCGATGTCGATCACGAGAACCGTATGCCGCGATACCCGCTTGCCCGTTTTCTTCGCCATGAATTCGCGCCCTGCTCGGTCGGATGATCATAACTCCAGCCGACACGCACCTGAAGCAGAGAGACAAGCACCACCACAGCTTTGTTCTCCATCCGACTCCATTTTGTTCGCAAAGAACGAATCGGAATCGCGTAAATCAGCGCGCGGCAATTCTTAACAACGCGTTTGCTTCGTGCTTGCGTAGCAGTCAGCCGATGCCATCAGCCATCGGACGACCTCCCCTTTTTTGCTTGATTTGCCCGGGCATGACCCTACGGTGCGCCCCGCCAAGAGGGGAACGAGACCGATTATGGACGATGCAATGAAATGCCCGGCATGCAATTCCGAGCACGCCTATCAGGATCGCGGCCTGTGGGTTTGCCCGGAATGCGCGCATGAATGGAGCGTCGAGGCGGCGGCAGCCGCGGAGGCCTCGCCCGAGCCGGGCGTCCGCGATATCAACGGCAATCTGCTGGTCGATGGCGACAGCGTCATCGTCATCAAGGATCTCAAGGTCAAGGGATCGTCATCGGTCGTCAAAGGCGGAACGAAGGTCAGGAACATCCGCCTGACCGAGGCGACCGACGGCCATAACATCGCCTGCAAGATCGACGGCATCGGCGCGATGAATCTGAAATCGGAATTCGTGAAGAAGGCGTAACAAGTTACGCTCGCTGTTCTTGCAGGATCGGTGAACTGAGTTCATCGAAACGGAAGAGCTGAAAGATCCGCTGGCCGTTGAAGTCGAGGATCCTCAAATCATCGGTCTCGTGCAGATTGCTCTCGACCGCCTGAAAATGCCCGCCATAGCGCTCCTTGGCGAGCGACAATGGAACCTCAAACGCGACGAACTTGCCGATCCCTTTGTGCTTGAGCACTTCAAGGAGCTTCTGATCGCGCAAGGACTCGTGCGATGTGAGAATGAGCAGCGGACCGCTCGCCGTGAGCAGCAAGAGCGATTTCATCGGATACTCCTCCGCGGCCTGTCAGGCCGCCAGCAACTCGTCGAGCAGGAAAAGCCCGGCTCAAGGCCGGGCTTCTCGTTCATTAGCGCCTGTCCCGACCGGGGCCTCCGCCACCACCGCCCGGTCCGCCGCCACCGCGCGGTGCGGCCTGCGGCGCGCCG
>NZ_LLXX01000080.1 GCF_001440405.1 Bradyrhizobium valentinum
TCTATGGTCACGTGCACGAGCAGAAGATCTTTGAGGTCGCCGACGATGGAAGCGTCAGCGTCGTGAAACTGCGCTCGGATCGGGAATACTTCGTCAATCCGGGATCGCTGGACGCTTCGCGCAAGCAAGCGCCAAAATTCGCAGAATTTGCGCTTTTCGATAGCGGTCCAATGACCGTAGAATTCTTCCGCGTGCCTTATGACGATATGCTCACTGAAGCGAAGGCGGCTGGCGCCGGCTACCGCATCGGTCCTTGGCGGGACCGCTTCTACGCCCTGCAGCGTAAGGTTCCCGGCTTTCGATGAGCACCGCGGCGGAGGGATACGCACGGTGCCCCCGGGTAGTCTACTTCAGCCAAGGGCAGATCGCAGGGCTGCCAGCGCAGAAGCCGCGAACGATCGAGATGGAGACAAACGCGCATTTGCAAATGTTGGAGAGACAGACTCCGCCCGGACCACTCTCCCTCTCGCTCTGTTCACAGGCTCTGATGCGAAAAGCCATCACAACTACTTTCTATTAGCCCAAGCTCGATACGGCGGAATGCCTGGGCTGCCGATTGTTCGGTGTTCAACACAAGTCGGCGCAAGTGTGCTGTAACCGACAATCCAAAGGGGCCAGCACCGACAATGGTCACATCGCATAATGTAGACAAGCCACCCTCCCATTGGTCCTCGCCAAAGAGCCAAACCGATCGTCTAGGAACTAGCCCCCAAATACGGAATACAGAGCGACAGCTTCTTTTTTGGAGTATTCGTAGCAATCGTTCGTAGCATCCGCTTGGCACCGCGGAGCTTGGCCTCGATGCGGCGCTCTGGATTGTCTCTGCCTATTGCGATCCACTTCATGGCATGCTCGCTATTTGCCAGATGGGACTTGTGCCCACCGCCACCAGCCAGGAAGTCGTAGCTGCGTTCCCCGCGTGCGATGCTGTCCTGAATAGCCAGCACATGGCTGACAAGCCCAGGCTTGAGCCGGCCATCGCTCTCATAGAGAAAGCCGCTTTGGTAGTTAAGGACACGGCCGTTATGCACGAAATTGTACAAGACCCCAATTGTCTTGTCCCCAGCCAGCGGCATTACGGCTCCAGCGAAGCCGTGCAGATCGAACTGGAAGAACGGCGTCGCCGGCGCGCCCGTCTGCAGGGCGATTTTTGGAGCAAGTTGCCGGATTGTTTCCGCCCCCGGTTAAATGGAGCGGGCAAGTGTCCTTGGGCGGCCTCGATCGCCGGGGCTATCGATGTGCCAAGGTTTCAAACTGGACAGCCAGCACGACGACTGCAGCCACGAACTGGTGCTCAAGGTGCGCGCGCCGTGAGAAACGGGTCGTCCCTGGCAATAAATGGGTAATTACGATGGTCCATTGAGCCGGGGTAGCGTGGGACTAAAATTCGAGGAGGAATCCGCTCCAAGTGCTTGTAGCAACGGGTCTGATCGGATGCGAAGCAATGGAGACCGATACCAGCTAACATAGCGAAAACGCATGGCCCGGCGCCAATGATGGAACAGAAGGTTAGGCTTACAATTCGCTGCGGCGTCCGACAGCGACAGGTCCGCGCACTGAGGAAGACGGCTTTTGAGGGTTCTCCATGCGAGTTATAGAATTGCATCAGCGCAGCGCATAATGACCGCATCCAAGCAAAGCCGTATGACCATGTGAAAGGTGATTGCAGATGGGTCGCGCGGTCATTCTCTACGAGCAAATGAATACCGCCTGCGGTATCGCGGGCACGTTACGAAACGATTCGGACGGCGCGCTGTTTGCGCAGAACACGCAGAACACAATGAGGCGCCTGCCCACGCAGGGACGATCCGCAACCCCATGGATAGCCGCGACTTTGCTCGCGATAACATGGGCGTCGGAAACCCACGCTTGCCCGAAACAAGCGCGACACCCGGCTGAGGCCCAACACGCGATGGCTACCCGCGGTTTCGCTTCCGATGGAATGGCAGGTTATGGCGGCTTCGAGGCCTTGGCGTCGAGCAGCCGCAGAAGCGAAAGATCGGTGCAGGTTGCGCAAGCAGCGACCAGCGATGCAGGACAGCCCCGGGAACGGGAACACCACTGGTCCGAGACACTGTCTTGCGAACTCACGATTGCGAGGCGTGATATCGAGTTGCTGCAACGTCTCGAGCAAGAGCGCGATCGGGTCGAGTGGCTGGAGCAAGATCTCGCGGCTGCTCGGCGCGACGTCGAAACCCAAAGCGCACGGGCGGCGAAAGCAAGTGAGGGAGCGTCCCGGTTGAAACAAGCGGAGGCGAGTGGCGGGACGGAATTGGAGACGTCTTTGCAACATGAGCGCGAGCGGTCCGCACGGCTCGAGCAGGATCTTGCGGCAGCGCTTCGCGATGTCGAGGCCCAGACCGCGCTGGCTACGAAGGCGGCGGCCGAGGAAGTCTTGCAGCGGAAGCAGGCGGCAGAAGCCGGTGCCGGCGAGCTGAGGCGATCGATGCAGAAGGAGCGCGCAGGGGCCCACTCCCTCGCGCAAGACCTCTCGATGATGCGGAGCGCGATTTATGCGTACGAAGCTCAGGCCCGAAAAGCCGGAGCCGAAGCGGTGGAACTCAGGCGGGCCGTTGCAAACGGCGCCCCATCGCTTTGCAAATCCGCGCAAGAAGAGCACGACCGGTCCGCGCGGCTGGAGCAGGATCTTGCAGCGGCGCGGCGCGACGTCGAAACTCAGACGGCACTGGCGGCGAAAGCAAACGAGGAAGCGTGCTGGCCGAAACAAGCAAGCGAGAGCAGCAAAGCGGAGCCGCAGAAGTCACTGCAACAGGAGCGCGAGCCGTCCACGCCGCTGGACCAGGATCTTGCGGCGGCGCGGCGCGACGTCGAGACCCAAACGGTACTGGCGGCGAAAGCAAGCGAGGAAGCGTCCCGGCTGAAACAGGCAAGCGAGAGCAGCGAAGCAGAGCTGCAGAAGTCTCTGCAACAGGAGCGCGAGCGGTCCGCGCGGCTGGAGCAGGATCTTGCGGCAGCGCGGCGGGATGTCGAGGCCCAGGCCGCGCTGGCGGCGAAAGCAAGCGAGGAAGTGTCCCGGCTGAAACAGGCAAGCGAGAGCAGCGAAGCGGAGCTGCAGAAGCCTCTGCAGCAGGAGCGTGAGCGGTCCGCGCAGCTGGAGCAGGATCTTGCGGCGGCGCGGCGCGAGATGGAGTCCCAAACGGCACTGGCGTCCAAAGCAGGCGAGGAAGCGTCCCAGCTGAAGCAGGCAGGCGAGAGCAGCGAAGCGCGACTGCAGAAGTCTTTGCAGCAGAAGGGCGATCGGGCCGAGCGGCTGGAGCAGGATCTCGCGGCGGCGCGGCGTGACGTCGAGATCCAAACGGCACTGGCATCGAAAGCAAGCGAGGAAGCGTCTCGCCTGAAACAGGCAAACTTGAGCAGCGAGGCGGAGCTGCAGAAATCTTTGCAGCAGGAGTGCGGGCGATCCGCGCAGCTGCAGCAGGATCTTGCGGCGGCGCGGCGCGAGGTGGAGACCCAAACGGTACTGGCGTCGAAAGCAAGTGAGGAAGCGTCTCGGCTGGGACAGGCTAGGGGGAGCAGCGGAACGGAGCTGCAGCAGTCTTTGCAGCAGGAACGCGAATGGTCCGCGCGGCTGGAGCAGGACCTTGCGGCGGCGCGGCGCGAGGTGGAGACCCAAACGGCACTGGTGGCGAAAGCAAGTGAGGAAGCGTCCCGGCTGGACAAGGTCAGGGGGAGCAGCGAAGCGGAACTGCAGCAATCTTTGCAGCAGGAGCGCCAGCGGTACGCGCGGCTGGAGCAAGATCTTGCGGCGACGCGGCGCGAGGTGGAGACCCAAACGGTACTGGCGTCGAAGGAAAGTGAGGAAATGTCCCGGCTGAAGCAGGCAAGCGAGAAGGAACGCAAAAGGGCCGACGCACTTGCCCAAGACCTCTCGATCGCGCGCAGCGCGATCTATGCATATGAGGCTCAGGCCCGTAGGCTTGGAGACGAGGTGGCGGAACTCAGACAGGCGGCTGCAAACGGCGCACCGTCGCTTCGCGAATCCGCACAGGACGGGCGCGATCGGACGGCGCGGCTGGAACAGGATCTCGTAACCGCACGTCGGGATCTCGATACGCAGGCTGCTTTGGCGGCCAGGGCGAGCGAGGAGGTCGCGCGGACGAGGCAGGCGGCGGAGCGCGACTCAACCTCGTTGCGCAGCTCACTGCGGCTGGAGCGGGCTAGGGCCGAACAGCTCGAACGGGATCTCGCGCTTGCGAAACAGGTTGTGCCCAATGCGGTGACGGTTGGCTCGATCGCGCGGGACAAGCCTGCGGAAAGCGCGAAGTCAGTCACCGAATGGTCACCGGCGGCGGGCGTTCGAAACGATGCCCAGCCCAACTCCAAGAAAGCCGCGGGAGCAGCAGCGTTGCTTGCGCGTGCGAGCGCGCTGCTCGGACAGGGCGACATAGGCGCGGCGCGGATTGTGCTGGAGCGCGCCGTCGAGATGGGTAGCGTCCAGGCGAGCTTCTCACTCGCAGAAACCTATGATCCCTTGATCCTTGTCAAATGGGGAACTCTCGGAACCCGCGGCGATGCGGTCAGAGCGCAAGACCTCTACGCGAAAGCCGACGCCGCAGGAATCAAGGAGGCGAAAGCGCGAATTGAGGCGCTGCGTCGGTAGCACCAATTGGGGCGCACACGGAAAGTATCAGAGATAGCCTCATTGACCGGGAGCGCCGGCTGGGTGGGGACAGCAGTTGCTCTGCCGCGAGGCAGCGCCATATGTGGACGATTTCAGTGAACGGGCTGCGACTGTTCGCGAACCTTCAAGATCTGGGTGCCACGATAGCCATTTGGGTTTTTCATCTGCCAGCGCCAATGGTCGGCGCACATCTGCGTCAATGATCGCCTTGATGTCCAACCCAATAGTCTCTTCGCGAGCGTCGGATCAGCATAACAGATTGCAACATCACCGACCCTGCGTTCGTCGATCACATAGGGAATTGGCCTGCCGCTCACGACCTCGAATGTCCGAACCACCTCCAAGACGCTGCTGCCGTTTCCTGTTCCGAGATTGACGGTCAGTACGCCGGGTTGTTTCAGGTAGCTCAGAGCACTTAGATGTCCGGATGCAAGATCTACGACATGAATGAAGTCTCGGATTGCCGTACCATCCGAAGTATCATAGTCGTTTCCCCAAATGTGTAGCTTCTCACGTTTTCCGATTGCCACTTGCGCCACAAACGGCAACAGGTTGTTCGGAACGCCCAAAGGGTCTTCACCGATGAGCCCGCTTTCATGCGCACCAACCGGATTGAAGTAGCGCAGAATACCAATCCGCCAACTTTCGTCGGACCGATAGAGGTCCTTTAGCATTTCTTCGATGAAAAGCTTTGTACGGCCGTACGGGTTTGTCGGTCCGACCGGATGCTTCTCGTCCAGCGGCAGGTACATGGGAGTGCCATAAACGGTTGCGGACGAACTAAAAACGAGTGTCTTCACACTCGTTCTCGTCATGGCTGACACCAGCCGCATCGTTCCCAAAACGTTGTTCTCGTAATAGGTCATCGGCCGAACGTTGGAATCGCCTACCGCCTTGAACCCCGCGAGGTGAATAACGGCGGTCACTTCGTAAGCGCGCAATATCTCGTAGATTGCCTCTTCATTACAGATGTCGGCATGTCGAAAGACGAGCGATCGTCCGCAGATGGTTTGCACACGTTGGAGAGACGCTTCGTTGCTGTTGGAGAGGTTATCGACCGCGACGACATCCAGCCCAGCGTCAAGTAACGCGACAGAGACATGGGACCCGATGTAGCCAGCGCCGCCTGTCAATAAGATCATGTCGGAACTCTCCGGTCGGTACTTGCGCGGTCATGCCGGAGTGCCGCTGGCCTGATGTCGTCCTACACAAGATCGCGCACGACCGGTTCAGGCCCAATCGACAGCTTCGGTGCAATTCCGCTCAAGAACCAAGGGCCGCGAGAGTCCTGACAGTTGCCTGGCCTATTTTCCGAGCCGCGCTGGTCCGTTGCGTATCAGGCGGCCAATATTGGGAGCCTTCACGCGATGTGTGGATTGATTGATCAATTCTGGTCGTACTATTCCCTCGATCTGCTTGATATCGGAAACAATCGGGAGCGATTCCGGAAACGGCTCGCTTGTACTGGAGGCGTCAATTAGCGGTCGCACCAGTGAACCATTGTTCATTCCCCAAATTGCAGCTTGGGTCCGGTTCTGGACCCGGATCTTGCGAAGGATCGCCTTGACGTGGACCTTTACGGTCGCCTCCGCGATATCGATCTTGCGCGCTATGGATTTGTTGGAATCGCCCGCGATCAGGCATTGCATGATTGATCTTTCCCGGGGGGACAGTTGTTGCGTCATGCTACGCTCCGCGGTGAAGGCGATCGCCCGCGGCTCCGGCTTGGCGAAGTGGTCACTTTCAGGGTGGAGAATGGATGACATGAATGCCGGCGGGAAGATTATTTCGCCCATCATCACCAGTTCAATGGATTTGACGAATACATCGCACGTCATGACATCGATGAAATAGCCGCTGGCACCCGCCTGGAAGGCCACAACCATCTCTTCTAGCCGGTAGTGATCAGCTACGACCGCAATGCGTGCTTTCGGATGCCGCTCCCGCAAGAGCTCAATTTGTTCAACGGCGGTTTCAAAATCATCGCCCGCATGGACAATGAGAACCAGCGATGGGTGCGATTGGAGTTTGTTCGGCGACAAATCATCAGCGCATGATACCGACGCAAGGGTACGAAAATTTGCCGCGCTTAGAATTCTAGCAATACCCTCTCTGATTAGAACGCTTTTCCCGACGATGAACGTTGCACAAAATTGTCGCCTCCGCATCTCACTCTCCCGGTCATTACGCAATTTGACAATTTCGACAATTCCGAAGACACGGTAATTTCCAGCCTGAATTAGCGCTTTTCCGATCGATTGAGGCTTCTTCTCCTTCGTCTTCTAGAGTGTGGCAGCTTGTCGGGGTAGAGTTATTCTCCTTTCACAACGTCGGGTTGGTAAAATTTCGATGCCTCAAAGTTGGTAAGCGTTTGTGAATGTTAGATTCGAATTCCCGCTATCCAAATATACCTTTGGGTATAAGCCCTTCGGTACGTGCGGGGTATGTCTTCATAAGAGCAAACGCCTTTCTACATGCGAACGTGACGTCATCGCGCGTTGCAAAGTCACGTAGAAGCTAATCGCTTACCGGAACTCGATCCGTGAGCTCTCTCTAAAACGTGGACGGGCGCACTCGTGCTAAATCGATCCACAGTTCTACGGATGCTTCAGCTTCGGAATGTGCACAGTCTCTTGAGGAGTCGCGGCAAGCAGGAGCCAACCTCTCGCTGCCATCGTTTTTGCGGTGCCGCACTACCCATGATATATTGTCGCGTCAAACGGGGAGAGAAACGCAGGGGGAGAAACAAAGGCTGGGCGGCGGGGTTTAACGTTGAGGACAGGCTGAGGGCTGCCCAATGCGTAGCATTACTGTCGTGATTGCGGATCGACATCCCGTGGTTTTGCAGGGCTTGAGCAACGTGCTGGGAGCCCATTCCGATTTCAAGATTGTTGCATCTTGCACCGATGGTCCGGGATGCGTTGAGGCAATTCGGAATCTAGCGCCGCACATAGCTATTCTCGACGGCTCGATGCCTGGCGTGACCGCGCCGGAAGTTCTCTCTATCATAAATGCCGAGAAGCTTTCCACGCGACTCGTCTTTTTCACCGCATCTGAAGCGGAAAGTGAACTAGTCATGTCCGCCGCGGCCGACGGTTTCAACTTCATCTCAAGGGACGTGACGCCCGAAATTCTCGTGCGATTCTTACGCCAGGTTGCCGGAGGCCGACGGCTGTTGCCGCTGCCCACAGCCGAGGTGGTATTTCGGGAGCAAAGCGCGAGCATGGAGAACGCATTGGCTGTACTGACAGACCGGGAGCGCCAGATCATGCGGTTGGTGTCCGAAGGGCTGTCGAACAAAGAAATTGGCCGACGCCTGAACATCAGCAACGGCACCATCAAGGTGCATCTCCATCACATCTTTCAAAAGCTTGAAATCAGCAACCGGACGGTGCTCGCCGCCATTGCGATCTCGCAGGATGACGGTGCGGGTGTCTACCCGGAAAGTGAACCGCCTCGGATTCGTCGAGGTTAGAAACGAATCTGGAAGCACACTGAAGCGCAAACGCCTTGGCGCAAACCATTGTCAGCATCGTTGGCTCGGATCGACCGCCCGGTGCGCGCGTTGCGTCCGCTGCTACATGGCTTCCCGCAAGGCGCCCAGGGTCGAGGCTACAGGTCTGTCGGGCTGAGCCTGATCACGGCCCGATCCGGCGCTGCGATCGTGCGCAACAAGACGCTGTCGAAACCCTTCGCCGGGTGCTCATCGAAAACCGGGAACCTTACGCTGCAGGGCGTAGAAGCGGTCCCGCCAAGGACCGATGCGGTAGCCGGCGCCAGCCGCCTTCGCTTCAGTGAGCATATCGTCATAAGGCACGCGGAAGAATTCTACGGTCATTGGACCGCTATCGAAAAGCGCAAATTCTGCGAATTTTGGCGCTTGCTTGCGCGAAGCGTCCAGCGATCCCGGATTGACGAAGTATTCCCGATCCGAGCGCAGTTTCACGACGCTGTCCGCAAGAAGGTCGCGGACGCTTCCATCGTCGGCGACCTCAAAGATCTTCTGCTCGTGCACGTGACCATAGA
>NZ_LLXX01000081.1 GCF_001440405.1 Bradyrhizobium valentinum
TGGTCTAGAGTGGGATGTGAGAGCATCAGTCGTCATCTCCTCAATGGAAGTAGGTCGGGCCACGGATGTTGTCGTGCGCTATCGCTGGCCCGTCCGTGGGCGTTGCGGGCTGCTGGCGATCGAGATTGTTCTTGAGGATCGAGTTGACCGAACTGTAGGAGCGCGCGCCGATCTCGAGCGCGCGGCCGCACGCAGCCTCGAGCCTCTCGCGGCCATATGTCTTGGCAAGCCGCAGGATGCCGACACAGGCGCGGAAGCCTTGCTCGGGATGCGTGCGCTCCCGCAGGATAGTCGCGATCAGTGCCGACGTGCGGCGGCCGATCTCGGCGGCGCTTCGCCGGAGGCGCTCTGGCGTCCAGTCGGCATAGCGCCGGTGGCTCGACGGCATGTGCTCGCGCACCGTCGTATGCTTGCGGTCGGAGGAAGAGCGCACATGGGCGGCAACGCGTTTGCCGCAGTGGAAGACTTCAATCGTGCGCGCCGTGATGCGCGCCCAAACCTTCTCGCGCAGCAATTGGTGCGGCACCGAGTAGTAGTGCTTCTCGATCTCGACGTGGTAGTCGAGCGCGACCCTGCATTCCTTCCATTCGGCAAAGACGTAGGGCTCGGCCGGCAGCGGTTTGAGCGCCGCGCGCTCGATCTCGTCGAACAACGCGCGGCGGCTCGCACCGAGATGGCGCGACACGCGGTTGTTGAGTTGTGCGACAAGCTCGGCGATGGCCACGTTCAATGCGCAGAGCGAGAAGAACTGCCGGTTGCGCAGCTTCGCGACGATAAATCGAGTCGCAATTTGGCCGCAACTTCTACCTTAGCTTTGTCGCGGGCGCGATACGGCCGCGCCGGAACAATGGCGGTGTTGTAGTGAGCCGCCATCTCGGCATAGGTGCGGTTGACCGTCGGCTCATAGAAGCAAGCCTTGGTGACGCCCGAGCGCAGATTGTCGGACACCACCACTGCCGGAACCCCGCCGATGAACGCAAAGGCGCGCGTGTGCGAGCCGATCCAGTCGGACAGGCCCTGCGTCCAGGTGGCCTCCGCATATGTGTAGTTCGTCGCGCCGAGCGAGGCGACGAACAGCTGGGCTGTCAGTACCTCGCCGGTCGAACCATCCATCACCTCAAGCGTCGTGCCGGCGTAATCAACGAACATGCGCTCGCCAGCGACGTGGCTCTGTCGCATAGTCGGCGACAGCCGCGCCGCCCAGGCGCCATAGAGCTCACAGTAGCGGCT
>NZ_LLXX01000082.1 GCF_001440405.1 Bradyrhizobium valentinum
CGTGTTTGGTCCCGGGAGATTGGCGAGAGCTTCGAGCGGAGCGAGGTAGCCGAGGCATTTGAGCCGGGTGCGATTGTAGTCGGCAACGAAGCGGTTGAGGAAGGCGTCGCGGTCGGCATGGCAGGGGAAGGTTCGGCGTGCGCTGCCACGCTTGGGCTCCCGGCCGATCGCCTCGGCGATGCGGCGGTTGAAGCGTTCGACAAGACCGTTGGTTTGTGGCCGATAGGGTCTGGTCAGGCGGTGATCGATCTTGTGGCTGGTGCAGACGAGATCGAACGGGTGCTTGCCGGAAGGCCGTCCGGGCGGCTTGTTCTTCATGTCGACGGCGAAGCGGTCGGTGAACTCGGCGCCATTGTCGGTCAGGATGGTATGAACGGGATGCGGGAAATGGGCCAGGAATCGCTTGAGGAAGCCGGCCGAAGTCCTGGCATCGCGCCTGAGGTGGATCTCGACATAAACGTAGCGGGTGGCGCGGTCGATCGCGACAAAGGCATAGCTTTTGCGGCGCTCAAGAGCCGGCAGATGCTTCAGATCGATGTGGATGAAGCCAACGGTCGCCTGCTCGAAGGCACCTATTTTAGGCCTGTCAGGCTTCTTGCACTGGCTGATGCCATGGCGTTGAAGGCAGCGATGAATGGCGCTGCGGGACAGCTTATCGTTGACGCAACGCCGCATCACTTCGACGATGTCGTCCAATGGCAACTGCAGCGACGTTCGCAGTTCGCAGACCAGCATCTCTTCCATGGCCGCCAGACTGGTGGTCAGCCTGTTCGGCCGGTGCGAGCGGTCGCTGACCGTAGTCCGGCCACGCCAGCGGCGGATCGTGGTCTCGCCGACGCCGAGTTCGGCAGCCAGCTCCGCAACCGACCGCTTGCTGCGCTGGATGTAAGCTCTGACCTTCGGGGTCGTGGTGGCGTTGGCGTGCAGATTCAGTTCCATGACGCAAGGCGCTCCCTGACGTAACAGATGCCTCTATCTACACCGATTCCATCAACCCAATCTCCCGGGACCAAACACG
>NZ_LLXX01000083.1 GCF_001440405.1 Bradyrhizobium valentinum
GGAAGTCGCCAGCGCCGTCGCCGATTTCGAGGGCAGCGCGTCCGAACCCGCGCCATCGCTGGTGCAGGCCGACGTTCAGCCCGAACCATTCTCGCACCCGGCGGAGATACAATCTCCGGCTTACGTCCAGCCCGAGCCGGTCGCGAGCGCGCCCGCGCCAGCCGCTGAAGAAAGCGGGCAAGAGGCCGAGCGGGCCGCCGCGCGGCGGCGATCGACCGTGCGCGAGAAGGTCAGCTTCATGACCAGCGCTCCGGCCGAGCCGGCGCCCTCCATTAGCGAGAGTACGCCAGAGCCGGTCGCGCCTCCCGCGCCCGCTCAGGCCGAACCTGCACCGGCAGAATCGGGCGAGCCCGCACCACGCAAGGCAGGCTGGTGGTCACGGCGCTTCGGCAGCGGCGAGTAAGGAATCGAACCCAAACAAAACCGCCCGGCGAAAACCGGGCGGTTTTTTATTGTGTCGAGCTGATCGCTAGCCCGTCGTGATCGCGGTCTCCACGTCGGACGGATCAACCTGCTTGTTCAGATTGGCGTGCAGCTTGTCCTTGTCGAGTTCGCCTTCCCACCACGACACCACGACGCAAGCAACGCCGTTGCCGCACAGATTGGTCAGCGCGCGGCACTCGCTCATGAACTTGTCGATGCCCAGAACGATGGCCATGCCAGGCACCAGCCGCGGATCGACCACAGCGAGCGTCGCGGCCAGTGTGATGAAGCCGGCGCCGGTAATGCCGGACGCGCCCTTCGAGGTCAGCATCGCGACCAGAAGGATGGTCAATTGCTGGCCGAAAGTGAGATCGAAGCCCAGCGCCTGCGCGATGAACAGCGTTGCCAGCGTCATGTAGATATTGGTGCCGTCGAGGTTGAACGAGTAGCCGGTCGGCACCACGAGGCCGACGACCCTCAGAGGCCGCGGACCGGTCGCATGCGCCAATCCGTCGCACACAGCCAAATATTTTTTCCGATCGGCGCGGCGCGATGGAACGAAAACGCGCGTAGCTGCGCACTAAAGTGTGCCTCCCCCTAAATCCAGACGCGGCGAATGTGCGGGTTTGCGGCTGTGTCCATCCAGTTCGGAGCAAAGCATCTCGGCATACGTTAGCTGCAGAGCCTGATACCGCGAGGTCGCCATGCTGCCGCGCGTGTTGACGATAACGATCGCCGTCTTCGTGCTCTCCCCTGCAGCGGCGCGAGAACCGCGCGCGCTGCTCGACCTGCCGCAGCTCGCCCCTTGCGGCTCAACATCCCATCCGCGCCTGCCAGAGAAATGGCGGGGTATTTATCTGATGGCGCCCTTCACCAAGGCGCAGCTCGTGCTGGCCGAAATCGTCTCCGACGCCGCGCTTTCCGCGATGCGAGTGAGGCTTCATGGTGTCAGGCGCGGGTCGCTCGATTTGTTTGTTGCCGGCAACCGGACGTACGTCCTCGAGTCGGAAGGCGCCACGATCAAGGAGTGCCGCGCTTTAGGCGATACCGGCTGGCGGCCGCTTCCGACAGATTGGATTGCGCCGCAGTCGCAATGCACGGGCTCAGCGCCCATCGGCGAGACGCCGGTGGAGTGGTGGAAAACAGCAATCGCTCCAGAGCCCGCAAGCTATTGGCTCTGGTTCAAGACATCGGATCAAACGCCGTTTCGCCTCGTCTTCCCCTTTGCGAGCGATCAGCTTCCACCATTCAGCGGATATGCGCTCAGCTATCAGGTTCGATTCAATACACTGGACGAAACAGGTCTTGCCGGGATCGATGCCGCCTGCCGACAGGCCAAACCGGCAATGACCGGAAATCCGGTGCGCACGCTGCATCGCCTGATCGGCAAAATATCGCAATCGCGCCAACCTGCGCAGAGCGAGATCAACCGGGTGATGCCCGAACTCCAGGCAGATTGTCCTGCGATCCCTTTTTCCGAGTGGCCCGAGAGGCTCGCGATCACAGGCGTGATGACCCCTTTCGATTCCGATGAAAACCCGTACCCCGCAGAAGTGCTGTATGACTGGACCGTGCCCGCCCAACGCACCCGCACATTCGGGGGACCGGAAGCCGGGATCACGGTTCAGGATTCACTGCTTCTGGACCCGCACGGTTACACAATCACGCATTATCGTGACCGGCCTCTGGTCTGCAGGCCAGTCTTGCCCGGCACCATCCGTCCCGGTTGGGCCGCCCGCGCTCCCTGCGAGTGCGCAGCGACGATCAACGGCACGACCTCTCTGTCGCCGTACGGAACGGCGCGAATTTTGGTATGTCCACTCGCAAGTCCGCGCGTCGCGTGGGCCTGGTACGCTCTCTCCGGGAGACCCACCGTGTTCATGGTGACTTCATTACGAGGTGATGAGGGAAAACGTCTCTTCGCGGTGCTCGACTATCACACGTGGCTTCCTGGCCATTCGTTCTCGCGCTCGGTATTTAGCACGCCGCCGCAATGTGCAATTGCTTCGCATTCGCGATCCACTCGATCGCCATTGAGGCGGTGCTCCACATGCCATCTCGGTCCGGCGTATTCACGTTGACCTGCAGGAACGCGGCCAGCATTCGCGCGTTCGCTTTTGGGGTGAGTATCACTGCAGATGGAGGAGCAGATGAGAAAGCTGACGTTGATCCTTGCTGCCGCCGGCTGTGTCGGCCTTGCGGTGCCCGCGGTCGCCACCGAGAGGCCGCTCGCCGGGCAGAGCGGACCGCAGGTCATAAGCACGGACCTGAGCGGAAAGAGCGCTATCAGCGAATTTTCGGCACAGAAGAAGAAGGCGAAGAAAAAATCGGCGACCGATCGCAGCTCGTGGGGCGGATAGGCGGATTCGTCGGCTCTCGCACTCTTCTTTGAGATGGCTTCAGATCTATCGCCGTGGCTGGCGGCAGTGGAGCTATGACGTTCGTCGCCGAGATCGCAGGTCTCCGGCTGTGATCGGCTCAATTGGCACGCACCCCGGTTATGTTCACCTCAACGTGCGATCTGTTATGCCCTCGCGGGCATGCAGCGCGGTCAGCGGCGAAAGCCAAACGGCCACATGATGGCTTCGTCGAAGCGTCACGAGGTCGTGCTGCTTAGTTTGAAGCCAGCTAGGAACGTGCCCGGCGCTCTCACGTTGTGCGCATTAAGCATCGCCACTGGTGCCGAGGTCGCGCCCGATAGCGTCCTTATAGCGATGAATAGCGGCGCGGCCCCTCAATCAGAACAGAGGAGGTTACGCCATGGAGTCGTTGCGTATTTCGCGCCGGCAATCGATCGCCGGCCTATCAGTCGCTGGCCTTTCGGGATTACTCATTCCGCACGCCTATGCCCAGCAGAAGCGAGAGACGACCGGCGTCGGAATCGGCCCGAAGGGCGCCGCGATCGACGACGAGGACATCTTCACCTTCGCTCTGAATCTCGAATACATGGAAGCTGAATTCTATCTGCGCGCCACGACCGGCAAGGGTATCAGCGACACCGATGCCGGGATGGACGCAGGTCGGGTGGTGGGTGGACACGAGGCCCAATTCAAGGACAAGGCGATCCGCGAGTTCATCGAGGAGACTGCGGAAAACGAATTGGCCCACGTTCGCTTCTATCGCAAGACGCTTGGCAGAAATGCCATTTCTCGACCGGCGATCGACTTCGACGCGGGCTTCAAGGCCGCCGCCCAGGCTGCCGGCCTGCCTGCCGATTTCGATCCGTTTGCCGACGACATGTCTGTCCTGCTCGGCGGCATGCTGTTCGAGGACGTCGGGGTGACCGCGTATGCCGGTGCGGCGCCGTTGCTCAAGAAAAAGGAATTCGTGCAGGCGGCGGCCGGGATCCTTGCCGTTGAGGCCTACCATATGGGAATGGCACGCTCCCAGCTCTACATGATGGGCGAGAAGGCGTGGGAGGCCGCCAACGCAATTTCGGATGCGCGGGATAAAATTGATGGGACGCCTGAAAAAGAAGACGAGGGAATCAGGCTCGACGGCAAAGCCAACTTCGTGCCTTCAAACCCCGACGCGATTGCCTTCCACCGCACGCCGCAGGAGGTTCTGCATATCGTCTACCTGACGGAAAAGGCCGGCGTCAGTAAAGGCGGATTCTACCCGAACGGAATGAACGGAGAACTCAGGAGCACCTGATGCTCCCGGGTTTGCACATGCGCGGATCGGCCGTCGCAAGGCGGCCGATCTCGTCGCGATCCGGCGACTTAATCCGAAATTGACTAGCTCAAACCCGAGCCGTGCCCCAGCCAGCGCGCGATGCGTGTCACCGCTTCACGCATCTCGTCGGCCGAGCGCGCGTAGGAAAAGCGAATGAAGCTGCGGCCGTGGATCGGATCGAAATCGACGCCCGGCGTCGCCGCCACATGAGCCTTCTCCAGCATGCGGCCGGCAAATTCGAAACTGTCGGATGTGAAATCAGAAACATCGGCGTAGAGATAGAAGGCGCCGTCCGCTGGCAGGAACTTGGTGAGACCGGCCTTCGGCAGTCCCTCGATCAGGATGCGGCGGTTCTCCTGGTAGCCGCGCTTGATCGCCTCCATCTCCTCGCGTCCTTCGAATGCTGCTTCGGCCGCGATCTGCGACAGCGTCGGCACCGAGATCGACAGGTTCTGCTGCAGCCGTTCGATCGGCCGCACCAGCGGCTCCGGCACCACCATCCAGCCGACCCGCCAGCCGGTCATGCAGAAATATTTAGAGAACGAGTTGATCACCAGCGCATGCGACGAAAGCTCCGCCGCCGTCACCGCCGGAAACGCATAGTCGAGACCATGATAGATCTCGTCGGAAATAAAGCGGATGCCCGCGCCTTCCGCCGCATTGATCAGGCCAGTAAGCGCCTCGCGCGACATCATCGTTCCCGTCGGATTGGCGGGGCTGCCGACCAGCACGCCCTTCAGCGGCGCGTTGCGATGCGCGGCCAACAAAGCCTCTCCGGTCAACGCATGACGCGCCGCGCTCGATGTCTCGATCAGCACCGGCTCGCAGCCGAGCGCGGTCAGGATATGCCGGTACGGCGGATACCCCGGCACCGTGACCGCCACGCGGTCGCCCGGCTCGAACATCGACAGAAACGCCAAAATGAATCCGCCGGACGAGCCGGTCGTGATCACGATGCGTTCGGGATCGACGGTACAGCCGCAAGTATCACGGTAATGTCTGGCGATTCGCGTGCGCAGCGTGGGCATGCCGAGCGCCGACGTGTAATCGATCCGCGCCGCATCGAGCGCAGCGTGCGCGGCCGCGATCGCGACCTTCGGCGCCGGCGCCGCCGGCTGCCCCACTTCCATGTGAATGACATGGCCGCCGGCCGCTTCGATCCGCGCTGCGGCCGCCATCACGTCCATCACCATGAAAGGCGGAACATCGCTCCGTCCCGAGGGTGTCAGCAGGTCCTTCACACGGTCTCTAAGTGTCGATTCCAGCATCGATATCTGCTATCTGCACGGGCGCTGCCCGAATTCAGGTCCCCGAACCGGTTACCGCCCAAGACTGGCCGTATTCGGTGGCTTGTTATAGCGTTTTCAAGCGAAGTAATACCGGCTCGGGTGAAGAAAACGTGTTGAAACAACAAACTGGGACCCGGTTCTGATCTAATGGAAACCGAACCGGCTTCCGAACAAGCCTGGACGTACCGCCAATCGCCAAAGACTGCTCATGCTCCGCATCACGTTCCGCAAGAAATCACTGAAGCTGACCGCGCTGACGACAGCCGTCGCGCTTGCTGTCGCACCCATGGCGGCGACGGCTCAAGAGAACAGGGGTCCGCCGGTGCTCCGCGACGCCGAGACGGAGCAACTGCTGCGCGAATATACGCGGCCGATCCTGCGCGCCGCCGGTCTGGAAAAACAGAACATCCAGATGGTGATCATCAACCAGGGCGTCTTTAACGCCTTCGTTGCCGACGGCCGGCGCATCTTCGTGAACTACGGTGCGATCATGCAGTCGGAAACGCCGAACCAGATCATCGGCGTCATGGCGCATGAAACCGGTCACCTTGCCGGCGGTCATCTTGCCAAGATGCGCGAGCAGATGGCGCAGGCCCAGACACAGATGATCATTGCCATGCTGCTTGGCGCCGGCGCGATGGTGGCCGGCGCGCAAGGCGGCAGCAACAGTGGTTTGGCCAACGCCGGCGCGGCAATGTTCTCAGCTCCTGGAGAAATCATCCGCCGCAACCTCCTCTCTTACGTGCGCCAGCAGGAGGAAAACGCCGACAAGGCCGGCGTGAAATTTCTGACTGCCACCGGCCAGTCCGCGAAGGGCATGTACGAGACCTTCAAGCGATTCACCGACGAGAGCCTGTTCGCCGGGCGCGGCGCCGATCCCTACGTTCATTCGCACCCGATGCCGTCTCAGCGCGTCGCCGCGCTGGAAGAACTGGCTCGGTCGAGCCCTTATTGGGACAAGAAGGACGACCCTGCCCTGCAGCTTCGCCACGACATGGTGCGCGCCAAGATCTCGGCCTTCATGGAGCGGCAGGACACCGTGTACCGACGCTATCCGTTGTCCAACAACAGCCTGCCGGCGCGCTACGCGCATGCTATCGCAACCTATCGGCACGGCGACCTGCGCAGCGCGCTCGCGCAGATCGACGCCCTGATTCAGCAGCAGCCCAACAACCCCTATTTCCACGAAGTGCGCGGCCAGGCGCTGCTGGAGGGCGGCAAGCCGCAGGAGGCGATTGCGCCGCTGCGCAAGGCCGTAGCGCTCTCCAACAATTCCCCGCTCATCGAGATGCTGCTTGGGCAGGCCCTCGTGGCAACCGGCAACAACGCCTACACCGACGAGGCGATTGCGATCCTGCGTGCGGCGGTGGCGCGCGAGAGCGAGGCGCCGCTCGGCTACATGCAGCTTGCGATGGCCTACGGCCGAAAAGGCGACTATGCGCAGGCCGATTTGGCGTCGGCCCAGGCCGCTTACCTTCGCGGCGACAGCAAGACTGCGCGCGATCTTGCATCACGGGCGAAAACGCGCTTCGCGATCGGGACGCCGGGATGGGTCAAGGCTGACGACATTGTGAGCGCCAAGCCGCTGCCGGGCCAGAAGAGCAACTAGAAATAACCTGCGTTCAGCTATAATCGGACTTGATCACCAAGGATTTGGTCCCAAGGACCAAGATATTCTCGAGGAGCCGGCCTTCAGCAGAATTGCCCGGGAACTCGCCGCATAAGGATTAACCGATGCCCTCGTTCCGCCGTTTCATTCCCGCATTGTTCGCTTTGGCGCTTTGCGGCGCACCGCTGTCCGCTTCCGCGCAGAGCTTCACCGACGCCCAGCGCGGTGACATCGAGGCCATCATCCGGAATTACCTGATCGCGCATCCCGAAGTGCTCGAAGAGGCGATGACCGAACTCAGCAAGCGTCAGGCCGCGGCGGAAGCCGCCAAGCATGAAGCAGGTGTCGCCAACAATGCGGATGCGATCTTCAACTCGCCGCGCAACGTCACGGTCGGCAACAAGGATGGCGACGTCACCTTCGTCGAATTCTTCGATTACAATTGCGGTTATTGCAAGCGTGCGATGATGGACATGATGGAGCTGATGAAGAGCGACCCCAAGCTCAAGGTCGTGCTGAAGGAATTTCCCGTGCTGAGCGCGGGCTCGGTCGAAGCGGCCCAGGTCGGCGTCGCCGTGCGCATGCAGGATCCGTCCGGCAAGAAATATCTCGACTTCCACCAGAAGCTGCTCACCGGCCGCGGCGCCGCCGACAAGGCGCGCGCGTTGGCCGTTGCCAAGGAAGTCGGCCTCGACATGGCGAGGTTGGAGAAGGACCTCTCGAGCGCCGAAGTGCGCAACACGCTCGAGGAAAACTTCAAGCTCGCCGAAGCGATGGGCATGAACGGCACGCCGAGCTACGTGATCGGCAAGCAGGTCGTGATCGGCGCGGTCGGCGTCGAGAACCTGCGGGAAAAGATAAGCAACGCCCGTTGCGGCAAGGCGACGTGCTGAGGCGACACTTCGCAAATTGCAATGAGTAACAAATTGCAATGAAAGGCCGGCTCAACAGCCGGCCTTTTTCTTTGCGGTATTCTGCGGCGCGGCGTTCATCCTGCATTCACAAAACAATGTCGACGGAACCGCCAATGGTCAGGAACATCCGTCCAATGCCTTTCGTTGTTGGCGCGGGCAATGCAGACACCTGAGGAGACATTCGATGAGTAATCGCCTTTTGATTACGGTCGCAACAGCGGCCCTGATCGCCGGAACCGGCTTTGCGAATGCGCAGGGTACCGGAACGGGCCGTGACGCAGGGTCACCAGGTTCCACGACGCAGCAGAGCGCGCCCTCCGATCGCGGCGGTGGTGCGCCGGGCGGCACGATGCAGCGCGATAGCGGCGGCACGACGGGAATGAAGGGTGCAGAATCCGAGAAGTCGATGGGCCCTGAGAAGAAAGCGACTGGCCCTGAAAAGAGCCAGCGCACCGAGGACCGCATGAAGGGCGGCAAGGACATGAAGGCCGAGGGCAAGGAAGACCGCGGCGGCATGAAGGGCGAACAGAAGGGTCAGACGACGGGCCAGGGCACGATGCAGCGTGAGCAAGGCACGACCCAGCAGCGTGACCAGACCACGACCAAGGATCGCGACCAGACCATGCCGCAGAAGGACCAGAAGGCCCAGGGCAAGCAGGACCGCATGCAGACTCAGACTGAGGGCGGAGCCGCGGGCCAAACTACGACGGGCCAGGCCGGCGCGGCCGGGAAGCTCTCGACCGAGCAGCGCACCCAGATCACCAGCGTGATCAAGGAGCAGCGCGTCTCGCCGGTGACGAACGTGAACTTCTCGATTTCGGTCGGCACGCGCGTGCCGCGCGACGTAACCTTCCACACCCTGCCGGAGCGGGTGGTGACGATCTATCCGGAATGGCGCAGGTATAAGTTTATCCTCGTCAAGGAGCAGATCGTGATCGTGGATCCCAACACCTTCGAGATCGTGGCAATTCTGGAAGCCTGACACGGCACTTCCTGTGTATCAGGGCGGGCAGCAATGCCCGCCCCTTTTTTGGTCGGCCTAGGCTCCACTCAATGAGATACCCGGCTTCGCTTCACTTTTGCAGAAGCAGCCGCACCAGTTCGGCCTGGCGACGTGAGCCCGTCTTGTCAAAGATACTGGACAAATGGCTGCGCGCCGTTCCGACAGTGATGCCTAACCTGTCAGCGGCGGCCTGGCGGCCATCACCCTTGACGATCTCAAGCGCGAACGCTGCCTCTGCCGGCGTGAAGCCGAAACGTTGGCGTAAGTCCTCGGCGCGCGCCTGGATTTCCCCTTCGGGATCGGAGACGAGCACGATCGCGATAGCACGTTGCGAGAAAGTCCAGGGGAGGACGGCCTTCGCCGTTTCCTGCTTTACCGGCGTCACGACAACATCAAGCGGCAACCGCTCCGATCCACGCGGCAGCGCGACGTCGCCGCCAGAACCGGCTACAACGCTGGCATCGCCAGCGCATGACTTGATCAGCCCGCGTAATGTCCGCCCGCCGTCGGCATCGGATGCGGACAAGGCGCCGGCTTCGAGCCGCAGGCCATCGCGACTATCGAGCAGCGCCCGGGCCACACGATTGACGAACAGCGGCCGTGCCTCCGCATCGACAAGCAGAAAACCTTGCTGCAATCCGTCGAGGCCGGTTAGCGCACGCTCGTTTGCGATCGTCAGATGATACACACGGCGCTGCAGCGCGACCGCGCGAACGAGATGCTGCGCCAGCGCCGCGAACAAACGTTTCTGGCTGCCGTCGAATGGCGATTGATTCTGCAGTCCGTGGCTCGCAATGTGCCCGGAGGCCGCGCTGTCGGCAAACAGGTTGGTGACCAGGGGATCGGCGCTGAAACCGCCCGGCCCCCACAATTCGTTATAGAAGGCGGTGCTGGTAAACTCGTCACGCGAGATGACGTCCCCACCGGTAAAGACCTCGCCGGGCCGGTAGTTTCCCGTGCACGGCAGGGCCGGAATATTCGGCGACCAGTCGTCAAAGCTGCGCAGGATGTCCGGATCTGTCCGCGGCGCATGCATGCTGACGATGCCGTTCGCCGGATCGTAAAATCCGAACACCACCTGCGGCCCGCCCACGGCATCGCCAATTCTGTTCAGGACGCCTGGCCAAAGCTGTGCATCGAGCGCGGCATCATAAATCGATCCGACTAGATCCAGCACCTTGTCCTCGCCGGATAGTCCACCGCCAGACATTCGCCCTACCCCAAGCCCTTCCCGAACTGTGGCCCAGGTTGCGTCCCGGCCGCAAGACGGGATTATGGGCATCAAGCACGATGTTGCCGCGAAGCCTCACTTCGCAAACATCAGCTCAGAATGCTCCCGTTTGGCTCGATGCCTCTGACGTTCGTCAGATGCGGCCCGTGCATGGCTTGGGCCAAGGTCGCGTCATGGCAGATCGAAGTAACAGAATCGCGCCGTCTGCCGTGGGGGCTTGCATGTTTGATGTTCACCAATCGGTCATTTCACCGGCCGGCGATGAGAAGGGCCGGCGATGACAAGCTTTCCGACAGTGGGCGCAGCGGATTTGGTGACAGATCACGCCACAGACGTGTTTCACCCACACGACCTCCGGACGCGACTGCTTGCCAGCAGCGTGCTCCCCGGCGGGACGTTGCGAGGGCTGGCGCTGGCAGCCGGCGTTTCAATCGCAGCGGCAACCCTCTGGGCCGTTCCAGCGATGGGTCAGCAATCCCTCAACGGCGGGACGGCCACCGGCGCCAATGCCTACGCCTCCGGCAATGGCGCGGTAGCCACTGGCGACGCCGCGACCGCGACGGGCGTGGGCAGCGACGCGAACGGCCAAAACGCGACCGCGACGGGCGCGGAAAGCCTCGCGAACGGCATCAGCGCGACTGCGACGGGCGAGCACAGCGCCGCGGG
>NZ_LLXX01000084.1 GCF_001440405.1 Bradyrhizobium valentinum
TCATCCGTCCTTCGCTTGGCCGCTGCAAGATACGCCATCACGGCGATTTGCATTTGGGCCAGGTGCTTGTAGCCAATGAAGACGCAGTCATTATTGACTTCGAGGGCGAGCCCAGCCGACCCTTGGCAGACCGGAGGCGCAAGGCTCCCGCTGCGCGCGATGTGGCAGGTGTGTTGCGCTCCCTGGACTACGCTGCCATGGCCTCGAGACGGCAGAGGCGGATGTCGGAAAAGCTCAACACTCCGGAGTCGCGAGCCTTATTTGCGTGGCGCGAACAGACAACAGATGGCTTTATGAGCGCCTATCAGGAGGCGATAGGCGCCTCCGTTCTGTGGCCAGACCGCACCGAGGACATGAAGTCGATGTTGAATTTCTTTTTGCTCGAAAAGGCGCTTTATGAGGTCGAATACGAGCTTTCCTACCGGCCGGCTTGGATTTCCGTGCCATTGCAAGGGGTCCTGCGCGTTCTCGAGGAAGGAGGCGTGGCCTAGACCTGAAGTGGAAATTCGGCAATGTCCATGATGGCACCAAGACCCTGGCGAAGCCGCCGCGTCATGGTCTCTCCCGTCGCGAGGCCGAGCACCAGCATTGATCGACCAGCCGCCTTTAAGCGGTGGCCAAACGGATAAACCGTCAAGGTCACATCCGGTGCATGCGTATCAATGAGGCCGGCCCAGGCCCGACCCTGCGGCACTTCGGGCAAGACGAATTCGACCAAATCATGATGCGCGTTGTAGATAAGGAGCAGCGTGGCATCCGAGCCTTGCCGTTTGGCACCAGTTTCCTGTGCCCTCCCGTCAAGCAGCATACCGAAACATCGCGTGGCCGGATTGTCCCAATCCGCTGTTCTCATCTCCCGGCCATTCGGAGCGAGCCAGCTTACGTCCTTCACGTCTAGCTCTTCATTGACGTTGCCGATGACAAACCTTGAGCGATGCAGGATGGGAAAGGCCTGCCGGGTTGCGATTAGCTTACGGACGAATTCCCGCAAGGCCCGGCCTTCGGCCGAGTTACCGAGCCAGTTGAGCCATGTCGTGTTGTTGTCCTGGGCATAGGCATTGTTGTTGCCACCTTGGGTATGGCCAAACTCATCACCAGCGAGGATCATAGGCGTCCCGTGCGACAGCAGCGTCGTCGCTAGGAGATTGCGCTTTTGCTGCTCGCGAAGCTCGATGATCTCCGGATCATCAGTCGGCCCTTCAGCGCCGTGATTCCACGAATGATTGTCCGAGTGTCCGTCGCGGTTGTCTTCGCCATTGGCCTCGTTGTGTTTATCATTGTAGGAAACGACGTCGTTCAGTGTGAAGCCATCATGCGCCGTAACGAAATTGACGGACGACCATGGCCTGCGGCCACGCTTGTTGAAGAGGTCGCCCGATGCGGTGATGCGCCGCGCAAATTCGGGTGTCATGCCCTCATCCCCTTTCCAGAAGCGCCGCACGTCATCCCTGAATTTATCATTCCATTCCGCCCATCCCGGGGGAAATCGGCCGACTTGATAGCCGCCCGGGCCGACATCCCAAGGCTCGGCGATCAGCTTGACAGACGAAAGGATCGGATCCTGCCGACAGGCATCCAGAAAGCCGCCGCCTTCATCGAAACCGTAGGGCTCCCTCGCAAGAATGGTCGCAAGGTCGAAGCGGAAACCATCCACGCGCATTTCGGTCGCCCAGCGCAGGCTGTCCGCGACCATCTGGAGCACGCGCGGGTGCGACAAGTTTACGGTATTGCCGGTACCGGTATCATTGATGTAGTAGCGCTTCTGGTCCGGAAGCAGGCGATAATAGCTCGCATTATCGATGCCCTTGAAGGAAAGCGTTGGCCCGAGTTCGTTCCCTTCGGCAGTATGATTATAGACGACGTCGAGAATCACCTCGATACCATGGGCGTGGAACTGGTTGACGGCCTCCTTGAACTCATTCGCAAAAAGCGTCTTGAGATAGCGCGGCTCGGGCGCGAAAAACGCAAGCGAGTTATAGCCCCAATAGTTGCGAAGACCCTTCTCCACAAGGTGACTATCGTCCACAAATGCATGGATGGGCAAGAATTCAGCGCTCGTGATCCCAAGCGCGCGAAGATAGGCAGGGATATGCGGATGGCAAAGTCCGGCGAAGGTACCGCGGTCGCCTTCCGGTACAAGCGGATGGCTTCGGGTAAAACCTTTGACGTGCATCTCGTAAAAGATGGTGCGGTCCCAGGACACCTCGAGCTTTGCCGCATGGCCCCAGGTGAAGGCGGGGTCTATCACGCGGCACTTTTGCATAAGATGCGCGCTGTCGCGTGAATCGAAGGACTTGTCCTTGTCTGGGTGACTGAGCTCATAGCCGAATAGTTCTGGTCCCCAACGCAGCGCGCCCACAAGCTGCTTAGCATAAGGATCAATCACGAGCTTGTTGGGATTGAAACGATGTCCCGCATCTGGCTCGTAAGGGCCGTGGATCCGGTAGGCGTAGACTGTGCTCGGACGTGCGGTCGGCATATAACCGTGCCAGACTTCATCGGTGTATTCGGGCAGCTCGATGCGTTCGATCTCTTTCTTTCCGCCGTCATCGAAGAGGCAGAGCTCGACCTTAGTGGCATGAGCCGAAAACAGCGCGAAATTAACGCCAAGGCCATCCCAGGTGGCTCCAAGCGGGAAGGGCTTACCTTCCAGTACCGGAGCATGCCGAAGGCTTGCCGCCGCCAGGGCCAGTCTCTTATCCTTGACCTTGTTCATGAACAATCCCGACGCATCCCCTGCAACGCGCGAGGGCGGCTATGTGCTAGCCAGTAAAAGCACTATCCATGCTTTGGTTCCTGCCACCTACCAGGCGTAAAAAAGCACCC
>NZ_LLXX01000085.1:0-5429 GCF_001440405.1 Bradyrhizobium valentinum
GGGTGTTCGCAAACTCAGCTTACCCCTGACCACCTGCCACCCCATAGGATCTACAAACTATCTGTGGGCGAGCGGGGCGATGGCCTCGATCTCGTTGGTCCAGATGCCGCCGGAATAGTTTTGCGGCAGCCGTGCAAACTCTTCAGACGTGTCTATTCCGGTCGAGAACCCGCCGCCACGGTAGGAACCGAGCACGAAGACCTCGCTGTTGGCGGCTCGCATGCGGTTCAGGAAACGATCGGGCCAGCCCCATACCAACGGGGCGACGTTGATCGGTAGCATCACCATCGCGTTGCTGCAGGCTTTCGGCACTACGCCGCTCCAGCCGTAGCCGATGTAGCCGAGGAGGCAGCTCTTGATGGCCGCGCGCGAGATCGTCCGGACATCCGGCATGCGCGTGCGCACTGCTTCGACCGGCTCGTCGCCGCCATAGACCATGATCCGCGCACGGCGTTCGGCGGGAAGCTTGTAGAGCACGGCCACCAGCTTCTCGCCCTCCGACGGGTCGCGACTCTTGACGTTGATCAGGAGCCGCGCTTGCGGGAAGGTTTCTAGCACCTCGCCAAGCGTCGGCATCAGGCCGATGCCCTTGCCGCGAAAGGGAAAGGTCTTGCCATCATCGGCTGTATAGCCGTGGCCGATGTCGAGCTTCTTCAAATAGGCCATGGAGTGTTCGCGCGTGACGCCCTGGCCGTCGGTGCGGCAATCCAGCGTCCAGTCGTGAAACACCGCGAACTCGCCGTCGGTGGTGGGATGAACGTCGAGCTCGACGATATCGGCGCCGGCCGCAAAACTGGCTCGCATCGAGTCGATCGTGTTCTCCAGATACTGATGGGTTGGCGGCAGCATTCGCGCCGCGGTGCAGGTGTCGTTCTTCAGGTCGCGCTCGTCGAAGCGCTGGGCAATGCCGCGATGCGCGAGAAGGACGGGCTTGCCGTCCCGATGCGCAGCGAGATGATTGGTGTTGTTGACGTAGACGGCTGCGGCGAAGACGACGATCGCCGCCGCGGCATATTTCAGTTTCTTGTTCAAGTGTGCCCCCGCGTAGGAGGCGCATTCGCTAGGCAGCATTTCTGTTCGATTTGCGGCGGAGGGCAGGGAAAGCCGTAACGCATGGCGCTACAACTTGCGCGCGGCTTTCGGTCCGGAACTCGCCCGTCAGGCTTACGCCGCGCGCACCTCCGAGAGGAAGCGGTTGACCTGTCCGGCGAGATCCTTGGACTGCGAGGACAATTGCTCGGCCGCACCGAGCACCTGATTGGCGGCGGCGCCGGTGTCGTCGGCGGCCTTCTGGACGCCGGTGATGTTGGAATTGACCTCCTGGGTGCCGCGCGCGGCTTCCTGCACGCTGCGTGAGATTTCCTTGGTCGCGGAGCCCTGTTCCTCGATCGCGGCTGCAATGGCAGTGCCGATCTGGTCGATCTCGCCGATCACGTTGGCGACGTTCTGGATCGCCGTGACGGTCTGGTCGCTCGCCGCCTGAATCGCGGCGATCTGCTCGGAGATTTCGGTGGTTGCCTTTGCGGTCTGGCCGGCCAGCGATTTGACTTCGGAGGCGACGACGGCAAAGCCGCGGCCGGCATCGCCGGCGCGCGCGGCTTCAATGGTCGCGTTCAGCGCCAAGAGGTTGGTTTGCGCGGCGATGCTCTGGATCAGCGTCACGACGTCGCCGATCTTCTGCGCGCCTTCGGCGAGCGAGCGGGCGGTGTCGCCGGTGCGGCGCGCGTTCTCGACCGCGCGGGCGGCGATTTCGGTCGATTGCGCGACCTGGCGGCCGATCTCCGAGATCGAGGAGGCCAGCTCTTCGGTGGCGCTCGCAACCGTCTGCACGTTGCCGGAGGTCTGTTCGGAAGCGGCGGCGACGATGGCCGCCTGACGATTTGTGAGGGTTGCGGTCGATGACATCGACTGTGCGGTGTCTTCCATGACTGACGACGCCGACGACAGCCCGCCGACGAGCTCGGTGACCTTGGCTTCGAAAACGCGGGTGAGTTCGTCGAGTACCTGGGCGCGGCGCATCTTGCCGTCGTTCTCGGCGGCTTTTTCGGCCGCTAGACGTTCCGCCTCGATCATGTTGTCCTTGAAGACGCGTACCGCCGAAGCCATCGCGCCGATTTCGTCGCCGCGCTCGGCCCCGATGATTTCGCCGGATACGTCGCCGCTGGCCAACCGCGACATGGTGGTGGTGAGGTCGACGATCGGGCGGCAGACGCGGCGGCGCACCATCACGATCAGCGCGGCGCTGGCAGCGGCAACCGCGACCAGGCCCGCGAGCGCAATCAGGAAGCTGAAACGCGCGGAGGAATAGGCTTCGCCGAGCACCTGTTCCGCGTTGTCGTAGAAGGCGTCGCGGACCGTAATGATGGACGCAAGACCGAGTTGTGTCTCTGCGTAGTAGGTCTCCATATCGTGTTCATATTTGCCGCTGATGGCACCATCCTTGACGAGCTTCAGCTCTTTGCCGAAGCGATCGACATAGGCTGCGTTCATCTTGTCGAGCGCCGCGGCCACATTGGCCGGCGTAGAGGGATTGCCGCGCAATTCCTGCAGCGACATCAAAATTTGATCGTTTCGCCCCTGCGAGCGGCTGATTTCCATCTTCTCGGCTTCAGTGGCTACCCGGTTGCCGCCGATGAGATTCTTGTGCAGGCTGGAGTTGAGACCACCGACGTCGCGTAGCGTCCAGGCGATATTGGCGTAGCTTGCTTGCCGGTAGGCAGTGCCGTCGAGCAGCGCGATCTTGCGCACCTGCTCGTCGAGCAGCGTCGTGACAGCCTTGTTGAACGCGGAGTTGTCGGAGACAATTTTCTTGGCCGCATCGCGGCGGGCTTCCGGCGGACCGGTGAGGGCCTTGTCGATGGCTGCGCGCAGCGCGGCGAATTGGGTATTCAGGGCATCGATGCTGCTGCCGACGGCGGCGCTGTCATCGATCGCGCCCGCGAGGGTCGCCTTGACCCGGTTCATCTTGTCGCGAGCCCCATCGGTGTTCTTGCGATATTTGTCGAGTTCCGCGAGCAGTTTCGGATCCACAGTGGGAGGTCCGAACATGATGTTGGTGGCAAAGCCCCGCTCGGGATTCATGTAGCGCGGGATATCGCCGACTGCCCGCACTACCTCCAGCCGGCTCTGCGCCACCGAGACCTTGTCCATGGTCTGGTATTTCGAAACCGCCACATAGACGGCGAGCCCGCCGCCGACGGCAGAAAGCGAAACGATGGCAGCGGTGAGGAGGGTGCCGATTTTCATGGGATTTTAGGCCATTTGCGCTGGTACGGATGTGCAGGCCACCAGTATAGGTGGTGCAAATTAATCCGGGGTTTACAGTGGGGCTTGTCACGCCGGCCCGTTCCATTTCGTCTTGGTGATGTGGCCCGGAGTGCCGCGGCTTCAGAAGATTGAGGAGCGAGGAAATGAAGATCGTTATCATCGGTGGCACAGGCCTTATCGGCTCGAAATTGGCATCTCTGCTCCGGTCGCGCGGCCATGAAGTGCTGCAGGCGTCGCCGAGCCGGGGCGTTAACGCCGTGACCGGGGAGGGCCTGCAACCGGCGCTTGCGGGCGCTGACATTGCCGTTGACGTGTCGAATTCGCCGTCGTTCGAGGACGAGGCGGTGCTGCACTTCTTCGAGACGGGGACGCGTAACCTGGTCGCGGCTGCCAAGCAGGCCGGCATACGGCATTGTGTCGCGTTGTCGATCGTCGGTACCGACCGGCTCGAGAGCAGCGGCTATTTTCGCGCCAAGCTGGCGCAGGAGCGGCTGATCGCGAACTCCGGGCTGGCCTACACCATCCTGCGCGCCACCCAGTTCTTCGAATTCGTCGGCGCGATCGCGGATTCCGGACGCAGAAATGGTGCGGTCCATGTCTCCAGCCAGTTGATGCAGCCGTTGCTTTCCGACGAGGTTGCGGTCGCGTTGGCCGACGCGGCCCTCGGCGAGCCCGCCAATGGCATCCGCGATGTCGCGGGTCCTGAAGCAGCTCCGCTTGCGGACTTCGTCGGCCGCTGGCTTCGCAAGCAGGGCGATACCAGCAGGATCGTAGCGGGCGCCGACGTGCCGTATTTCGGCGCGCCGCTCGCGCTGCGCACGCTGGTACCGGATGATGGCGCGCGGATCATGCCGACGCGTTTCGACGATTGGCTGGGCAGGGCGGTGGCGTAGGCTGCGCGATCCCCACCGTCATTGCGAGCGCAGCGACTTGTCCGCCGTAGCTCAACGAGCGAAGGCGGAAGCAATCCATAGCGCCGAACGCGGAGACATGGATTGCTTCGTCGCTATGCTCCTCGCAATGACGAAGGAAACGCACGACGCAGTTACTGCGTTTCTTTGGTCGCGCTCTTTGCGGTGGAGCGAGGCTGAGCGGGCGTCTTGGAGCCCATCTGCTGACAAGGCAGTTGCATCCACGAACCGTCAGCGACCTGCTGATAGGCATGACAGGAGGCAGGCGCGGGCGCCTCGGTTGCTTTTGCTGTGTGCGAATTCGTACTGGAATTTTTGGCGAGCGTCGGCGCTGCCAAAGTGAGGAGGGCGGCCGCCGAACCGAAGAAGATCGCTTGCCCTAACCGCATGGGAAATTCTCCTTATCTCGAAAGCGAGTGCCTTCTTCCTAAAAAGGATTGTGGAAATTATTGGGAATGCCGGTGGACGTACCGGCGCTTGCTTAATTTTCCGCAAACGCGGCGCGCTGATGCGCCGCAGTAGCTGATGCGCCGCAGTACAGGACAAATTCTGTTCTCCCCTGAGGAACCAGTTCCTTCGGCTGTGCGTTTGCTTGGCATCATGCCGAGGGCCCGGCGCCCATGCGTCCGCAAAAGTCACTCTTCAATGCACTGCTTACCCATTTCCTGATGGGCGTGGCGCTTGGGCTATCGCTGGTGCTGGTGCTAGGCTTGGTCGATGCCTTCCATGTCAGGGACCTCGTTGCAAAAAGCGGCGCACCTGTTCAGACAACGCTGATGCTGGTGACGACCTATGGGCTGATGTTCGGCATCGGCGCCGCGCTGACGGGTCTGGTGCTGACGCTGGAAGACGAGAGCTGAAGGTCAGGCGGTCGGGCCGGTCAACGGCGCAGCCGGGCGATCGCGCCGGCGATGATCTGCATGGCGACGCCGACCACCCATCCGACCATGATCATCAGTATCCATCCCGGATGCGGATCGTGGCGCAGCACGATCACGCCGACGCAGGCGAACGCCGAGAATGCCGCAAGGAAGGTGCCGACCGCGCTGAGCAGTTCCGGCGTGTCGATCTTGCCGACCCAGGCGCCATCGGTGGGCCGGCCGATCGATGCGCTCCAGGGCAATGGCGGCGTATCGATGCCGAGATAAAAGCCGACGGCGCCGCCGACCATCATCAGAAGCAGGAAGGCCTGATTGGTGAGCGCGGAGTGGCTCGTTCCCACCAGAGCCGCCACAAACAACCCGCTCGCTG
>NZ_LLXX01000085.1:5494-7720 GCF_001440405.1 Bradyrhizobium valentinum
TGCAAGCCCAAGGCGTTCCAGAACGTGGGCGACCTTTCGAACGCGGGTTTGCATGGTGGTGAGCCCGCCGGTTACAGAGTGGAGACTAGGACGGTTCCGGGCAAGGTGAAAGCAACCCAGCGGTGCAGATGGCGCGCCCAATTGATACGCGCAAGGAGTCAAGCCAATGTAGGCGTGCCCGGGCCTGACCCGGGCATCCACGCACTTGCGGCGAATGTGTAAGAAAAATGTGGATGGCCGGGTCATCAAGCCCGGCCATGACGGCCCCGGGGAGACGCGAGCATGAGTTTGTTGAATACGCCATTCGATCCCGCGCGCGAGGCGGCGCTCGTCACCGGCGCGGGCAACGGGATCGGCCGCGCGATCGCGCAAGCCCTGGTCGGCGAGGGCGTGCGCACGGTGTTTGCCGACGTGAACAAGGATACGGTGACGGCGGCCATCGAGACCTCGGCCCGGCCGGAACTGGCGGTACCCTTTGTCGGTGATCTCGCCGACCCGGCGGCGCGCGAGGCGCTATTGGCGGAAGCCGCCGCCGCCGTCGGATGCGTGACCCATTTCGTGCACAGCGCATCGCCGCCGCGGCGCGAGAGCGATCATGCGCTCGGCGTCACCACGGAGATTTGGGCGCAGATGCATGCGGTGAATCTTGAGGCCGGATTCCACCTCTCGCGTGAACTGGCGCGAAAGCTGATCGCCGACAAGCAGCCCGGCTCGTTCCTGCTGCTGACCTCGCTGCATGCCGGCACGCCGCGCAACCTGCCGCATTACTCGACGTCGAAGGCGGGGCTTTCGATTCTGGTGAAGGAACTGGCCAAGACGTTCGGCCGCTTCGGCATCCGCGTCAACGCGCTGGTGCCGGGCGCGATCGCGGCCGGCGGCTTCGTCGCCGATCCCGCGCTCGCAAGACACATTCCGCTCGGCCGGCTTGGCCAGGCCAAGGACCTTGCGCCGTTGGCGCTGGCGGTGCTGTCGAACCGGATATCGGCTTACGTAACGGGCGCCGCGATCGTGGTCGATGGCGGCCTGTCGCTGACGAACTGGTTCGAGCCGCCGGAGTTAGGGGATTTGTAGGATGGGTAGAGCGAAAGCGAACCCATCGCGACCATGAGCGAGATGATGGGTATCGCTTCGCTCCACCCATCCTACGGGAGTGCGGGCTACAGAATGCCCCGATGCTTCGCGTGCCATTTCGGGCCGGGGCCGCGCATGTAATGCAGCTCGGGCCGGTAGGGCTTGCGGGCAATTTCGATCAGCCGGTGCCAACGGATCACGATCTCGGTCAGGCGTCGGAGAAGGGGTTGCATGGCCAGCATGGCGACCTCTCAATGCAGCTTGCCGAGCACGGACGAAAACGGCAGGGCGAAGATTTCGTCGTTGAGATCGTCGCTGACATGCAACGTCCAGTCGCGCCAGTCTTCCGGGCCCTGCGCCGTAATCAGCGACTGCACGACGCGGGCGGCGTGGTCGCGCACCTCGGTCAGGTTTCCGACGGCGGTGCCGCGCCGGTCGACGCATACGCCCTCGGAATTGGAGTAGTGGAAATAGACTCTGGCCATATCCGACTCCCGCGATTGCGATTCACGCTGAAAATAGCAGGCGGTGGAGCCGCTTAATATTCGGGGAGATTGCGGACGGGATAATACGGGGGGCGCGACCGCAGGTGGAACCGGTCCGTCAACCTGTCTGAAAATTATCGGTCACAGCCGGAGGAACGGGACTTTCGGTTCGGCAGTTTTCACGGACGAAGCCGCGACGATCGAAACGCTGCGGCGTAAGACTGTTGGAACCCTGGGAGAGCGACATGATGTCGGAAATGCAGATCCATACGATTGCGCGCCAGATGATGGAGAAGCACGGCCTCACCGCGATCGCGGAAGCCGCACACAATGCACAGGCTTGCGAGAGCAAGGGCGATATTGAGGAAGCCACGGAGTGGCGTCATATCGAAGACGCCATGAAGCTGATGCGAGGACCGCATCAGAGCTAGCGCATTGGCACGTCTCCGCTTGTCCCGCAGCGTTGGTCTGCTGAGCCGGGAGCTGTGACCGACATGGACCCCGGATCAGCAGCGCATCACGCCGCAAGCGCGCCGCATCCGGGGTACGCAGCTACTTACCGCAGCGGCATCGGCGGGCGCACCACGGGCGCACCATCGTCGGCCATCGTTTGCTGCGGCGGCGGAGGCGGCAGCGGCGCGGCAGCTTGCCCTGGCGGCGCTGCCGGAGC
>NZ_LLXX01000086.1 GCF_001440405.1 Bradyrhizobium valentinum
TGCAGCGGGCCTTGGGCCTATCCACGACGAGTGTCAGTGGCTTCGATCGGGTGAGATCCGTCCGCTCTTGCGCTTCGGCCATCGCCTTTTTAAGGTCATCGGCGAGCAGGCTCTCGCACTTGCCCGACTGTAAGAAGGTTTCGCATGCACGCGCGATCTTTACTGTGGCTTCCTGACCGCCGCTAAGAGCGCGGGTAAGCAGCGAAGCTCCCTCCATAACGTCAAGCTCGGTCGCCACATTGGCTTTGCGTTTTTGCTCAAAGGCATGTCGCCACGTCCCGAATTCGTCAGTCCACGCCTCAATCGCGTAGCTGTAGAGGCCGGTCTTCTCAGGCACGAAGGATCCCATCCAGCGGTCATTGCCATGGTGAATCATGGCGGTCCGCTGCCAATCGGATTCGGGCTCGCGGTGCCATATTAAGTCTGCGGCAACGACATCGTGGCCGTGGCGATAGATGTCTGCCCAGACCTCGAAGGTCTCGCCCACGATTCGTTTGACCGCAAAGCGGCCACAGTCAATTGAGGGGAAGATCTCCTCGATGTGAAAAGCCTGCTTTACAGGAGCGCTCATGGCATGATGATACGCGGCATACAGGGACTTACTACGAATGCTGGATGTGCCGGATTGGTTCCTGAGTGCTGGCCGGGGCCTCGGGAAGGAACTATTTGGGGATCGCGCGGTTAGACTTGTCGACCATTTATCCTGGTCTTCGGCGACGCATTGAGCGACCAAGAGGGCAATCGAATATTGGAGTTGCCGTTACAAGCCAGTCCTTATCATCTAGCCACCACTGGTCCGAACGGACTCGTCGCTAAACACGCTGCGGCCAAGGGTGCGCGGCCGCGCGCATTAACGAGGAATGTCATCATGAGTAATCGTAAAACGGAGCCAATCGGCAACATCTATCCGTGTATCAGCACGCCGCATCCATCGCCCGCAACAAGAAGCAGTCCATGAGTTGATCACGAGGTGGTAATATTAAGATTCATGCGGTGGTCGATACCAATGGCCTGCCCGTCCGGTTCACCCTGACGGCAGGTGACGGCGCTCTTTCACGAAGTCGATGCCGG
>NZ_LLXX01000087.1 GCF_001440405.1 Bradyrhizobium valentinum
GGTGTTCGCAAACTCAGCTTACCCCTGACCACCTGCCACCCCATAGGATCTACGACAGCTACAGAATAAACCGGCTCAGATCCGAGTTCTTGGCGAGATCGCCGATGTGCTTCTGTACATAGTCGGCGTCGACCTTGACCGTCTCGCCGTGGCGGTCGGGCGCGGCAAAGGAAATCTCGTCGAGCACGCGCTCCATCACCGTTTGCAGGCGTCGCGCGCCGATATTTTCCACCGTTGAGTTGACGGCGACCGCGATGTCGGCCAGCGCGTCGATCGCGTCATCGGTGATGTCCAGCGTGACACCTTCGGTCTGCATCAGCGCGACATATTGCTTGATCAGCGACGCCTCCGGCTCGGTCAGGATGCGCCGCATGTCGTCGCGGGTCAGCGCTTCCAGCTCGACCCGGATCGGCAGGCGGCCCTGCAACTCCGGCAACAGGTCCGACGGCTTGGCGATATGGAACGCGCCCGAGGCGATGAACAGGACGTGGTCGGTCTTGACCGCGCCGTGCTTGGTCGTGACCGTGGTGCCTTCGATCAGCGGCAGTAGGTCGCGCTGCACGCCTTCGCGCGAGACATCCCCGCCAAGTCGGTTTTCGCGCACGCAGATCTTGTCGATCTCGTCGAGGAACACGATGCCGTTGTTCTCGACGGCAGCGATCGCTTCCAGCACGAGCTGATCATTGTCGAGCAGCTTGTCCGACTCCTCGTTGACGAGGATTTCGTGCGAGCCTTCCACCGTCAGGCGGCGGGTCTTGGTCCGTCCGCCAAGTTTGCCGAAGATATCGCCGATCGAAATCGCGCCCATTTGCGCGCCCGGCATGCCCGGGATTTCGAACATCGGCATGCCGCCGGAGGATTGCGTCTCGATCTCGATTTCCTTGTCGTTGAGCTCGCCGGCGCGCAGCTTCTTGCGGAAGGAATCGCGGGTCGCCGGGCTCGACGCCGGTCCGACCAGCGCATCCAGCACGCGCTCTTCGGCGGCCTGCTGCGCGCGGGCCTGCACGTCCTTGCGCTTGCGCTCGCGCACCTGCACGATCGCGACCTCGACGAGGTCGCGGATGATCTGCTCGACGTCGCGGCCGACATAGCCGACCTCGGTGAATTTCGTGGCTTCGACCTTGATGAAGGGCGCGCCGGCCAATTTCGCCAGCCGCCGCGCGATCTCGGTCTTGCCGACACCGGTCGGGCCGATCATCAGGATGTTTTTCGGCAGTACTTCTTCGCGCAAGTTGCCGGTGAGCTGCAGCCGCCGCCAGCGGTTGCGCAGCGCGATCGACACTGCGCGCTTGGCGTCGGCCTGGCCGACAATGAAGCGGTCGAGTTCGGAGACGATTTCACGGGGAGAAAAGTCGGTCATGTGTCCTAGGTAGGCGTCCAATGTTGCGAGAGCAAGCCGGGGGTGAGGCAGATCAGATGATCGGCGGCCCACCCTGCCACAGCTTGATCGCCTCGAAGGGGTGAATCAGCATGATGATGTTGAGCGTCAGATTGTCGCGAATGTGGAGCGCCATCACGAGCTCGAACAGCAGCGCAAGCGCCACAGTAATGGCAACCGGAAGCTTTTTTGCCAGCAGGAAGCCGCCGATCATCGCGACCGAATCCGAAATCGAGTTGACAATGGTATCGCCGAAGTAGTCCAGCGAGATCGTGCCGGCCCGATAGCGGTTGATGATCAAGTCGGAATTCTCGACCAGTTCCCAGGCGCCTTCCACCAGCATGGCAAGGATCAGTCGGCCCTGCCAGACGAGGCGAGGAAACATCAGGAAGGCCGCGCCATAGAACAGAATGCCGTGAAGGATGTGCGAGAGCGTGTACCAGTCGGCGATGTGCTGCGAGTTTTCCGAACTCTGCACCACGCCGTGCCAGAGTTTGACATAGCTGCAGGCGCAGATCGGCAGGCGTCCCATCCCGTACAGTATGGCGGCTTGAGCTACGAGGATGCCGGCTGCGATCGATAGCCATTGCCAGCCTGAAAGGGTGCGGGTGACTGGCGCGTTGCCGATGCTGCTGATCGAAGTCATGCGTTGCGGACCATCAATAAAGCGGGGCCATCAGGTGTATCGACCATACCAGCTTTTTCAAAACCTGCTTTCTCGTAGGCACGAACGGCCCGGCTATTGGCCGGGTCGGGATCGGTGACAATGCGCGGCGCACCGTTCCGCAAGCGCTCGTCGGCGAAGGCGCGGATCAACGCCGAACCATGGCCGCGTTCGATCATGTCGGGCTCGCCGATGAAGAGGTCGATGCCACGGGTGCCGCGCGGATGCTCGCCAAAACCCGAATTCCACGCCGTGAGGTCGTAGCATTGCAGGTAGCCGAAATCGTTGCTCCCTGCCGAGACGATGAATTGATCCATCGCCGGTTCGTCGAGGTCGCCACTCACGAGCTCATATTGCTCGGACGGATCGCCCCACCATTCCCGGACGTGAGGCCGTGCGAGCCATTGCCGGATCAGCGGCAGGTCGGCTGTAGTCATTGATCGGAAGGCATAATCCGTCGCCATGGATCGACGAGCTTCCTTAGAGCGTTTCGATCGTGACGTTGCGGTTGGTGAAGACGCAGATGTCGGCGGCAATATCGAGCGCGCGGCGCACGATGGTCTCGGCATCCTTGTCGGTGTCGACCAGGGCGCGAGCGGCCGCCAGGGCATAGTTGCCGCCGGAACCGATCGCCATCACGCCTGCTTCCGGCTCCAGCACGTCGCCGGTGCCGGTCAAAACCAGCGAGACGTCCTTGTCGGCGACGATCATCATCGCCTCGAGGCGACGCAGATAGCGGTCGGTCCGCCAGTCCTTGGCGAGTTCGACCGCCGCGCGGGTCAATTGCCCCGGATACTGCTCCAGCTTGCTTTCCAGCCGCTCGAACAGAGTGAAGGCGTCGGCGGTGGCTCCGGCAAAGCCGCCGATTACGTCGCCCTTGCCGATTTTCCGGACCTTTTTGGCGTTGGCCTTGATGACGGTCTGGCCGATTGAGACCTGGCCATCGCCCCCGATCACCACCTTGCCGCCCTTGCGGACCGTCAAAATGGTCGTGCCGTGCCAGACCGCCAGGTTATTCTCTGATGCTTGCATGAAATACCTCTTGTCCGGCCAGATTTAGGGAGTTGCGGGCAGGGTTACAATCGCGCCGCTTCGCCGTCGATTTCGGTCACCATAGGCCGAACTTCGGCCCTTTCGGCGTCATCCCGCAGTAGCGAAGGTGATATTGGCCTGTTAAAAGGGCCGCGTTTTCGGCCCCAAGCGGCCAAAGGGAAGCAATTTTCATGCGCACAGCGTCCATCAAGCGCAAGACCAAGGAAACCGATATCGAGGTCGCGGTGAACCTCGACGGTACCGGCGTATCCGATGTTTCGACCGGCATCGGCTTTTTCGACCACATGCTCGACCTCTTGGCCCGGCATTCGCGCATCGACATCACGGTCAAGGCGGATGGCGACCTCCATGTCGACCACCACCACACCACCGAGGACGTCGGGATCGCGCTGGGACAAGCCGTGAAGCAGGCGCTCGGCACCATGGCCGGCATTACCCGCTATGCCTCGATCCACATGCCGATGGACGAGACGCTGTCGCGCGTGGTGATCGACATTTCGGGCCGGCCGGTGCTGGTGTTCAAGGTCGATTTTCCGCGCGACAAGGTAGGTACGTTCGACACCGAATTGGTGCGCGAATGGTTCAACGCCTTCACCATCAACGCCGGCGTGACTTTGCACGTTGAGACCCTATATGGCGAGAACAGCCATCATATCGCCGAATCCTGTTTCAAGGGTCTGGCGAGGGCGCTCCGTGCCGCGGTTGCGATCGATCCGCGCGCGGCGGGCGAAGTGCCTTCCACCAAGGGTCAGCTCGGCGGCTGATTTCTTGTTGGCGTTTTTGTTTCGCGGCGGAGAGGTTCGATGCCGGTCTACACAGTGCATGCTCCCGTAGCCAACGGCGCCGATCTTGCGGCGACCGATAAGTTCGTCTTTGTCCGCGACGGCTTCCATTTCTGGGCTGCGGTCGCGAGCGTGATCTGGCTGCTGTGGCATCGGCTGTGGCTGGCGCTGATCGGCTGGATCGTCCTGATGATCGTCGTCCAGCTTGGGATGTCGGCGCTGGGCGCCAGCCGCGGCACGATCTTCGCCGTTGACGTGCTGATTGCCATCCTGATGGGTCTGGAAGCGGCCAGTTTGCGGCGCTGGACATTGTCGCGGCGAAAATGGCGCCAGCTCGATATCGTAGTCGCCGACGACGAGGAAACGGCCGAACGCCGTTTCTTCGAACGTTGGACGGCCCGGCAGCGCGGCCTGGTCAACGACCAATGGGCGATCGATCGCGGTGCGCCGCCGCCGACCCGCAACATTCCGGGTCAGCCGTTCTCCAAACCGCCGCCGCCATTGCCGCAAGGCGGAATCATCGGCCTGTTTCCGGAGCCGGGAGGGCCGCGATGACCGTTGCAATCGTCGATTACGGCTCCGGCAATCTTCACTCGGCGGCAAAGGCGTTCGAGCGAGCCTCGCGGAGCATGGAAGATCCGCAGAAGGTCATGGTGACGCGCGATCCGGAAGCCGTGTACCGCGCCGACCGCATCGTGCTGCCCGGCGTCGGCGCCTTCGCTGACTGCCGCCGCGGCCTCGATGCGGTGGACGGCATGCTGGACGCGATGACGGAAGCCGTGCGCGTCAAGGCGCGGCCTTTCTTCGGCATCTGCGTCGGCATGCAGTTGATGGCGACGCGCGGCAAGGAGCACGTCGTAACCGAGGGCTTCAACTGGATTGAAGGCGACGTTGAGAAGATCTCGCCGCGCGAGGAAAACCTGAAAATCCCGCACATGGGCTGGAATACGCTCGACCTGGTCCGCGAGCATCCGGTGCTGGAACGGCTGCCGCTGGGGCCGAAGGGCCGCCATGCCTATTTCGTGCATTCCTATCACCTCAACGCGTCCAACGAGGCCGACGTGCTGGCGCGCGCCGACTACGGCGGGCCGGTGACGGCGATCGTGGGCAAGGACACCGCGATCGGTACGCAATTTCACCCCGAGAAGAGTCAGCGTTTTGGGTTGGCCCTGATCTCGAACTTTTTGAAGTGGAAGCCGTGATTCTCTTTCCCGCGGTTGACTTGAAAAACGGCCAGTGCGTACGCCTCGAACAGGGTGATATGGCGCGCGCGACCGTGTTTAACCTCGATCCCGCGGCGCAGGCACGCGCGTTCGCCGAGCAGGGGTTCGAGTATCTGCATGTCGTCGATCTCGACGGCGCTTTTGCTGGCAAGCCGATGAACGCGCTCGCGGTCGAAGCGATGCTGAAGGCCGTCACCATGCCGGTGCAGCTTGGCGGCGGCATTCGCCATATCAAGACGGTGGAAGCCTGGCTCGATAAGGGCATTGCGCGCGTCATCATCGGCACCGCCGCGGTGCGCGATCCGGAGTTGGTGAAGAGCGCCGCGAAAAAATTTCCCGGCCGCGTCGCCGTTGGCCTCGACGCCCGCGACGGCAAAGTCGCCGTCGAAGGCTGGGCCGAGACATCGCAGGTGACCGCGCTCGAAATCGCGCAGCGTTTCGAGGATGTCGGCGTCGCCGCCATCATCTTCACCGACATCGCGCGCGACGGCCTGCTGAAGGGCCTCAACCTCGATGCGACGATCGCGCTGGCCGAGCGCATTTCCATCCCCGTGATCGCTTCCGGCGGCTTCGCCTCGATCGAGGACGTCAAGGCGCTGCTCGAGCCGCGCGCAAAAAAGCTTGCCGGTGCCATTGCCGGCCGCGCGCTCTATGACGGCCGGCTCGATCCCGCCGCAGCATTGACGCTGATCCGCAACGCGCGCGCCTAGGAGTTTTGTGATGTTCAAGGTCCGCGTCATTCCCTGTCTCGACGTCAAGGACGGTCGGGTCGTCAAGGGCGTCAACTTCGTCGACCTGCGCGACGCCGGCGATCCGGTGGAAGCTGCGATCGCATATGACGCCGCCGGTGCCGATGAATTGTGCTTCCTCGACATTACCGCGACCCATGAAAACCGCGGCACCATGCTGGATGTCGTCCGCCGCACGGCGGAGGCCTGCTTCATGCCGCTGACGGTCGGCGGCGGGGTGCGCACCATCGACGACATCAAGACGCTGCTGCGGTACGGAGCCGACAAGGTCTCGATCAATTCAGCCGCGGTCAGTAACCGCGAATTCGTCAAGCGGGCGGCCGAAAAGTTTGGCGAGCAGTGCATCGTGGTCGCGATCGACGCCAAGCGGGTCAAGCGCGCCGGCGGTTCGGACCGCTGGGAGATCTTTACCCATGGCGGACGCAACTCCACCGGGATCGATGCCATCGAATACGCCCAGGAAGTGGTGTCGCTCGGCGCCGGTGAAATCCTGCTGACCTCGATGGACCGCGACGGCACGCGGCAGGGATTCGACCTGCCGCTGACGCAGGCAATCGCCGACAGTGTCCCCGTACCGGTCATCGCCTCCGGCGGCGTGGGCAATCTCGACCATCTCGTCGACGGCATCCGCCAGGGCCACGCCACCGCGGTGCTGGCCGCCTCGATATTCCACTTCGGCGAATTTACCATACGCCAAGCCAAGGAGCACATGGTGCGCGCCGGGCTGCCGATGCGGCTCGATCCCTGACGACTCCTCGTCACAAAAGTGCTAAGTCCCTCTCTGGGACGGCGCCGCGGCCTTCGGCCGGGCGCGAGTGTTGAGTTCGGTTGATGTCGCGTTTCACGATCCATGATCTGGCCGCCACCATCGATGCACGGGCCGCATCGGGAGGAGAGGCGTCCTACACCCGCAAATTGCTCGACAAGGGCGCAGAGCATTGCGCCAAAAAACTGGGCGAGGAAGCGGTCGAGACCGTGATTGCGGCCGTCGAGAACGATCGGGATCACTTGGTCGCCGAAAGCGCCGACCTGCTGTTCCACCTGCTGGTGCTTCTGAAGTCGCGTGGCGTGAAGCTTGAAGAGGTCGAAGCCGCGCTGGCGCAGCGGACATCGATGTCCGGGCTCGAGGAGAAGGCGTCGCGCAAGCGCGACTAGCCGAGAGGGCAGCTCATGGATATCCGCACCCCCGATCAGCAATACAATCCCTACCGCATCTTCACGCGCGAGCAGTGGGCGCGGCTGCGCGACGACACGCCGATGACGCTGGAGCCGGGCGAATTCGAGCGACTGCGCTCGATGCACGACCGCCTCGACATGCAGGAGGTCGAGGACATCTATCTGCCGCTGTCGCGCCTGCTGTCGATCTATGTCGACGCCACCCACCGCCTCTATCAGGCGCAGCGCCAGTTTCTCGGCATCCGGGACCGCAAGGTGCCCTACATCATCGGCGTCGCCGGCTCGGTTGCGGTCGGCAAATCGACCACCGCGCGCGTGTTGCAGGCGCTCCTGGCGCGCTGGTCGCCGCGGCCCAAGGTCGATCTGGTGACGACCGACGGCTTCCTGTTTCCCAATGCTGTGCTCGAGCGGCAGGGCCTGATGCAGAAAAAGGGTTTTCCCGAGAGCTACGATCTGCCGATGCTGCTGTCGTTTCTCTCTGACATCAAGGCCGGGCGCCGGCCGGTGCGCGCGCCAGTCTATTCGCACCTGGTCTACGACATCGTTCCGAACGAATGGATCGAGGTCGATCGCCCCGACATACTGATTGTCGAGGGCGTCAACGTGCTGCAGACCGGCCGTCTGCCGCGCGATGGCAAGGCCGTGCCCGTGGTGTCTGATTTCTTCGACTTCTCCGTCTATATCGATGCCGACGAGCCGGTGCTGCGCGAATGGTATGTCCGGCGCTTCCTTGCGCTCAGGGATACCGCGTTCCACGATCCCAAATCGTATTTCCATCGCTACGCGGTGCTTTCGGACGAGGAAGCCACCGCCACTGCGATCGCGATTTGGGAGCGCACCAACCTCGCCAATCTCGAGGACAACATCCTGCCGACCCGGCCGCGCGCGACGCTGATCCTGAAAAAACGCGCCGATCATCTGGTCGAGACGGTGGCGCTGCGGCGGTTGTAGCCGCTCAACTCACCCTCATAGTAGCCATCAAACCCTCATGGTGAGGAGGCGCTTTAGCGCCGTCTCCGGACGATGCTTCGCATCGCCGGGAGAACCACGAGGCCCGGCTGGTGCCATTCATCCTTCGAGACGCGCGAAGACGCGCTCCTCAGGGATGAGGTCTGGCAATGTTGGTGGGCACGCTTCCACCTCCGCTCTACGAGCTTCGGCGGGCAGGTCGCTTTGCCAACCCTACGAATCTCCCAACTCCTCACGCTGCGATGTGCCGGGACGCGACGAGGCCGGCGAGCGCTTCGGCGAGCTTTTCGCGATCGAGCGGCTTGATCAAAAATCCGTCCATGCCGGCCTCGAAGCAGGCGTAGCGGTCTTCCACCAGCGTGTTGGCGGTGAGCGCGAGGATCGGCGTCCGGCTGCCCGGTTCGCCGGCCTCGAGTGCGCGAATCCGCTGGGTGGTTTCGATGCCGTTGAGCTGCGGCATCTGGATGTCCATCAGCACGAGATCATAGGGGGTGCCTGCGGATTTCGCCGACAGCCAGGACTCCAGCGCTTCGGCGCCGTTGGTTGTGATGACGGCGTCATGGCCGAGCCGGCCGAGCAGCGAGCGGATCAACAGCGCATTGATCTGATTGTCTTCGGCAACCAGGATCGACAGGCCCTTGGCCGACGGCGGCTTAGGCGTCTCGATGGTGTCGATGACCGGCTCCAGGCTCGGCGCGGCCACTTCCGGCGCGGCCGTCAGGCGGGCCGCGAGTGAAGCCGTGCGTAACGGCTTGACCAGATAGCCGGTGAGGGCGGAGATGTCGGACGGCTGCAATTCGTGCCGCGTCGCCGGCGTGAACATCACGATGCGCTGGGTGGCATGAAGGCGCGCGACTTCGCTGAGCCGTTCGATATCGGCCTGCCCCAGCGCGTGATCGATCAGCACGGCATGCCAGGGACGCTCGGGCAGCAGGACCTCTGCGACATCGGCGTCGGACACCATGCAGGTTTGCCCGCCCCAGCGCTGCAGCCGCCGCGCGGTCAGCGAGGCCTCGATGCTCTGTGGCGAGACAAGCATAATCGACTGCCCGGAGAGATCGGGCGCCGTGAAGGACGTTTGTTCGCCGTCGGCGGCGGCGAGCGGGACCGACACTTCGAATGTCGAGCCGGCGCCGGGCTGGGTCTCCAGTGTGATGCGGCCGCCCATGCGCTTGACGATGCGGTCAGAGATGCTGAGGCCGAGGCCGGTGCCGCCATAGCTGCGGGCGATCCTATCGTCGGCCTGCTCGAACTCGCGGAAGATTCGCTCGCGCGCCTCGGGCGCGATGCCGATGCCGGTGTCGCGCACCAGAAAACTGATTTCATTGGGCCAGATGCCGGGCTCGACGATCAGGGCGACGCCGCCGGTCGAGGTGAACTTGATGGCGTTACCGGCGAGATTGAGCAGCACCTGCCTTAAGCGCGCCGCGTCGCCGATCACCTGCGTCGGCAGCCGATCGTCGACATAGGCGGCGATCTCGATTTTCTTGGCCTCCGCGCGCGGCGCCAGCAATTCGGTGATGTCCTCGATCATGCCCGACAATGCGAACGGGCGATGTTCGAGATCGATCTTGCCGGCCTCGATCTTGGAATAGTCCAGGAGCTCCTCGATCAGCGAGAGCAGGGCGTCGCCGGAGGTCTTCACTGCCTTGACATAGGTCGTCTGTTCCGGCGTCAGCGGCGTGTCCATCAACAGGCCGCTCATGCCGATGATGCCGTTGAGCGGCGTGCGGATCTCGTGGCTCGCCATCGCGAGGAAGCGCGACTTGGCGCGGCTTGCCGCGTCCGCCTGGTCGCGGGCTTCCGTCAGCGCGCGCTCGCTTTCGGTGCGATCGGTGACGTCGCGGCCGACGCTCTGCATTTCCGCCGGTCCCCCGGCGTCGTTGCGGACGAGACCCTCGCGCCACGCGATCCAGCGCGGGCCAAGCGGACCCGCGACCTGCTGGTCGTAAACCCGGGTGCCGTTCGGCTCTAACGCGATGTCACCCTGCTCGAGAACTTCAAGCGCGAAGCGGCCACCAATCAGCGCGTCTTGCGGCATTTGCGCGAGCTCGCAATAGGCGTCGTTGGCATAGGTGATCCGGCCCTCGGCATCGCGCAGCACGATCAGATCGCCCTGCGATTCGAACAGGCGGCGTGCGCGCTGCTCGGCTTCCTGCAATTCCCAGTTCCGGTCGGCCAGCGCTTCATTGTGCAGGGCGACCTTGCGCATCTTCTTGCGCATCAGGCGGAGCCGGACGCTGAAAGTGGCGAGCGCGACGCAGGCGATCGCAAACAGGAAGGCGACGCCGATCGCAAAGGCATGCGGGTCGTAGCCGGAATTTTCCGCCTTGCTTCCGGTAATGAACCCGTAGGCGGCGCCGAACACGATCGAGAAGATCATGAAGGAGCGAAATGTGAAGGTGAGCCACGGATGCCGGCGGCCGAAACGGCGTAAGCGAAGTTTGATCCGGAAAGTCCGCCCCATCGCCGATGACCCTGCGCTTGCTGCTTGAATTGAACCGGCTTGCTTCGCCGCCTCTATGAGGCAGACGATGCGTCGCCGACGTTGCAAAGTGCTTGAGGCTCCCAGCGCGTGACGACCGCGATGAGAACAGGGTAAATAGAGTGTTAAAGCGACGCCGCTTCGACGCGGTGGTGCTCGCCGCGGGCACCGACGATCAGGGCGGCGGCATCGAGCAGCGAAAAGCTGTTCGAGGACACGAAGATACGGTAGTCGGCCGGTCCATCCCTGGAAAGATAGATGACGGGGTCGGAGCCCGTACGAGCGCGGGAGATCGCGACCAGCCGCGGCGGCGCATCGCTCTTACAAGCGCCGGCCTCCGTCGTATCGATGTCGTCGATCACGGTGAAGTCGGCCGCTTCCGCGTTGTCGGAGATCTGGACCCGCACGGTCGCGCGGGAGGGATCGTCGGTGAAGCTGACATGCCGGTGCGCCTGCCAGGAGAGGGTGGCGATCTGGACGGAAGTGCCTGATATCTGAATGCAGGGCCGCGGCCCGGCCAAAAACTCGCCGCGTGCGAACAAAGCGGCAATCGCCAGCGGAATCACCGAGGCCAGGATCTTCAAACGCAACATGACACGCTACTCGCCAGGCACAGACCCGCAACACGGGGCTTATGGTTGGTGGAGGGTGAAGGAAACTAGTTACCGCCGCGTTGACATGGGTTGCTTTTTGTAAGCGCCGCATCCTTACTGCGAGTGCGTCGCGGTCTCCAAATCGTCATTGCGAGCGGAGCGAAGCAATCCATCGCGCGGCAAGTGGAGACGTGGATTGCTTCGCTCCGCTCGCAATGACGTGGCAGTTTTGCGCGGTGCCGAGGCCAGATGCATTGAAGCTAGCCGGAGCTTCAAACGTCCGAACGCGCGTTACCGTTCCGCTCCGGTCGATGCGAGATATCGCACCAGTTCGTCGCGTGGATTCTCGCGAAAGCTCTGGCGGTCCCGCAGTTCGGGCGGAGCCTGCCAGCCCGGCTCGACGCCGGTCATGTCGGGCAGTTCATGTGCGATGCCCTTGTGGCAATCGATGCAGGTTCTTTCGCCGGTTACGAGAAATCTGGCATGGATTTCTGAAGCCCGCCGCGTCTGCTTGGTGAAATCCATGGCGACCGCGGAATGGCAATTGCGGCACTCCAGTGAATCGTTGGCCTTGAGCCGCGCCCATTCGTGCTTGGCGAGCTCGAGCCGCATATCCTGAAATTTCTGCCTTGTATCGATCGTGCCGAAGATCTTGCCCCAGACCTCTTTCGAGGCCTGCATCTTGCGGGCGATCTTGTCGGTCCAGTTATGTGGAACGTGGCAGTCCGGACAACTGGCTCGGACGCCCGAACGGTTCGAGAAGTGCGGGGTGTGCTGCAACTCCTGAAAGACGTTGTTGTGCATTTCGTGACACGAGGTGCAGAACTTCTCTGTGTTGGTGATCTCCAGCGCGGTGTTGAAGGCGCCCCAGAACAACACGCCGCAGACGAAGCCGCCCAACGCGAGGAAACCGAGGCTCAGATGTGCGCTGGGACGGCTGGCGATCTGCCAGAACCAGATCAGGAATGACTTGATCCGCTGCATCGACGGTTCTCACTTCTTCCCGGAACCGACGAGAAGCATATCCTTGAACGTGCTTGGAACGAGCGGCCGTGCATCTGTTTGCTGGACGTGGCACGCGGTGCAAAAGTATCGCCGGGGAGTCACGTCGGCGAGGACCTGGCCGTCGCGGTCCATGAAGTGGGTGACGCTGATCATCGGCGCGCCCGAGCCTTCAGTGTACTGTCGGCGGTGACAGTCGAGGCAGCGATTGGTCTTGAGCGTAAGCTGATAGTTCTCGATGGAGTGCGGGATGATCGGCGGCTGCTCCGGATAGTTGCGCATTACCCGCTTGTCATCGACGATCGGCCGCGCCAGGGGCGGTGTCCGCACATCTCCCATCGGTGCGGCGGCTCCGGTAACCCGCGGCACGATCTGGGGCGCGTTCTGCGCGTAGATTGCGCCGCAGGCGAACACCAGCATGCCGCCGAGCAGCGCGCCAGCAACGGAGAGGCGGAATCTTTTCATACCAGGATGATCTTGACCGCGCATTTCTTGAAGTCCGCCTGCTTGGAAATGGGATCCGTTGCGTCGAGCGTCGCCTTGTTGATGAGTTGGCTGGCATCGAACCAGGGAACGAACACGACGCCCCGGGGCATCCGGTTGCGCCCCTTAGTATCCACCCGGGTGCGGATTTCGCCGCGCCGCGAAACTACCCGGACCTCGGCGCCCTGATTGATGCCTCTGGAGCGCGCGTCCTCCGCATGCATGAATACCCGAGCACCGGGAAACGCCTTGTAGAGCTCGGGCACCCGCATGGTCATCGATCCCGAGTGCCAATGCTCGAGCACTCGGCCCGTGACCAGCCAGATATCGTATTCCTTGTCGGGAGATTCCGCGGGCGGCTCGTAGGGCACCGCAATGATCCTGGCGCGCCCGTCTGGCTGGCCGTAGAAATCTATTCCCTTGCCCGGCTTGACGTAGGGATCGAGGCCTTCCCGGTAACGCCACTTCGTTTCCTTGCCGTTGACGACGGGCCATCGCAATCCCCGTACTTCGTGATAGGTATCGAAGGGTGCGAGGTCGTGGCCATGGCCGCGGCCGAATTCGGCGTATTCCTCGAACAGACCCTTCTGCACGTAGAATCCGAAAGCCTTGGCTTCGCTGTTTTCGTACTCGACGGGGATTTCGGTGGTTGCGAACTTGTCGACCATGCCGTTCCGGAACAACGCGTCGAACAGCGTCCTGCCGCGGTAATTGGGATTGTCGGCCAGGACCTGCGCCGGCCACACCTCGTCGGTGGTGAAGCGCTTCGAAAACTCCATCATCTGCCAGAGGTCGGAGCGTGCGTCCCCCGGCGCGTTGACGAGTTGCCGCCACACATGGGTGCGGCGCTCCGCGTTGCCATACATGCCTTCCTTTTCGACCCACATCGCCGCAGGGAGAACGAGATCGGCGGCCATCGCGGTGACAGTCGGGTAGGCGTCCGAAACGACGATGAAGTTGTCCGGATTCCGGTAACCGGGATAGGTCTCGCGCGAACTATTCGGGGCGGCCTGCAGGTTGTTGTTCACCTGGATCCAGTAAAAATTCAGCTTGCCGTCGCGCAGCATCCGGTCCTGTTCGACCGCGTGGTAACCCGGCTTGTCCGGAATGATGCCGTGCGGGACGCGCCAGATTTCCTCGGTGCGCTTGCGGTGCTCCGGATTGGTGACCGTCATGTCAGCAGGCAATCGATGTGCGAACGTGCCGACTTCGCGGGCTGTGCCGCAGGCGGATGGCTGCCCCGTCAGCGAGAACGGCGAGTTGCCGGGCTCGGAAATCTTCCCTGTCAGCAGATGCAGATTGTAGACGAGCTGATTGGCCCACACGCCGCGAACATGCTGGTTGAATCCCATCGTCCAAAGCGACATCACCTTGCGCTTCGGATCGGCATAGAGTTCGGCGAGCTCCTGCAGGAAACCGCGTTCGACGCCGGTCAGCTCGGAAACTTTCTCGAGCGTGTAATCCTTCACAAAGGCTGCATAGGCATCAAAATCGATCGGCTGCGTCGCGCCCGCTGTCGCCGCGCCCTTGGCTTTGACTTCAAGCGGGTGGTCCGGGCGCAATCCGTAGCCGATGTCGACCGTGCCCTTCACGAACGCCGTGTGGTTCTTGACGAAATCCTGGTTGGCCCGTCCGGTCGAGATGATGTGGTTGGCGATGTAGTTCAGGATCGCCAAATCCGTGCCCGGCTTGAACACGATCGGGATATCGGCGAGATCGGAGCTTCGGTGGGTGAACGTCGAGAGAACCGCCACCTTGACATGCGGATGGCTCAATCGCCGGTCGGTGAGCCGCGTCCAGAGGATCGGGTGCATCTCGGCCATGTTCGAGCCCCACAGCACGAACGCGTCTGCCGCCTCGAAATCATCGTAGCAGCCCATCGGTTCGTCCATGCCGAAGGTGCGCATGAAGGCGTACGCCGCCGACGCCATGCAGTGGCGGGCATTCGGATCAAGGTTATTCGAGCGAAAGCCGGCCCGCATCAGTTTGGTGGCGGCGTAGCCTTCGTAGGCGGTCCATTGTCCCGAGCCGAGCATACCGATCGCGGTCGGCCCATTCTCCTTCAGCACCGCCTTGGCGCGGGCGGCCATCACGTCGAAGGCCTCGTCCCATGACACCGGCGTCAGTTCGCCGCTCTTGTCGAACACGCCGCCCTTCTTGCGCAACAGCGGCGTCGTCAGCCGGTCGCCGCCATACATGATCTTGGAAAGAAAATATCCCTTGATGCAGTTGAGCCCGCGATTGACCTCGGCGAGCGTATCGCCGTGGGTCGCGACGACCTTGCCTTCCTTGACGCCGACCATCACCCCGCAACCGGTGCCGCAGAAGCGGCACGGCGCCTTCGACCATTTGATCTCCAGCGAGCCGACGCCGCCTGCCACCGGCTGCGCCACCGCGGGAACGGTCATGCCGGCGGCCGCAGCGGCGACGGCGGCGGCCTGCGCCTTCAATAACTCGCGTCGCGAGAGTGACATGTTCTAGCCTCCGGTACCGGCGAGGCGCTCGACCTGCTCGAACACCATGTTCGCCGACAGAACGCCCTGCCAGCATGCGATTTCGGCAAGGCGTCCACCGAGGATTCCGCTGTCCGCTGCTTCCATGACGATGACGATCTTGGAGGCGTCGGCGTGATGGACCTCGACGTCGGGAAGAGCCGCGAGCATGCGCAACACTTCATCCCGCCGGTCCGGCAGCACCGACACCACCGCGCTTGAGATGTGAATGGTCGCTTCCTCGGTCATGGAACGCTTTCCCGGTGGGCGGCGCCCAGCGTGATAGCGGCGCCCGGGCACGCCCCGACGCATTCGCCGCATCCGGTGCAGGCGGCCTCATTGACGATTGCCTGCGGCGGCAGTCCAATTCTGGGACGGAAACGAATGGCGACTTCGCCGCAGGCATCGCCGCAGGAGCGGCAGACGATGCCGGCCTCGGCGAGACAGTCGCCGCCGATCACCGCCACGGGTTTGGAAAGGAACCGACCGCGAAACAATGCCCGGCGCGAAGGTCCCTGGTTTTCCATGGTGACCTCACGTCCCCGGAGGGCCGGGCGGCCCGAGGATCAGTTGGGACATCCAGACCAGAAAACCGTATCCGCCGACCACGCCAACGGCGACCACCGGCCAGATGAAGGCGGCGATGACGGCGAATACGATCAATTCCGCGCGCCGGCCGAAGCGATGCGCACCGTCGGGCCGCGCATCATTTTTGTCTAGGGTGTCGGACATGAAACGATCACCGCCGTCGAAATCGAACAATTCTTGAGCCTGCCACACGTTCCCCGCGAGGTTGGATGTTTTGGCGCCTGCAGATCGTCGTCGGATGGAGCGCAATAATGCAATCGCGCGCGTACGGGCGGCCAGAATGCCGGGGCTCAAGCGTCCCTCATTGATCCAGGTCAAACGAAGGCGGCAAACGCTCAAGTTTGTTTAAAGATCTCTGCGGTCGCTGGGCGAAGCAGCGATTGTGCAATGCACTAGGCCGCCCGCCGCAAATCATCGCCCAGCGCGCGATAGGACAACACCCCCGCCAGATGCAGCCGGCCGATTTTCCTGCGCCGTCGAGGCGACGGCGGCCAGGAACGTTGTCCGAATTCCGTGACTTATCTTCAATCCTGTCACGGGAGGTGTCGATGGGGGCCGATGAGGTCCTGCGTGGGATGCTGAAGTATTTTGTCCTGCCGCTTTGGCTGGCTGACGGCTTTGCCGATTATCTCTGTCATCGCGCCGCCCACATCGAGAAAACGAATGGCTGGCAGGAGTCTGCCGTACCTGGAGGAACTGATCCGCAGTTTGCGTTACCGCGAACGGCGAGCGAAGGACCAGTCCGATGCGTATCCTGATCATCGGCGGGACGGGCCTTATCGGATCGGCGATCCACGCACGCCTTTTCGCCGAAGGGCATGACTGCGTATTGGTATCGCGCCATCCAACGGGAACGCCGGGAGTGCATCACGTCGCGCTCGACATCGCACAGGCGACCGACGCCTCCAGGTGGAAGCCCGTTCTTGAAGGCGTCGACGCCGTCATCAATGCGGCGGGCGCGCTGCAGGGACAGGATATGCAGGGCGTCCATGTTGCCGGCAGCGCCGCGCTTTACGCCGCTTGCGAAAGCGAAGGCGTCCGCCGCGTAATCCTTTTCTCGGCAATCGGCACCGATCGCGAGGCGCGAAGCGACTTTTCGCGCACCAGGCAGGAGGGCGAAGCCGCGTTGATGTCACGCGATCTCGATTGGGTCGTGCTGCGGCCTTCCGTCGTGGTGGGCAGGGCGGCCTATGGCGGCAGCGCACTGTTGCGGGGGCTTGCCTCACTACCGGTTCTGCCTGTGATGCCCGATACGGCGCCGATTCAACCGGTGTATCTGGATGATGTGGTCGAGACCGTTGTCTTCTTTCTGAAGCCGGGGGCGCCCTCGCGCGTGACACTGGATCTGGCAGGCCCGCGGCAGATGGTATTCAGCGATGCCGTCGCCGTGTTTCGTCGCTGGCTGCGATGGCGGCCGGCTTACCGTTTGCGACTACCGGTGTGGGCAGCATCCATGTCGTACCGCGCGGGAGACCTGGCGCAGATGCTGGGCTGGTCCACGCCCGTCAACTCAACGGCACAGGCGGAAATGCGGCGCGGGGCGACTGGCGACCCCGAGCCGTGGCGTCAGGCGACGGGAATTGCGCCGCGCGACCTCCAGGCCGCCGTCGCAAGCGAGCCGGCCTCGGTACAGGAACGCTGGTTTGCGCGGTTATACGCACTGAAGCCGCTGATATTCGGCGTCTTCGGCCTGTTCTGGATCGTCACCGGCATCATCTCGCTCGGTCCGGGCTGGGAGATCGGCATGTCGTTGCTGCGGGAGGGCGGGCTTCAAGAAAACTTCGCCGCACTCACTGTCATCGCGGGAGCCCTCGCCGACATCGTGATCGGCGTGGCCATTCTTTGGCGGCCTGCGAGCCGCTATGGCCTCTGGGCAGCGCTCATCATCTCGCTTGTCTATGTCGTGATCGGGACGGCGCTGGTGCCGCGATTATGGGCCGATCCGCTCGGCCCCATGCTGAAGATCTGGCCGGTACTGATCCTCAACCTGGTGGCCATGGCGATCCGGGAGGATCGCTGATGCTCTATTTGGTCCTCAAGATGACGCATATCATCGGCGCCGCCGTCCTGCTCGGCACCGGCGCCGGCATTGCCTTCTTCATGCTGGTGGCGCATCTGCGCGGCGACCCGCGCGAGATAGCCGGCGTTGCGCGCACCGTGGTGCTGGCCGATTTTCTGTTTACGGCGAGCGCCGTGGCGCTTCAGCCGATCACCGGGGTCTGGCTCGCCTGGTCGAGCGGCTATTCGCTCGGCGATGGATGGATCGCAGCGTCCATTGTGCTCTATCTGGTGACCGGCGCCTTCTGGTTGCCTGTCGTCTGGATGCAGATGCGGATGCGCGATCTTGCCATCCGCGCCGTCGAGACGAACGCCAAGCTGCCTGCCGAGTATCACCGGCTTTTCCGCTGGTGGTTCGCCTTCGGGTTTCCGGCGTTCGCTGCGGTGCTCATGATCTTCTGGCTGATGATTGCCCGGCCCGTCATTCCCTATTGGGATTGATTTTCGGTTCTGTGCGACACGGGCGCAGCTTATGCCGCCCGCCGCAAATCCTCGGCCAGCGCGCGATAGGACAGCGCTTCGGCCAGATGCAGCCGGCCGATCTTTTCCGCGCCGTCGAGGTCGGCGAGGGTGCGCGCGACGCGGAGCACGCGGTGATAGCCGCGCGCGGTCAGCTTCATGGTCTCGGCGGCGTCGCGCAGCAGCTTTTGTCCTTGCGCGTCCGGCTGCGCGATTGTCTCCAGCAGCGAGGCCGGCGCTTCAGCATTGGTGCGGATATGCGGCATACCGGCGGCGGCATAGCGCGCAAGCTGGATGTCGCGGGCGGCGGCGACACGGGCGGCGACTTCCGCGGAGCCTTCGGCGGGCGGCGGCAGGATCAGGTCGGCGGCAGTCACCGCCGGGACCTCGATGCGCAGATCGATGCGGTCCATCAGCGGGCCGGAGATACGCATCTGGTAATCCGATGTGCAGCGATCGACGGGCGCGCGCTTGCAGGCATAGCCGGGCTCATAGGCATGGCCGCAGCGGCACGGGTTCATTGCCGCGACCAGCATGAAGCGCGCGGGATAGGTGACGCGGTGGTTGGCGCGCGACACCGAGACCTCGCCGTTCTCCAGCGGCTGGCGCAGCGAATCCAAAACGCGCGGATCGAACTCCGGCAGTTCGTCGAGGAACAGCACGCCCTGATGCGCCAGCGAAATCTCGCCGGGTTTTGCGCGCATGCCACCGCCGGTCAGCGCGGCCATACTGGCGGAATGATGGGGCGCGCGGAACGGCCGCCGTGCCGTCAACGCGCCGTCGCGGATTTCGCCGGCGACGGAGGCGATCATCGACACTTCCAATAGTTCGGATGGCGACAGCGGCGGCAGGATCGAGGGCAGCCGCGCCGCCAGCATCGATTTGCCCGCGCCCGGCGAGCCGATCATGAGCAAATGATGCCCGCCGGCCGCGGCGAGTTCGAGCGCGCGTTTTGCACTCTCCTGGCCCTTGATGTCGCGCAGATCGAGCAGCGTCGCTTCCTGCTCGTGCACTTTCGGCTGTGGGCGCGACAGCACCTGCGTGCCCTTGAAGTGGTTGGCGATCTGGATCAGCGACTTTGCCGCGATGATCTGGATGTCCGGGCTAGCCCAGGCCGCTTCCGTCCCGCACGCCGCCGGACAAATCAGGCCTTCCTCGCGCGCATTCGCGCCGATCGCGGCCGGCAACACACCCGCGACGGGGGCGATCGATCCGTCGAGCCCGAGCTCGCCGAGCACCGTAAAACCGTTGAGCGCGTCCGGCGGGATCGCGCCAATTGCCGCCATCAGCCCAAGCGCAATCGGCAAGTCATAATGGCTGCCTTCCTTCGGGACGTCGGCCGGTGCGAGATTGACGGTGATCCGGCGCGCGGGCAGGGCGAGCCCCGAGGCGATCAGCGCCGAGCGCACCCGCTCGCGCGCCTCCGACACCGCCTTGTCCGGCAGGCCGACGATCGCAAACGCCGGCAACCCCGGCGCGACCTGCACCTGCACGTCGACCGCGCGGGCCTCGATCCCCTCAAAGGCTACCGTAGAAACCGGCGCAACCATGCCTGCCCCTCGTGACGCAATCGAAGGTAGCGGGGAACCGGAGGGTAAGTCAAGAACATTAGGGGAACGTAGGTGCAAAAGGCTCATACGCAGCTCTTGCATCAACAGACCGGCCGTCGGATCGCCGAGCCCTGTACCGGCTCGCTCCTGTGGTGCTTAGCGTTCCGTTCGCATGTACGGGTTCTCTTCAGAGACAAGCTTCAGCGCCGCATCGTCGGCGAGAATGCGTATCTCCTGCGTCTCCGCATGTCTCGCGCTCTGCGGACTACCCCACAAGTTCCATATTCCCAACCCCACGACCAGCATTCCAGCGCCAATAGCTATGAAGTCTTTGGTCATTTGCTGGGCCTCCGTACCGGTTGCCAAGCCGTCGAGATTCGGGCCGCATTATTTGGGCAGTGCGCACAGGATGATCGCGGCCCGTTTCATGGTGCTTTCTTGCTTAGGGAAAACCAATTTCCGTGGTCCGCGATTGTTCCTGGGGCATGCCCTTTCGATGGAAGCCTCCGAAGAGGCGTCGAAGCCGCGCACGCAAGTGCTTCCGGTAGCGCATTTCCGATCCGGGGGCCGGCCGTGTCGACCGGCTCCGGACGTCGATTCCCCTCAGAGCTGCATGTTCATCGGCTCGGGATAATAGCGGAAGCCGTCGCCATTCTTGGCGACGTGGCCGTAGCCCGGCCAGGCGAAGTGATAGGACATCACCGGGATCTTTTGCGCGGCGAGCATGTCCAGCATCTTCACCCGCGAACTAGCCGCCTGCTTCGGGTCGCTGTCGTAGGCGAATTCCATCCGCGGCTTCTCCAGCAGCAGCACCGCGTGGTGGGAGAGGTCGCCGAGGAAGCAGAAGGATTTGCCTTTCGAACTCACCATGAAAATGGTGTGGCCGACGGTGTGGCCGGGGGCCGAGAGCGCGGTGACGCCGGGCAAAAATTCCTGGTTGTCCTTGATGAACACGATGCGGTCGCGCACCGGCAACAGGTTCTTGCGGGCGTGGAGGATAAAGTCCTTCAGCGGGCTGCCGAGCTTGCCTTCATCGGTCCAGAAATCGAAATCGCTCTGGGCGATGTAGACCTGCGCGTTCGGGAATAACGGCTTGTCGTCGGCGCCGACGAGGCCGCCGATGTGATCGATATGCGCATGCGAGCATACCACGGCGTCGATATCGGAGGCCTTGATGCCGGCAGCCGCCATGTTCTTCTGCTGCTGGCCGGTGGTCGGGCCGAACGCCTTTAAGGTGCCCATGCCGGTGTCGAACAGGATCAGCTTGTCGCCGGTGTTCACGATCGGCGAATTCTGCTCCAGCACGACATTGTCCGGGTTGAGGAAGTTGTCGGAGAGCATCTTCTTCACTTCCTCCTTCGGCACGCCGGTGAACGTGCCGGAGGGATCGCCGAGCGGCAGCGGGCCGTCGGAGACCACGGTCACTTCGGCGTCGCCGAGGATGAAGCGGTGCCAGTAGGGCGTCTGCGTGCCGAGCTTCGGCGCCTTGGCCAGCGCGGTGCCGCCGAGAAAGGTCGAGGCGCCAAAACCGGCGCCAAGCGCAAGCAAAGACCGTCGTGAAACGTTCATCGTCATACGTCTTCCTCCACTGTTTTTATGATTGCAGCATATTGCCCGGACGGATTGATCCGCGGCTACAGGCTGCTCACGCCTGCCGAAATTGGCAAGTGGGAGGAGACGGCAGAGGTGAGATGCGATAACGGGATGACAGCGCGTTATTTCGCGCCGCGCTTCGCCTCGATGGTGTCCCAGATCTTTGCCGTGACATCCGGGCCAGCCACGACAATTACACGGGCGACTTCCTCCATCCGGGCCGAAAACTACTTCGCCTGCTGGCTGATCGACATGACATAGGCGGTGGCCTTCCAAATCTCTTCATCGGTCAGCACATCGCGCGACGCTGGCATGCGGAGACCGCTCCCCATTCGGCCGTCCGCGATCGATTGGAACACACCTCTGGGGTCAAGGTCGCGGCGGGCGAGATTGACCCCGCCTTTGCCGTCCTCCCCATGGCAACGCGAACACTGTTTTTGCAAAAACAGATCATGGCCAGCCGCAATCATTTTCGGGTCCTTCAGGTTCGGAACGTCTTCTTGCGGATAGGCGGCGTCGCCAATGAAAATGCAGGCAATCGCCATCAGCACCAGTTTGTACATCATGGAACTAGTCCGCGACTAAAGCGCGATAGGGGCGGCGGCCCGGCCGCCCCCTTGGTTTAGTTCGCTATTTCGGCAGCTTAAACGCGATAAGGGTCGAAGCCGCGGGCACCTTCTCGAGTTGAGGGAACAACGGCGGAAGCAAGATTGCAGCGTAGGAGCCCCACCCGCTTGGCACCAAAATGTACTGCTCGCCAGCGACGGCGTAGCTGATGATGCCGCTGCGCATTCCAGATCCGGTATTGAAGCTCCACAGCACCTTTCCGGTATCGGCATCGAAGGCCCGCAGAATGCCGGTCGGGTCGCCGTTGAACACGAGCCCGCCGCCGGTGGTCAGGACGCTGGCGAAGCCGGGGACATCCATCTCGTGCGTCCATTTGCGCTCGCCAGTAAATGGATCACGTGCATCGAGCCGGCCGGGCTTGCGCCCATCGGGTGCCATCACCAGCCGTCCAAAATCACTGGCGCCGATATGACCGGTGCCATAGTCCTTGGGATCGTCCTTCTGGGCCACCGGTTTGAGGTAGCCGCAGAAATCCAGCACGTTGTTGTACCAGAGTCCGGTGTTGGGGTTGTAGGCGCCGGAATTCCAGCTACGTCCACCGAAGGTGGACGGACAGATCAGCGTCTCCTGATTCATCGGCAATTCGACGCGGCCGATCAACTCGCCGGTCCTCTTGTCTATGTCTTTGACAAAGTTCTTGAGATCGCTGACTGGCCAAATGTTCTCGATGCTGCCATCATTCTTGTCCAGCACGAAAACGTAGCCGCTCTTGTTCATGTGGACGATCAAGTCCTTGCCGTCCTTCTTGAACAGCAGCACCTCATACGCCGAATCGTAGTCCCATACGTCTTGCTTAATCTCCTGCCGGTACCATTTCAGATTGCCGGTCTTGGGATCGAGAGCGACAATCGAATCGGTGTAGAGGTTGTCACCCTGCCGGTCCTCATTAATGAAATCCTTCCCCGGATTGCCAGTGCCGTAGAAGACCGTGTTCGTCTCCGCATCGTAGGTGCCCGGCATCCAGGCGCCGCCACCGCCGTATTTGCCGCTCGTGCCAGGCCAACTCTTCGGGTCGTCCTTAATGGTGTTGAACTCCCAGACCTTCTTGCCGCTTTTGGCTTCGACACCGAAGATTTTCCCTTGCGTCGCCAATTCGCCTGCAGTCGATCCGAAAGTCAGCATATCGCCAGCAACGACGGGCGGCGAGGTGAAATTGCAACCGTGGCAGTTCGCAAAATCGGTCAACTGGACTTGCCATATCTCCTTGCCCGTTTTCTGATCGAGGGCGATGCCGCGCCCATCCACTGTCCCGATGAAGACCTTGCCGTCGCCGACCGCGACGCCACGGCTATACGGTGAGAACAACACCTTCTTGGTGAGCGGATCGAGCTTCGGCTGATAGTTCCAGATCTCCTGCCCAGTCTTCGCGTCCAGGGCGGCCACCCGATTCCCGGAGGTTATCGAATAGATCACGCCGTCTATCGCCAAAGGCGTCTCTTGAATGCCCATGGTGATATCGCCGCCCTGAGCGATCCATGCCACCGAAAGTTTGTTGACGTTGTCCTTGTTGATTTGATCGAGCGGGCTGTAACGCCACGCGTTGCTAGTCCGATTGTATTGGGGCCAATTGTTGGGGTCTTCGGTGCCCGGGCCCTCAGCGGGGGCGACTGTTGCGGTGCTGAGCAAGCAAGTCAGAGCCAAACTTGCCGCAAAAATCAATTTACCCATTGTCATTCCTCCCTCTGATGGTTTCGATGCTCGTCATTCCTCCATCTGATGGTTTCCATGTTCTTCTTAAGCCGCGGCTTCCGCCTGGATGCCGTAAATCTTTCAGTTCGCCGCACGGAATAGGCGCCACTCATTGGGCACACCTTTGAGCGTATAAGTGCCGTATTCTTCTAGGACCAAGCCGGAGCCAGCCACTAAATCGCGCACCGTCTGCGAGACCAGCACTTCGCTCGGAGCCGCGATCGAGGCAACACGCGCGCCGGTATGCACTGCGATTCCGGCAATGTCGTTACCTATGAGCTCGCATTCACCAGTATGAACGCCGCACCGTACTTCAAGATGGAGCGAGCGCACCGCATCGCGGATGGCACTGGCACAGCGAACGGCTCGCGCCGGCCCGTCGAAGGTGGCGAGCAAGCCGTCACCTGATGTGTTGACTTCACGCCCGCGGTACTGATGCAGGACCTCACGCACCTTGGCATAAAACGTCTCAAGCAACTCTCGCCAGGAATTGTCGCCAAGTTTCGCCGCTCGTGCCGTCGAACCTGCGATATCCACAAACAGCACGGTTGCGAGCACCCGCTCTGGTTCGTGAGCTTGGCGTCTGCCTGTCAGAAACTGTTCGACCTCATCAAGAATCGAATCTTGATCACCAAACCAAGCCATATGATCCTCGCCTGGAAGCTCGACTAGCTTTGCGCCGGGGATACGCTGAGCCATGTAGCGTGCATGCTCCACGTCGATCACGCGCTCTGCGGTACGATGTAGAATGAGCGTCGGCACGCGGGTCGCGGGCAAGATATGGCGGACGTCGAGGCCAACGGCGACGCGGCCGGGAAATTTTTTCGCGGCGCTCTTCACCAACTCCGGATCGCGCACCGCGGCGGTGCCGATGATGACGCGCGCAATGCCCTGAAATATGAAGCCAAGCCCTCCGCCGCACGAGGGTCACTGGCAATGCTGGGCGCCCACATCGTGATGCTTATTCCTTGCGGGGTCCCCCAATAGTGTTCGATATTGTCAAGCACATTGTTCCACTTCGCTTCCGTCCAGCCAAACGGATAATCGGTCGACCAAGAACGTTTGGCGTAAGCGCCATACAGAACAAGAGCCGAGGTTCGTTCCGGATAGGTGGCGGCATACAGCAAGGACATCGGGCCGCCCTCGGAAATGCCAAACAGCGCCGCACGCTCGGAACCGACTTCATTCAAGATGCTCTGCACATCGTGCATGCGTTGTTCGAGCGTAAAAATCTGAGAGCTTCGATCAGACATTCCAGTGCCCCGTTTGTCGAAAATGATGACACGACAGAACGAGGCAAGACGCCGAAAAAATCTGCTTCGATTCGGCGACTGCCACAGGGCCTCGATGTTCGACACGAAGCCCGGCACGAAAATCAGATCGAGCGAGCCCTCGCCGAACACTTGATAGGCGATGTATACGTCATCGCTCTTGACGTAGTGGGTTGAGGGGACCTCGGCCATTGCTCCTGTCCTTGACAGGCTACGCCGTGCTCGTCTCTCCGACGACGCAATGCTATCACACACAGCATGGCAGAGAGTGAGACACAGGGGCGCATCCCTTTGGTTGGAGCCGGATGGTCGGCCTCTTTGGTGTATCGAGCATGTCCGGTGCGGGTCAAAAAAAGGAATTCCCGAAACTGTCGGCTATTGATGAAATAGCAGACATTCGCCGCGTTCTAACGTCGATTCATGTGCGCGATAGGGCGCGAGGACAAACTATTTCCCGCCGCGCTTCTTCTCGATGGTGTCCCAGATTTTCCCGGCCACATCTGGCCCGCCGAGCTTGGCAATCGCGCGGATGCCGGTCGGGCAGGTGACGTTGATCTCGGTGAGATTGCCGTCGATCACGTCGATGCCGACGAACAACAGCCCGCGCTCGCGCAGCGCGGGACCCAGCGTGTCGCAGATCTCGCGTTCACGCGGGGAAAGTTCGGTGGCTTGGGCTGCTCCGCCGCGGACCATGTTGGAGCGCAGGTCATCGGGGGCCGGCACGCGGTTGACGGCGCCGGCGAATTCTCCGTCGACCAGGATGATGCGCTTGTCGCCGTGCTTTACCTCGGGGAGGAAGCGCTGGATCACCCAGGGCTCGCGGAAGGTGACCAGGAACATGTCGAACAGCGAGCCGAAATTCATGTCCTGCGGCATGACGCGAAACACCGCAGCGCCGCCATGGCCGTGCAGCGGCTTCATGACAACGGCGCCGTGCTCGTCGCGGAACGAATTGATTTCGTCGAGGTCGCGCGAAATCAGCGTCGGCGGCATCAACTGCGGAAAGTTCAGCACGAACATCTTTTCCGGCGCGTTGCGCACGCTGGCCGGATCGTTGACGACCAGTGTCTTGGGATGGATTCGCTCCAGCAAATGCGTCGAGGTGATGTAGGCGATATCGAACGGCGGCTCCTGCCGCAACAGGATGACGTCGAAATTGGTCATCGGCTCGCGTTTGGGTTCGCCGAGGGTAAAATGGTCGCCGACCTCGTCGCGCACGGTGAGCTTTTGCACTGGCGCCACCAGCTCCTCGCCGCGCAGCGAGAGCTTGTCGGGGGTGTAGTAAGAAAGGCTATGGCCGCGCTTCTGCGCTTCCAGGAGTAGCGCGAAGGTCGAATCGCCGCGGATGTTGATACGCGCGATGGGGTCCATCTGGACGGCGACATTCAGTTTCATGGGAAGGTCCGGGTCTCTGGAGGGTTTCTTTTAAGCGCTGGCGTCGAATGCCGCTAACAGATGGCGTGGCAGCCGCCGCGGCGCAATCAGGATGGCGTCAAATCGCAGCTCGAATTCTGCATGCTCGGGATGCGTCATCAGCCAGGCCTGGGCGGCGTCGATGATGCGGGCCTGCTGGCGCGACGTCACGGCGTAGGCGGCTTCATCCAGGCTGGCGCGGGCCTTGACCTCGATGAAGGCAATCAGGCTGCGCTTTTTCGCGACCAGATCGATCTCGCCATAGGGGGTGCGGAAGCGCTTCGCCAGGATGCGGTAGCCTTTGGCCATCAGATAGGCCGCGGCGCGGCTTTCGGCCGAAAGCCCGGTGCGAAACGCGGCGACCCGCTCGGGCGCGGCGAGCTTTGCCACGGCGTCCGGTGGCGGCGTGCCTTCAGTTTTCGCCATCGGCGCCCCTGGCTTCTCGGGCAAGCTCCAGCGCCCGGGCGTAGACCTCGCGGCGCGGCCGCCCCGAGAGTTCGACCGCATGCGCGACGCTGTCCTTGACACTGTCGCGCGCCAGCGAGCTTCGCAGCAGGTCGTCGAGATCATCCTGAGTCATGACATTGGCGTCCGCTCGCGGCGGGCCGACGACGAGCACGAACTCGCCGCGGGTTTCCAGCGTGCCGGCGGATTTTGCCAGCTCGGCAATCGGGGCGCGCTTGATGTCCTCGTGCAGTTTTGTGAGTTCGCGGCATATGGCGGCGTCGCGCCCGGCCATGATCTCGGCAAGGTCGGCCAGCGTCTCCTGCACGCGGTTGCCGGATTCGAACATCACGAGCGTGGCGTCGATCCGGGCAAGCTCGGCCAGCCGCGTCCGTCGCGAGACTTCTTTCGCTGGCAAGAAACCCTCGAAGAAGAACCGGTCGGTGGGCAGTGCCGCGACCGATAACGCCGTCAGCACCGAGGAGGCGCCGGGTACCGCGATGACGACGTGGCCGGCGGCACAGACCTCGCGCACCAGCTTGAAGCCGGGATCGGAGATCAGGGGCGTGCCGGCGTCCGACACCAGCGCGATCGAGGCGCCGTGCGCCAGCCGTTCCAGCATTTTCGGCCGCGCCATCGTCGCGTTGTGCTCGTGATACGGTTTGAGCTCTGCCGAAATCGCATAGCGCTCGGTCAGGCGGCGGGTGATGCGGGTGTCCTCGCAGGCGATGACGTCGACGCCCGCCAGCGTTTCCAGCGCGCGCAGGGTGATGTCGCCGAGATTGCCGATCGGGGTCGCCACCAGATAGAGGCCGGGGGCCGGCTTCGGGGCGTTCAGAACGTGGCCGCCAATCAAAAATGTTCTGTTGGCCGAACCCGGTTCGGCACCAGACACGTAGTTGGAACTGGGTTTTGCGCGCATAATGGCAATTCTAGAGCGCCCGCTGGCCCGGCGCCATATCGCGATGGGCTGGAGGCAGGTGATATTCGCCGCAACAGGCCAAGCGCCGCGGCCGTAATGCTTTTGTTTTGGTTAACTATTTGCCGACAATGTGCTGAATCTACCTTCGCGTTCTGGGGTGGAGGTCCTGACCGGCGGCGGTCGGTCAAGAGAAGAGACAAGATGGTAGGCCCGCTCAATCGCAAACCTGCATCCTCAGGTCCGTGGCCGTCAGGCCCGACCCGCAGGACGGCACTCGGTCTGATTCTCGGTGCGCCGCTGCTCGGCGCCTGCGCCGGCCAGGTTTCCAGTCCGTTCGGCCCGTCCGAGCCCGAGGGACCCGCAGGCCCGCAGCAACAGCCGCTCGCCGTCGGCACCGGGCAGGTCAAGGTCGGCCTGATCCTGCCGCTCTCGGCCGCCGGCAATGCCGGCGTCGCCGCGCAATCGATGAAGAACGCGGCCGAGATGGCGCTGGCGGAATTCCAGAATCCGAACATCCAGCTTCTGATCAAGGATGACGGCGGCAGCCCCCAAAGCGCGCAGCAGGTCACCCAGCAGGCGCTCGGCGAAGGCGCAGAGATCATCCTCGGCCCGCTGTTCGCGGGCTCGGTGCCGACGGTCGCGCAGCTCACGCGCGCGCGCGGCATTTCGGTGATCGCGTTCTCGACCGACTCAAGCGTGGCCGGACGCGGTGTTTATCTCCTGAGTTTTCTGCCCGAATCCGACGTTAACCGGATCGTCGATTATTCCGCCGGCATCGGAAAGAAGTCTTTCGCGGCGCTATTGCCGGACAATGCTTATGGCAATGTGGTGGAGGCGGCATTCAAGCAGGCGGTCGGCCGCAAGGGACGCATCGTCGCCTTCGAGAAATACGCCAGCGATCGTTCCGCGGCGGCGCGGGCGGTGGCGCAATCGCTGGGCTCGGCAGACGCGCTGTTCATCGCCGACGACGGCGAATCCGTCGTGGCGGCGGCGGATGCCTTGACCGCCTCGGGTGCGAATTTGCGCAACATCCAGTTGCTCGGCACCGGGCTTTGGGACAATCCGCGCGTCTATGCGAGCGCCACGCTGCAGGGCGGGCTCTATGCCGCGCCGGATCCCTCTGGCTTCCGTGCCTTCTCCGGCCGCTACCGCGCCAAATACGGCGCAGACCCGGTGCGCACCGCAACGCTCGCTTATGACGCGGTTGCCCTCGTCGCCGCGTTGTCGAAGCAGCAGGGCGGCCAACGCTTTGCGGCGGAGACGCTGACCAACCCGTCGGGCTTCGCGGGAATCGACGGGCTGTTCCGTTTCCGCTCCGACGGCACCAATGAGCGGGGCCTCGCGGTGATGAAGGTCGCCAGCGGCGGCAGCACGCCGGTTGCCGGTTCGCCGAAGAGTTTTGGGGCGTAGGCGTTGTCGTGGCCGTAGCCTGGATGGAGCGCAGCGAAATCCGGGGCCGGTTTGGTTTATCCGGCTGCGAGATCACCGGATTGCGCTTCGCTCCATCCGGGCTTGTATGGGGATATGGTTGTCAAGGGGAA
>NZ_LLXX01000088.1 GCF_001440405.1 Bradyrhizobium valentinum
GGTCGCGCCGCTGCCGCCGCCGATCGACGTGAGGCCCGCACCGGGCGCTGCCAAGCAGAAGCTGCGTCCGCCGCTGGCGCTGACGCCGCAGGTCGCCAATCCACCGCAGCGTTCCAACTAACCAAGCACGATCTGCCGCGCGATCCCGATCGCGCGCAAAAACGCCTCGTCGTGGCTAACGACGATCAACGCACCGTCGAATCCTTTCAGCGCATTTTCCAATTCCGCGATCGAGGCGAGATCGAGATGGTTGGTCGGCTCGTCCAGCAGGAGGAGGCAGGGCGGTTGCGGGCGCGCGAAGACGCACGCCAGGCCCGCGCGCAGCCGCTCGCCGCCGCTGAGCGTAGCCGTGACCTGCAGCGCCGCCCGGTTACGGAACGCAAACCGCGCCAGCGCAGCGTGAGCCTCGTTGGCCGAGAGCTCCGGATTCAGCCGACGCAGATTGTCGAGAATGCTTAGCCCAGGATCGAGCAGGCCGATATGCTGATCGAGCACGGCAACGCGGTCGGTGAGACGGCTGATGTCGCCGCTCGCAGGGTTCAATTCACCGGTGAGCAGGCGGAACAAGGTGGTCTTACCGCTGCCGTTGGCGCCGCGGATGGCGATCCGCTCGGGTCCGCGAACGTCGAATGACAGCGGTCCGAACAGATGGCGCTCCCCGAAGGCCATCACCACGTCCTTCAACGCGATGAGTTCGCGGCTGCCGGGCAGATGGGTGCACGGCAGATCGATCGAAAGCGGCGTCAGGACCTCGACCTGAGCCCTGGCCATTTCGAGCGCCTCGGCGCGCTCGCCGAGCAGCCGGCCTGCTAGCTGGCTTTCGCGCGCGGCGCTGTTCTCGGCGCGCTCCTTCTCGCGGTCCATGAACATCTTGTCCTCGATGCCCTTGGCGCGCCAGGCGCGGCCGGCCTTGTCGCGGCGCGCCTTCTTTTCCCGCGCCTTCTGCAGGGCGCGTTCGGTATTGCGCAGCGCGTCCGAGGCGCGGTCGAGGTCATCAGCGGCGCGGGCGCGGGCGACCTCGCGTGCTTCGGCAAAGGCCGACCAACCGCCGCCGAATGTGGTGATGCCGATCGGCGTCAGTTCGACGATACGATCAACGCGTTCCAGCAGCGCGCGGTCGTGGCTGGCGACGAGGACGCCGCCCTGCCAGCGTTCGAGCAACTGCGCCACCGCCTGCCGGCCGCAGGAGTCGAGATTGTTGGTGGGCTCGTCCAGCAGCAGCAGATCCGGCGCCGCGATCAGCAGGCGTGCCAGCGCGAGGCGCGTTCGTTCGCCGCCGCTTAAGGAGACGATCGGCCGATGCAGTGGCAACGACGGCAGTCCGGCTTCGATCAGCGCCGTCTGTATCCTGGTTTCCAGCGTCCAATCCGCCTCCGTCGCATCATCAAGCGATCCTTCGCCGCGTTCGAGCCGGCGCAGGCGGGCAAGATCGCCGGCGACGCCGAGCGCCTCAGTGGCCGTCAGCCGTTCGTCGGTCAGTTGCGTGAGCATGCCGATCGAACCGATGCGTTGGAGCGATCCGCCTGCAGGTTTGATTTCGCCCGCGATCAGCCGAAGCAATGTAGATTTGCCGCAGCCGTTGCGGCCGACAAGTCCGGTGCGCTCGCGCCCCATGGCGAGCGTCAATCCGTCGAACAGGGGGCGGCCGTCAGGCGTGACGAGGGAGATGGAATCCAGAACGAGAAAGGCAGGCATGGAGAGCTTCCGAAAATGGACTGAGGTCGCAGGGCGCGGTCAGCTTTGCGATGTCCATTGCTCTCTCCAGGATTTCTCTGTGACGGGTCTTCTTCAGTCGGTCGTTGTCGGGGTTCCCGCCTGCGGTTTGACGGGAACTGCAACGATTATCAATTAGATACGGATTGCGGTCATCCGTCCAGCATGCCGCAAGGCGCATGTTTGCGCGTGATCCGCCGGAATACTTCCCTTGCGGCGGGGTCTGTACCTCCGGCTGGACATGGCTTCGCCACGCAGGAAAATCGGAGGTTCGCATGATGAAATCCGCAATCAAGCTCGCAACGCTGGCATTGTTTTCAATGGCTCTGATCGCTTCGCCTCCATCCGTTCCGGCCTTTGCCGCGGGAGGTGGCGGCGACCCGCCTTCGGCCGCTCCGCCGCCGCCGGACAGCAGATCCGCGCCCAAATCGACGTCCAAATCCAAGAAGAAGTCGACCAAGCAGTCGAGCGCAGACGATGCTGACTTCAGGCAGAGATACCGTGCCGCTCATGCGACGATCTATCAACGCAATGACTATGCTGCGGCCATCGAACAACTCAAGGCGCTCGGCCGCGACGACAACGCCGGCGTCGCCAATCTGATCGGCTATTCCTATCGCAAGCTCGGCGATTACAAGCTGTCGCAAGCCTGGTACGAGCGCGCGCTGAAGGCGGACCCCAACCACGTTCTGACGTGGCAGTACTACGGCCTGTGGCAGATCGAGCAGGGCAATCGCGACCAGGCATCCTATCATCTGACCCGGATCGCAGCGATTTGCGGCACGGGATGCGAGGAGTATCGGTCGTTGGCCGCGGCGCTCGAAAAACCGCCCGGCACCGGGCTTGTTTACTGAGGTTGCGATGTGACAGGGGCGGGCGCGCTTTCCGACGCGCTCGCTCTGAAGCGAAGCCTAAGCCTGCGGCCGCGGAGCATCCGGCGCGGCGGCGGGCATGGCGCGGGTGCGGAAGTAGTCGAGCACGAAAAGACGTATCGCCGAGGACAGATTACCCTGCTGACGATTGCTGTCGATCTCGCCGACCAGCTCGGACAAAGTCATGTTCCGCATGCCCGAGATTTCCTTCATGCCGTTCCAGAAGGCTTCTTCGAGGCTGACGCTGGTCTTGTGGCCGGCGACCACGATGGAGCGTTTGACGACGGGTGACTTCATGACGCGTCTCCGTCATCGAGCTTGTGCTGGTCCAAAAGATCGCCGGCGCGATCCTTGCGACGTTCGTCGAGCGCGCGTTCGACCTTGGTCCGGCCAAACCGCGCGCGGTTGGCATCGGCTTGTCTTGCCGCTTGTTCCCGTTCGTTACGCTTCTTGAATCGCTTCAGATTGATCACGTCTGCCATGTTCGCCTCCATCAGCCGGCGACTCGAAGGCATGATAATTCATTGCTGGGAAAAACGTCGTCACATCGTGCGCAAGCAAATTGGATCGTCATTCGGAATCCCCGTGTAACGGTCACTAATAGCATCAAAAAATATATTCCGCCCTGCGAAAACCGAATAATTCCTGCTACTACCATGCGTCAACGCAACGGCGATAGATGATCCACTTCATTCTTTAGGTCTGATGCAATAAATTATATCTCTCACCGTAGTTTCCCGGGGACGGCTATGGCGATCAGCCCGGGTGTGTCATTTTGTCCGGCTGCACCAGGCGTTCGAATTCGGCGTCGTTCACAAAGCCGAGGCGCATCGCCTCTTCCTTCAATGTTGTTCCGCGCGCGTGCGCGGATTTGGCGACCTTCGCCGCGTTATCGTATCCGATCTTGGGAGCCAGCGCGGTGACCAGCATCAGCGAGCGCTCCATCAAATCGCGGATTCGCTTTTCGTCGGCGCGTATGCCCACCACGCAATGTTCGGTGAACGAGCGCGCCGCGTCCGACAGCAGTTGAATGGAATTTATCATACAATATGCCAGAACGGGTTTGTAAACATTCAGTTCGAAATGTCCCTGGCTCCCGGCAACGGTGATGGTTGTCTGGTTGCCGAAGACCTGACAGCAGACCATGGTCATCGCTTCGCACTGGGTCGGATTGACCTTGCCGGGCATGATCGATGAGCCCGGTTCGTTTTCCGGCAGGATCAACTCGCCGAGTCCGGAACGCGGGCCCGAGCCCAGCAGGCGAATGTCGTTGGCGATCTTGAATAGGCCGGTCGCCACCGAATTGATCGCGCCATGCACCATGACATAGGCGTCGTTGGAAGCCAGCGCCTCGAATTTGTTGGGCGCGCTGGTGAAAGGCAGTTTTGTGATTTTCGCGACATGCCTGGCGAACAGTTTCGCAAATCTCGGTTTCGAGTTGAGGCCGGTGCCGACGGCAGTTCCGCCCTGCGCCAGCGGGAACAAATCCTTCACCGCGATGCGCAGGCGCGCGATGCCGCTCTCGATCTGCGCGGCGTAGCCCGAGAATTCCTGTCCGAGCGTCAGCGGCGTCGCGTCCTGCGTATGGGTTCGCCCGATCTTGACGATCTTGGCGAACGCCTTTTCCTTCTTTCGTAATTCGCGATGCAGTTCGCTGAGCGCCGGAATCAGGTCGGCGACGATGCGTTCCGCGGCGGCGATATGCATCGCCGTCGGAAATGAATCGTTCGACGACTGACTCATGTTGACGTGATCGTTGGGGTGAACCGGCGCCTTGGCGCCGAGTTTGCCGCCCAGCAACTCGTTGGCGCGGTTGGCGATCACCTCATTGAGGTTCATGTTGCTCTGGGTGCCGGAGCCGGTCTGCCAGACGACCAGAGGAAAGTGATCGTCGAGCCTGCCTTCGATCACCTCGCTTGCGGCGCGGACGATGGCGCCGGCGCGACGCGCATCAAGCAATCCAAGTTCCTGGTTGGTTTGGGCGGCGGCGAGCTTGACGAGGCCGAGCGCATGGACGATCGCGATCGGCATGCGGTCCTGGCCGATCTTGAAATTCTGCCGCGAGCGTTCGGTCTGCGCGCCCCAATAGCGGTCGGCGGGAACGTCGATCGGACCGAAGCTGTCGGTCTCGCTGCGGGTAGATCTGTTTCCGGATGTTGCTGATCGAGCCATACGTAATGTCCGTTGCGCCGTGAGATGGCGGAACGTGTACATTACAGCGTCGCGGTTTTTCCCGCGCGTAGATTATTTCTTACGAAAGCGATCCAGCCGCACCACTTCCGCGCCTTCGCTCGTCTTCCCCGGTTCGCTTTCCGCGGCGGGCTCCGGCGCGGCAACGGGCAGGGCGGACGGAGCGGGGACTGCCGGCAACTTCGCTGCAGGTGCCTCCGCCACGGCTTCCGATGCCTCTGCGATGGCTTCCGACGGTTCGAATTGCAGACCGAACTGCACCGAAGGATCGAGGAAGCTCTTGATCGCCGCAAACGGCACCACCAGCCGCTCGGGTATGCCGCCGAACGACAGGCCGACCTCGAAACGATCCTCCGTCACCACCAGATCCCAGAACTGGTGCTGCAGGATGATCGTCATCTCTTCCGGATATTGCGCCAGGAGCCGTGGCGACAGCTTCACGCCGTCGGCGGTGGAGAGGAAGGTGATGAAGAAGTGATGCTCGCCGGGCAGGCCGTGTTCGGCGGCGTCGGCCAGCACGCGGCGCAGCACCCCGCGCAGCGCGTCGCGCGCCAGCACGTCATAACGGATATGATCGGTCGCCATGGTCGTCCTGTTACGTTGGATGGCCGCCGGTCTCCCGACTCGCCCCTTTGCCCACATGCTACTCCGGCGGGAGCCGCAGGTCAGCAGTCGTGACGAAGCGAATTTGCTGCGGAGCGGCTCTCGGCCCGGACATGAAAAGAATAAAGTGGAGGCTTCTGTTGCCAGGTGCCTCCGGACCCCGCCTAGCGGAGCTTAACCCGCCAGGACTTTAGATTGGTCTTTCAAACTGCGTTACGCAGCCTGAGCAACCGGAGCATAGTTGTCGTTTGCAACTATTGCATAGCCCGATAACGGCGGAACCATACCGGGAAAAAACTCGCCCTTTACACCCTCGTCGATCCTGGTTCGCCCCCGCCGAAACCCATCCTCCGGGGAGTGGGCTTTGGTGGAGGCGCCGGGTACTGCCCCCGGGTCCGAATGGCTTATTGCGACGGTCATTTATTTCCATAGCCGGCGAACCGGCATCCCCAATATAGGGTGCAAGTCTGGAGAAAAATAGGGCCGAAGGCGCTGAACGGGAGGGGAACACGGGTCCGGGGCTTTCGGTTTGATGTCGCTCAGTTGCGGTTTCGCCACGAATTCGACAATTCCCGAAATGCTCGGGGTGCCGATCGCGCGTCCCGGCGCGGCAAAAATTTTCACCGGCGTGGACGCCTGGCTCGCGCTGCTGATCGGCCGATCGCTCGCGTATTTGCGGCGCTACAATCGCAAAGGTTGCGATCTGCGGCCCCTTGGCTGGCTGATTGCAGCTTTGCCACTTCATTTGCCATCCGGCTCGGAGGCGCTTTGGGTTTTGCTGGCGTTGTCTGAGGAAAATCGCTAGCAAGTTTCCGGGACAAGCATCCAGGTTAGCCAAGCGAACGGGCGAGAAGCCTGTCTTGGGGAGGAGATATCCATGAACGCTTCGCCGGGCCATGCGCCGGTCAAATCCATTATGCCGAAATGGGTTCGCAACCCGCAGGAATTTGTCGGCGGAATTGCCTTGATGGCGATTGCCGTGTTCGCCCTTTGGGCATCGAGCGACCTGCAGGGCATGCGCGGATTTTCGTTCGGCGCCGGCACCGCGCCGCGGATGTTCGGATTTTTGCTGCTGGGTCTGGGCGCTCTCATCACTGTCGTCGGCGTTGTCACCGAAGGTCCCCACCTTGCGAAATACCATTGGCGGGGACCGTTTTTCGTGACGATCGCGATTTTGACGTTTGCCTTCACGATCCGGTCCATGGGGATGATCTTTGCCGCCATGGCCGCCTTCTTGATCGCGGCATGCGGGTCACCGGAAACCCGGTGGACGGAGACGCTGATCGTTGCCGTCTGCCTGACGGCGTTTTGCGCCCTGTTGTTTCCATATGCGCTCGGCCTGCCTTTGCAGCTCCTGCCGACGTTCATGATCCGGTGAGGGCGTGATGGGAGATATCTTTTCAAATCTTGGACTCGGCTTCGGCGTCGTTTTCCAGTTCGTGCAGTGGACACCCGCCTTTCTTGGCGGCGCCTCCATTCCGATCCCGGTCAATATTCTGCTGTGCCTGATCGGTGCGCTGGTCGGCACGCTGGTCGGCGTGCTGCCGGGCATCGGCACCATCGCCACGGTGGCCATGCTGCTGCCGATCACCTTTGGCCTGCCCCCGGTCGGCGCGCTGATCATGCTGGCCGGCATCTATTATGGTGCGCAGTATGGTGGCTCGACCACGTCGATCCTGGTCAACATTCCAGGTGAGGCCGGTTCCGTGGTCACCGCGCTCGACGGCTTCCAGATGGCGAAGAGAGGCCGCGCCGGTCCGGCGCTCGCGATCGCCGCGATCGGATCGTTCTTCGCCGGTTGTGTCGCGACCGTGCTGATTGCCCTGCTGGGCGCGCCGCTGACCAAGATTGCGCTGGCGTTCGGTCCTGCAGAATACTTCTCGCTCATGGTGCTCGGTCTGATCTTCGCGGTTGTGCTCGCGAAAGGCTCGGTGCTGAAGGCGATCGCAATGATCGTGATGGGCCTGCTGCTTTCCATGGTCGGGTCCGACATCGAGACTGGCGCCTCGCGCATGGCCTTCAACATTCCCGAACTGGCTGACGGTCTTGGTTTTGCCACGCTGGCGATGGGACTATTCGGCTTTGCGGAAATCATTCGCAATCTCGATGCCGGCGGTGAAACCGATCGCAAGTTGGTTCAGGAGAAGGTTTCGGGACTGATGCCGACGCGGCAGGATCTCAAGGAAACGACCCCCGCGATCCTGCGCGGCACCGTGCTCGGATCGATCCTCGGCATTCTACCGGGCGGCGGCGCCGTAATCGCATCGTTCGCCGCATACACGCTCGAGAAGAAAGTCGCGAAAGACCCGTCGCGGTTTGGCCATGGTGAAATCCGGGGCGTCGCAGCCCCCGAGAGTGCCAACAACGCCGCCGCCCAGACTTCGTTCATTCCATTGCTGACGCTTGGCATTCCGCCGAACGCGGTGATGGCGCTGATGGTCGGCGCGATGACGATTCACGGCATCGTGCCCGGTCCCCAGGTGATGCAGAAACAACCGGAGCTGGTGTGGGGCATGATTGCCTCGATGTGGGTCGGCAACCTGATGCTGCTGATCATCAACCTGCCTTTGGTGGGCATTTGGGTGCGGCTGTTGCGAGTGCCTTACCGGTTGATGTTCCCTTCGATCGTGGTTTTCTGCTGTATCGGCATCTACTCCGTGAACAACGCACCCACCGACGTCATGATCGCAGGTGCGTTCGGGCTGATCGGCTACTGGCTGATCAAGCACGATTTCGAGCCGGCCCCGTTGCTGCTCGGGATGGTGCTCGGGCCACTGATGGAAGAAAACCTGCGTCGGGCGCTTCTGATCTCGCGCGGTGATTGGTCGGTCTTCCTGACGCGTCCATTGTCGGCAGTGCTGATGGCGATTGCCGCCGCGTTGCTCATCCTTGCGGTGCTGCCATCGCTGCGCAAGAAGCGCGACGAGGTGTTTGTGGAATCGGAGAACTGACCCTGCGTCGGTGCGCCGCAGCCCGAAGTCTGGTCGACTTCGGGCTAATTTTCTATGCCATGGAAAATGCCGGCAGGTAAGTTCGGCATTAACAAACGATTTCGGGAGGAGATCAAAATGAACTGGTACGGTCGCTCGCTTGCGAGCGCTGGCTTGGCCGCGCTTGCCGGACTGGGGTTTCTCTCTGCACAGGCGCAGGCTCAAGCCTATCCGACACGCAGCATCACCATGATTGTGCCGTTCGCGGCGGGAGGACCGACCGATGTCATCGCGCGCATCGTCACCGGCCATATGGCGCAGACGCTCGGTCAATCCATCATCGTCGAGAACGTCGTAGGCGCCGGCGGCACCACCGCCACAACGCGCGCCTCGAAGGCTGCCAATGACGGCTATACGTTGATCACCGGGCATATGGGAACGCATGCGGCTTCCGTGCCGCTTTATCCCAAGCTGGCCTATCATCCCGAGAAGGATTTCGAGCCAGTAGGCCTGCTCGCCGGCACCCCGATCCTGATCCTGGCGCGGAAGGATTTCCCGCCGAAGGACCTCAAGGAATTCATCACCTATGTGAAAGCGAATGAATCCAAGGTCAACGCGGCGCACGCCGGCGTAGGTTCTGTCTCGAATGTGTCGTGCGAATTGTTGAACTCGATCATGGGAGTCAAGCCGATCGGTGTTCCCTTCAACGGCACCGGTCCTGCGATGAACGCGCTGGTGGGCGGGCAGGTCGATTACATGTGCGACCAGATCGTCAACGCGGTACCGCAGGTCAACGGCGGCACGATCAAGGCGTATGCGGTTGCGACGGCCGAGCGCAATCCGTCCTTGCCCAATGTTCCGACCACCACCGAGGCCGGCTTGCCGGCCTTCCAGGCCCAGGCGTGGAACGCGATTTTTGCACCGAAGGGGACGCCTCCAGATGTCGTCGCCAAATTGAACGGTGCGGTCGTCAAGGCGCTGGATGACGAGGGCGTGCGGAAGCGTCTGCTCGATCTCGGCAGCGTCATCCCGGCTGCCGCAGACCGCACTCCGGCTGCGCTCGGAACCTTGGTGAAGAACGAGATCGCGAAGTGGACGCCGGTGCTCAAGGCGGTGAATTAATCCACGTAATCAAGACGATGGCGAGGGGCGGGACGCGGGTTCCGCCCCTTGTCGTTTGCGCGAGGGATGATCATTTTTCCGGGTATAATCGGTGTGCGAAGCCGAATCGGCGTGTCGATCGGATGTCCCGGCCGCTAATTTCGCCGTCCCGAAAAGGTCTGAAGCACCAGCCATGAACCAGTATCACGACCTGCTCGAACGTATTCTCAGCGACGGCGCGGAGAAACACGACCGCACCGGCACCGGCACGTTGTCGATCTTCGGTCACCAGATGCGGTTCAACCTGTCGGCCGGATTTCCGATGCTGACCACCAAGCGGTTGCCGCTGAAAGCGATCGTGCACGAATTGCTGTGGTTCCTCGCCGGCGACACCAACATCAAATATCTCAAGGACCACGGCGTTTCGATCTGGGATGAATGGGCCGACGCCAACGGCGATCTGGGCCCGGTGTACGGGTCGCAATGGCGGTCATGGCCGGCGCCGGACGGGCGCAGCATCGATCAGATTTCCAACGTCGTCGAGATGATCAGGCGCAACCCGGATTCGCGACGGCTGATCGTCAGCGCCTGGAATCCGGCCGACGTCGACAAGATGGCGCTGCCGCCCTGTCACTGCCTGTTTCAGTTCTACGTCGCCAACGGCAAGCTCTCCTGCCAGCTCTATCAGCGCTCGGCTGACGTGTTCCTCGGCGTGCCCTTCAACATCGCTTCCTATTCGTTGCTGACCATGATGGTCGCGCAGGTGACGGGGTTGAAGCCAGGCGATTTCGTGCATTCGCTCGGCGACGCGCATCTTTACTCCAATCACCTCGAACAGGCGCGGCTGCAACTGACGCGGCCGACCAGGCAGCTGCCGGTCATGAAGATCAATCCGGAAGTGAAGGATATCTTCGCGTTCCGTTACGAGGATTTTGCGCTCGAAGGCTACGATCCGCACCCGCATATCAAGGCCGAAGTTGCTGTATGAGCCGCCGTGTGAGCGCTTGATGTCCCTCACGATCCGCCGCGCGCGCCCGGGCGAAGCGGGACTTGTCCTGTCTTTCGTTCGCGAACTCGCCGAGTACGAAAAGCTGCTCCACGAAATGGAGGCGACCGAGGCCGACATCGACGCGGCGCTGTTTGGAGCCAACCCGCGACTGTTCTGTGAGATCGCCGAGTGGGACGGCGTTCCCGCCGGCTTTGCGGTCTGGTTCGTCAATTTCTCGACCTTCAGCGGCCGCTCCGGAATCTACCTGGAAGATCTGTTCGTCCGTCCGGCGCTGCGCGGCAAGGGCATCGGCAAGGCGCTGCTGGTGCATCTCGCCAAAGAATGCGTGGCGAATGGCTGGTCGCGTCTGCAATGGTCGGTGCTGGACTGGAACACGCCGTCGATCGCGTTCTACAAATCGCTCGGCGCCGAACTGATGGACGAGTGGACGATTTGCCGGGTCGGCGGTCCGGCGCTGACGGCGCTGGCGCAAGGGACGCGGTAATGGAAATCGTTCTCATCGTTGCAGTGGCCGAGAACGGTGTGATCGGGGCAGGTGGCGCCATTCCGTGGCGGCTGAAATCCGACATGGCGCGGTTCAAGGCGCTGACAACGGGCAAGCCCGTGGTGATGGGGCGCAAGACCTTCGTCTCGATCGGCCGGCCGCTTCCCGGGCGGACCAACATCGTCGTCACCCGCGACGCCGGCTATCGCGCCGATGGCGTGGTGGTTACCCGATCCTTGACCGACGCGAAGGCGATCGCCACCGGCGATGCGCTGCGACGTTTCGCCACTGAGATCGCTGTGATCGGCGGCGCGGAAATCTACGCGCAATGGATGGACAGCGCCGATCGCCTGGAGATTACCGAGGTACATGCCCGGCCCGACGGCGACACGCGTTTCCCGGCAGTGGATCCAACCGCATGGGAAGAGGTGGCGCGCGTGCGGAATCCGGCCGGTCCGGACGACAGCGCCGATTTCTCCTATGTGACATTTCGCCGGTGCAAACAGCGTTAACCTCACTAACCAATGTTTGCATTGACAATTATGGCCTCAAGCATAGCTGCTCGGAGAGGTAAGCTTGCGTTGTAAGGGCCCGGTCGGTCCCCTATAAAGCCGGGCGGATATGCGAGGCCGGGCATCCTGCCCAAACAGGCGGACCCGGGCCCCCGCGGAGGAGAGTTCAATATGCCGTGGAAGAATCAAGGCGGGGGCCCATGGGGCTCAGGTCCGAAGGGACCGTGGGGTTCGGGTCCGCAATCGACCGGGCCGAGGCCGCCCGATCTCGAGGATCTGCTGCGGCGCGGCCAGGACAAGCTGCAGCAGCTTCTGCCGGGCGGACATTTCAGCGGTATGGGCATTGCGTTGGTGCTGGCCGGCGCGCTGGCGATCTGGGGCTTGTCCGGATTCTTCCGCGTGCAGTCGGAAGAGCTCGGCGTCGTGCTGCGCTTCGGCAAGCATGTTCGCACCGTGCAACCCGGTCTGAACTATCATCTGCCCTATCCGATCGAGACCGTGCTGCTGCCGAAGGCACTGCGCGTCTCTACGATCTCGATCGGGATGTCGCTGATCGACGATCCGGCGCGGCGCGGCCGCACCATGAGGGACGTGCCGGAAGAAAGCCTGATGCTGACCGGCGACGAAAACATCGTCGACGTCGACTTCACGGTGCTTTGGCGGATCAAGCCCGACGGCGTCGGCAACTACCTCTTCAACATCCAGAACCCTGAAGGCACCGTGAAGGCGGTGGCCGAAAGCGCGATGCGCGAAGTGATCGGGCGGTCTCTGATTCAGCCGATCCTCACCGGCGCCCGGACCACGAACGAGCAGGGCGTGCAGGAACTGATGCAGCGGACGCTCGACAGCTACGGCTCCGGGGTCCAGATCACGCAGGTGCAAATGCAGAAGGTCGACCCGCCGGCGCAGGTCATCGATTCGTTCCGCGACGTGCAGGCCGCGCGCGCCGACTTCGAGCGGCTGCAGAACGAGGCGCAGACCTATGCCAACCGCGTCATCCCCGACGCCCGCGGCCGCGCTGCGCAGATCCTGCAGGTCGCCGAAGGCTACAGGGAACAGGCGATCGCCGAGGCCAAGGGCCAGAGCGCGCGCTTCACGAAGGTGTTCGAGGAATACAACAAGGCCAAGGAAGTGACGCGGCAGCGAATTTATCTGGAGACGATGGAACGAATTCTCGGCGGGTCCGAGAAACTGGTCTATGACGGCGGCAACTCGGCACAGAGCATCGTGCCTTATCTGCCGCTCAGCGAATTGACGCCGCGGCGCCCGCCGCCGACGGCCGGTCAGCAGCAGCAGGGAGGCACGCGATGAGGTCTCCGGTTGCAGGTATTGCCACGCTGATCCTGCTGTTACTCGTGGTGATCGTGGGCTACAGCTCGATCTTCACGGTGTCACAGACCGAACAGGCGCTCGTGGTCCGGCTCGGCCGGCCGGTCGACGTCGTGTCCGAGCCCGGCCTGAACTTCAAGGCGCCGTTCATCGACACCGTCATCAGCATCGACAAGCGCATCCTCGATCTGGAAAATCCGTCGCAGGAAGTCATCGCTTCCGACCAGAAGCGGCTCGTCGTCGACGCCTTCGCCCGCTACCGGATCAAGAACCCGCTGCGCTTCTATCAGAGCATCGGCTCGATCCAGGCCGCCAACATCCAGCTCACCACGCTGTTGAACGCGGCATTGCGCCGCGTGCTGGGCGAGGTCAACTTCATCAATGTGGTGCGCGACGAACGCGAGGGCCTGATGACGCGCATCCGCGAGCAACTCGACAGGGAGGCCGACCAGTACGGCATCCAGGTGGTCGACGTGCGTATCCGCCGCGCCGATCTGCCGGAGGCCAACAGCCAGGCGGTCTATCAGCGCATGCAGACCGAACGGCAGCGCGAAGCGGCGGAGTTCCGCGCCCAGGGCGGCCAGAAGTCGCAGGAGATCCGCTCCAAGGCTGATCGCGAGGCCACCGTCATCATCGCGGAGGCCAATTCGACCGCCGAGCAGACGCGCGGCGTGGGCGATGCAGAACGCAACCGGCTGTTCGCCGAGGCCTATGGCAGGGATGCGGACTTCTTCGCTTTCTATCGTTCGATGTCGGCCTATGAGACCGGGCTCCGCTCTAACGACACCCGTTTCCTGCTGCGCCCTGATTCCGAGTTCTTCCGCTTCTTTGCCAATCCGTCCGGCCATCCGCCAGCGGCTGCGGCTGCGGCACCGAAGCCTTAAACCTCGGGTCGGATACGCGAGTTACGGCGAAGCGGGTTCCGCTTCGCCGGTACAAAGCAAAAAAGGCGCTAGAATAGCGGGGGGTTGCCATCTGATGAGGTCCATAGCGTTCGCCGACTTCCTCATCGGTGTGGGCATTCTCTTTGTGCTCGAAGGCCTAATGTTCGCCGCCAGCCCGGCCTGGATGCGCCGGGCGATGAAGAGCGCGCTGGCGACGCCGGACAATATCCTGCGGATCGTCGGCATCGTCTCGGCGGTCGTGGGTCTGCTCCTGATCTGGTTCGTGCGGCGGTAGGCATTCACCGTCATTTGCGGGATGGTCCGGAGGATCAGGCCTCAGATGCGTAATTGCGCATCGGGGAATCTTGGGATTCTCAGATGTGCAATTGCACATCTTAGTTCAGTTCGCTTAGCGCCCTGGAATGACGGCAATAAACGGCCGCAAATTGCTGTGGCGTCAACGAAATCGTGAGCCGCCTGGAGCCGGTTTTTCGCCGGAATATCCAGCGCAGATGCTTGCGCCTCGGACCCGTTCGGGCGCACTGTGGACCCGAATCCGACCCCCTTGGAGACAAGCCGACATGACCGCACCCGCCTTGAGCCGCCGCCTGCGCCTGATGGGGATTGCGATCTCGCTCAGTGCCGCCAGCTTGCTGGCCTCGATGCCGGCGAGCGCGCGCGGGCCCGACGGCATCGCCGACATTGCCGAGAAGGTAATCGACTCCGTCGTCAACATTTCGACCTCGCAGAGCGTGGAGGTCAAGGGCGGCGGCAGGGACGCGATGCCGCAATTGCCACCGGGCTCGCCGTTCGAGGAGTTCTTCGACGACTTCTTCAAGAACCGCCGCGGCGGTGCGCCCAAGGGCGGCGACAAGAGCGGCGAAATGCAGCCGCCGCGCAAAACCAATTCGCTCGGCTCCGGTTTCATCATCGATGCCGCCGGTGTCGTCGTCACCAACAATCACGTCATCGCGGATGCCGACGAGATCAACGTGATCATGAACGACGGCACCAAGATCAAGGCCGAGCTGGTCGGCGTCGACAAGAAGACCGACATTGCGGTCTTGAAGTTCAAGCCGGTGAAGCCGCTGGTCGCCGTTAAGTTCGGCGATTCCGACAAGCTGCGGCTCGGCGAATGGGTGATCGCGATCGGCAACCCGTTCAGCCTCGGCGGCTCGGTGACGGCCGGCATCGTGTCGGCGCGGAACCGCGACATCAGCCAGGGGCCGTACGACAGCTACATCCAGACCGATGCATCCATCAACCGCGGCAATTCCGGCGGTCCGCTGTTCAACCTCGAAGGCGAGGTGGTGGGCGTCAACACGCTGATCATCTCGCCCACCGGCGGTTCGATCGGCCTCGGTTTCGCGGTGCCGTCGAAGACGGTGGCCCGCGTGGTCGATCAGCTCCAGCAGTTCGGCGAATTGCGCCGTGGCTGGCTCGGCGTGCGGATCCAGCAGGTCACCGAGGAGATCGCTGAAAGCCTCAACATCAAGCCCGCCCGCGGTGCGCTGGTCGCCGGTATCGACGACAAGGGGCCGGCCAAGCCGGCCGGCATCGAGCCCGGCGACGTCGTCGTCAAATTCGACGGCAAGGACGTCAAGGATCCGAAGGACCTCTCGCGCGCGGTTGCCGACACTGCGGTCGGCAAGGAAGTCGACGTCGTGATTATCCGCAAGGGCAACGAGGAAAGCCGCAAGGTCACGCTCGGCCGCCTCGAGGATACCGAAAAGGTGCAGCAGGCCGCTGCCAAGACCAAGGAAGACCCGGTCGAGAAGCCGGTGACGCAAAAGGCGCTCGGCCTCGATCTCGCCGCGCTGAGCAAGGACCTGCGTACGAGGTACAAGATCAAGGACAGCGTCAAGGGCGTGATCATCACCGGTGTCGACGGCTCCTCCGACGCCGCCGAAAAGCGGCTCTCCGCCGGCGACGTCATCGTCGAGGTGGCGCAGGAAGCGGTGAGCAACGCCGCCGACATCAAGAAGCGCGTCGATCAGCTCAAGAAGGACGGCAAGAAGTCGGTGCTGATGCTGGTGTCGAACGGCGAAGGCGAATTGCGCTTCGTGGCGCTGAGTGTGCAGTAGTAGTGTGACCTCCGCTGGCTGCTCCAAACGACCATGTCGTCCCTGCGAACGCAGGGACCCATATGTGGACGGCCCCCGTGGCACAAGAGCTTTTTGAGTGAGATCG
>NZ_LLXX01000089.1 GCF_001440405.1 Bradyrhizobium valentinum
TCACCGCCCCGCGCTGGGCCGCGCGACGGCTCGACGCCGACGCGGCCTGCCGTCTGGATGCGGGACGCGACCGCGCGGCCTGCGGACGTGAGGGCTGGTCGACGACGACAGCCGGCAATTCGCGCGTGGACGATTGAGCTTCCGCCGGCGTTACGTCGATCATCGCGGCGAGCATCGGCAGCGCGGCGCCGAGCCATCCCGCGGTCTTCAAACTTGCAGTCATTTCCAGTCCTCATCGCTTTGCGCGGGACCAGTAACAAGCTCGATCACTGCGATGAAGTGCGTAAAGGATACAGCGCGCGTCAATCACGCGTTTAGAATTAGTATTGCTCCAAACAGGTTCGAGCGGCGGCCATCAAACAGAAAATTAGAAACTAGTATTGGTCTAAGCGAACCACACGACAGTTGTAATGGCGCGCGACCCATGATTTCGCGCGAGTACGATCGCACAGATCAACACAGTCAAACAGAGAGACACCTCGCAGCAGGATCACATGCGTGAGCCACCCGAGGTCTCCCGAATGACATCGGGCGAATGCAAGACCTGAGTTTGTACCGCGAAGCTTGCTAAGAACGAGCTGCGTTCCCTCTAGGGAGAGGGGTAAGCCGCGAGCACCGCCGTTGCCGCCACCCCTCTCCCCCGCCCTCCCCCGCAAGGGGGGAGGGAGCTGACTGAGCTTGCCGCTCTGTTTCGTTTCCAACGCATGACGTGGTGACGACCGGGCTTTCGAACTGCCAATTCGTTCAAATTCTTCGCACCGATCACCAGTATTGCGATCTGCCGAAGGACACGCTCGATGCGTTTCTGAACGCGCCCTCGATGGGACCGTACTACAGGGTGAATATCGACGGCGCCGGTGAGAGCGAACCGTACGACTGCCGGACACATAAAGTGTCGTCCGATCAGTAACATCGGACCTGCCGTTGTTGCTGCACGGCACGATCTTCTATCCCTTCTCGCGAATCCGTCATTTGACATTTCTTTCTATTTTGTCAAAATCGCCAAATGGGCCCGCGTACCCGCATTCTCGATGCTGCGATGCTGGTGTTCCGCCGGCAGGGTTTCCGGCGCTCGTCGATCGAGCAGGCCGCGGACGCCGCCGGCTTGACGCGGCAGGCGCTCTACCATCACTTCAAATCCAAGGAAGCGCTGTTCCGCGCCGTCATCGAGCGGCTGCATGAGGAGGCGCTTGCCGCCGAAATCGCGGCGGCCGGCACAGCCGAGAAGGCCGGCGGCAGCCTCGCCGATATTGTCGTCGCGTCCGTCTCCGCCAAGCTCGGACAGTTGGCCGCTTCGCTCGACGGCTCGCCGCATGTCGAGGAGCTGTTCTCCGAGCACCTCCTGCAGGCCCGCGACCTCTACCAGAAATATGCCACGGCCTATGCGGAGCAGCTCGCCGCTACGATCACGCGCGTCTGCCGCAAACGAGACCTCGTTCTCAACGCCGGCATGACGCCACGCGATCTGGCGCGATGCATCGAGATGGCGGTCAACGGCACCAAATCCGCCTACCCGGCGATGCAGCCGGCCGGCGCCTTCCTGAAGGATCTGGAAATCATGCTGCGCACGCTGATCGCCGGAGCGGTCGGCCCGGCGAACAAGCCGCGCGCGGCCAAAGCGAAACCAGCCAAGAAACCTGTCAAGAAATCCACCCGCAAACCTGGAGATCGCAGATGAGCACCATGACGATCAACGGTAAGCTCGCTCCCCTCCCCGACGATCCCGATGCGCTGTTGGTCGATGTCGTGCGCGACGCGCTCGACCTCACCGGCACCAAGCTCGTGTGCGGGGCTGGCGTCTGCGGCGCCTGCACGGTGCTGGTCGAAGGCGAGCCCGCCGTGAGCTGCCTGATGCCGGCAGGGTCGGCCGCGAACAGGAACGTGACGACGATCGAAGGCATTGGCGCTGCAAAACTGCACCCGGTACAGAAGGCGTTCATGGCGCACGACGCCCTGCAATGCGGCTTCTGCACGCCGGGCTTCATCGTCGAGGCGGCTGCCTTTCACGATCGTTGGCGCGCGGCAAAGGGAACGGCCGTGCCGTCGCGCGACGAAATCGGCGCCGCATTGTCGGGCCATCTCTGCCGCTGCGGCGCCTATGACGGCATCTTCCGTGCCGTGGCGGATGCCTGTGCCGGACGTTTCGACGGCGATGAGTTCGTCCCACCGCGCATGGAAGCGCGCGACAAGGTGACGGGATTGGCGAAGTATACCGTCGACATCCATCATGACGGCCAGCTCGAAGGCGTGATACTGCGCTCGCCGTTCGCCCATGCGCGCGTCAGTGAGCTCGATCTGGCGCCGGCGCGCGCGATCCCAGGCGTGAGCGCAGCGATCTCGCTGCTCGGCGACGACCGCATCGTCCGCTTCGTCGGCGAACCCATCGCCGCCGTCGCGGCCGGGGACCGCAAGACTGCGCTGGCCGCCATCGCCGCCATCAAACTCAGCAGCGAACGCCTGCCATCGGCGATCGGGCTCGATGAAGCGCGCAAGGCGGATGCGCCCGTGGTGTTCGAAAAATCCGCGCGCAAGAAGGCCGGCGACGTCTCCGAAGGCGGCGGTGCGCCGGCCTCCTGGAAAGGTAATGTCCGCGGACCATCGGCGGCCTTTTCCAAGAAACCGAAAAAGGTGCGGAGCTGGGTCAACGATGCGCGCGCGGCGAACAATCCGTTGCTGGTGGAAGGCATCTTCCGCACCGGCACGCAACAGCATGCCTGCCTCGAGCCGCACGCGGCGGTCGCGCGTTTCGATGGCGACCGGCTCACCGTGCATGTCTCGACGCAGGCGGTGTTTCATCTGATGGAGCTGATCGCCAAGCGCTACAAGCTCGGTCACGACAAGGTGCGCGTGATTGCCGACCATGTCGGCGGAGGTTTTGGTTCGAAGGCTGCCCTCGGCGTGGAAACGACCACCGCAATCGAACTGGCGCGCGAAGCCAAGGCGCCGGTCAGGATTGCCTACGACCGGCACGAGGAGCTTTCGGTCACCGGCTATCGGCCGGCGCGGCGGAGATGAAGATCGCGCTGCTGCCGTCCGACCAGGGCGAATTGAAAGCGCTGTCGCTGACCGCTTATGCAGATACGGGCGCGGCGACCAACTCCACCATCGCCGCGCTGGCGCGCCTGATCTATCCGGCGGAAGGAAAAGAGCTCGCCGATTTCGACGTCATCAGCAATTTGCCGGCCGGCGCACCTTTCCGCGGCCCCGGCGGACCGCCGATGGCCTTCGCCTTGGAACAGGCGATCGACGAGGCCGCGCTGCGCATGAATGTCGATCCGATTGCGCTGCGTAAACGCTGGGACCCCGACCCCAACCGCCAGCGGCTCTACGATTGGGCCTCAAGCCTTGACGTCTGGCGCAACCGGAAACCGATAGCCACGCAGAGCGGCCGCTATCGCCGCGGCGTCGGCGTCGCTACCGGTTACTGGCTTTATCTGTGGCAACCCCGTTCGAAGGTCGAGGTCGCCGTGAAGGGCGGACGCCTCGTCGCCAGCACCGCGACCCAGGACATCGGCACCGGCACCCGCACTGTGATCGCCAATACGGTCGCGCGCGAATTCGGGCTGGAGCCGCATGAGATCGACGTCAGGATCGGCGATTCCAAACTGCCGGAAGGGCCGGGCTCGGGCGGCAGCCGGGTTACGGCGTCGGTGATCCCGCCGATGCTGCTCGCGATCGAGAAGCTGAAAGCTGCGATTCAGCAAAATGCAAAACGGCAGCCGGCCCCCGGCTCCAACGCGCCATGGCGTGAATGGCTCGCGGCGTCGCCCGACCTCTCGGCTTCCGGCGTGCGGCCGGAAGACTCCAGGCAGATGGCACCGGGAATCGAGTCGCCGCTCAAGCAAGCCGGCTTCATGGGCTGGATCTTCGGCTGGATGATGCGGCGGTTCTCCAACCTTGTGATCGGCGCCGGCATGCCGAGTTCGGTCCAGGTCATCGAGGTCGAGGTTGACACCTGGCTCGGCCATGTCCGCGTCGTCAACGTTCACACCGGGATTGCGGTCGGCAAGATCGTGGCGCCGGCGCTGGCGCACAGCCAGGCGGCCGGCGCCGTCATTCAAGGCATCGGTTACGCGCTCTATGAGGCACGCGAAGTCGATTCCCGCACCGGCGACGTGCTCAGCGGCGGCATGGAGGACTATCGCATCCCCGGAATTGCGGACACGCCTGTCATCGATGTGCATTTCGACCAGGGCGGATTCGATCACGTGCTCGGCGGCAGCGTCGGCATCGGTGAGGTCGCAACCGTGCCGACCTCACCGGCGGTCGCCAACGCGATCCTCAACGCCACCGGCGTTCGGCTGACCGAACTGCCGATACGTCCCGACCGTCTCGTCGCCGCACTCAAAGGGAGGGCCGCCGCATGACACCGACAACCATGACCGCTACGCAAGCAGGCGAATTCCGCGCCGCCGGCACCGACCTCTCTGAGCGGCGGCGCAGCGGCGTCTCAACCGGACCGCTGATCGATATATCAGCCGCACCCGATACGATCGGGATGCACTGGGGCGCTGAGGGAAGTTTGCGCATCGGCGCCTTCACCACCATTGCCGCGATCGCAGCCGATGCGCGCCTCGCCGCGGCATATCCGGGCATTGCGGCATCGGCGCAGGGTTTAGCGACGCCGCAGGTCCGCCATCTCGCCACCCTCGGCGGCAATCTCGCGCAACGTTCACGCTGCTGGTATTTTCGAAATCCGCATATTGCCTGCCTCAAGAAGGGCGGATCGGATTGCCCGGCACGGTCAGGCAATCATCTCTATCACGTCGCCTTCGACCTCGGGCCCTGCGTGGCGCCTCATCCGTCCACGATGGCGGCGGCGCTGCTCGCCTATGAAGCGAAGATAACCACCGACCGCAGGAGCTCGCTGACAATCGGCGACCTCCTCGGCGACGGCTCCAACGGCACGGCCGACAACGCGCTGCAGCCGGGTGAGCTGATCAAGAGCGTCGCACTTCCTTCACCGCTTCAAGGCGAACGCGCGCTATACAAGCGCGCGATCAGCCGCACCCATGCCGAATGGCCGCTGGTCGAACTCTGCGCTCGCGCCGTGATCCGGGACGGCGCGTTCCAGTTCGTGCGCCTCGCCGCCGGCGGCATTGCCCCGGTGCCGCTACGGCTCGTGGCGGTGGAAGCGACGTTGCAGGGTAAGCAGGCCAGCGCAGCAACGATTGCCAGTGCCGCAGAACAAGCGACATCAGGTGCAAAGCCGCTACCGATGACGGGATACAAACTCGATCTGCTAAAAGGCGTCGTGCAGGACTTGCTGGAGCGATTGACGGCGTAGCCTGTAGGATGGGTTGAGCCCTTGCGAAACCCATCACTTCGCGAACGGGATTGATGGGTATCGCTTCGCTCCACCCATCCTACGGAAGCCGCGGATCTAATGATCCTCGAACTCGTCTTCCTCGTTGACCTTGCTGTTACCCCTGAACCAGCGCGAGATCGACTTCTTGGCTCCGAGCGATCCCGTCGAATAGGGATCGCGTGACGCGTAAGGGTTACGCTGGCCGGCACGCGCGGCGACCTGATCGCCCGACACTGCAGCCGGCTGGCAGATGGTGCGGCGGGAGGGGCGGCGCATCAGATCGACGTGAATGTGATCCTCGTGGTGGGAGTTGGAGCCCGGCGCCAGCACGGTGTTGAACTGCTGGCAGGCGGCCGCCTGCACGTCGCGCAGAAAGCCCTGCTCTTCCGGCATGCCGCGCCAACCGCCCTTGACCGTGATGCGACGGCCGTCGGCGAGCGTGAAGGCTGCGATGTCGAGCGCGTTGCCGAACGCGTGCTCGGAAATATGCGCGTGCGAATTGCCGTTCATGCCGCGGCAGGAATACGCAGAGATCTGCTTGATCTCCGCGACGCGCACGCCGAACCAGCGCATCGCCGCCGGCTGCACCGAATCGGTGAGCCAGCGGTCGAGCGCCGAGACGATCGGGCACGCCAGCGTCGCCGCAGGCTTAATCGAGACCTGCCCGAAGGCGCTGACGGAATTGCCCTGGGCGGGCCCGAGCCGTGGCGCGGCCGGCGGCGTCGCCGGCGACGGCGAATAGGACGGCTGTGAATATGGCGAAGGCGCCGTGTGACGGTCGCGCGGCGGATAGGACGGTGCCGCCATATGGCCGCCGTTGCGCGATGTAGGGGTGCCTTCGGGCGGCAGATCGATGTCCTCCGCCTGCGGGGCGATGCCCGGCGCGGAGAGCGAGATCGGGCCGTTCGATGGCGCGGCATAGCTCGGCTGGCGCGGTGCGGGATCTTGATAGGTTCCCGGGTAGCTTCCCGAATGGCTTCCTTGATAATTTCCCTGGGGAGGAGCTGCGGCCGGCGCGCGCGCGATCGGCCAGCGCGGCTGATTGCCGATATTGCCGGGCGGCCGAAGGCTTTCGTCAGCAAAGCCGAAGCTGGTGATGTTTTCGCCGAGCGCCGCCACTTTCAGCGGGTATTCCGCGCCGCACACGCCGGGGCCGGAGATCGGGTCGATCCGGACCAGTTCCGGGCTCTCCTTGACCGCGCCGGACTTCAGGCAAGCGAGTTCGGCCTCGGCGCGCCACGGTTCGCGCTCGGCGGACTGAAAAAATCCGCGGCCACAACCCGCTAGCGAGACGAGGACGAAGGAGCCGACGAGATACAAACGAACTCCGCGCGTCATCGCGCGTACGTTCAACCAATTTATTTAAAGACTCTTCAACGCGTTGATTTAACGAATTTTTTACCACGTTGCCGCGCTGCACCCGCGGTGGAAAGGGCGGGATAGACAGCAACACTTACTTTTTAGGCCGGGAACGTCTTGCTAGCCTTCGGCGTTAGGTGCCGGCACGACGTGAACCCAGGGAGCTCTCCCAATGGATTTCGTAAATCCTCTCGTCAGCAGGCTTAGCGTTTTAACCGCGTATCTTGCATTAGCTTTCGTCGGCGCAATTGTGCTCGGCGTGTTCTAGACATCCCGTCCTGACATGGACCTGCTCGCCCGGTGGCCGCGTCACCGGGCGTTTTCTTGGCCAAAGCGTTTTCGAGCGAAGTAGCGCCCGGTTCGCGTAAAGAAAACGCGTCAAAACAAAGGGCCAGAGCCTAGCCTGGTTCTGATTTAATCAGAACCGATGGAGGCTCTACGAGCGCTGCTCGGCGGACACCGGCCGGGAGCTCACCAGGCTGTCGGCGCGGCGCGTGATACGGCTCCAGTTGTTGCCGGAGCAGTAGAAGCGGCCAAGCGCGCAGGCTTCGACGCGAAGCGTGTTGAGCCCCTTCATCGACATCGTGCCGTAATACGTCTCGCCGCTGTCCTGGCTGTAGATGCTGCCGGTCCACTGCCTTTCCGTCTTCGGCTTCATGTTGATCAGGATCGCCTCGCCCCTCTCGTTCGACGATGAATTGAGCACATAGCCGCACAGCGCATTGCCGCACTTGGCGATCCGCACCGTCCCTTTGCCTTCGGTCTGCCAATCACCGATCGGAGAATCCGACGGCTCTTCCTCGGCCTGGTGTGAGACGCGTTCAACCTGCGACGGAGGCTGCGCGGTCTCGACCGGTTTCGCGACCGGCGGAGGCGGCGGCACCGGAATCGAAACCTGGTGAGCCGGTGGCGGAGCGGGCGGCGGCGACGGAGTTGGAGGCGCAGCGACGATTTGGGTTGTCGATGCGGCCGGCGTGTAGACGGCCGGCGGCGCGGCGACGATGGTCTTGGCCGGCACCGTGGTTGCCGGCGGTGCGGGCGGCGAAACCGTCTGTGGCGCTGATGGCGTTGGCTTCGCCGGCACGCCCGCGTCGCGATCGTCGTCATAGCGATCGCGCTTGCGGCGCCAGTCGAGACTTCTGGAGATCGACACTGAGGTGCACGAGGCCGAACGGCAATGCCTGGGGGACTCGATGTGCACCCGATGGCCGCCGACGCGGAATGAAATCGAACTGCCGGCATAGGCCGAAGTCGTCAGCGCTATCAGCACGGCGAGACAACAAATTCGTTTCATCGAAGCCTCCCGCAGGTGATGCGTAAAGCCTAGCCGCGGGGAACCTCGACGGAATGTGATTTGAATCACCGATCCGCTCCGGCGCTTCCGGGCGTCTCGTGATGTGCATCACAGAAGGTTGCCGCGCCTGCGCATAGGGTCCGCCCAGATTCAACGCCACGCTCACAGGCCGCTCGGGAGACTCTCATGAAGAAGCTCTACATCCTCGCCGCATTGTTGATGGCCACCACCTCGGCGCATGCCGGCGGCATTACCCTCCAGATCAACGGCGAGCGCGTTCGTGTTGAGGCGCCGCGCAACTGCAACGCCATTTCCTGCATCAAGGTCACCGCGCCCGGCTATAACGGCACGCTCGGCAATATCGATCTCAAGGGCCTCGGCTCGAAGAGCAAGGACGGTGATGACGTCGTCGCGGATGCGCCGGCGAAACCGGCGGCGCCCGCTCCAGCGCCGGCCCAGGCCACCGCGCCGCAGCCAGCCAATACCGCCACGACTACGCCCGCGCCCGCTCAAACAACCGTCGCGGCCGCTACGCCGGCACGGGCCG
>NZ_LLXX01000090.1:0-321 GCF_001440405.1 Bradyrhizobium valentinum
ACGTCGCCAACGTGGATCTGCAACAGAGGCTCGATGCCGTCACGTCGGCGCGCGAAGCCGCCGCCGCGGCCGAGACTGCGCGCGTCGCGGCGGCCGAGGCGGTCCGCCAGATCGCACGCGAACTCCAGCCGGTATCAGTGTTAATCAGCCGCAAGAGCCAGCGGCTTTATGTCCGTCAAGCATTCATGCCCATCCTTGAAAGTCCGGTGACGATCGCAGATCCCGACCGTCCTATCGGTACGCATGTCTTCACCGCCATCGAGCACGGGACCGACGATGCCAAGGTGCGATGGAGCGTTGTCTCATTGGCGGGGGGGCGGG
>NZ_LLXX01000090.1:416-60414 GCF_001440405.1 Bradyrhizobium valentinum
AGTGGTCGCGACGTTGAGCCGGCGCCGACGGACCCGGACAGCGCAAAGGCCGCGCTCGACCGCATCGCTATTCCGCAGGACGTATTGGATCGCATCGGCAACATCACGCCGCGATCTTCCCTGATCGTCACGGACGAGGCGTTGAGTTCGGAAACCGGCAAGGGAACGGAATTCGTGGTGCTGTTGAGCGGCGAGCCGCAAGGGGGCATCAAGAACCGGCGACGCAGGCCGGGGACTGACTTCCGCTACGCGCGCCCACGCGGCATGCCTTTTTGGCACTCGCCTTTCGGGGGTCCATTCACTTGGTAAGCCCGTTGTTCTCGCGGCAATTCGAACTTCACTTCGAGTGCAGGACCTAGTTCGCCCGGCCTTCCGCCGCGCTCCGACGCAGGACATCCACCGGCAAATCGTGCACCACGGCGGCGACAGCCGGTGGATCGGTGCCGATCTCGCGGCCGCGGCCGCGGATCAGCCGTTCATAGGACGCGATCAGTGTGGTGTAGGGATTGACCCAGATCCAGCCGTCGCGCGTGAACACCTGCACGTCGAAGTGAAGGTGGTAGGACGTGCCGTTCGGGAAATCGAGATAGTTGGAGACCACGCCGACCTTTTCGCCCTCGGCGACTCGGCGCCCGCTCAGAATGCCGTCGGCATCCATCGCTGACGGGTTCATGTGCATGTAGCGAAAACGGATGTGCTCGTTGCGGGTGTTGATCTGCAGCGTTGCCGCCTGCTGCTTCAGCGAGCGGATCAGGATGCCGTCGCGGACGGCGACCACAGACTGCTTCCTCGGATGACAACTGCTTTCGCTGTTGCTGTTCGGCGGGCATGGCGCGGGACGGATATCCTGACCCTGGTGTCCGAAGCCGGCAGCGCATTGCCCGACCTGGAAGCTGCGGGCTTCGCAAAAATTGTCCCGCCATGGATAGACGCCCTCCGTCCTCTTCCTGCCGAAGGATTGCGAGCGGATGGCGGCGGGCGCCTTTTCAAGTGGAAACCGGATCTGCGAGTAGGCAGCAAAATCGGCGCGTCCGCCGCGCCGGCGTATGCTGCTGCGGGAGATAATGTCGCCGCCCGGGTAATAGGTGAAGGCGGGCGAAACCGCCGTCGGTCGTTCAGCGATCTCGGACGAAATGTCATGGCGCGGCCGCGCCGGTTGTCCGCCCGCGATGCGCAAGGCTTTCAGGAAGCGCTCGGCGATGGGATAGGCTTCGCGGCAGGCCAGCCGCCGCGCCCGCGGCGCTGAATCGAGACACTGTATCGACACCACATAGGGCACGCCGAAGCGCGTGAAGGCGTAGCGCACATAGCCTTCACGGATGAAGCGGCGCATGTCGGGAAATTGCGCCGCCAGCGCCTTGACCGGCTCGCCCTTGCCGCCAAGCGGATCGGCGAGGTCGTAGAGCAGGATCGAGCCCGTGATCTGCACTTCGACCGGCTTGGCGAAGGTCCGCGAGCTGCCTGCGCCTGATAGCAGCGAAAACACCGCGTCGTAGCCGGCCGGACCGGCGTGAAACAGGTCTGCGGGCCGGAAATCGGCCTGGTAGCGCGACAGCGGAAGCTGCGTGCCGTCGGCCTGGCCTTCGAGGTAGCCTGCGGTGTCGAACGGCAACAGCACCGGCACCGGACTGCGTCCGATCCCGTTGAACAGCGGCGCGTTGATGGCGTTCAGTTGCACCAGCGCAGGCGTCGAGCGCGGATCCCATGCCGGCACCCGCCGCTGGCCGGCGAACATGAATCGGGAGGCGATCGCTGGCCGGGTTCCGATCTCGGTGCGGAGCTGATCGACGACCGCCCGCCATTCGACGCGGACGGCTGATATCGACGGTGTCCTGAACTCGTCGGCGGCAGCGCCGGTGACCCCGGCCAGGAGCAAACAAGGGGCTGCCAGCCAACGCATAAGCAAGCGGACAGCCACGGTATTCAATGCATCGCCCCCCGGCGCGTGCTCCGTATTCTAAAGCGCGATTTCAATCCTTCGCGCGCTCGACGTAAGAGCCGTCTTCGGTCATGACCACGATCCGGGTTCCCGTTCCGATATGCGGCGGCACAGCGGTGCGAACGCCGTTGGAGAGGATAGCAGGTTTGTAGGAAGAAGAAGCGGTCTGACCCTTGGTCACCGGCTCGGTTTCCACGACTTCCAGCGTTGCACGCTGCGGAAGCTGGATCGCGACCGGGTTCATGTCGTGCATCGACAGCTTCACGGTCATGTTTTCCTGCAGATAGGGCGCCGACGAGCCGACGATCTCCTTCGACACCTGAACCTGATCATAGGTCTCGGTGTTCATGAAGTGGAAGCCGTCGGCATCCTCGTACAGGTAGTTGAAATTCTGGTCCTCGACGGTCGCCTTCTCGACCTGGTCGGTGGTCTTGTAGCGTTCCGACACCTTCACGCCGTCGCCGATGCGGCGCATTTCGATCTGGCTGACCGGGGTTCCCTTGCCCGGATGAATGTTTTCGGCCGACAGCACGACATAGAGCCTGCCGTCCTGCTCGATGATGTTGCCCTTGCGAATAGAACTGGCGATGACTTTCAAAGCTGTTTTCCTGAATTTCTGGCCTTTGGGCCTATCCGGACATCGTGTCCAAGCGGCCAAATCGGGCGGTTTCGGGCTGCAACATACTGATTTTGCCCGTCGATGCCAGCGTTTTACGGCCATTCCCGCGGTCCGCCTGGGGCCGCAAACAGCCCGGTTTCACCGCGTTTATTGGAAGACGCCGACAAGGTCATTTAGCGGTCCGCAACGATACCGATGGCCTTGCAGTAAATTTCCAAGGGCACGCAGAAGCCCGAAAGCTCAGCGAGTTACGCTGGCTTTCTAAGCGAATGGACAAGGTGCGTATCTTTCGACATGAAATGACGGAGTTGAGCTTAGCCTCGTCACCTCCTGCTGCTTATCGCTTCGCTGCAAAGAAAGTCGAATAATATCAATGGTGTTGGTCGATCCCTTGCACGTATTGATGGGTTCGGTGGGCGCGCCTCCGCGGTGGCCGGCTCGGAATAGTTGCTGATGGCAGACATCGACCAGCCTTCGCCATGGTGGTCGCCCGCGCGGCACGCCGATCGGAAGCCGTTCCTGACGGCGCGAGGTGCGATCACCAGGGCGGTGCGGGCCTGGTTCGACGAGCAGGGTTTCAGCGAGGTGGAGACCGCCATCCTCCAGGTCTCGCCGGGCAACGAGACGCATCTGCACGCTCCCCGTACCGAGCTCACCAGCAACGACGGCACCCGTGCGACACGGTATTTGCGAACGTCGCCGGAGTTCGCCGCCAAGAAGCTGCTCGCCGCCGGCGAAGCCAAGATATTCGAGTTCGCGCGCGTGTTCCGCGACCGCGAGCGCGGCGATCTGCATCTGCCGGAATTCACGATGCTGGAATGGTACCGTGCCGAGGCAAGCTATGACGCTGTTATGGCCGACACCATCGTCGTGATCGCCCACGCTGCACAGGCGACCGGAATCGGCCGGTTTTCATTCCGGGGTAGAACCGCCGACCCCTTCGTCGACCCGGAACTGTTGACGGTGGCACAGGCAGTCGAGCGCTTTGCCGGGATCGATCTTTTGGCCACGATCAGCCATGGCGAGGGCGACCGCGCCGCACTTGCGGCGGCGGCAAATCCGCTGATACGGGTCACGGATGACGACACCTGGTCGGATATTTTCAGCAAGGTGCTGGTCGAGCACGTTGAACCGAATCTGGGGCAGGGGCGTTTGACTGTCTTGTTCGAATACCCGGCGCCGGAAGCAGCGCTGGCGCGAGCGAAGGCGGCCGATCCCCGCGTCGCCGAACGTTTTGAGGTCTATGCTTGCGGCGTCGAACTCGCCAATGGATTTGGCGAATTGACCGAGGCTGCCGAGCAGCGTCGCCGTTTCGTCGCTGATATGGACGAGAAGGAGCGGCGCTACGGCGAGCGCTACCCGCTAGACGAGGATTTTCTCGCAGCCGTCGCCGCGATGCCGCCATCGAGCGGCGTAGCCCTCGGTTTCGACCGGCTGGTGATGCTGGCAAGCGGCGCGCTGCGCGTCGATCAGGTGGTGTGGACCCCACCGGCAGGAGAGACATGAACAGGATTGATCCGAAACTGACGGCAACGCTGCGGCAGCCCGCCGAGCTCATCGAGCGCGGGCTGGCGAAGGCTACCGATCTCGCCGACCTCGAACGGGTCGCCGCGCGATATGCCATTGCCGTGACGCCAGACATCGCCGGCCTGATCGACACTGAAAATCCCGATGATCCGATCGCGCGCCAATTCATTCCGAGCGCGCTGGAACTGGTGGAAGCGCCGGGCGAGAACGCCGATCCGATCGGTGACGACGCGCATTCGCCGGTCGCCGGCATCGTCCATCGCTATCCCGATCGCGTCCTGTTCAAGCTGGTGCATGTCTGCGCGGTCTATTGCCGGTTCTGCTTTCGCCGCGAGATGGTCGGGCCGGGCAAGGCAACGGCGCTGTCGGAGGCCGCCTATCGCGGCGCGCTGGATTATATCCGTCGGCACGGCGAGATCTGGGAAGTCATCCTGACCGGCGGCGATCCGCTGATGTTGTCGCCACGGCGGCTTTCCGAGGTTATGGCAGACCTCGCAACCATCGAGCACGTCAAGATCGTCCGCATCCACACCCGCGTGCCCGTGGCGGCGCCTGCGCGCATCGACGGCGACATGATCAGGGCGTTGCGGGCTCATGGCGTGACCACCTGGATCGCGGTTCATGCCAATCATCCGCGCGAACTGTCGGGCGAGGCACGCGCCGCCTGCGCGCGGCTCGCTGACGCCGGTGTTCCGCTGGTGAGCCAGTCGGTGCTGCTTCGTGGCGTCAATGACGATGCCGCGACGCTGGAAGCGCTGATGCGGGCCTTCGTTGAATGCCGAATCAAGCCTTACTATCTGCACCATGGCGATCTCGCGCCGGGAACGGCGCATTTACGCACGACGATTGCAGAGGGGCAGGAACTGATGCGGAACCTGCGGGGCCGCGTGTCCGGCCTGTGCCAGCCGGACTATGTGCTCGATATTCCCGGCGGCCATGGAAAGGCGCCGATCGGCCCGAATTATTTGTCGCATGCAAATTCTGGGAAACGTGAACTATCCTCGGAAACGCATTATCGTATCGTTGATTATTGCGGTGATGTGCATCTCTATCCGCCAAAGCCGTAATCGGCGATGACGGACGAAGGCGAGGAGAAACCGAAGCCGCACGAAGACGAGGGCAGCCGCGCAATCGAAAACGCTGTGATGCTCGGCTTCTTCGCGGTGCTGGTGGCAGCCGGAATCTGGTTGCTCAGCACCATGGCCGATATACGAAAGGTGCAAGATTGCGCCGCCCAGGGACGCCGCAATTGCGGAACGATCGACGCGCCAGTGCGATAGGCAGAACAGAAAGCGGGAGAACCAAGATGCGAAAAACAATCCTGTCGATGCTGTCGATGGCGGCCCTGATGTTTCTGATCGGCGGCAGCCCGCAGGTCCTTGCGCAAGGTGGATCGTCGACGGTGACGAAGAACCCGGACAGGCCGATACCGCAGGCGCCGGTCGGTCATCGCCAACCGCGCGCCAGCGATGTGCCCAGCGAGAAGAGCCTGAACGATCCGAACGACCCGCTCAACAAGGAAAACGCAGCCCTCGACCGCAAGATCAAGAGCATCTGCCGCGGCTGCTAGGCTCGAGAGCTTCCGTGAAACCGTGAAGCAGGGCGCGCAGACCGCGCGCCTGCTTCACGGTCGTTCGTTCAATTGGCTAGGCCGATAGCTCCTGGATTTTGCGCGACGGCCCGTTCCGTCTTGTCCCGACCGCATCGGCCAGCACGTTCAGCGCGGATACCGTCGTCTCCCAGTCGATGCAGCCGTCGGTGATGCTTTGCCCGTAGGTGAGCTTCTTGCCCGGCATTACGTCCTGGCGGCCGGCCACCAGATTGCTCTCGATCATGACGCCGGTGATGCGCTGCTCGCCGTTCGAGATCTGCTGCGCGACGTCGGCCACGACCAGCGGCTGGTTCTCCGGCCTCTTGTTGCTGTTGGCGTGGCTGGTGTCGATCATGATCCGCGGCGCCACGCCGGCGCGGACAAGTTCGAGGCACGCGGCGTCGACGCTTTCCCGGTCGTAGTTCGGCCTGTGGCCGCCGCGCAGAATGATGTGGCAGTCCTCGTTGCCGGTGGTCGCCGCGATCGCCGAGCGTCCGCCCTTGGTCACCGCCATGAAGTGGTGCGGATGCGAGGCCGACTTCACGGCATCCGCTGCGATGCGGACATTGCCGTCGGTGCCGTTCTTGAAGCCGACCGGGCAGGAAAGTCCCGACGCCAGTTCGCGATGAATCTGGCTCTCGGTGGTGCGCGCGCCGATCGCCGCCCACGCCATCAGGTCGGCAATGTATTGCGGCGTCGTCATGTCAAGGAATTCGGTCCCGGTCGGCAGGCCGAGGTTGTTCACGGCCGAAAGCACGTTGCGGGCAAGCCGCAGCCCCTTGTTGATGTTGAAACTGCCATCGAGGTCGGGATCGTTGATCAGCCCCTTCCATCCGACCGTGGTGCGGGGTTTCTCGAAATAGACGCGCATCACGATCTCGAGGCGGTCGGCAAGCTTCTCCCGCAAGGCGGCGAGGCGCTCGGCGTAGTCGACGGCTGCAACCGGATCGTGGACCGAACAGGGGCCGACGACGACCAGCAGGCGATCGTCGGCCCCGTTCAGGATGGCGTGGATGGCGTTGCGCCCCGCCATCACCACGCGCGTCGCGGTCAAGGTGCGCGGTATCTCACGCATCACCTCCTGCGGCGTACTCAGCTCTTTCAGTTCGCTAATTCGAAGATCGTCGGTGGTGCTCAACACGGCTGCGGCTCCTGTTTTGAGAACCTGCCGGCCAATAAAAAAGCCGCCAGGTCTGGCGGCTGTTCGGACTTTTTGGCTTCAATTCATCAGATTGAGCGCGATCCTCCCACCGCCAGCGAGCTGTCGTAGCTAAAATACCAAAAGTTGCTGGCGGCGATCATGATCATGACGGGCTCTATAGCGCACCCGTCCGGCCTTGTCATCATTTAATCGGCGTCAGGATTTTTGAGCGAGATCAACGACAGAAGGAGCCGGATCAGCCCGGCTTGGTCGCGGACGAAAATCCCTCCGAGGACGTCCTGATGCGGTTGCGGCCGAACACGTAGACCGCCGATGTCGCCAGCAACAACGCCATGCCTATCAGAATGGAGGTCAGGCCGAGCGGAATGAGAAGCAGCGAGGCGTTGCGGTCGGGATTGACGAACCAGTGATGGAGCGAGGTCAGCACGAAAGCGGCCCCAGCAAAGCCTGCACCGCTGCCGACAAGCAGCAGGGCCCACATCCGCCGCAACTGGCTCAGCCGCTCCCGCGCGATCTCGGTGCGCGGCGCATGGTGGCGCCCGACGCGCCGTACCAGCCGTATGGCAAACCCGATCGAACTGAAGCCGATCAGGAGGCTTGCGGCCCCCAGCAGCATCCGCGCATTGGGACCGAGATCGGGATGTTTCTGCAATGTCAGCAGCGGAAAGTCGAATGCGGCATGCAACGCCACCGGCGCAAACAGCGCGAGGCACCAGCTCGAAATCCGGGCCCAGTCGCGATGATGGCGATGCGCGCCCAGCGCCGTTCCTGCGCGCGCGATCGCGATATAGGCGCCCGCGATAATGCCGAGCGCACCGTGAAACGGCACGGTCAGGACGCTGCGCAACGCGGCCAGCGAACGCCACATGTCGGCATGCTGCACGAGGTAAGCGAGGTTTTCGTAAGCCGCGAAGCCAAGGCCAGCGGCTGCGCCGTAGACCACAGTGTCCATCGGGTCCGCAAAGGCGCGGCGACGGATCGAGACGAGAATGATGACCAGGACCTTCACGATCTCTTCGGGCGCAGCGACGCCGAAGACCGAGCGCAGCCCCTGCGTCATCCAGGGGTTTCCCGGCACCGCGAGGATTGCGGCAAAGGGGGCGCGGGCAATTCCCAATAGAGAAATGCTGGCGGCCCCGAGTATGAAGGCGAGCCACACCCGCACGGGCGGGCCCGGGCGCTCGTCGGCGGCGATGACCAGCCAAAGCAACAGCAATGCCGGTGCGATGGCGGCAACGCCGATCGATGTGGGGAGGGCCTGGAGCAAAAGCATGTGGGGAAATTACCTCATCGGGCGCTCAAATGGCCGCAAATTCAGTTGTTTGCAAGAAATCCGAACGCGACTTGTTGTCGCCAAGAGCAATTCGAAAATTTGGCCTTCCGGGCCTATCCGACGGCCTTGCCGCCGATCTTGCCATGTACCATCAGCAACCCCGCCAGCGCGACCAGCGCGAAGCCGGCGCCGGCCAGGAACGTTCCCTGCGGTCCCGTGATGTCCCAGAGCGCGCCCGCAATGATGCTGGCTGCGAGCACCGCCAGACCGCCGAGCAGGTTGAAGAATCCGTAGGCCGTGCCGCGCAACTCGGCCGGCGCGGTATCCGCCACGAGCGCGGCCAGCAAGCCCTGCGTCAGCCCCATGTGCAGGCCCCAGAGGACGACGCCCAGCGCAACGCCGCCAATCGACGGCAGCAGGGCCAGCGCAACATCAGCGGCAACCAGCAACAGCATGCCGCTCGCCAGCACGGCCGTGCGGCTCATGCGATCCGAGATGACGCCGGCCGGATAGGCCGCGAGGGCATAGACGACATTCATGGCCACCAGCACGGCAGGCACGAGCATGATCGGCAGTCCGACATTCTGGGCGCGCAGAACCAGGAATGCCTCGCTGAAGCGCGCCAGCGTGAACACGCTCGCCACCGCGACCACCCACCAATAGGCTGCTCCGAGGTTTCTGATCTCGACCAGGCTGATCGGATTGCGGACCGTACGCAGTGTCTGCGGCCGCTCGGGCTCACGCACGGCGAAAACAATCAGCGCCAGCGCCAGGAAGGCGGGAACCACGGCAACCCAGAACACGACCTTGAAGTTGTCTGTCGTCCACCACATCAGCGCGATGGCGAGCAGGGGGCCCATGAAGGCGCCGATCGTGTCGAGCGATTGGCGCAGGCCGAAGCTCGCGCCGCGCAAATGGGCCGGCGCGAGGTCCGCCACCAGCGCGTCACGAGGGGCGCCTCGTATGCCCTTGCCGATCCGATCGACAAAACGCGCGGCCACCAACCAGGCGACGGTTGGCGCCAGCGGAAAGACTGGCTTGGTGAAGGCCGCGAGGCCGTAGCCGGCAGCCGCGAGCCATTTGCGTTTGCCGAGCCAGTCCGAAAGCGCGCCGGAGAATATTTTTGTAATGGAGGCGGTCGCTTCGGCGATGCCTTCGATGACACCGACCGTCACCATCGACGCGCCAAGCACCGAGACCAGGTAGATCGGCAGCAGCGCGTGGATCATCTCCGACGAGATGTCCATCAGCATCGAGACGAAACCGAGAACCCATACGCTCGCCGGAACATCCTTGATCGAGTAGGTCGGCTTGGTGCCACCAGCCATATCGCCCCTTACGCGCTGTCTCGTTGCGTCAGTATTGTCCGGCACGCTTCGACAAAGACCACGGCCCCCGTGATGATGTCGGCGTCTGCGGTGTTCTCGGTCCAGTGGTGCGAGATGCCGCCGATCGAGGGCACGAACAGCATGCCCGCCGGCATGACGGTCGCAAGAATCTGGGCGTCGTGACCGGCGCCGCTCGGCATGCGGAGTGACCTGCCGCCGGCACAGGCTGCGCCGGCTTGTTCGATGGCCTGCTGGAACGAGACATCCATCAGCGCGGGCGCGCCGGTGCGAATGCGCTCCACCACGACAGTGCCCTGCTTGTCGACCTCTGCGGCCATGCTGCGGAGCAGATCCTCCAGCCGCGCAATCACGCCCGGATCGTCGTCGCGAATCTGGAACAGCATCTCTGCGGCGCCCGGGATGATGCTGGGCGCACCGGGATCTAGGGTGATGCGGCCGGTGGTCCACACCGTGCGCGGACCGCAAACGGCCGGGAAGCGGGCGTCGATATCGACGCAAAATCTGGCGAGTGCGAGGCCGGCGTCCCTGCGAACGGCCATCCGCGTGGTGCCGGCATGGTTTTGTTCGCCCGTGAAGGTGATGCGGTATTGCCAGATGCCGACGATGGACGTGACGATCCCAATCTTGAGGTCGCTGCTTTCGAGCGTCTCGCCCTGTTCGATATGGGCTTCGAGATATCCGATATGCCGTCCGCGTTCGTAGCGCGCGCGGGCGCGGCCGGCCAGGCCGGCATCGCGCAGCGCGTCACGCATGCTCCGGTCGTTATTGCGGTCGCGCGCCGCGTCGATATCGGCTTCGGTGACGCCGCCGACATAGGACCGGCTGCCAAGGAAGTGTCCGAAATGCCCTTCCTCATCGCACCAGGACGCAACCTCGACGGCGCCGCTTGTATTCGGATCGGGATTGATGACGCGGGCAGCTTCGAGCGCGTAGACCACGCCGAGCGGTCCATCGAGCCAGCCCGCGTGGTTTTGGCTTTCGAGATGCGATCCCGCCAAGAGCTTCGGCCCCGGCTTCGTGCTGGTGCCGACGATGTTGCCGATGCCGTCGATCTCGCCCGCGAGGCCGGCCTCAGGAAGCCGCTGCACCAGCCATTGCAGGGAACGCAGATGCGGTTCCGAAAACGTCGGCTTGTGGACACCGGTCTTGTACGGGCCGATTGCACGCAGCGCGTGAAGATCGGCGAGAACACGCGTGCCATCAACGCGTGCGAGATTATTATTCATGACTTGCGTACCTTGCGGGTCCGTAGTTCTCCGGAGCAGAACAAAGTTCCGGATGATGTTCGCGCGAGTAGAACAAAGTTCCAGGGATGTCGCTAGCCGCGCTTATCTTATCCTCCCGACAGCAGGGCCAATGCGATGATGGCAAGCCAAGCAACGATGACAAGCGCCGCCACCGCGCCGGCGGTTATCTTCGCTTTCTCCTTTAACGTGTAATCGCGCATTGTTTTCGGAAAAAGTGTGTGTCGAGGCCCTCGCGGCCGAACAGCCGTCTAACTTGATGTCGTCGATTCTGCGATCCCCGGCAGGGATATTCTCGATCGTCGGGCGAGGTTATTCAATGTCCTCGAGCCGGGCCTGTCCCCCGTTCGTGCTGATCGTGGTGCGGCCGCCGAAGGTTGTGCCTTGCAAGCTCGACACATCGCGGTCGTGCCAGACTGAGTGCCCGTAGTAAAAAGAACATTATCCCGCTGGATCGAGCTCGCCTGCACCATGATGATATCTGCGCGAGCCGGCAGCGAATGACCGGCGGTCAGAGCGATGCGCCGCCCTCCGACCAAAGAGCTTGTCGTGCAATGGGCAGGGCTGGGACCGACCTATGGAATGATGGCAATCGCAATGGCATTCAGTAGCGAGTTGTTTCGCCGTTTGTTTGTCTGCAAGCCACGAAGCTAGTGGCGCGATCACCTCATAGTTGCAGCATGGCGACTTCGAATTCGAACGGCGCGAATGCACCTAGCAGCGCAAGGCCAGCGGACGTTCTCAGCTATCTGGCGGAAAGTAGCACCGCACCGTCAGGCGGAGTGCGACGTAAAGCGCGACGCAGGCTGTGATTGCAATAGCGGCCGTATCCATTTTCCCTGTCCCTCATTCCTATGCACTGGTGTCCGTTTGCCGGACTACGCAGCGGATGGAACTTGGGCTGTGAAGATGGTTCCCTTAAGCCGTGAAAATGGTCGCCTTGGGCTTTGAAAGTGTTTGGAACGTGATGGCGCTCCCTAGCGGAATCGAACCGCTCTCTCCACCGTGAAAGGGTGGCGTCCTAACCGATAGACGAAGGGAGCAAAACAACCGGAAAATCAAGGTGTTATGCGCTTGATGGGCCGTTTGGCCGCCAACGTCCATGTTCCATGGAGGCGGCGACGGGCGAACGTATAGTGGCGTTTGGCCGGGTGGGCAAGCCGCTCGAAAAACCCGTTTTGCGGTCGTTTGCGCCTCGATCGACACGCCACGGCGGCACGCCAGGCCGTGCAACGGATTTTAAAGCCGTAGGGCGTAAGGCTGTGTCGGGGGAACTTCCGACATGGCTTTGCTATCGAGCAAGAAGCGCGACACGCGGAAATCATTGAGTCAGCCCGGCTGGATCACGCTGGAGGGTGGTTTTGCCGCACGCCAATGCGTGGTGCAGGATCTGTCCACGACCGGGGCGAAGGTCACGATTGACGATCCCAACACGTTGCCGGCGAAGTTGCGGTTGGCGTTTTCGCGCGACGCCAGGACCGGACGCCGCTGCGAAGTGGTCTGGCGCCGTGGCAAATCGGTCGGCGTGAAGTTCGTGCGCTGATCTGGCACCGATCGGCAAGTGGCGATAAAAGGCGGGATGCGAAAATCCCTCCTTGTGATGTTTGCTGTGGTGCTGGCTTCGGCTGCCGCTTCTGCCGAACAGCCCCGTCTTCAGAAGGCCGACAAGGCCGCAACACCGGGCAAGTCGGTTCCACTGAAGCGCCCAAGCTCGGCCAATGCATGCGCGGAGTACGGCGCGGGCTTCGTCAAGATCGAAGGCACCAACACTTGCATGAAAATCGGCGGCGCGGTGAGCGTCGGCGCTGGCGTTTCCAGCGGCTCGCGCTGACTTAACTCATCGGCGGCGCGATGAACTGCGTGAAACCCGGGCGGGCTGCGAACTGCGCAAACCAGCGTTCGAGGTTCGGCAGTTTCGGCTTGGTGACGCCTTCGACGCCGAACCAGCGCCGAGCAAAGGCGCCGAGCGCGATATCGGCGATCGTGAACTGATCGCCTTCGATGAAGCGCCGCGTCGCCAGTTGCGCCTCGACGGTCCGCCACACCGCGGCTTCGGCATCGACATCCTTCTGGATCGCGACCATGTCGCGCTTTTCGACCGGCGTCCGCACCAGCGCCCAGAACACCGGCCGATCGACCGGCTGCAGCGTCGACAGCGTCCAGTCGAGCCAGCGATCGACACCGGCGCGCGCCTTCGGCTGCGAAAGGTAGATCGGTGAATTCTCGCCATAGGCCATACAGAGATAGCGCATCACGGAATTGGATTCCCACAGTACATAGTCGCCATCGACCAGCGTGGGGACGCGGCCGTTCGGGTTCATCGCCAGATAGGCTGCCTCGTTGTTCTTGCCGAACTGCATGCCGGCGTCGATGCGCTCATAGGGGAGGTCCAGTTCAGCCAGGCACCACAGCACTTTTTGAACGTTGACCGAATTGGCCCGGCCCCAGATGGTTAGTTGTTGTTTGTTGTTGTCGGCCACGCGTTGTTATCCCGCTGATCTTCCGATCGCCGTTCATAGCGGAAGATCAGTGAAAAAGCGCGCCTTCGCGCGGACTGAAGCCCAACAAAAATCAGGCTCCGCCGCAGTGCGACAGAGCCCTGATTCTCTCGTAACGCGTGGCCTGCATCAGCCGGTCAGTGGCCGAAGAACAGCCACAGCAGAATGATCACCGGAATAGGTACGCCCAGCAACCAAAGCAGAATTCCTCGTCCCATCGTCTCCTCCTCAAAATCCGTCGGGGAGAAAACGCGCCATGTCATGGCCTGTTCCTGCGCAGAAAAGGACCCTGCGCGAAGGAACGTTTTATGAGTTCCGAACTTCCGAGAGCTACAATCCGGGAAATAGCGAGTAGCCATCATGCTCGACAGCTTCGCGCATTTCGGCGCTGAGGTCGTCGAAATGGCGGCTGCGCGTCGGCCGCCATTTGGTCCTACCAATGGCCGGTGTTCGGCATCGATGTCCACGGCTCTGCCGGCGGCTTCGGCTCGCCCTTCTGCAACAGCTCGATTGAATGCAGATCCGGCGAGCGCACGAAAGCCATGTTGCCGTCGCGCGGCGGCCGGTTGATGGTGATGCCGGCCTTCATCAGGCGGTCGCAGGTCGCGTAGATGTCGTCGACCTCGTAGGCGAGGTGGCCGAAATAGCGGTCCTCGCCGTATTTCTCCTCGTCCCAATTGTAGGTGAGCTCAACCAGCGGCGCGCCGCGGTTCTGCGGAGCGGCCTTGAACAGGCCCTCGTCCTCAGGCGCACACAGGAACACCAACGTGAACCGGCCCTTGTCGTTGTCGACCCGGCGTACTTCCTTCAGCCCCAGCGCGTCCTGATAAAATTTCATCGCCGTATCGAGATTGCGGACGCGCAGCATGGTGTGGAGATAGCGCATGTTTCTTGTCCTCTTGAGGTCTTGCAAAAATTGAAGTTCGTTTCAGCTCCCGAGGGCAATAAGTAGCAGCAAATTGCAGCGGAGGGCAGGGGCTGCGTGCTACCCTGTGCCCTCGCCGCATTCAATCAATCGAGTTAAAGCGCGCCGCTACCCGCCAAGGGACACCGCAAGGGCCAGGATTGCGAAGCCGGCCAAGATCCAGACCGCAAATCCTGCGAGCATCGAGATCAGTTCATTTGGGTCGTTTCTGCCAAACAGCTTGAGCGCCTGCCGTCCGGTAGCGACGACAAGCAACTCGAAAAGTCCACTGACAACGTGTTCGATCATTTAATTTCTAGTCCGCAACGCGGCGCGCCTTGCAACCCCGGCAGACACGGTGCCCTAACGCGTCAACGCGTCAAGAAGACTCTCCAACAGCGCCAGGAGCCTTTCGCCGGTCATTTCGACAGCGGCGATAATGGCCAGGGCAATGAACCCAGCGATGAGGCTGTATTCGATGGCGGTGGCGGCGGAGTCGTCGCGCAGAAATTTTCGAAGCATCCATTTTTCTCTGGAATCTTGACGGAAAACGGTGTGGCACGTCCAAGTTGCTACTATAACAACCAAAAGCGTAAAATTGTAATGCTGGCGGCGCTGGGGCAAACGACGTGATTAAGCGTGTTCGGTCGTGGCCCTGTTTCGGGCGGATATCTTTGACGAGCCAAAACGCGGCGTCATCAGCGTGATCCCTCACACATACGCAATTGGTTTCCCCCGTCCATTGTGGCGCTAACGGAGGGATCAACGATGTTTCTGTTCGATGGCCTGCTCATTCTCGCGATGATTTTCTTTTTCGTTCTCCCGATTACCGACGTCAGGACGGTTCGGATGAAACTGTCTGTGGTGAGCAGCCTCGGCGTATTGCTGGCGGTATCGGTTGTCGTGCCGCGCCTGATGCCTTGACATCTCGCATGACGTGCATGTCGACTGCCAGAATCCCATGCGCTGGTCGTCTTCGAACAATGGACTGATGAGACGGCGTTGCGCGACCATTTTGCGGTCGAAGGCTCGAAGGCTCTGTTGGTCGCAAGCACGCCGACGATCGTGTGCGCGATATGCTCCGCCTCCCTGGCGTACAAGGAACGGCCGCAATGGCTCCGGTTTGCTGTGTTGGCGGTGCTCGCCGACGTCGGCAGCATTGTCACGCTGCGTGCCGTGCGGGCGCAACAGCTCGCGTGGACGTCGGATAGCCGCATACGTAACGGCCCGCTCGCCACCCGCGGGAATTCGCGTCAGGTTTTGCTCAGACCTTGACGTCCAGCAAGGATGGTTCGTCGGCCTGCACTTCCGCAAGCGCCGCTTCCATGGCGGCCGCCTTGGCATGGTAGACGGCCTGAAGATCCTGGTTGATCGTGTTCGGCGGCGCCTTGGCGTTTTGATCGACGACGAGTTGTATTCTGGCCTGTGTCACTTCAACCGGTATGGGATAAATGACCATGGAATGACCCTCCTGGGCCAAACCTGTCAGGCGCCTATTTACGTTTTGTAAAGGGGTTGGGTTAACGGCGCAGCACTTCAGTGGGGTTGGGTAAATGAAGGCTTAAGTTTCCATGCCCGGCGTCAAAAAGAATAGCGCCGAGACACCGGTTCGCGTGAAGAAAACGCGTCAAAAGAAATCTGAAACCCGGCTCGGCTTCAATCAGAACCGAAAGGCTCTAGTGCATCTGTTCCAGCCGCTCGGCATAAAGGCGGAATTCCTCGGCCATCTCGATTAGTTTCTTCGACGCTTCCGGATCCTTGACGGCTTCGGCCAGCCGCCGGGCTTTGTCGGACTGGTCGCGGTAGTGGTCGGCTTGGGTCATGGCAGCACCTTTTTAGATGAGTATGGGGTGTGCCAAAAAGGTTCGACATCCGGCACTCGACCGGTCACGGCGGGAAGAGAGAGAGAGAGAGAGAGAGAGAGAGGAAATTCGCGCAGGATCGATCGGACTGGTGAGAGGACGAAGCGGCGAAGTAACGCTATCTTAACAAGGCAACGGCCCCAGAAAACGTGCCCCCTGTTCGTTCCAAGAGAACAAAAGGAGTCTTCCTAACACGCGATCGATCTCCGAACAGGCGATCGATGCGGATCGGTTCCTCTCGGAAACGCAGATAACCCTATTCAGTTAGGTTAAAACCCAAATCGCGTTGTGCGTATCCGATGTTGCGATAGGGATGGCCTTCAGGAAACAGGCCATGGTCCCTTCGTTTCACAATGCGGACAAACCGACTCACCATCGCGTCATGGTGGTCGGCCTGCTGTTTTGCCTTGCCTTCGTCGTCATCAGCTTTTCGTTGCGGCCGCAAGCCGAAAGCGGCCAGGCGCTGGTCAAGGCCGACAGGCTCGTCCGCACTGCGGGTGAACCGCACAAGGCGAACTAGCGCGCGGGACCCACGCGCTCAACGGTCCGGAAATTTTTCGTCGGGCGATTTGTGATAGGTCGCGATGGCGATGAAGCCGGCATAGCCGATTACATTAATCAGAATTTCCATCCATGCGGGCATGACACGACACACCTTTCCCTAAGAGTAAACTCCGCAAGGGCCGTGTAAGTTCCGGCGAAATCCGATGATCAGACCCGCGCGATCGCATGGCTCGCGATCGCGCCGCAAGGCCGTCCACTTGGTAAGCGAAAACCCCGCCCACATCCGGAAGATGCAGACGGGGTCTTTCGTGCTTTCACCTCTCGCAAGGTTACTGCACTTCTGAAAAAAACGTCGAAGTGCCGGCTTCGTTCCCGCGCTCCCGGATTCTCTTGGTGGAATTCTCGTGGCGGGTTCCGTGCGCCATATTCCGTCGGCGATAACGCAAAGGCTTGCCGGCTCCGCCTCAACGCCAGAACGACGGCCGGCTGGCTCCGTTCACCGCATTGGCCAAGGTCGTCTCGTAATATTCCTCACGCTCGCGTTCGAACTTCTGCTGGGTTTCCCTGAAGCTCGCGACGCGCGCTGCGATTTCAGCGCGATCGCGCGCGAGTCTTTCTTCCTTCTCCGTCATCGCCCATCCGTTTTCTTGTTTGATTCGGCCCCGCCATCATTGGCGCGCGCGAATGAGGCGTGATTGGGGAAGGAAGTTGCAGCATTGCGATCGCGCGCCGTTGCGAAGCGAAGGCGGTGGATAAAATGTGCTGCATTCTTGTCGCTCGCGCGGGTTCCCGTTAGCGAAAGGTCAAACGGGAGGTTCCAATGGCAAAGATCGATCTGGATTCACTGAGCATCGAAGAACTCGCGGGCTTGCGCGAACACGCCACCGACAAACTGTTCGAGAAGGTAGCTCGGCGCCGCGCCGAGCTCGAAGCGGAACTGGAAAAGCTGGCCCAGTACGGCAAGCCGGTGAAGAAGGCGGAAAGCGCACCAGCACCCAAGGCGAAGAAAACCGAGGAAGCCAAAGAGCCGAAGGAACCGGTCGCCAAGGCTGCTTGAGAATGCTGCTTGAGAAGGCGGCTTGATGAGCCTGCGCGATAAGGCATCTTAATAGCGTGCATGCTGCGCGGCCGGGCAGGGCGCATCGATCTGGCATTCCGAACGGCCGTGCTATAATCCGCACGGCCAACCATTCGGAAATGTCAGCGGTGATCGCCAAGGATTTGCGCAGCGGCGTCGAGCAGCTCGGCAACATGATTGCCGAAGCCGCATGTATCGTGCCCTTTACCGGCGCCGGCATTTCGACCGAATGCGGCATTCCGGATTTCCGCTCGCCCGGCGGCCTGTGGACTCGTAACCGCCCGATTGCGTTCGACGAATTCGTTTCCAGTGCCGACGCGCGGGCCGAGGCCTGGCGGCGGCGCTTTGCGATGGAAGAGACCTTCGCGGCGGCCAAGCCCGGCCGCGGGCATCGCGCGCTGGCCTCGCTCTACAAGGCCGGCAAGACCCCGGCGATTATCACCCAGAACATCGACAATCTGCACCAGGCGTCGGGCTTCAGGACCGACGACGTGGTCGAACTCCATGGCAACACGACCTATGCCCGCTGCATCGGCTGCGGACATGCCTATGATCTTCCTTGGGTAAAGGCGCGTTTCGAAGAAACCGGCAGCGCGCCCGACTGCTCCCTCTGCGAGGAGCCGGTGAAGACGGCGACGATCTCGTTCGGACAGGCGATGCCGGAAGACGCAATGCGCCGCGCCACCGAATTGTCGCAGCAGTGCGACCTGTTTCTGGCGATCGGATCGTCGCTGGTGGTTTGGCCGGCTGCAGGTTTTCCACTGATGGCCAAGAACTGCGGCGCGAAGCTCGTCATCATCAACAATGAACCCACGGAACAGGATGATGTCGCCGATCTGGTGATCCGTCACGACATCGGGGAAGCGCTCGGACCGTTTGTAGGCAATTGATCTCCAACTGATTCGCAGTTGTGCAAGCCTGTTCATAGCCTCCGCAATTTTGTTTTTTTTAGCTATGCGCCGCAGTCGAGAGTGTTATCTTTGATTCGAGAGATTCGCGCGGCGTTGTCATGAGTGGTCATGGATGAGCGCGTGTTCCGGTCCCGCCAGGGCGATGGCGGGCCGCTTTTTGAAGTGTGAGGTCCGGGGTCATGGGGTCGGACGAATTTGGGTCCAAGAAGCTCGGGGGGCCGCCGCAAGGCGGGACGGGGCAGAACAGGCTTGGACCGGGTGAATACGCAGCGGGCGCCGAGCGCGATCCGGCGGTGGATGCGTTTTCGGGCCTCGGCGATGCCGCAGCCAACCTTGTCGAAATATCCGGCGTCATCAAATGGTTCGACGCCTCGAAGGGTTACGGCTTCATCGTTCCCGACAACGGCTGGCCCGATGTGCTGCTGCACGTCACCGTGCTCAGGCGCGACGGCTATCAGACCGCCTATGAAGGCGCACGCGTGGTTGTTGAATGTGTGCAGCGGGCCAAGGGCTATCAGGCATTCCGGATCGTCTCGATGGACGAGTCCACCGCGATCCATCCGGCGCAAATGCTGCCGCCCCGGACTCATGTCAGCGTCACGCCGACAAGCGGGCTGGAGCGGGCGCAGGTCAAATGGTTCAACCGGCTGCGCGGTTTCGGCTTCCTGACCTGCGGCGAAGGCACGCCCGACATTTTTGTCCACATGGAAACGCTGCGCCGCTTCGGTATGACCGAGCTGCGTCCGGGTCAGTATGTGCTGGTGCGCTTCGGGCCCGGGTCCAAGGGCATGATGGCGGCGGAGATCCATCCCGAGACCGGACCGTCGGCGCTATCCTCGCATTAATCCCGCTACACCGCTGACGGAAACGTGAGCCGGACGCCGTGCACCCGCGCGGCGTCCTCTGGCATTTGCCGCAATCCTCGGGTTAGGGTTCCCCGGCAATTCCCTGAGATATCCGGCGTGAGTGCTTTGATGAATTTCGCTTTGATGGTTGCGCGGCTTCGCATCTCCGGCCGCTTGATGATGTCGTTGGCGGCAGCATCCGCGGTGCTCGTTACGCTCTACACCGGTCCCGCCGCGAGGGCCGCGAGCGTTCAGCCGCTCGAGATCGTCACCAAGTCAGGTGTGCATGTGTTCTCGGTCGAGATGGCGACCACGGAAGAGGAGAAGACCAACGGGCTGATGTACCGGAAGGAGCTGCCCGACGGAAAAGGCATGCTGTTCGATTTCTCGCCGGAGCAGCCGATCTCGATGTGGATGAAGAACACCTATATCTCGCTGGACATGATCTTCATCCGCGCCGACGGCCGCATCCTGCGCATCGCCGAGAATACCGAGCCACTTTCCACCAAGATCATCTCCTCGGGCGGGCTCGCCAGGGGGGTGCTGGAGGTGATCGCCGGCACAGCGCAAAAATATGGAATTCAACCCGGCGACCGGGTCGCACACCCGCTGTTCAGCAAGCGCTAATCCGGCCGACATCGCCTTGATGGCACCGGTTTAACGGTGTATCGACGCATTTCTTAAAGTATCGGATCGGGGTATAGCGCAGCCTGGTAGCGCGGCAGTTTTGGGTACTGCAGGTCGTTGGTTCGAATCCAGCTGCCCCGACCAATAAAATCAATGATTTGCTGCGTCTTTTTCGGGTTGAATCTCTCCCAGCGATCCCGATTGGGAGGGGCGGGGGAAAACTTGTGACCGGTACGAAGACAGTCATTCTGGCGCGGCAGGCTCTGCTGCTGGGGCTGGCTCTTTGTTTTGTCACCACAGTTTTGGGCCAGACGGCCGCGGCCAATCCCGCGCAGATGATTTCCGACTTTCGGCTAAAGCACGGGGAGAAGCGCGTAACCCTGGACGCGACGCTCACACGGATTGCGCACGATCAAGCCCAGGCAATGGCCGCAAAGGACCAACTGGATCACGACGTCCTCGGTCGATTCAATAAGCGTGTCGGCCCGGCGGGCGCCGGCCGAGCCGCAGAGAACATTGCGTACGGTTATGACGGTTTTCCCAGAACCCTCGACCAGTGGATCAATTCGTCGGGGCACCGAAAAAACCTCCTGTTGCCCGGCGCGACGCGCGTGGGTGTTGCCAGCGTGAAAAGCGCGAAGACCGGTCGCATGTATTGGGCCATGGTGATCGCGGGCGACTATGAGCGTCCCAAAGCGCCGAAGAGTTCGCCAAAGAGTTCGCCGAAGGATTCGAAGCAGGCAAACGTTGCGAAGCCCAAATCGCGCGCCGCCGAGGCCTGCCGACTGAAGATTCTCAGCATCTGCTTCTAGAGAAGTCGCAACTTGTGGCTTGCAATATCGTTCTCGTTATGTTCTTTTTGGTCGTTCCTTCGGAGGTGGCCAATGGATGTCGAGAAGCAACGGGAAATAATCCGGCTCTGGAATCGCATGCGTCGGGTCGAGGGCCCGCTCGCGGAGGAAATCCGCATTCAGATTCTGGAATGCTTTGCGCAGCCGGATTCGCCGAGCGCACGCATGAACGAGCGGCGCGCAGTGCTCCGTCGCATGCCGGTTCGGACCGCGCAAATACATCGCATCGGCGAACGCGGCAACAACGCACCGCTTTGACGGCTTAGCACGTCGGCGAGGTTGATTCGGCGGCCGTCAAGATTGACGCGGAATCGACGCGCGGTGCATGCTGCAGGCATGTTGTCGCGTGTGCGCAATCATTTTCGAGGTGCAAAGTTCGCCCGCATGAGCAGCGGGACGTACTGCGTCATCCGCGATCTCGGGCTGGTCAAGGGCGGCAAGGGGATGCGGCACCACGAGGTGCTCGTCACCTTCAGTTTGCGGGCGTTGTGGCGGCGGATGGGAGACGTCGTCCGAGACGCTGTCGGGACGAAGAAGCGTTCCGCCTGGCTTCAACGCATTCCGGAACCCATGTCGGAGAATGCTTCGCAGCCGTAAGCGCCACGTCAGCGCTGCGCCGCCTGCCACGCCAGCAGTTTGTGCTCGGCGAGTGACATCGCCACCGACGTCACGTAGCCGGTGATACCAAGCAGGATGACGCCGGCGAACAGGTCGGCCGAGCGGAACGCGCGGGCCGACAGCAGCACCCAGTGGCCGAGCCCGTCGAGGCCGGCCAGGATTTCGCAGACCACTGACAGAATCAGCGCCACCGTCAGGCTGAGGCGCATGCCCGCGAGAATGTCGGGGCTGGCGGAGGGGAGTGCGATTTTGAAGATCACGGCGAGCCGCGACATTTGCAGCGACCGCGCCACCTCATAGAGGCGCGGCTCGACCGCGCCGAATCCGTGGACGGTCGCCAGCATGATCGGCCAGATCGCGCCGAAGGCGATCACGAACAGCGCCATCGCCTGGGTCAATCCGAGCATGGCGATCGCGACCGGAATGATCGCCGACACCGGCAGCGGCCGCAAAAACTCCAGCGAGGGCGCGACATAGGTCCGCATCGTGCGCGACGATCCGATGATCGCGCCAATGGCAATGCCGGCGATGGAGGCGGCGAGCCAGCCATAGGCCATGTGCTCGAGCGTGCCGGCGAGCTTGCTCCAGAGATCACCGGAGGAAAATCCGCGCACCAGCGAGGCCCAGGCCCGATCAGGCCCCGGCAGGAACACCGGCGAGACCAGTTTCAAATTGGCGATCAACTGCCAGAGCGCAATGAATCCGGCTGCGACCGCAAAGCTCGCCACACGCCAGAGGAGGGCCGCCCGATTCATGCGCCGTCTCCGCTGAGCGCGGCGCGCCCGAACAGGCGGTTCTGGGCGACGACCAGGAGGACATTCAGCGCGTAGCCGATGGCGCCGATCCACACCAGATAGGCCAGCATCAAATCGGGACGCAGCGCCTGTTGCGCCAGCATGATGCCGGCGCCGAGGCCGAGCGGATTGATCGCGATTTCGACCGTCACGGCGACGATCAGCGCGATGCCGGCCGACAGCCGAAAGGCGACGAAGATCCGCGGCAGCGCCGCCGGAACGATGATCTTCCAGACCCGTTGCGCCGGCGGCAGCCGCAGCGCCCGCGCCACTTCCATCAGCCGCGGCTCAATGCTGCGCACGGCCGCGCGTGAGAGGATCAGGACCGGCCAGACGCAGGCAAACGCCACGATCACGATTTCCATGCGATAGCCGAAGCCGAGCGCGATCAGTGCGATCGGCAGCAGCGCGATCGAGGGGATCGGCCTGATAGCTTCGACCGTCACTTCCATCAGGCGATTGAGGGTGTCGAAAATCCCGAAGGCGATGCCGAGCGCAAGGCCGATGATCGTGCCGATCGCAAGGCCTGCGAAAGTTGAAAACAGCGTATCGCGCGTGGCCGCCAGGATCGAAAGATCGGCAAAGGCGCCGAAGAGCGCCATGACGATTTCGCTCGGCGGCGCAAGGCTGTCGCTTTGCAGATGGGTGGCGCGCGCCCACACTTCGAACGCCGCCAGCACGGCCAGCGGCAGCACCAGCGCCTTGGCGGAGTTGGCCGTCACTGCTCGGTCGCCTTGACGAAATCGAACAATTGCCGCCGCAGCCGCAGGAATTCCGGATGCTCGCGGGTCGATAGCTGGTCGCGCGGGCGCGGCAGGTTGACCGAAAGTTCGATGCCGATCCGGCCCGGATGCGGCAACAGGCCGATCACGCGGTCACCGAGATAGATCGCTTCGTCGAGGTCGTGGGTTACGAAAATCACGGTAGCGCCGCTCGCTGCCACCAGTGACAACACCTCGTCCTGCAATCCCTGCCGCGTCATCGCGTCCAGCGCGCCGAACGGCTCGTCCATCAGCAGCGTCTTTGGTTCCTGCGCGAGACAGCGGGCGATCTGCAGGCGCTGCTGCATGCCGCCGGACATTTCGGACGGATACTTGCCGGCATGGCCGGGCAGGCCGACGGTGCGCAGCAACTCTTCGATGCGGGCAGGGCGCTCGGCCGACGGCATGCCGCCCGCTTCAAGCGCCAGCGAGACGTTGCCGGCCGCGGTGCGCCAGGGCAGCAGCGCCTTGCCATAGTCCTGAAACACGATCGCGATCTCGCGACGCGGCGCGCGCATCGGCTGGCCGTCGAAATTCACCTTGCCGCTGGTCGGCTGGTACAGACCTGCGGCCAGACGCAGCGCCGTGGTCTTGCCGCAACCGGAGGCGCCAACGATGCAGAGAAATTCGCCGGGCCGCACGCCCAGGCTCAGATTCTCGATGATGGTCTTACCGCCGAGTACGAGCGTCACTCCGTCAAATGCGATCTGCGGCGCAGGAATGCCAGGTACGGCTTCGAGGCGTTTTGCGGCGCTTGCCATGGTTCAACTCTCGCTGCCGGGAGGATAGACGAAATTGAGGGTCGAGCGCAGATGCGCTTCCAGCATTGCCTGCGAGCCGGGAATATCGCGCTCGATCGCCCGATCGGCCAGCAATTGATGCGCGCGCACGAATTTCTTGCCGCTGTCGACGGAGCGCATCATCACGCGGCGGTAGCGGTAGGCCTGGTCGTAGAGATCGGAATGGGCTGCCAGCAAACGCTTCGAGCCGCACGCCGCCAGCAGGGCGGTGTGAAAGCCCTTGTGCAGCCGGTCGAAATCCTCCGCGCCCTCGCGGAATTCATCGCCAGTCCGCTCGATGTGGCGGCGCATCTGGTGCAATGCGCTGACGATACCGGCCTCCCAGGCATCGTCGCCGTGGATGATCGCCAGCCGGATAGCCTCGACCTCAACCGCCGTGCGCATGCAGGTGATGTCGAGCAGATCCTCGCGGCTGACGTCGGCGACGCGAAAGCCGCGCTGCCCGATGCCGACGATCAGCCCGCGTGACATCAGCCGCGACAAGCCCTCACGCAGCGGCGTGGCGCCGATCTCATAGCGTTGCACGAGATCGACGATGCCGAGCCGCGATCCCGGCGCCAGATGACCGGCAAGAATGTCCTGCTCGACCAGCGCGGCCGCGCGCTCGCTCAGGGTGGCGGCCTCGGTCACCGGTCGATTCAGTTGGCGCTCGGAGGCTGACATCGCGCAATCCGTTACTTCAGGACCAGCTTCGATGTGTCGAGCTTGGATTGCAGCATCTTCTGCGACGACATCACCTCGATCCACCAGCCGAGTTGCTCGGGCTTCAGCGCCGGTTCGGAACGGTTCGGCGGCGTCGCCTTGACCAGCTCGATCGGCTGCTTGGTGAATTTTGCGATCGAGGTCGATGCCTTTTCGCGGTCGTTGTTGACGATGACGGCGGACTCGGCGATCGCGTCACGGAATTTCTTGATCGCCGCGGCGTTCTTGTCGGCCCATTCGCGTGACGCAGCGTAGAAAATGATGGGATCGGTGCGGGCCAGTTCGACCGCGTAGCGTGCGCCGACCGAGCCGAGGCCGGCATTGGTCATGCGGGTCACGAACGGTTCGGCGGTCAGCACGGCATCGACGCCGCCGGATTTGATGATGTCGGCCATGGTCGGGAAGGTGACCTCGACGAAATTGACGCTCTTGGGGTCGACGCCTTTCTCGACCAGCCACTTCACGAACAATACATGCAGGAAGGCATTCAGCCCGGGCGCGCCGACCTTCTTGCCGGCGAAATCCTTCGGCTCCTTGATGGTGATGCCGTTGCGGACGAAGGCGGCGATGCTGTCCTGGTTCACCGGGCTCATCACGGTAGCGCCCGCAATCGCAACGAGATCGAGCCCGCCGTCGACCGCCTGCAGGAACACGGTCGAGGTCGGCCCGCCGATCTGGATCGAGTTCGACAGGATCGCCGCCGGGATGTTCGAGTTGATGCCGATCGGCGTCATCTCGACGTCGAGCCCGTGCTTTTTGAAAATGCCTTCGTCGATCGCCACCATCGCGGAGGCGCAGTCCGAGGTTGCCGTGCAGCCGACCTGGATCTTGGCTTGCGCAAAGGCGGTACCGGTCAGCGCCACGCTGACCACAAGGGCGGCAAGGACCTTTTTCACGACAATCTCCCCATGACACATTTTTCTGTCTTGTTTATCGATATTTTTTTTGATCATATATTTCATCGGAAAACAAGGGGTCATCCAGTGAAACTCGCGACATTCAAATCCGGCGGCCAGGAAAAGATCGGAATCGTGCATACGGGCGATACGCTTGCTTTCGATCTCGCGGCCGCCGCCGGCCGGAGCGGAAGCACCAATCCCGCCTTCGCCTCCATGCTGGCATTGATCGACGCCGGCGACGCCGCGCTCGAACAGGCGGCAGAGGTGTTCGACAAGCACGGCAAGGACGAGAGCTTGTCCATGAAGATCGAGGCGGCCGAGCTTCTCGCACCTGTCCCCGAGCCGCGGCAGATGCGGGACGGCATGTCGTTCCCGCTGCATATCCTGCAGGCGCCGCGCGGGCAGCTCAAGCTCGCTGCGCGCGCCAAGGGCGACATGGCCGAGTTGGCGCGGATCGAGGCCGAGCCGCTCGGCGAACTGCCGGAGATCTACCGCAAACAGCCGATCTACTACATCACCAACCGCTTCAGCGTGCGCGGCACCAACACCACGGTGAAGTGGCCGCGCTATAGCCAGGTGATGGATTACGAATTGGAATTCGGCATCATTACCAAAAGCAAGGGCGCCAACATCTCCGCGGCCAAGGCCAAAGATCACATCTTCGGCTATACGATCTTCAACGACTTTTCCGCCCGCGATGCCCAGCGCATCGAAATGGAGGGCCGGCTAGGCCCGGCGAAAGGCAAGAGTTTTGACGGCGGCAACGTGATGGGGCCGTGGATCGTCACGCCGGACGAGATCGGCGATCCCTACAAATTGAAGATGGAAGCGCGCGTCAACGGCAAGATGCGCTCGCAGGGCGTGACCGAAGGCATGCTATTCTCGTTCGAGGAGATCATCGCCCATGTCAGCCAGGACGAGACCCTGATGCCCGGCGAGTTCATCGGATCCGGCACTGTCGGCAATGGCTGCGGCCTCGAGCTCGGCTGGTATCTCGAACATGGCGACACCATCGAGCTCGAAGTCGAAAAGATCGGTATTTTGAAGAACCGGGTCGAGCGGCAATAAGCCGTTCCGCGACGCTATCCAACAAAAACATCCAGCGAGGAAACGCCATGGCGCGCAAGTTGATCGACATTTCTGTCCCCCTGCAAAACGACGTACCGGCCGATCCGCCGGGCAATCACCCGACCATCCAGTACATCGATCACCAGCAGGGCCTGCCGCGGATGTTGCAGTTCTTCGATGGGCTGAAGGCGGAAGATCTGCCTGACGGGCAGGGCTGGGCGGTGGAGCAGGTATCGCTCTCCACCCACAACGGCACGCATCTGGATGCGCCCTGGCATTTCCATCCCACCATGAATCGCGGCGAGCGTTCATGGACCATCGACGAGGTGCCGCTGGAATGGTGCCTGCAGCCGGGCGTGAAGCTCGACTTCCGGCATTTGCCGGACGGCTATGTCGCCACCGCCAAGGATGTCGAAGCGGAGCTGAAGCGCATCGGCCATACGCTTTCGCCGCTGGAAATCGTCGTCGTCAACACCAGCGCCGGCGCCAAATATGGAAGGCCCGATTACGTCATCTCCGGCTGCGGCATGGGCTACGAGGCGACGATGTATCTGTTGGAGCGCGGCGTGCGGCTGACCGGCATCGACGGCTGGAGCTGGGACGCGCCGTTCGTCTACACGGCAAAAAAATATGCCGAGACCAAAGACGCTAGCCTGATCTGGGAAGGTCACAAGGCCGGCCGCCACATCGGCTACTGCCACTTAGAGAAGCTGCACAACCTCGAGCAACTGCCGTCGACGGGGTTCATGGTGTCATGCTTCCCGGTGAAGATCGAGCGCGCATCCGCAGGCTGGACCCGGGCGGTCGCCATTCTCGATGGCTGAAGGCGCGACAACAAACAAAAAAGGGAGGGAACGGATGATGGATGTGCGCGCACCGCGATGGCGGGGATGTTTCTGCTGTGACCCATCAAGTTCGTCGCGCTCCGCACCAAGCCGGCGCGGCTTCATGCTCGGGGCCGGCGCGCTGGCGCTGACTGCGGCCATCGGGCGCGACGGGGCAGTGGCACAAACTGCTGATGCAAAGCCGTCCCGGATCGATGTGCATCATCATCTATCGCCGCCAACTTACGTCACCGCGTCGAACGACAGCGGCTTCGGCGATCCCCTGATGAAGAACTGGACCATCGAGAAATCGCTGGCCGACATGGACAAGGCCGGCATCGCCACCGCGATGCTTTCCGTCACCACGCCCGCGGTCAATTTCACCAAGGGCGATACCGCGCGAAGGCTGTGCCGCGAGTCGAATGAATATGCCGCAAAACTCGTCGCGGATTATCCCGGACGGTTTGGCAATTTCGCAATGCGGCCGCTCACCGATGCCGAAGGCAGCCTGCGCGAACTGATGTATGCGCTCGACACGCTCAAGGCCGACGGCATTGCCTTGATGACAAGCTACGGCGACAAATGGCTCGGCGATCCGCTGTTCCTTCCCGTCATGGAAGAGCTCAATCGCCGAAAGGTGCTGGTCTACACTCATCCGACCGCGGCTAATTGCTGCGTGAACCTAGTGCCGACGCAGCCGCCCGTCATGATCGAGTTCGGCACCGACACGACGCGCACCATCGCCGACATCATCTTCTCCGGCAATGCGCGGCGGTTTCCCGACATCCGATGGATATTCTCGCACGCCGGCGGAACGATGCCGTTCCTGATCGAGCGCTTCGTGCGGCATCCGCTGCTGGCGCCGAAGGCCAAGGAGACGGTGCCCGACGGCACGCTTACCGAGCTCAAGCGCTTCTTCTATGACACCGCGCAAACATCCAACCGTAGTGCGATGTCGGCGCTGGCGGCGATCATTCCTCCGTCGCAGATCGTGTTCGGGACCGATTTCCCGTACCGGACCGGCATCGATCATGTGAAGGGGCTGCGCGAGGCGGGTGTGTTCACGGAGGAGCAGATGGCGGCGATCGAGCGGGGGAATGCGCTCAAGCTGCTGCCGCGACTTGCAAGCTAGTTCGGGAGCCGAGCCTCTCGTCACCTCGCGGCACGATCCGTCAAAAAGAGATTCGTTAAAAAAAGAAAAGGCGCACCGGATTTCCGGTGCGCCTCTATCTTATCTCCGGTCCCGTCTAAGGCGACGGCGATCGAGCCTAAATCACCACCTGCAGACGCGGACGCCGTAGGGATTCCAATAGCAGCGAGGGCCCGGGCGAACAACGAGGGGCGCGCCATAGAAGCCATAACCCCGGCCATAGCCCCGACCCCGGCCATAACCGCGCGCGTAGCCGCGACCGTAACCGCGACCATAACCTCTGCCTCTGCCTCGTTGCGCTTCTGCTGAAGTGGTCGTCGCACCCACCAGAATCGCAGACGTGCTGGCCACGTAGACGAACAACAAAGCCAGCGCTGCCAGGCAGCGGGTCAGGATATTGTAGCGTTTAGCCATTCTAGATTCTCCCGGTCACTTCCGAAACACCTGGACTTCGGCACTATCTCACTTAGACACGCGAGAAAGCTTTTAGTTCAGATGCGCTAAGACAATATTTTACAAGGTTCTTTCGAGCTTTCGGGACTTTATTAAGAAGGGTAGGTAAGGTCAAGTTGTAGCCGGTCTACCGAGGCTTCTTGCATCGCGCTGTTCATCTTTCTGAATGCTGGATGAACACTAGGATGGTGCGCTGCAGAACTTCGAGCTGGAAAAATTCAACGAGGCCACGCCGGCAACTTGATATCGACATGATCTCCATTTTTCAGCGCAAGACGATCCTCTCCTGACGAGTAACCATGCCCAAAAAACACACTTATGTCCTTGGCCTGAACACCTATGACCATGATGTGAGCGCCTGCCTGTTGCGCGACGGCGCCATCGCATTTGCGATCGCCAAGGAGCGGATCACGCGGGCCAAGCACGCATCGGGCTTCTACAAGGAAGTGATCGATTATTGCCTTGAGGCCGAAGGCATTACGCTCGACGACGTCGATCTCGTGGTGCGCAATTGCTACATCCTGCCGGTCCCGGAAATGGAGGAGCGGCTGGTCTATTTCGACGCGCCGGGTTTTCTGCCGGATTTCGAACGCGGCGACGCCGCCAAGCATCCGCTGTATCTGTCGCGTCAGGAAAAGGTGGTCACGATTTCCCATCATCTGGCGCACGCCTACAGCGCGTTCGCGGTGTCGCCGTTCGAGGATGGTGTCGTGATGATCGTCGACGGCGTCGGCAGCTACCGCTCCGACGTCATGGAAGCCTTTCCCGCCAGCGATACGGCGACGCCGCTGGCACGTGAGTCCGAGAGCTACTACAAGTTCAGCGGCACGACGCTGGAATGCCTCAAGAAGGTCTGGATGGAGCCCGACCGCGGCTTCCTCAGCGATGAATTCTACAACATGCCCGGTCTCGGTGCGCTCTACAGCCGCGCCTCGACCTACATCTTCGGCGACTGGAATAAATGCGGCGAGTTGATGGGGCTGGCGCCCTATGGCCGCCGTGACCAGTTCAAGCATCTGCTCGAACTGAACGACGGCAAGCTGCACGTACCGCACTGGAACGCTACCGACTTCAAGCAGCCTTACGTCTTTGACGCCGCCAGCAACTGGGAAAAGAACCCCGCGATGCGGCACTGGGAAGATCTCGCCTGGCGCACGCAGGACGACACCGAAAACGTGCTGCTCGCCCGCGCCCGCTGGTTGCGCGAAACCACCGGCGCAAAGAACCTCTGCATGGCCGGCGGCGTGGCGCTGAATTGCGTCGCCAATGGACGGGTCGCCCGCGAAGCCGGATTCGAGAATGTCTGGATTCAGCCGGCGGCCGGCGATGACGGTATTGCCATCGGCTGCGCCTATTATGGCTGGCTCGAAATCTTGAAGCAGCGGCGCGGCTTCGTCATGGATCATTCCTATGTCGGCCGGGCCTACAGCGATCAGGAGGCCGCCGCCCAACTGCAGAAATTCCTCGTCCGTATCCAGGTCGATGCCGTCAAGAGCGAGAACGTCTGCCGTGACACGGCCAAGCTGCTTGCCGATCAAAAGGTCATCGGCTGGTTTCAGGACCGCTCGGAGTTCGGACCGCGCGCGCTCGGCAACCGCAGCCTGCTGGCCGACCCGCGCAAGCCCGAGATGAAGGATATCCTCAACAGCCGCGTCAAGCACCGCCAGGCATTCCGGCCGTTTGCGCCGATCGTGCTGGCCGAGCGCATGAAGGAAATTTTTGAGGGCGAAGAGGATTCGCCCTTCATGCTGATCGCCAAGCCGGTTCGCCCCGAATGGCGAGGCAAGATTCCGGCGATCGTGCATGTCGACGGCACCGCGCGCGTGCAGACCGTGCGCGAGGAAACCAATCCAATGCTCTATCGCTTGCTGAAGGAGTTCGAGGCGCTGACCGGCGTTCCCGTGCTAATCAACACCTCATTCAACATCAAGGGCGAGCCCATCGTGGAAGCGCCGCAGGACGCCGTGAACTGCTTTCTGACTACGGGCGTCGATCATCTGGTGATCCACGACACGATCGTATCGAAGAACGCGATGCACAAGGTGGTGGCGCCGCTGGTCAATATCTACACCGACGTGCGGACACTGGTGGCGTCGACCGCGCAGCCGGCCTGAACCCGCCTGCCGGAGACCGGCCGAGGGCCGCTCAGGCGGCCTTCGGCGCCGCCGGTTTCAGCGGCTTGTCCTGCCGCTTTGACCAGGAAATATAGTAGGCGACGACGGTCATGATCGCGATGCCGGTTACGCTAACGAGGATCTGCACGAGCAGCGAGCCTGAGCTCATCGACAGTTGGAAATGCCCGACAAAGGACAGGAACACGCCGACGCAGAAAACCGCGAGTGATTGTTGGCCGCAGACGATCAGTGGATCGAAAATCCTCCATTCCAGTCCGGGCCATTCCTTCGGTACGAAACGGATAACGAGGATCACGATCGCCACAAAGTGCAGGAAGCGGTAGGGCGCGAGGTTGGTTTTGTCGTTCGGGTTGAACATCGAATAGAGCCACTGCGGGAACATTTCGCCGAAGGTCGGAAAGCGGCCCGCCATCGTCATGATGAGGGAGAAGATCAGATAGCCGATGCACAGATACAGCGTGATCGGCGCGTTGATGATCGCGAGGTTGTTGCGGGCGCCGCCGAGCGCGCACCATGCGCCGAATACGAACAGGACCTGCCAGGCGAACGGATTGAAGTACCAGGTTCCGATCGGGTAAGCGGGCAGGTTCCAGCCGGTCTGCCGCGACACCAGCCACAGCACTATCGCGGCCAGCATGGTCCAGTTGGGCTGGCGCAGCATGATCCAAAGAACCGGCGGGAACAGACCCATCAGCACGATGTAGAGCGGCAGCACGTCGAGATTGACCGGCTTGAACTTCAGGAACAGTCCCTGCCGCAGGGTTTCGGTGGCGTTATCGATCAGGCCGACCACATTGAAGTCGTTGACCAGTTGGGAATCGCCGAAGCGCAGGGCGAGATAGCTGATCGAGGCGATATAGATCACGAACAGGATGATGTGGGCCACATAGAGCTGCCAGACCCGCTTGGTCAGCCGCGTGGCGCCGACGATGAAGCCGCGTTCCAGCATCATCCGGGCATAGACGAAGGAGGCGGTATACCCGGAAATGAAAACGAAGAGGTCGGCGGCGTCGCTAAACCCGTAATTGCGGGTGGTGATCCAGTTCACGACGTTGTCTGGGATGTGGTCGAGGTAGATCGCCCAGTTTGCGACCCCGCGAAACAGGTCGAGCCGGAGGTCGCGTCCTTTGTCGGGCAGGGTGGCGTTGATTTTCATGGGTGCCGCTTCGAGGTGATGCGTTCGGGAAGATCGCGCCGAAAGACGGGGTCCCAGGCGCCGGATAGCCCTAGATTGTCACAGTACGGCATAATGACTATACCGGTACGGAAATGGTACATCCGGGTTCTGGAATCACCGATCAAATTTCCTGAAAGGTGTCTCTATACTATCCCGGCCGTTTCCACCAAACGTTACCATGTCGCATATCGCTTGAGGATCCAACCATCCATGACCGCACGCATTTTTAAGCCCGCCAAAAACGCGATGCAATCGGGCAGGGCCATGACCCGGGAATGGCAGCTCGATTACGAGCCCGAGCAGCCCCGGGCCGTCGAGCCGCTGATGGGATGGACCTCTTCCGGCGATATGAAGCAGCAGCTCACCCTGCAGTTCGACACCAAGGAAGACGCGATCGCCTATTGCGAGCGCAGGGGCATTGCCTACCAGGTGATCGAGCCCAAGGATCCGTTGCGCCGGCCGGCCGCTTACGCCGACAATTTCGCTTTCAAGCGCGTCGAACCCTGGACTCACTAAGAGCCGGACCGGCGCTGTTCCGGCCGCTCGCCTCGGGGAGTTGCGGGCGAGGCCTACTGCGCCGGGTCAGACGCTGCCGGATGGTGGGGTATCGGCAGGGGAGCATCCTTCGCGACGCCAAGCACCGGGAAGGTTCTGATGTTGCGGACCTCGGGCATCGCTGAAAACTGCAGAAGCTGCTGGTGCATGCCCTCGACGTTCCGCGCGACGCATTTGAGCAGATAGTCGGCGTCGCCGGAAATCCGCCAGCTCTGCTGAACGAGCGGTATCGCCGCAATCGATTTCTCGAATGCCTGCAACGTCGCCTGGGCCTGGCTTTGCAACTGGATCAATACGTAGGAAATAACCTCGTAACCGAGCAGCTTCTCGTCGAGCGTGGCGCGGATGGCGCTGACGTAGCCGCGGTCGCGTAAGGCGCGAACGCGCCGCCGGCACGGAGGCTCCGAGAGGCCGACCCTATCAGCCAGTTCGTTGTTGCGGATGCGTCCATCCTTCTGCAACTCGGACAGTATCTTCAGGTCGATTTCGTCGAGGGGGTGACGTTCCGTCATAGGCTCCTCTTGGACACCTTATCGGCGCTCCGGCTTGGCGCTCGTTGCGGCGCTCCGGGAGAGGGGACGTTTGGCCTGCGCCTGGTTCGGCGTTGTGCCCGGCGCAACGCTCGACAGCACCAGCTTCTCGTGGGCGGCGACGATGGCCTCCTTGGTCAGCCGCCCGCCCGGCCGATACCAGGTGGTGAGGCCGGTCAACAACGCCAGTATCGCAAAGGTCGCGACCTGGACATCGACCACCTCGAACTCGCCTTCGGCGACGCCCTGGCTGAGGATTTCCGCCAGCCGCCGCTCATAGGCGCCGCGCAGCGCCACGATCTCTTCGTAGTTCTTCGGCTCCAGGCTCCGCAACTCGGAATTGGCGATAAAGACCTCGCGCTTCCTGGTCATGTGGTAGCTGACGTGGAAGGCTGTGAAGGCGCGGAGCTTGTCGGCCGGTCGCTCCTGCCCCTGCAAGGCGCGATCAAGCTGGCGCAGCAACTCGTTGATATGGTCCCGTATCAGCTCGAACAGCAATTCCTGCTTGGTGCTGATGTGGTTATAGAGCGAGCCCGATTGGATGCCGACCTCCGCCGCGAGCTGGCGCAGGCTCATGGCGGCGTAGCCGTGCTCGAAGATCAGGCGTAGCCCGGCTTTCCGGATCGCCTCCATCGTTTTCGGGCCGTGAGAACCGATCGTCCGTGCCATGGAGTCTCTGGGAATGAATGAAGGCGGGTCGCCAACCCGATAAACGAACAAGCGATCGTATAATACTGGCATGAAATAGTAATTATTTCAATAGCCTGTGTGCTTCTCTTGAGGTCTGATTAGTTCCGCTTGCGAGGATAGTAAAAAAACGTATGATCGTTTAATTCCAAGAAGAACCAAGGGTGGAATGATGGCCTCGAACAGGGCGCTGCTTCTGAACTTTGATCTCGGCGAAACCGCGGACGCGATTCGCGAGACGGTGCATGCGTTTTCGAGAGCCGAAATTGCGCCGCGCGCCGCCGAGATCGACCGCAGCAACCAGTTTCCGCGCGACCTCTGGCCCAAAATTGGATCGCTCGGCCTGCACGGTATCACCGTCGAGGAGGAATATGGCGGCGCCGGCCTTGGCTATCTCGAGCACTGTATCGCGCTGGAAGAAATATCGCGGGCGTCGGCCGCAGTCGGTCTGTCCTACGGCGCGCATTCAAATCTTTGCGTCAACCAGATCCGCCGCAACGGCAATGAGGCGCAGAAACGGAACTACCTGCCAAAGCTGATCTCGGGCGAGCATGTCGGCTCGCTCGCGATGTCGGAGCCCGGCGCCGGAAGTGACGTGGTCTCGATGAAGACCCGCGCCGACAAGAAGGGCGACCGCTTTGTGCTGAACGGCAACAAGATGTGGATCACCAACGGCCCGGTGGCCGATACGCTCGTGGTCTACGCCAAGACCGATCCTAACGCCGGCCCGCGCGGCATGACCGCCTTCATCATTGAAAAGGGCATGAAGGGATTTTCCACCGCGCAGAAGCTGGACAAGCTCGGCATGCGCGGCTCCGACACCTGCGAGCTGCTGTTCGAGGATTGCGAGGTGCCGGAAGAGAATGTGCTGAGCGAGGTCGGCCGCGGCGTCAACGTGTTGATGAGCGGCCTCGACTATGAGCGCGCGGTGCTGGCGGCAGGCCCGATCGGCATCATGCAGGCCTGCATGGACGTGGTGCTGCCTTATGTGCACGAGCGCAAGCAGTTCGGCGAGCCGATCGGCACCTTCCAATTGGTGCAGGGCAAGATCGCCGACATGTACACCACGATGAACGCCTCGCGGGCCTATGTCTATGCGGTGGCCAAGGCCTGCGACCGCGGCGAGACCACGCGCGAGGACGCGGCCGGCGCGATCCTCTACGCCGCGGAGAAGGCCACGCAATGCGCGCTCGATGCCATCCAGCTCCTCGGTGGCAATGGCTACATCAACGACTATCCGACCGGGCGGCTGCTGCGTGACGCCAAGCTTTACGAGATCGGCGCCGGCACCAGCGAAATCCGCCGCATGCTGATCGGGCGGGAACTGTTCGAAAAGACCGCTTGAGCTTCACATCGAGGCAAAGATGATACAGGCTGTCGCATCCTCTTCGAACGTGCTGCCCCGACCGTCCTGAAGCCATCCCAACGGCCCTCCAGCATCCAAAAGAAAACGCCGACCATGCCGCTTCACTCCACGATCGATCCCACATCCTCAGAATTTGCCCGCAACGCGGACGTGATGCGCGGCCTGGTGGCCGAACTGCGCGAGAAATTGAAGGTGGTCTCCGGCGGCGGCGGTGAGACGTCGCGCAAGCGGCATACCTCGCGCGGCAAGATGCTGGCGCGCGAGCGCGTCGACCTGCTGGTCGATCCCGGCACCGCCTTTCTCGAATTGTCGCCGCTTGCCGCCAACGGCCTCTATGGCGGTGACGTCCATTCCGCCAGCGTCATTACCGGGGTGGGGCGTATTTCGGGACGCGAATGCGTCATCGTCGCCAACGATGCCACCATCAAGGGCGGCACGTACTATCCGATGACCGTGAAGAAGCATCTGCGCGCACAGGATATTGCGCGGCAGAACAATCTACCCTGCGTCTACATGGTCGATTCCGGCGGCGCCTTCCTGCCGATGCAGGAGGAGATCTTTCCCGATGAGCGGCATTTCGGCCGCATCTTCTACAACCAGGCACAGATGTCCTCGCAGGGCATTCCGCAGATCGCCATCGTCATGGGCTCCTGCACCGCGGGCGGCGCCTATGTGCCTGCGATGTCGGACGAGAGCATCATCGTTCGCAATCAGGGCACCATCTTCCTCGGCGGACCGCCGTTGGTGAAGGCCGCGACCGGCGAGGTGGTGACGGCGGAAGAACTCGGCGGCGCCGACGTGCATTCCAGGCATTCCGGCGTCACCGATCACTACGCGCAGAACGATGCCCATGCGATCGGGATCGCCCGGCGCATTGTCGCCACGCTGAAGCAGCCGACGCGCGCTGCGCTGAACATGCGCGAGCCGCGGCAGCCGTTGTTCCCGGCGGAGGAAATCTACGGCGTGGTGTCCGCCGACGGCCGCAAGCCATTCGACGTCCATGACATCATCGCGCGGATCGTCGACGGCTCGGAGTTCGACGAATTCAAGAAGCTCTACGGCACCACGCTGATCTGCGGATTCGCCCATATCTGGGGTTACCCAGTCGGCATCATCGCCAACAACGGCATCCTGTTCAGCGAGAGTTCGCTGAAGGGCGCGCACTTCATCGAACTGTGCTGCCAGCGCAATATCCCGCTGGTGTTCCTGCAGAACATCACCGGCTTCATGGTCGGCAAGAAATACGAAGCCGGCGGCATCGCGCGTGACGGCGCCAAGCTGGTAACCGCGGTCGCAACCGCCGGCGTGCCGAAATTCACCGTCGTGATCGGCGGCTCCTACGGCGCCGGCAATTACGGCATGTGCGGGCGCTCCTATAGCCCGCGCTTTCTCTGGCTGTGGCCCAACGCCCGCATCTCGGTGATGGGCGGCGAACAGGCATCGATGGTGCTCAGCCAGGTTCGCCGCGACAATATCGAGGCCAGGGGCGAGACCTGGTCGGCGGAAGAGGAAGAAAAGTTCCGCGCGCCGATCCGAGCGCAGTATGAAAGCCAGGGCAATCCCTATTACGCTACCGCGCGGCTATGGGACGACGGCGTGATCGATCCCGCCGATACCAGGCTTGTGCTCGGCCTTGGATTGTCGGCAGCGACGAATGCGCCGATCGAACCTACCAAATTCGGCCTGTTCAGGATGTGATGATGGACCGCTCGAAACTCTACCGGCGTTTTCGCACGCTCCTGATCGCCAACCGCGGCGAGATCGCCTGCCGCGTGATCCGCTCCGGCCGCGCCATGGGGCTCCGTACCGTCGCTGTCTATTCCGAGGCCGACCGCGACGCCATGCATGTCGCGATGGCCGACGAGGCCGTGCTGCTCGGACCGGCGCGGGCGCGCGATAGCTATCTCAACATCGAACGCGTGATCGAAGCCGCGCGCCTGACCGGCGCCGAGGCCGTCCATCCCGGCTACGGTTTCCTGTCTGAAAATGCCGAATTCGCGCAGGCCTGTCTGAATGCCGGGCTGGTGTTCGTCGGCCCGACCGCGGAGATGATGACCGCAATGGGCTCGAAGTCCGGCTCAAAGGCGCTGATGGAAAAGGCCGGCGTGCCGCTGGTGCCCGGCTATCACGGCGAGGCCCAGGACGAGGCGACGCTGGCAAAAGCTGCTGACAAGATCGGCTTCCCGGTGCTGGTGAAGGCCTCCGCCGGCGGCGGCGGGCGCGGCATGCGCGTGGTGAATTCGGCCGCCGAGCTTTCGGCCGCGATCGTCAGCGCCAAACGCGAGGCCAAGGCGGCGTTCGGCGACGACCGCATGCTGATCGAAAAATTCGTCCAGAATCCCCGGCATATCGAGGTGCAGATCATCGGCGACAGCCACGGGAATCTGCTCTCGCTCTGGGAGCGCGAATGCACGCTGCAGCGGCGGCACCAGAAGGTGATCGAGGAGGCGCCGTCGCCGACGCTCGATGCGACCCAACGTGAAGCGGTCTGCGCCGCCGCGCGCAAGGCTGCTGCCGCCGTGAACTATGTCGGCGCCGGCACCATCGAGTTCGTCTCCGACGGCAAGGAGGTATTTTTCATCGAAATGAATACCCGCCTGCAGGTCGAGCATCCCGTGACCGAGCTGATTACCGGCGTCGATCTCGTCGAATGGCAATTGCGGGTCGCGTTCGGCGAAAAGCTGCCGCTGGCGCAAAACGAGATCAAGCTGGACGGCCACGCCATCGAGGCGCGGGTTTATGCCGAAAATCCGCAGAAGAACTTTATGCCTTCGGTCGGCCGGATCAGGACCTGGCGCACGCCGGACGCCGTCGACGGCCTGCGGATCGATGCCGGCTATCGCGATGGCGATGCGGTGTCGCCGTATTACGACGCCATGCTGGCAAAAGTGATTGCGTGGGCGCCGACCCGCCAGGCCGCCATCGAGCGGCTCAACCGCGGGCTGGAAGAGACTGACGTCCGCGGCATCATCACGAACATCCCGTTCCTGTCGGCGCTGGTGACGCACCCGCATGTGCGCGCTAACACCATCGATACCGGCTTCATCGAACGCGAACTGAAGAAGTTGACGGAAGCCTCAAGCGAACCCGGCGATCTCGAGCTTTGCGCCGCGGTAGCCGCCATCGTCAACGACGAGCAGAAGGCGGCGCGCCGGGAAGCCCATTCGCCATGGCAAACCTTCGGCTGGATGCCGGTCGGACAGCGGCAACGCGTGTTTTCGTTCCGCCAGGGGCAGGGACCTGAGCAGAAGGTGATGCTGCGATACGGCAACGGACCGTCGACAATATCGATCGGCAAACACCAATTCGTTTTCGCAACCTCGCCTGCGGAGGGCGAAGGTTTCGACCTGACGCTCGACGGCATGAAGTCGCGCGTTACGGCTGTCATCGAGGGCCATGAGCTTTACCTGCGCACCCGCAACGGCCGCTTCGAGCTGCACTGGGTCGATCCGTTCGGCGGCGAGACCGAGGAGCACGTCGGCGAAGACAAGATCGTAGCGCCCTTGCCGGGGACCGTGGTGGCGCTGCTGGCCGAGGAAGGCGCGACGCTGGAGAAGGGCGCGGCGATCCTGACGCTGGAAGTCATGAAGATGGAGCAGACCCTGCGCGCGCCCTTTGCGGGCGTGTTGAAGAAAATCAGGTGCAAGGTCGGCGATATCGTCGGCGAAGGCGTTGAACTTGCCGAAATCGAACCGGCGGCGGCGTCATGAGCGACAGCGTTCACATTGTCGAGGTCGGCCCGCGCGACGGGCTGCAGAACGAGAAGACCCCGATCAGCGTCGCCGACCGGATCGCCTTCATCGAGGCGTTGATCGGCGCCGGGCTCAAAGCGGTGGAGGTCGGAGCGTTCGTATCGCCCAAGGCGATTCCGCAGATGGTGGGTTCGGCCGATGTCCTGCGCGGCGTCAGCCATCACGCGCAATGCGAACTGCCGGTGCTGGTACCTAACGAGAAGGGATACGAGGCCTCGCAGGCGGCCGGCGCCAAGCTGATCGCGGTGTTTGCCGCCGCGTCGGAAAGCTTTTCGCGCGCCAATATCAATTGCTCGATCGCTGAATCGATCGAGCGATTCAAGGCGGTGCTGGCTCGCGCCAAAGCCGATGGCGTCAGGGTGCGCGGCTACATCTCTACTGTGCTCGGCTGCCCCTATGAGGGCGAGATCAAGCCGCAGGCGGTGGTCGACGTCGCAAAAGTGCTGTGGGATCTCGGCTGCTACGAAATCTCGCTCGGCGATACCATCGGCGTCGGCACGCCCCTGAAGGCCCGGCAACTGCTGCGCGCCGTGGCGGGCGATGTGCCAATGGCCAATCTCGCCATGCATTTCCACGACACGTATGGGCAGGCTCTCGCCAACCTCTATGCGGGAATGGAGGAAGGCTGCCGCGTGATCGATTCCGCCGCCGGTGGTCTCGGCGGCTGTCCCTACGCCCCCGGTGCGACTGGGAACGTCGCAACCGAGGACGTGGTCTACATGCTCGAAGGCTTAGGCGTCGCGACCGGCGTAGACATGGCAAAGCTGGTCGCGGCGACCAATGTCGTGAGCGGACTGATCGGCCGTCCGCCGGTCAGCCGCGTCGCGGCGGCGTTGAACGCAAAGATGCGGGCCGCGAAGTAGAGCCGTTTATGCGGCCTTCAGGCCAACGTTCGGCAGCGACGGCCGGTTCTTCAGCGCCTTGGCCATCATGGCTTCGACCTCCGCCTTCTCGTGCGGCAGCAGCGCCAGCCGCGGCGGGCGGGTCAGCGCGGTGCCGCGGCCCATGATGTGCTCGCAAAGCTTGATGCACTGGACGAGGTCCGGCCGGGCATCGAGGTGCAATAGCGGCATGAACCATTCGTACAGCGGCATGGCCTCGGCATAGCGTCCCGCCTTGGCGAGGCGGAACAGCGTCTCGCCTTCGCGCGGGAAGGCGTTCGACATGCCGGAGACCCAGCCGACGGCGCCCATGGCGACGCTCTCGACGATGACGTCGTCGAGGCCGGCGAACAGGACGAAGCGATCGCCGACCATGTTGCGGGTATCGATGAAGCGCCGCGTGTCGCCGGAGGAGTCCTTGAAGCAGACCACCGTTTCGACGTCGGCGAGGGTGGCGAGAATGTCAGGCGTCACGTCGTTCTTGTAGATCGGCGGGTTGTTGTAGAGCATGACAGGCAGATCGGTCGCCGTGGCGACCGAACGAAAATGCGCGGCGGTTTCATGCGGCTTGGATGAATAGACCAGCGCCGGCATCACCATCACGCCGTCGATGCCGACACGTGCAGCCTCCTTGGCGGTCTCGACGGCGAAGGCGGTCGTGAATTCGGCGATGCCGCACAGCACGGGCACGCGGCCGGCCGCGACCGACTTGGCCGTCTCCATGATGGCGATCTTTTCCTTGCGCTCCAGCGAGGTGTTTTCGCCGACGGACCCGCAGACGATCAGTCCGGAAACGCCGTCGCGGATCAGGCCGTCCATGACCTTCGCCGTCGCATCGATGTTGAGCGACAGATCGTCATTGAATTGTGTGGTGACGGCCGGGAAGACGCCTTCCCAGGAAATGCGTGGGCTCATTGTTTGGCTCCGATTGGAATTGGCCGGCGGGTGCTTTCGATCCGCCGGGCTTTGACTTGAAAGAACGATGGAAGGATCAGAGCGTCGCGCCGACTTTGCGCAACTCGGCAAGGACCGGGGCCTTGGGCAGCCAGACCTTGTCGAATTCGGCAATGACCGCTTCGGTATCCCCGGCCGGGACCTGACGGATCGGGATCGGCGCGTTCTTGAAGTTCTCGATCAGCTTGGGCTCATTGCCGGCCAACTCATCGATCTGTGCATCGAGCGTCGACTTGACCGTCTTGGTGATCAACTCACGGTCGGCCGCCGGCAACGACTGCCAGACGCGGCCCGAGACGACCGCCGCCATCGGCATGAAGACGGCGTTCATCTGCAGGATGACTTTTGAAACTTTGTCGAAGCGCTGATTCCAGGAGAATTCCAGATCCGCCTCGAGGCCGTCGACCTGGCCGTTCGCCATGGCGTCGAATACCTGGGGCGTCGGGATCGGCGTCGGTGCAGCGCCGAGCGACGAATAGAAATCGCGATAGACCGGCGTCGGATTGATGCGCAGCTTCATGCCCTTGATATCGGTGAGACCAGTCAAATCCTTCGCCGAGAAAATGGCGCGCATGCCGGTGATGCCCCAGCCCAGGCCGATCGTGCCGGTTTCCTGCGGCAGCACCTCGAACAGCTTGATCGCCGCGGGATGGCGGACGAACTTCGCGACCGACGGTGTCGAGCGGACGATGTAGGGCGCATTAATCGCTGCGATATGCGGCACGCGCGAGCCGAGCTCGGCCGCTTGGATGAAGCCCATGTCGAGGGCGCCCGACTGCAACTGCTGCATCATCGCCGGTTCATTGCCGAGCTGGCCGGAGTGAAACACGGTCATGGTCAGGCGGCCATTGGTCGCCGCCTTGAGATCCTCGCCGAGTTTGAGGGCAGCCTTGTTCCAGGAATGGCCGTTGGGCGTGATGAGACCGAGGCGAAACTCCTTGGCCTGGGCAAGCGCGAGCGACGGCGCGAACAGCGGCACGGCCGCGCTGGCGGCAAGGAAGCGGCGACGTGAAAGAGGCATGGCAAGGCTCCTGAGCGTTTTTGCGGGTTTACTTGATGAGGGCGAGGGAAAGCGACGGGTAAAGCGAGAGCAGCACCAGAAGGATGCAGGAGATGCCGAACAGCGGCAGCGTCACCATGAACATCTTTCCGGGCTTGGCGCCGGTGACGGCCGCCGCAACGAAGAAGCAGAGGCCGACCGGAGGTGACAGCAATCCGAGCACCAGGTTGATCACCACGACGACGCCGAACTGGCGCGGATCGATGTGATAGATGTCGGTCGCGACCGGCAGCAGGATCGGCACCGTCATGATCAGTCCGGGAATGCCGTCGATGACTGTGCCGATCACCAGCAGGATCGCGTTGCAGATCAGCATGAAGCTGACCGGATCCTTGGCGACCGACTGGATCCAGCGGGCGGTTTCCTGCGGCACCTTGCCGAAGATCAGCACCCAGGAGAACACCGCCGCCGCGGCAACCAGGAACAGCACGATGGCCGCGTAGATCCCCGCGCGCAGCATCATCTGCGGCAGTTGCGAGAACTGGAACTCCTTGGTCCAGTATTTTCCGACGAGGGCCGCCGCCACCGCGCCGACGGCCGCGGACTCCGTGGCGTTGGCGAGCCCGCCAAGGATGCTGCCGACAATCACGATGGGAATCAGCAATGTCGGCGATGTCCGCAAGATCGTCGCCACCCGCTGCCGCGGCGTCTGATAGTCGGCCTTGGGGTAATTGTAGACGTATCCCATCAGCGCGATGACGATGCAGAACATCGCGGTCAGGATCACGCCCGGCACGATTCCGGCAATCAGCATATCGCTGACTGATACCTGCGCCAGCACGCTGTAGACGACGAACATCACCGATGGCGGAATGATCGGCCCGAGCATGCCGCCATACGCGGTCAGGCCTGCGGCAAAGGTCTTGTCGTAGCCCTTCTTTTCCATCTCCGGGACCATGATCTGCGCCATGATCGCGACCTGCGCGGTCGCCGAGCCGAGGATGGAGGAGATGAACATGTTGGCGAGGATATTGACGTAGGCCAGCCCACCCTTCAGCGATCCGACAAACGCCATCGCCATGTCGACGATGCGCCGCGTAATGCCGCCGCCATTCATGATCTCGCCGATCAGGATGAAGAGCGGGATCGCGATCAGGCCATAGCTGTCGACCCCGCCGAAAAGCTGCAGCGGGTAGGACTGGAACAGAACCGGGTTTCCCGATGCGATGATGTAGACGAAGCCGGCAAGGCAGAGACAAAGCCCGATCGGCACCCCGACCAGCATGACGGCAATGAACGCTGCCGAAGTGATCACTAGTTGACCCCGTCGAGTTCGGAGAGCTGAAAGCCCTTCGGCGGCGTGCGCGGCACCAGCTCGAGATCCTCCAGCAGGTTTGCCAGGCCATGGATGGTCATCGACACCGCGAAGATCGGCAGCGTCAGGTAGACGACCCAGGTCGGCCAGTTCAGGGTTTGTGTGCGCTCGGTGTAGAGGAAGTTGAATGTTTCGGCGGCGAGCTTGCGCGCGTCGAAGCCGGCGCGGGCGAGGCCAATCGGATCCATCCAGAGGAAGCAGGTGATGATCAGGGCCACGCCAAACACGACGACCATGGCCGTCGCGATCACCTTCGCGATCTTCTGATGTCGCGCCGAGAGCCGCTCCGTCATCATCGTGACCGCAAAATCGAGCCGCAGCCGCGTCATCGCGGAGGCGCCGATGAAGGTCAGCCAGACCACGCAATAGACGGCCGATTCATCGATCCAGTAGATCGGGAAGTGCGAATAACGGGTGACGACGTTCACCAGGATCAGCGCCGTCAGCAGATACATCAGGCACATCAAGGCGATGCGCTCGAAAGCGAGCAGGCGACTCGAGGCCCTGACAACGATCCGCCGGGCGCTGAGCGCTGGCGCATCCGCAATCGTCTGCTCGACCATAAAGAGCTCCGCTGCCCGTGAGATTTATCGTGCCAATCAGAATTGTATAATTTATACATTTTTGTCAAATAGAGATTGCGGGCCCGTTCATCAGCTTTTGCTGGGTCGGGACTACGTCAACATGCGAAAAGTGGGCCGCTTCGGATCGGAATCGGAAGGCCGGCGATGACGACGGAAAATGAAATGAAAGGCCCTCTGAAACACCGGACGTTGTCGGCCGCAATCGTCGATCAGCTCCGTCAGTCCATTCTCGACGGGACTTATCCGGCCGGCTCTCAGTTGCGGCAGGATGCTCTGGGCGAGGCCTACGGCGTGAGTCGCATTCCAGTCCGCGAAGCGCTGTTTCAGCTTGAGGCCGAAGGGCTGGTGCGCATCGTGCCGCAGAAGGGCGCGATCGTCTCGGAGCTGTCGCTTGATGAAATCAACGACGTGTTCGATTTGCGCCGGATCCTCGAGCCGCGTCTGCTGGCGCAGTCGGCGCCGGGATTTACAGCAAAGGATTTCGAGGGGCTGGACGACATCCAGAAGCACTTCGAGAAGGCGATCAAGGCGCGCAACGTCAGCGAATGGGGCCAGCTCAATGCCGACTTCCATATGGCGCTGTACGCTCACGCCCGGCAGCCGCGCACCAAGGCGATCGTGGTGGCGTTGCTGCAGACCAGCGACCGCTACACGCGCCTGCAGCTCTCCAACACCAAGGCGATGGGGAAGGCCGAAAAGGAGCACGCCCACCTGATCGAGTTGTGCCGGGCGCAGGAGATCGACAAGGCTTGCCGGTTTCTGGAGCAGCATATCGAAGCGGTGAGGGCAGACCTGTTGCGCGTGGTCGGTGGCGGCTCGATCGGGCTTCGTTGAAGCATGAATTTGTAGGGTGGGTAGAGCGGAAGCGAAACCCACCAATGCGATGGGTTTCGCTTCGCTCTACCCATCCTACGGAAGCCTCACCTTCATGCGGCGACGTCGCTGGCGAGCTTCAGCAGATTGGCCGACATCGCCGTCTTGGCACTGTAATCCTTCCACGCAGTGTCGCGCGCAATATCCCGCCACTTGCTGACGGTTGCTACATCGAGCTTGCTGATCTTGGCGCCGGCCTTCTCATAGACCTTAGCGACTTCGATATCGTCGTCTTGCGCGCCCTTGCGGCCGAACGCTTCCAGTTCGCCCCCGACCGAAATGATGATGTCCTGCTGGTTCTTGGGCAATCTGTCGAAGATTGCCTTCGACATCATCAGCGGCTCCAGCATGAACCAGTAGGAGGCGCCGGCGCCCGAGGTCAGCGACTTCGCGACTTCGTCGAGGCGGAACGAGATCAGGCTGGTGGAGGAGGTGATGCCGGCGTCGCAGGCGCCGGTCTGCATCGCGGCGTAGAGTTCGTTGGATGGCACCGACAGCACGGCGGCACCCGCGGTCCGTAGCACCATGTCCATTTCGCGCGAGCCGCCGCGCACCTTCAGCCCCTTGGCGTCTTCGGGAACGACGATCGGCCTGGTGCGGCTGGCAACGCCGCCGGCCTGCCAGACCCAGGTGAGAAGGATGATGCCCTTGTCGGCGAGGAAATCAGTCAGCGCCTTGCCGATCGGTTCCTTCTTCCAGCGCAGGCCCTGGTCGTAGGTCGCAACCAGGCCCGGCATCAGGCCGATATTGGTCTCCGGCAATTCGCCGCCGGCATAGGGCATCGGATAAAGGCTGATATCGAGCGCGCCTTTGCGCATCGCCGAGAATTGCGCGATCGTCTTGACCCGCGAGGAGTTCGGATAGACTTCGGCCGCGATCTCGCCGCCAGAGCGCTTGGCGACTTCAGCGGCGAACGTGCGGCACAGCCGGTCGCGGAAGTCGCCTTTGTCGATGGTGCCGCCCGGGAACTGGTGCGAGATCTTCAGCGTCGTGGCGGCATGGGCAGTACCGGTGCCGAAACGAAGGATGGCGGGCGCAGCAATCGCGGATGCGATGACATGGCGGCGTGTAAGCATGGTTGTCCCCTGCAAATTGGTCTTGGGCCGACGATCCAGCCCCAGACCAAAGCCTGATACGGCTGCGGCGTACACCCCGGAACAGCCCCGACCGCAGACGGCTCCATCAATAATGCGTCCGACCTTGGTACTCGCGAAGCGCTAGCTGCCATCAATTAGCCCGCTGTCAACTAACCGTGACAGCGGCAGAATCTTGGGGCTTGGCCAGTAACAATCCCGGCCGCGGCATCGTCGTCTGAGGAAGCGGCAGACGTCGCTTTCGAGAAACAATCTAACCCAAAGGACGACCATCCCATGACCACCACGACCCGTATCGGCCTCGGCCTTTCTGCCGCACTCGTTTCGCTCGGCCTTGCCTTCGCGCCAGCCGCCTTCGCTCAGGACAAGATGGGCAAGGACGACGGCATGAAGAAGGAGTCCATGTCCAAGGACGCGATGAAGAAAGATGACGGCATGACGAAGAAGGACGGCATGAAGCACGATGGCATGATGAAGGACGGAATGAAGAAGGACGGAATGAAGAAGAACTGAGTCGCGCCGTCGTTCCCTGCGACAAACGTAAGGCGTTTGCGCAAAGGGACGACGCGCAGCATCGGACCATCGTGCGCATTGCGCACCTGAAAATCTCGAGATTTCCGGAACTGGTGCTTATGCACCAGCCCGGAATGACGGGAGGGTTGCGCCGGCAAGAGATCGCGGCGCGCGTCTTGGTTACTTCTTCTTGCCTTTGCTCTTGCGTGCGGCGTAACGCGCGTCGCGCTTGGCCTTCTGCTCGGCCTCCAGCGCCGCCTGTCTGGCGGCCTCTTCTTCCTTCTCGCGCGCGATCCTGGCGGCCTCCGCCGCGGCGGCCTCGGCCTCGCGACGCCTCTGCTCGGCCTTTTCGGCTTCCTTTGCCTCTCTTGCCTTGGCGCGGGCGGCGGCCTGGGCTTCGCGCTCGGCCTGACGGCGCTTCACCTCGGGATCGTCGGCTCCCGGCTTGGCGCGAAACTTGTTCAGGATGTTCTGCCGCGCCTGCATCGCGGCCTTCTGGCGGTCCGCGAAGTTCGGTTCCTTGAATCCACTCATAAAAGGGGCCTTGTCGCTTTCACTCTTGGGGTTGGACGCGCCACACGCGCGGAATGGGGCCTAGGTAAGTGAACCCGGGGCAAAATGCCAGCGTCGAAATGGGGAAGGTAGAGCAGGGGAGGCTTGCGTGAACAGCAAATGGCCCAAACTGACGCTGATGAGCGGGATTACGTCGGGCTGGCTTACCAGATGGCAACGGCGACCGAAGCCCCCAGCCGGGCGCTGGCGATCCCTGAATATGGCCTTCTCGCCGGCGCGCTGATTGGCCTGATAGGCTCGCTGGTGATGCCTGCTTCGGAAAAGTAACCGCACTTCCGGAGCGTTTCCCAGCGAAGTGGAGACCGGTTCGCGTCAAGAAAACGCGTCAAATCAAAATCCGGAGCCCCGTTCCGATTCGATCGGAACTGTAAAGGCTCTAGAAATTCTCGCGACGCCCGCGGGGACCGAGAACGCGCGCGACCGTCATGACCGTCATCGCCACCTGATCCGCGGTCCGCTGCGCCTCCAGCCTGTCGCGGGCTTTCTCCCTGATCATGATCTCGATCAGCTCGAGCCGCTTGGTCTCGTCGACTGCTTCCGCCAGCAATTGCTTGTACCTGATGTAGTCGTAGCCCGTTTCCTGCTTATCCATCGCACGCCCCGCACACGCGCTCACCCGAATGTGCAGTGTCGATCAAGGGTTGTGACCACGCAACGGACTTACGTGAGTTATACCCATTTCTGCATCCAGCGGGCTCGTGCACAAACCCGTGTAGTGTGAACCTGTTCACAGGGGCTATGGCGGGCCGTTCCTATTCTTCGGGCTTTCAAAACAGGAGCGACCGCGCCATGCCACATAATTGGTGGACCCGCAAAATCGTTCTCGCCGTCACCGTCGTCGCGCTGGCCTGCGCCGTCGGTTTCGCCACGTTCGGGCTGTCCACGCCGGAGCCGGTTCTGAGCGCAGCCCTTGGTCCGGACTGGCAGTGCAGCCGGCTGGCCTTCGTCTTCACGACCTGCAGCCGGGTCAAGCACTCCCAGTCAAGGCCTGTCCGCGTCGCCAAAATCCCGGTGTGCGGAGGGCTGCGGACATAATAGGATCTGGCCGAAACGAAGTTGGCCGGAACTGGAGCTTCGCATGCAAAAACTGTCTCGTCTTGTGGTGGCCGCGTCGGCGGCGGCTGTCGTAATCCTGCCGGCCGGCGTCGCGCTGGCGCAGGGTGCGCCGAGCGGCGCGACTGACCCGGCAACGTCGTCCACTGCTGCGCCGGAAGCCGCGGCTCCTGAGAAAGAGAAGGCGGCACCGAAGAAAAAGAAACCGGCCAAGATGACCCGGCAGCAGGAGATCGACCGTTCGATCGACCGCGGCACGGTGCCCGCGCGTTACCGGAGCTCGGTGCCGAAGGAGTATCACCAGTATATTCCGTTCGACAAGCGGTAGAGCGCGGCGGATAGCTGCTCGCGTCATGTTCCGCGAACACGGGGTATCCGGTTCGCCGCAGCCTGACCAGGTCGTTGCAATGACGGTCGGGCAGAGTTTTGCGGTCTAGCGTGCGGGATACACGCAAGGAATATGCACACGCGCATCTCACCGTACTCGTACGGATTGGCCGCGCAGGTAACGACGATCTATAACGCGCTCGCTTGCAGCGGGGGGCAGGGCGTTCATCACGACGAACGCTACCACTGGAGGCCACGAGGCCCGGACTCCTAGGCACTCCGGGCCTCGTCTACTCCTGATCGCAGCGGTCGAGCCGTTTACCCGCCTTCAACCCGCTTCATCGGCACAATCACATTGGAAGAGCGGAACGCGGTGCGCGCTCATTGGCGTGCGTGCCGGTGGCCAAAGCGATCCGAGAAATTGCCAGATGATCAGCAGCACGACGATCACGAGCATGGCGTAGACGATCTTGCGGCCGATCCCGCTCATCGCACTGTTCCCTTCGGCAGCGCGCGGCTGAGAGCAACCGCTCCCGCTCATCCGGCCCTAACCCAGCAGCCAGTAGATGATGCTGGTCGATGCGCCGGCTAGACAGAACGCCAGCGCCATGCACACCAGCACCTCGTCGCGATCGAATTCAGGTGGTGGCGGGCTCAACGGATCCTCGCGCTCGGCCGTTTCCATTCATGTGACGGGGAAAACGTATCGAGGGCGCTCAGTTCCTCGCGCCGCGGGATTTCGGCCAGCTTTTGCGCGTTTCGGTTCCCTGGATGCCCGGATGCCAAAGTCTGAATTTGGCCTGATCATAAAATGGTTATGATTCAACGGCTTTTTAAATTCTCTTTAAGTCATAAATGAGTTCCTGTTGAGGTCGCACCGCCGCGCGGCCCGAATAGCCGGGCGCCGCCCCTTCACCTACCCCAGGGGAGACGCGCGCTCGGCTATTATGGGCACAACGCCGATGACGGGGACAAAGCCCGTTTTCGCCGGCAGGGATTTATGGCGGCCAACCAGCGATTCACCAGACGATGGCCTAGCGATTGCCGCCCGGGCCCGGGGCATTCGGCGACACCCGGAGGTAGTTCTGGCTGCGCTTGCTGCTCGTGCCGGCGCGGGTGACGCGGCACAAGCCGTCGCAGCCGATTGGGCGCGCGGCGCCGCGCGGTCGCGGGCATAGGGACCGCGGTCCTGCACTGGGCAGCGGATCTTCTTGCCGTTCTCGAGATTGGTGACGACGAAGATGCTCGGTGCGATGCGCGCCGGAGGTTCCGCCAGAAAGTTCCCGCGCGGCTTTGGCGCGGCGTGGCAGGCGTAGGGAGATATTGCGCCGAGTTGGAACCCGGATGATGCGTTGCGTATCTGGATCGCGCGTTGCTTCACCGGTGCCTTACAGAAGCTGATCGAATGCGATTGCGATTAGGGGAACTGTCAACGAGAGATCGTTAGCTTCGGATCTTCAAATCTATCACCAGTTAAATTTGGGGTGCCCCCTTGAAACAGATTCCCTCATGGTTGCATTATCTAAAGAGGTCAACCGACTGGAACTTTATAATCTAAAGAGGTCAACGGCCTGGAACTTTAAGGGTCTGAAAGAGGTACTTAAAGACGTACTTAATCAGCCTTATTCTTTCTGCTCACGTTTGCTAATAACGATGATAGGTGAAATCGAATCATGATTGGGGACGGTCGTGAACCGGAATGACTTCAAATCGATGTCCACCGATGAGTTGTGGGCACTCCACGAAGAGATTGCTGCAAGGCTTGCAGCCACACTCATCGCGGAGAAGCGGGTGCTCGAAGATCGCTTGAAACAGCTTAAGGGCGTTGCTGAAGCTGAGCGTACTAAATCAGGGCGGCGCCCTTATCCGACCGTGGTTCCGAAATTCCGGAATCCAGATCGGCCGTCCGAGACTTGGGCGGGACGAGGAAAGACGCCTCGCTGGCTGGCTGCCAAACTGAAGTCCGGCAAGCGGATCGACGACTTCCGCATAAGGCACGTGGCATAAACAGACTGGTAGCCGTCCGGCTGCCCTACAAGCTTGCGGCGTGCTTGCACTTCGGCCAATCGACGGAGCGGACGAGGTCGTCGTTCCGAACCGCCGCACGCCGCTTATGCGCGCGTAGTACTCGCGAACGCTTGGCCCTCCTGCCTGAAAAATTTCGGAGGTTTCGGCAGCATCCTTATTGTTGCCGATCCGGCTTCAGATGCTGGCGTCGCGGTCTGTCTTCAGCTTGCCTTGGGGCTTCTTGCCTTGGCGTCGTGCATCCTGCTGCTCTGGATGAAGCCTGCTTTCGCTGTCCGTTTCGAGTGCTCTGACAATTCCCATGCGTGCAAACAGCATGGGGCCGCGATCTTCGGCGGCATCAATGAGCATCTGGACAGCAAGCCGCCATTCCTGACGATCACGTTCCGTCTGAGGCAGGTTCCTGATGTAGTCGGCGGCGTCTCGCAGCGTTTGCGCGGGCGGCCCCTTCGGGAGTGGTACAGGCTGAGCGAACGGACGATCCCAGGACATGCTGAACTCCCGTTACAGGACCTTCGATCGACCCCAACGGGATGCGCCGGGACCGCAGGCCCAGCTTGGGTAGCCTTTCGGTGAGGCCGAAAATGGACAACGAAATCACAGAATTCGACTCGGAGCCTCGCCATTCGTTCCATTCCCAAGGGTCCCGCTTGCCGCGTTTTCCAGGTTCCTGGTACCTGCAGGCGTGTGTCTTGCAGGTGCGAAGTCGATGCGCGGGGCGTCACGGATTGGCGCAGCGATTTCCGGGTTGACCTTGGCTGCACGTCGATCAGTTCAGAAACGCAACGCCGACGAAATCGCCTTGCCGCCAGATCACGCGGCATTCGCGAACGGTGTGAAAATTGTCGAACGTCAATTCAAAATTCAGCGGCAGCAGGTTGAGGTTATGGAGTTCAATTCCGGCCCCGGAATTCGTGACGTCGTGAACTTGGCAGGTGAGGACCCCTCGCTGCGCGTCAAAGAACAGCAAGGCGCTTTTCGAGATCGTGGTCCTCGTAACAGATCGGCGTTCGACGTCCATCGGAGCTACCAACAGTTCACGCCAGGCCCTCGCAGGCAGAGGCTACCGAATTGCGCTCGGTCGGCAATCAGGTTCGGCCTTTTTCGTAAACAATCAATTTTAATGATCGCGGAAAGTCGCGTTCCGCGCGGGAGAATAGCCGTCGGTCGGTTCCATCACAATGCGCCCTCAAGTAGGCACAGCGTGCCGTCACTCGCTTTGATTGTCGATATGTCGCTGCGTTTCGCGCTCGACCGGGCGCCGCCTTGTCGTAGTTGCGGCTTCAACACAGCTTCGGCTGTTCCGTGCGCGGAACTCACAATCAGACTTGATGCGTTGGCGAAAGCCGTGACCTCTGTAATACACAGAGGGGAATCAGATGTACTCACGTTTGATGTGCGTGCTGGCGCTGTGTCTTGTGACATCGAGCGCCGGATTTGCTGGTGAACAGTCCGGGGTCTTGCGTCGAATTTCGTGCCCTGTCGTGCGCTACTACGTGGCGCAATACAGTGCATCCGCCGCCGAGCAGTGGGCGCGAAGCAAGGGCGCCAGTGATGCCGACATCGAAGCGGCGCGGCGCTGCCTGAAGCCCGAAACGACCCGAACGGCCAAGGCTCCACCAAAGCGGCCGCTTGCGCTTGGCACCTACGGCTGGTGAATAAAATAAATAGGGCTGTGAGGCTGCCGGGGCGCTGCGAGGCTGCTCCAGCGGGTACCCCCGCATTTCAGACTTCCCAGTCCTCAAATCCGTATTCGCGATAGATGGCGGCGCGATCGGTGAGGGGATTCAGTCGGCATTTCGCCTGGGCCAGATGCAGGTTGAGGGTCCCGGGCTGGCAATTGGCGGCCAACAATTTCCGGATATCGTCGATCTGCTGCCGCGATTGCTGCGTCGGTTCAAGCTGCTCAAGCGCGACCAGCGCCGTCGCCAGCGCTTCCGTCATGACCCACTCGTCGTGGCCGGTGATTCCCTTCTTTGGCATTACGACCCGCATCCTTTGTCAGGGCAACGGAAGCAATTCCCGGCCGACATCGTAGGCTCGCGTCCAAGTCGAGTCGAGAATAACGTCGAAATTGCGAATAGCGCGCCACGGCCAGCCTTATTTTGGGTGATCCCAACAGGATTCGAAACGGCGACCCGTGGCACAAGCAGCTCGGCGGCGCATGACCGATCAGTCCAGATTTTTGCGCTTTAGCCGCATTTGCGTATCAAACTTGAGGTCATATTTCCTTCCATCCGCACATACGGCATCGTCAACCTCGAACTGCTGATCGTCTTCGTCCAGCTCGAGCGTGCCGCCAGAACATCTCTCAGCCTGAACCGCAGTGGCTAGCCTTGCGCGTTCGTCCTCGGCAAGGCCGATACGGCGAGTATTGTTATCGATGTGATCAATCTCGCTGCGCCTAGCAACACGGAATTGGTTGTTGGAACGAAGCCGAAACTGCAAGAAACTCTTATTGCATCGGCATAGGCGAATGGCGATCCCAGCAGGATTCGAACCTGCAACCCACGGAGTAGAAATCCGTTACTCTATCCAGTTGAGCTATGGGACCGTCCGGGCGGTAGCCGCCCTGGGTATCCGCCTTATAGGCCTTCCTTATCTAACACTGCCAATATGAAAAATCCGCTTTCCCGCCAAGCCGGTCGAACCGATTTCCTCAAGTTCGCGACTAAGGCAGACGGTGGGCCGTTTCGCATGGTCCGCCCCTGACACAAAGCCAGCCGCCGCTCGGGGGTGGCCCGGACCGCTTGGACTGCCGACGCCATGCATGCGACCTTTTCGCAAGCCGATGTGACCGCCATCAGTCCGTCACCTTTTCGCGCCTTTTTTGACGTTACGCGGCCGTCGTCCGCGGCAGGGAGCCCATCATGATCGGTTTGGTTCGCGCCACAGTGATTTGCGCCACGCTGGCGCTTGGCCTGACGGCGGCAGGGGCCGCGGACAAGGCGTTCAAGCGTGACGAACTCGCCGATTCGGCGGTGAAGCTGGAGGCCCAGATCAAGAGCGAGGCCGGGCCGGTCGCGAAATCCTCCGCGACGCTGCGGGCCGATGCCGACGCCGCTTTCAAGCGCTCCGACTTCCGCGTGGGCTTGCAGATCCTCGGGCAGATCGCCGCCACTACGCCCGAAGACAGCGCCAACTGGCTGCGACTCGCCAAAACCATCTTCCAGATCCGTTCCGCCAGTTCCAGCGAACAGACATTCCTGTACGAGCGCGCCTCGACCGCGGCCTACATCGCCTATCAGCGCGCCGGCAACCAGGCCGAGGAGGCCGATGCGCTGGCCGTGCTGGGCCGGGCAATGTCCGAGCGCAAGCTGTGGCGTCCGGCGCTGGACGCGTTGCGGCTGTCGCTCGACATGCGTGAGGTCGCCGAAGTCCGCGGCCAGTATGAGAAAATGCGCGACCAGCACGGCTTCCGGCTTCTGGACTACACCGTCGATTCCGACGGGGCCTCGCCGCGGGCCTGCTTCCAGTTCTCAGAAGATCTCGCCAAGCGGATCGATTTTGCGCCGTTCCTGGCGCTCGCCGGCACCGACAAGCCGGCGCTGACGAGCGAGGGCAAGCAGCTCTGCGTCGACGGGCTGAAGCACGGCGAGCGCTACAACATCAATCTGCGCGCCGGCCTGCCTTCCACGGTGAAGGAGACCCTGCCGAAATCGGCCGAGTTCAACATCTATGTCCGCGACCGCAAGCCGTTCGTGCGCTTCACGGGGCGCGCCTATGTGCTGCCGCGCACCGGCCAGCGCGGCATCCCGCTGGTCAGCGTCAATACGCCGTCGGTGAACGTCAACGTGTTCCGGATCGGCGACCGCAATTTGATCAACACGGTGGTCGATAGCGATTTCCAGAAGACGCTCTCCAGCTACCAGCTCTCCGATCTCGGTAACGAGCGCGGCGTAAAGGTCTGGTCCGGCGAACTCGCGACCGCCTCGACGCTGAACCAGGACGTCGTGACGGCTTTCCCGGTCGACCAGGCGCTCGGCGACCTGCAGCCGGGCGTCTATGTGATGACAGCCGCGGCCAAAGGCCCCGGCAGCGGCGACGATGACGGCTCGCTGGCGACGCAATGGTTCATTGTCTCCGACATGGGACTGACGGCGTTTTCCGGCAATGACGGCATTCATGTGTTCGTCAATTCGCTGGCCTCGACGGAAGCGGTCGCGAAAGCCGAGGTGCGGCTGGTCGCACGCAACAACGAGATTTTGGCCACCCGCAAGACCGACGATGCCGGTCACGTGCTGTTCGAGGCGGGGCTGGCGCGCGGCGAGGGCGGGCTGTCGCCGGCGCTTTTGACGGTCACGAGCGAGAAGGCGGACTACGCCTTCCTCAGCCTGAAGACCAACGCCTTCGATCTCACCGACCGCGGCGTATCGGGGCGCGTGGTGCCTCCCGGCGCCGACGCCTTCGTCTATGCCGAGCGCGGCGTCTACCGATCAAACGAAACGGTTTACCTGACCGCACTGCTGCGCGACGGGCAGGGCAACGCTTTGGCCGGCGGGCCGCTGACGCTGGTGATCGAGCGGCCGGACGGCGTCGAATTCCGCCGCGCCGTGCTGCCGGATCAGGGCGCGGGCGGGCGCTCGATGGCCGTTGCGCTCAATTCGGCGGTACCGACCGGGACCTGGCGGGTGCGGGCGTTCACCGACCCCAAGGGCTCGTCTATCGGCGAGACCACCTTCATGGTCGAGGACTACGTCCCCGAACGGATCGAATTCGACGTCTCGGCCAAGGAGAAGATGATTAAGGCTGAGACTCCCGTTGAACTTAAGGTCGCCGGCAAATTCCTTTACGGCGCGCCCGCCTCGGGCCTGCAGCTCGAGGGCGACATGCTGGTCGCACCTGCAGCCTCCGGGCGGCCGGGCTATCCCGGCTACCAGTTCGGCGTGGCGGACGAGGAAACCGCCTCCAACGAGCGCACCCCGATCGAGAACCTGCCCGAGGCCGACGCCAATGGCGTTGCGACCTTCCCGGTGTCGCTCGCCAAGGCGCCGACCTCGACCCGTCCGCAGGAGGCGCAGATCTTCATCCGCATGGTGGAAACCGGCGGCCGTGCGGTCGAGCGCAAGCTGGTGCTGCCGGTGGCGCCAACGGCGGCCCTGATCGGCATCAAGCCGCTATTCGCTGACAAGAGTGTTGCGGAGGGCGACAAGGCCGAGTTCGACGTCGTGTTCGTCGGTCCCGACGGCAAGCAACTGGCGCGGGACGGCCTGCGCTATGAGCTCTTGAAGATGGAGTCACGCTACCAGTGGTATCGCCAGAACTCGTCCTGGGAATACGAGCCGGTCAAATCGACCAAGCGCGTCGCCGATGGCGACCTGACGCTGACATCAGATAAGGCGGCGCGGGTGTCGGTCTCGCCGGAGCCCGGCCGCTATCGCCTTGACGTCAAATCGACCGAAGCGGACGGTCCGGTCACGTCGGTGGAGTTCGACGTCGGCTGGTACTCTGACGGCAGCGCCGATACGCCGGACCTCTTGGAGACCTCGATCGACAAGCCGGATTACGCCTCCGGCGATACCATGGTGGTGTCGGTCAATGCCCGCACGGCCGGCAAACTGACCGTCAACGTGCTCGGCGATCGCCTGCTGACGACGCAGACCGTGGACGTCAAGGAAGGCACGCAGCAGGTCAAGCTGACAGTCGGCAAGGATTGGGGCACGGGCGCCTATGTGCTGGCAACGCTGCGCCGGCCGCTCGACGCGGCGGCGCTACGGATGCCGGGGCGGGCGATCGGCCTGAAGTGGTTCGGCATCGACAAGAAGACGCGCACGCTTGAGGTCGCGCTGTCGCCGCCGCCTTTGGTGCGGCCCGGCACCAGCTTGAAGATTCCGGTCAAGCTCGGCGGACTCAACCCGGGCGAGGACGCCAAGATCGTGGTCGCTGCGGTCGATGTCGGCATTCTCAATCTGACCAACTACAAGCCGCCGGCGCCGGACGACTATTATCTCGGCCAGCGCCGCCTGACGGCCGAAATCCGCGATCTCTATGGGCAGTTGATCGACGGCATGCAGGGCACCCGCGGCCAGATCAGGACCGGCGGCGATTCCGCCGGCGCCGAGATGCAGGGCTCACCGCCCACGCAAAAGCCGCTCGCGCTCTATTCCGGCATTGTCACGGTCGGGGCCGACGGCACCGCCGAGATCAGTTTTGACATTCCGGAATTCGCCGGCACCGCGCGGGTGATGGCGGTCGCGTGGAATGCGACCAAGCTCGGCCGGGCGACCATCGACGTCACCGTGCGCGATCCCGTGGTGCTGACGGCGACGCTGCCGCGCTTTCTGCTCAATGGCGACAACGGCACGATGAGTTTCGACCTCGACAATGTCGAGGGCGCACCCGGCGATTACAGCATCAGCGTGAAGACGTCGGGTCCGGTTAAAGTGACGGGTAGTTCGACCACGTCAGTCAAACTCGCGGCCAAGCAGCGGACGTCGATGGCGCTGGCGCTCGACGCCAGCGGCGCGGGCACCGCCAATCTCGACGTCGACATCAAGGGCCCGAACGGGCTGACGCTGGCGCGGCACTATGCGCTCGACGTCAAGGCGGCGACGCAGGTGCTGGCGCGGCGGTCGATCCGGACATTGGCAAAAGGCGAGAGCTTGACGCTGACCTCGGACATGTTCTCCGACCTGGTCTCGGGCACCGGCAGCGTGTCGCTGTCGGTCGGCCTCTCCACCGCGCTCGATGCGGCAACCATTTTGAAGGCGCTGGATCGCTACCCCCACGGCTGTTCCGAGCAGATCACCAGCCGGGCGATGCCGCTGCTCTATGTCAACGATCTCGCGGCCGGCGCGCATCTGGCGATGGATACCGCCGTCGACCAGCGCATCAGGGACGCCATCGAACGCTTGCTGGCGCGGCAGGGCTCGAACGGTTCGTTCGGACTGTGGTCGACGGGCGGCGACGACGCCTGGCTCGATGCCTACGTGACCGACTTCCTGACCCGAGCCCGCGAAAAGGGCTTTGCGGTGCCGGACGTGCTGTTCAAGAACGCGCTCGAGCGTATCAGGAACTCCGTGGTCAACGCCAACGAGCCGGAGAAGGACGGCGGCCGCGATCTGGCCTATGGACTCTACGTGCTCGCCCGCAATGGTGCCGCGCCAATCGGCGACCTCCGCTATCTCGCCGACACCAAGCTGAACAACCTCGCGACCCCGATTGCGAAATCGCAGCTTGCGGCGGCGCTGGCCTTGGTCGGCGACAAGACGCGGGCGGAGCGGGTCTATGGCGCGGCACTCGATGCGCTGGCGCCAAAACCCGTACTTGAGTTCGGCCGCGTCGACTACGGCTCGGCGCTGCGCGACGCGGCGGCGCTGGTCTCGCTCGCCAGCGAAGGCAACGCGCCGCGGGCGACGCTGACGCAGGCCGTCCAGCGCGTCGAAGTGGCGCGGGGGCTTTCGCCCTACACCTCGACGCAGGAGAATGCGTGGCTCGTGCTGGCCGCGCGTGCGCTATCGAAGGAAACGCTGGCGCTGGATATCGATGGATCGCCGGTCAAGGCGGCGGTCTATCGCAGCTACAAGGCCGAGGCGATGGCCGGCAAGCCGGTCAAGATCACCAACACCGGCGATGCGCCGCTGCAGGCGGTGGTCTCGGTCTCGGGTTCGCCTGTTACCCCTGAGCCCGCGGCCTCCAACGGCTTCAAGATCGAGCGCAATTACTTCATGCTCGACGGCAAGCCGGCCGACGTCACTAAGGCGAAACAGAACGACCGCTTCGCCGTGGTGCTGAAGATCACCGAGGCCAAGCCGGAATACGGGCACATCATGGTGGCCGACTATCTGCCGGCGGGCCTTGAGATCGACAACCCGCGCCTGGTGTCGTCGGGTGACTCTGGCACGCTGGACTGGATCGAGGACGGCGAGGAGCCCGAGCATACCGAGTTCCGCGACGACCGCTTCACGGCGGCGATCGACCGCGCCAGCGACGACAAGTCGGTGTTCACGGTGGCCTACATCGTGCGCGCGGTCTCGCCGGGCAAATACGTACTGCCGCAGGCCTATGTCGAGGACATGTACAATCCCTCGCGCTACGGCCGCTCCGGCACCGGCTCGGTCGAGGTGCGTCCGGCGAAATGAGCGAGGTGGGCAGAAAAGACTCTCCGTCGTCATGCCCGGGCAAAAGCGCGAAGCGCGTCTTCGCGCAGATGTCCCGGGCATCCACGCCCTTTGGCGCGGACGGAGAAGGCGTGGATAGCCGGGACAAGCCCGGCCATGACGGCATTGGCGGTGGGCGCCGCCGCTTTCTGGGGATCGCGGTGGCTCTGGCCTTCGTGCTCATAGTCGTCACCACCGCCTTCGCCGCCTGGGTTGGTTCGCTCGGGCCACTCCCGCTGGAGCAGGCGCGCAAAGTCTCGACTACGATCGTCGATCGCAACGGCAAGCTGCTGCGCGCCTATGCGATGGCGGACGGACGCTGGCGGCTGCCGGTCGATGCGAAGACCGCGGTCGATCCCGGCTATCTGAAACTGCTGCTGGCGTATGAGGACCGCCGCTTCTGGTCGCATGGCGGCGTCGATCCGCTGGCGCTCGGGCGCGCGGCGCTGCAGTTCGGTACTAGCGGCCACATTGTTTCCGGCGGCTCGACGATCACGATGCAGCTCGCGCGGCTGATGGAGCCGCGGCGCGAGCGCTCGGTGTATGCAAAGCTGCGCCAGATCGTGCGCGCGTTTCAGCTCGAGCGGCAGCTCAGCAAGGACGACATCCTCGATCTCTATCTGGCGCTGGCGCCGTTCGGCGGCAATCTTGAAGGCATCCGCGCCGCCTCCATCGCCTATTTCGGCAAGGAGCCGAAGCGGCTTTCGCTCGCGGAAGCAGCATTGCTGGTCGCGCTGCCGCAATCGCCGGAACGCCGCCGGCTCGACCGTTATCCGGAAGCAGCGCACGCCGCACGCGACCGCGTGCTGGCGCGGATGGTCGAGGATGGCGTGGTGTCGCAAGAAGACGCGGCACAGGCGAAGGCGACGGCGGTGCCGCGATTGCGCAAGCCGATGCCGATCCTGGCGCCGCATTCCTCCGACGCCGCGATGGCAACGGTGACGGATACGCCGACCATCAAGCTCACGCTGGATTCGACCTTGCAGAAAACGCTGGAGGCGCTGGCGCGCGACCGTGCGGTGGCGCAGGGGCCGAACATTTCGGTCGCCATCATTGCCGTCGACAATGAAAGCGGCGACGTGTTGGCCCGCGTCGGCTCGTCGGATTATTTCGACGAGCGCCGTGCCGGACAGGTCGACATGACCCGCGCGGTGCGTTCGCCGGGATCGACGCTGAAGCCGTTCATCTACGGGCTCGCGTTCGAGGATGGCTTTGCGCATCCGGAAAGCCTGATCGACGACCGTCCCATTCGTTTCGGCTCCTATGCGCCGGAAAATTTCGACATGACGTTCCAGGGCACGGTGCCGGTGCGCAAGGCTCTGCAGCTCTCGCTGAATGTGCCCGCGATAGCGCTGCTCGATCGCGTCGGCTCCAGCCGGCTGTCATCGCGGTTGAAGCAGGCCGGCGGCAACCTTCTGCTGCCGAAGGACGAAGCGCCGGGCCTTGCGATGGGGCTGGGCGGCGTCGGCGTCAGCTTGCAGGATCTGGCGCAGCTCTATGCCGGGCTCGCGCGGCTTGGCGCGGCGCGGCCGCTCCGCGAGATCATGTTCGCCAACGACGATCGCGAGCCGATGCGGCTGATGGACCAGGCC
>NZ_LLXX01000090.1:60498-91824 GCF_001440405.1 Bradyrhizobium valentinum
CGGAACACCGCCGCCGGAAAACGGCGTGCACAACAAGATCGCGTTCAAGACCGGCACCAGCTACGGCTATCGCGACGCGTGGTCGGTCGGCTTCGATGGCCGCGTCACCATCGGGGTGTGGGTGGGGCGTCCCGACGGCGCGCCGGTGCCGGGTCTGGTCGGCCGCACCGCCGCCGCGCCGATCCTGTTCGACGCCTTCGCGCGCACCGGCAAGATCCCGGCAGCGCTGCCCAAGGCGCCAAAGGGCGCGCTGATCGCCAGCAACGCCAAGCTGCCGTTGCCGCTCAGGCGCTTCCGTCCCGTCGGCGAGCTGATCCGGGCCAGCAGCGAGCAGGTGCCGCGTATCCAGTTTCCGCTGAACGGCTCTCGGATCGACGTCGACCGTTCGGGCAACGGGCAGGCCGCGCCGATGCCGGTCAAGGTCGCCGGCGGCGTGCTGCCGCTGACCATCATGCTGAACGGCACCTCGGTCGGCGAGATCGACAGCCGGCGCCAGCGCCTGGTCGATCCGCCGGGGCCTGGTTTTGCCCGGTTGACGGTGATCGATGCGACGGGGGCGGCCGATACCGTTGTGATCCGGGTACAGTGACGAAAAGCAGCCTAAAGACCACAGCTTAGGGGATTTGCGGTGTTGTTTGCACTGCGGTTTCATCGTATGCGAACAGCATGGTGGAAACCCTGCACCCCCCACGCTTCGGATCGGGCCAACAGCCTGTAAAACCTGCGCATTCCGGCCGCAGGCTGGCCGTTGTGTTTGACTTCGCCACGGCGAACCATTTTCGCGCCATCGTGTTCCTGGTGCTCTGCAGCGTCGTGCTTTTCCTGCCCGGCTTCTTCAACATTCCGGCGATCGACCGTGACGAGGCGCGGTTCGCGCAGGCGACCAAACAGATGGTCGAAAGCGGCGATTTCGTCGACATCCGCTTTCAGGACGACGTTCGTTACAAGAAACCGGTCGGCATCTATTGGCTGCAAGCCGCCGTGGTCGAAACCGCCTCGTCGCTCGGCCTGCCGCGGGCGCAGCTACGCATCTGGCTCTACCGGATTCCGTCCCTGATCGGCGCCATCGGCGCGGTTCTCCTGACCTACTGGGCGGCGCTCGCTTTCGTCACGCGGCGCGGGGCAGCGCTGGCGGCGCTGATGATGTGTAGTTCTGTCCTGCTCGGCGCCGAAGCCCGGCTCGCCAAAACGGATGCGATGCTGCTTTTGACCGTTGTCGCCGCGATGGGGGCAATGGCGCGCGTGTATCTGTCCTGGCAGCGTGGCGAGGATCCGGCGCGTCCGCCCTGGGCCCCGCCGGCGATCTTCTGGACCGCGCTGGCCGGCGGCATCCTGCTCAAGGGGCCGTTGATCCTGATGTTCGTCGGGCTGACCATCCTGGCGCTCGCCATCCTCGACCGCTCGGCGGCTTGGCTGTGGCGGCTGCGCCCGGTGTGGGGGCTGATGTGGACGCTGGTGCTGGTGCTGCCATGGTTCGTCGCGATCTTCTGGCGCGCAGGCGAGGCATTCTTTTCCAATTCGCTCGGCGGCGACATGCTGAGCAAGCTCGGTGCGCAGGAATCCCATGGCGCGCCGCCCGGCCTCTATCTGCTGCTGTTCTGGGTGACGTTCTGGCCGGGTGCGGCGCTGGCGGGGATGGCGGCGCCGGCGGTGTGGCGCGCGCGGCGGGAGCCCGGCGCGCAATATCTGCTCGCCTGGCTGGTCCCGTCATGGATCGTGTTCGAGCTGGTGCTGACCAAGCTGCCGCATTACGTGCTGCCGCTCTATCCGGCGATTGCGATCCTCACCGCCGGCGCGCTGGAGCGCCGCGTGCTGTCGCGGTCCTGGCTGATGCGCGGGGCGGCATGGTGGTTTGTCGTTCCGGCGGGGGCATCCGTGATCGCCGTCATCGGTGCCATCAAGCTGACGCATTACCCCGCATTTCCGGCCTGGCCCTTCCTCGCGGCAGCGATGATCTTTGGCCTGATTGCCTGGTGGATGTTCGAGGACAGCCGCGCCGAGCGCTCGCTTCTGAACGCCGTGGTCGCAGCAATGTTTCTGGCCGTCGGAATCTACGGCATCGTCATGCCGTCGCTGACGACATTGTTTCCGAGCGCCGAGATCGCGCGTGCGCTTCGCAACGTGGTCTGCGTTGGGCCAAAGGCCGTCGCCGCGGGCTTTCACGAGCCCAGCCTGGTCTTCATGACCGGCACCAGTACCCTGCTCGCCGACGGATCGGGCGCCGCGGATTTTCTCGCGCAGGGCAGTTGCCGCTTTGCGCTGGTGGAATCGCGCACCGAACGCGCCTTCGTCCAGCGCGCCGAAGCCATCGGGCTGCGCTACAACGTAGCGAAGCACATCGAGGGCTATAACATCTCGCAGGGCAAGGCGATCTCGATCGCCATCTTCCGCTCGGAAGGCACGGAGTAAGATGGCTGGGAAGGCCGTTGTTGTCGTCGACTCCAAAAGCTATTTCGCGCGCTTCATGGCGCTGAGCTGGCTGTCGTTGGCGCAGCTCGTGCGCTCGCCGTCGCATTCGCGGCGTGCCGAGGCCGCGCGACGGGCGGCGCGGCACGTGTTGTGGCTGACGGCCGGTCTCGGCGCGGCGATCGTCGTGCTGATGTACGCGATCGATGCGTGGGAAATCGGCCAGATGCCGAAGCGCGGCGCGCCGTCGCTGTGGTGGGTTCGCATTCTCACCGATTTCGGCAAGGACGAATATGTGCTGGCCGTACTGGCCGGGTTGCTGATTGCGGTTGCGATCATCTCGCCGGCCTTGCGCGGAATTCAGCGGTCGCTCTTGCTCGGTCTGGGAACGCGGCTGCAGTTCCTGTTCCTGGCGGTAGCCGTACCCGCTCTCGTCACCGAAGTCCTGAAATACAGCATCGGCCGCGGCCGTCCGTTTGTCGGCGGCGAAGCCAACGCGTTCCACTTCTCGCACTTCGCCGGAAACTCGGCCTATTACAGCTTTCCTTCCGGCCATGCCACCACCGCATTTGCGCTCGCTTTCGCGGTGTCGGCTCTCTGGCCGAAGGCCCGGGTTGTGATGGCCGTCTATGCTCTCATCATTGCAGCGACCCGACTGGTGCTGGTCGCCCACCATCCGAGTGACGTGGTCGCCGGCGCGCTGGTCGGCATCATCGGCGCGATGTTCGTGCGCTACTGGTTTGCGGCCCGCAGGCTGGGATTTGCGATCCAAAGCGACGGCAGCATTGTGTCCCTGGTCGGACCCTCGTCCGAACGCCTCAAAAGGGTTGCCCGGGGCGCTTTCGCCCCATAAAAGCGGACGCCGCCAGCCGGCCCGATATGCCCGGTTCCGGGCCCCTTCCAAGCCAACCAGACGAGTGCCGATTTGACAGTTTCCGACAGAGACGCGGTCGCCGTTTCCATCGTTGTGCCGGTGCGCAACGAGGCGGAGAACGTCGCGCCGCTCATTGCGGAAATCGTCGCTGCGCTCGATGGCCGCTGGGCCTACGAGATCATCTACGTCAATGACGGGTCGACGGACGCGACCGCCGATCGGCTGGCGGCGCTGATGAAACAGCACCATCAGCTTCGGCAGATCAAGCACGCCGTTTCGTCCGGCCAATCGGCCGCCGTGCGCAGTGGCGTGCGGGCCGCGCGTGGCGCGATCGTGGCGACGCTCGACGGCGACGGTCAAAACAATCCGGTGTTCCTGCCCGATCTGATCGCAGCGGTTGAAAAAGGCGGCGGCCGTGTCGGCCTCGCGGCCGGCCAGCGGGTCGGGCGCAAGGATACCGGCTTCAAGAAATTGCAGTCGCGCATTGCCAACGGCGTGCGCAACGCCATCCTGCGCGACGGCACCCGCGACACCGGCTGCGGTCTGAAGGCGTTCCCGCGCGAGGTGTTCCTGTCGATGCCTTATTTCGATGGTCTGCATCGGTTCCTGCCGGCGCTGGTGCGTCGCGAAGGTTTCGACATCGCCTATGTCGACGTGATTGATCGCCCGCGCCATTCCGGCGTGTCCAATTACGGCTTCTTTGACCGGCTATGGATCGGGATCATGGATCTTGCGGGCGTGTGGTGGCTGATCCGCCGCAAGAAGCCGACGCCCGTTGCGACCGAGGTTCTCTGATGCTGATTCAATACGGCCAGGCGCTCGGCGATTATCTCTACGACGTCTTCGTCGCCAAGTTCGATTTCTGGCTGGCCTTCGGCCTGATCGCGCAATTGCTGTTTACCGCACGCTTCCTGGTGCAGTGGATCTCGAGCGAACGCGCCGGACAGAGCGTGGTGCCGATGGCGTTCTGGTTCTTCTCGATGGGCGGCGGAATGATGACGCTGATCTATGGCATCGCCAAACGCGAACCCGTGATCATCATCGGCCAGTCGCTGGCCACCATCATCTATATCAGAAACATCATGCTGATCGTGAAGAACCGCGGCACCGCGTCGAAGACGCTCGACCGCTGATCATCCGCGGCTGGGCGCCGGCGCGGGCAGGGTGGGCAAATCGCTTTCAGCGCTGCGATGGGCGGCGAGTTCGCCTGCCGCATCCAGCACGGGGTAGGCGACCGAGCAGATGTGCGAGTGAATGCGCCTTAGATCGCGCAATACGTCGAGATGAAGCGATGTGGTCTCGATGGTTTCGGGCCGGCCCTCGCGCAGGCGATCGAGATGCCGTTCGGTCGCGGCCAGCTCGGCATTGCGAAGCGCGGCCTTTTCGGCCAGCAGCTTTCGCGCCTCATTGAGGTCGCCCGACATGAATACCCCGAACGCGATCCGAAGCGAATCCATGGTGCGCTTGTGAAAAGCGGAAAGCTCTTCGGCGCCCTCGGGGGAGAACTGGAACCGGCGCTTGATCTTCTTGGTGGCCAGTTCGCTCAAATTCTTGTCGATGATGTCGCCGATATGTTCGAGGTTGATGGCGAAGGACACGATCTCCATCGCCCGCTGTCCCTCGCGCTCATCGAGACTGCCGCGGGTGAGCTTCGTGACATAGAGCTTGATCGCCTCGTCGAGGCTGTCGACGCTGTTGTCCATCCGCGAGACCTCGTCGACCAGCGCGCGATCGTTGGTCATCATCGCCGCCATCACCTTGCGCAGCATGATTTCGACGTGGTCGCCCATATGCAGGGTTTCGCGAGCGGCATCCGCCAAAGCGAGCGAGGGCGTCTCCAGCGCGCTCTCATCGAGATATCGCGGCCCTGACGGGTCGGTCGCCTTGACGCGCTCGGGCAACAGCGCCTTCAACAGCCGGGCCATGCCGTCGAGCAGGCCGATGAAGAGAAGCGCGGTCGCAACGTTGAAGGCGATGTGGAACAGGGCGGTTGCCTTGGCTGCATCCGGTTGCCACGAAGTCAGCAACTCCGAGATCGGTTGCAGGAACGGCGCCACCACCAGGATGCCGACAAGCCGATTGACGAGGTTGCCCAGCGGAAGGCGATAGCTGGCAGGATTGTCGCGGCGCGCGCCCTCGACGATTGGATTGATGGCGCTGCCGAGATTGGCGCCCAGCACGAGCGCCAGCGCCGCGTAGGGGGTGATGAAATGCGCATAGGCCAGCGACATCACCAGCAGCACGCTGGCGACGCTCGAATGCACCAGCCAGGTCACGATCGCGGCGAACAGGATGCAGAGCACGGGATCGCCGGTGATGGCGTTCATGAACACGCGCATGCCCGGCGCGTTCTCCGCCGGCGCCAGCGTATTGAGCAGGATATGCAGCGCCAGCAGCATCAAGCCGAGCCCGATGAAGACGCGGCCGATGTCCTTGACGCGCGAGTGGCGGCCGCTGCGGAAGGCGACCAGGCCGACGAGGAACAGCACCGGCGCGACGGCGGCGATGTTGAACGACAGGATCTGCACGATCAGCGTGGTGCCGACATTGGCGCCGAGCATGATGGCGAGTGCCGGGACGAGGCTGACGAGTTCTTCCGACGTAAACGAACTCGTGATCAGCGCGGTGGCGGTGCTGCTCTGGAGCAGGGCGGTGAGACCAAGGCCCGCGCCAACGGCGGTGAAGCGGTTGCTCAGGGCCTTTGCCAGCAACAGGCGCAGGTCCGGCCCGAACGCGCGCAGGATCCCGCTGTGGACCATATGCAGGCCCCACAGCAGCAGCGCCACGCCGCCCATCAGATCGAGAAGAACCAGACTTCCCATGCGCTTAGGTTTCCGCCACATCGAGTAGAGCGGTCAGGCTATCGCCTAACGAGGGGGGATCAACCCTTTAATTTGCCGAAAAATGCGACGCGAGGGCTGTGCCGCAGGCTCAGCTTACAGCGTCCGAGGACATCAGCTTTCGGCGAGAGCGCCGGGCTCGGTAAACGGAGTTCGAACATATCAGTTACATTGCGAGCCGTTGCGCTAGGTCAATTCCAACGATTCTTCGGTAAAGCTGATCCACCTTCGAGTGAATCACATCGAGCAGGGTCAGGGACCGACATGTTGGCAGCGAATCGCCGCAGAAGCGAACGACGTGCGTGCAGAAACTTTGCAAAAATACAGTTCGCGACCGGCGGTTTGCCGCGCGACTGCATGATCACTGACATGTCGGACGGTGGTGTGAAGATCATCGCCGAATATCCCGAAATTCCTCCCGAATTTACGGTGATTTTCTCGGAGGGAAGGCCGCGTCAGTGCCGGCTGGCCTGGCGGATCGGTTGCGAGCTCGGCGCGCAGTTCGTCGACTAGGCCGGCTGGCTGCGCCGGTATCGAGGGCGCAGAGCAGAACGTAGGCCAGCGGCTGAGGGCCATGGCCCGCGGAGGTCGCCAATTACCGCAAAAGCGCGCCGGCTTAACCTGAACTTAGGGTTAAGCTGTGAACACTTCTGGACAGTTGCCGCCGTGAGTCCAGGTACATGCTTCAGAAGTCATTTCATCCGCCCCGCGTCGCGCGACTTCTTGCGTGCACATCCACCTTGATCCTGGCGTTGGGACTCGGCGGGTGCCAGACCTCAGGACTATCAGACATTACCGGCTCGATCGACGAGAAGGCCGACACCGGCCGCGCCGGCGATCCGCGCCGCGACATCGAGCTCTATCAGGAACGCTATCGCGCCAATCCGAGGGATGCCGACGCGGCGCTGAAATACGGCAAGGCGCTCCGCGCGACGGGACAGCGATCGCAGGCAGTTGCGGTGCTCGAACAGGGCTCCATCGCCCATCCGGGCAACAAGCTGCTACTCGCCGCCTACGGCCGCGCGCTGGCGGATAACGGCAACTTCCAGCAGGCCTTCGACGTGCTCGGCCGCGCCCACAGCCCCGATGATCCCGATTGGCGGCTGCTCTCGGCACAGGGAGCAACACTGGACCAACTCGGCCGATACGACGAGGCGCGGCAATATTATGCGAGCGCGCTGAAGATCGCACCCGACCACCCGTCGGTATTGTCCAATCTCGGACTGTCCTACGTGCTTTCGAAAGATCTTTCCAAGGCCGAGGAGATACTGCGCCGCGCCCACGGCATTGCGGGGACTGATCCTCGTGTACGCGCCAATCTTGCGCTGGCGGTTGGCCTGCAGGGAAAACTCGCTGAAGCGGAAAAGATCGTAAAAGCCGATCTGCCGGCCGCCGAAGCTGCCGCCAATGTCGCGCAATTGAAGCGGATGCTGTCGCGAAAAGACAGGGAGAACGCGCGGGCCGAGGTCGAGAAGATGCCGATCGCGGCGGCCGGGCGCTCCGAGTAAGCGGCAGCGGCCACACCGCTGCCGCCCTGGTTCTTTGCTCAGGCCCTGCGGGCTGTCACGCCCTGCAGCTTCTTGATGATCGGCGTCAGGAACGAGGTGCGGGACCGCTTGGTCACGGCATGGCCGGTCAACCGTTGCGCCATCTGCAGAAACATCGTGGTGGTGCGATGCTTGGCGGCGATCTGCGCGATCATCTGGCCGTTATTGGCGGCGGTGCCGAACATCTTCGAATCGAACGGAATCGCTGCGATGGGCTGACTCTCGATCGCCTTGGCGAATTCGCGCGTACTGATCTCCGGACGCTTGTGCATGCCGACCTGGTTGAGGCAATAGAGCGGCGGCCGGTCGTTGGGCCGCGCCGCCTTCAGCACGTTCAGCATGTTCTTGGCGTTGCGCATATTGGCGAGGTCGGGCTCGGCGACGATCAGAATGTCGTCCGCGCCGACCAGCGTGCGCTTGGTCCACGCCGACCATTGATGGGGGACGTCGAGCACGATGCAAGGGGTCGTCATGCGCATCGTATCGAAGATCGCATCGAAAGCATCGGCGCCGAAATCATAGACCTGGTCCAATGACGCCGGCGCCGCCAGCAGGTCGAGGCGGTCGGTGCATTTCGCCAGCAGACGCTCCATGAAGGCGGAGTCCGGCCGTTCCTGCTGGAAGACGGCATTGGCGATGCCTTGAACCGGATCCTGGTTGTAATCGAGCCCGGCGGTGCCGAAAGCGAGGTCGAGATCGATCACGACGGAATCGAGCGCGAGATCGCGCGCGATCGCCCAGGCCACATTATGGGCGACGGTGGATGCACCGACGCCGCCCTTGGCGCCGACGACGGCGATGATGCGACCGACGGCCACGGCTTCGGAGGCCGCGTAAAGGCCGCATATTGCGCGCACCACGTCGATCGGTTCGATCGGTCCGGTCACGTAGTCGCTGACGCCGCGCCGCACCAGTTCGCGATAGGGCGTAACGTCGTTGGCGTTGCCGATCACGACGACGCGAGTTCCTGCGTCGCACACGGTCGCGAGTTCATCGAGCCCTTCGAGGATATCGGAGCCGGGCTCGGTCTCCAGCAAAATGACGTTGGGCGTCGGCGCCGTGTGGTAGGCCTCGATGGCGGCGGCAATGCCGCCCATGTGAACCGAAAGGTGGGCCTTGCCGAGACGGCGGTCTTCGCTCGCCGCACGCACCGCGGTTGCGATCGCCACGCTGGCGCAAAATGCCTGTACCGATACGCGCGGCGCCGGCGAGATGTATTCCTCGGGCTGCGCCGGCGTGTCGTCCAGTTGGTCGTCGGAGTTTTGAAAGACGCGGCTGATCATTTGCCTGTATCGCTGAGTTTGGCCTTGTCGGCGTCGGGATAGTCGGTCGCGGTCGAAGTGCCCTTGCGGTATTTGTCAAAGGCGACATTGCGCCGCGAGGTATAAGCGGGGCTTTCGGGACGCGGCTGTTCGAGATCGGCGGGATTGTCGATCATCGCGGCAAGGTTGCGCTGAGTGGCGCAGCCGAAGTTATGATACTGGCGATTTTCGCTGTAGGCGGCGTTGTCGATGTTCGGTCCGAGGTCCTGCGGCCACAGACCGCAAGGGCCGGCGACGGCCGAAATCTTCGGATAGCTCAGCCGGATCGTCGGCAGCGTGCGCGGATCTTCCGGCCGGTAATGACGCATCGTGATGGCGCGCGAGGGCACGCCGCCCGCCATCAGCACCGACCGGATTTCCCGGAACGACGCTGCAGCCGCGCGCGCGTTCTGCGTATCGACCGGGACATCGGCGATAACAGCGCCGGTGCCTTCGCGTACCCAGGTCTGCGCCAGGCCCATGACGTCGGTGCGTTGCGGCCCGGAAAGGCCGCCGCGGGCATGACCGACGAACACCACGATCGAGCGGTTGCCTTCGGTTACGGCAATCGGATGACGGTGGCGATAGTCGTTGGGAACGCTTGCGGTCACGATTTCCGTGGTCTGCAGCGTGCAGGCGCCGAGTGCCGCCGAAAGGCCGAGGAGAGCGCCAAGCATGTGCAAGGCCTTGACGCGATGGAGCGGAATTTTCGTTGTCATCGTTCTGTCCTCGTCCCCACTCGGTGAACAGCTCTGCATCTTAATCAATGATGAAGCCGAAATTGCCCTGCATCCCGCCGACGGGATCGACGCGGGCGGCGACCCCGTAGATCCGGTTGATGCGCCCGAGCAGCGTGGACTGGGAATCGGATGCCGGAGCAAATCCGTCATCGGGCCGCGACAGTTCTTTCTGCGCGACCGCGCGGACGACATAGGGCGTCACGAGAACCATCAGTTCGGTCTGGTTGTTGATGAAGTCCTGGCTGCGGAACAGGGCGCCCAGAACCGGCAATTGATCAAGCCCCGGCAGGCCGTTGACGGCCTGCTTGGTCTGCTCCTGGATCAGGCCGGCCATCGCAATCGTGCCGCCGGAGGGTACTTCCAACGTCGTCTCGGCACGGCGGGTCTTGATCGAGGGAATGGTTGTTCCACCTTGGCCGCCAGTCAGAGAGTTTTCGGTCGAGACTTCCGAAACTTCCGTCATCACCCGCAGGCTGATCCGTCCCTCAGTCAGGACTACCGGCGTGAAGTTGAGCGAGATGCCAAATTTCTTGAAGCTGACGGTCTGGACGCATTGTCCGATGCCACCACCTGTTGTTGTTTGGCAGCTCACGCCGGTCGGAATGGGAAATTCACCACCTGAGATAAACGTTGCGGATTCGCCGGAGATCGCAGTCAGATTGGGTTCGGCGAGCGTTTTCACGACACCGGCCTTTTCCATCGCGCGAAGCACCGCCTGGACCGACGGCATCGTGCCGGCTGCTATGCCAAGGCCATTGCCGGGCACGAGGGCCGCATTGTTTGCAGTGAAGGGATTGGCATTGTTGAAATTCACGGTCGTATTGCCGACATTCAATTGGGCGCTGAGATCGACACCCATCTGTTTGACGACATCCCGCCGGACTTCCGCGACGGTGACCTTGAGCATCACCTGGTCGCGGCCGCGAACGACGACCGAGTTGACGACCTTCTCGGCTCCGCCGACCAGCCGCGCGGCGACCTCGCCGGCCTGCTGGGCTTCGACCGGGCTCGATACCGATCCAGTCAGCAACACGCTGTCGCCGACGCCCTCGATCTGAATCCCTGGCAGCGACTGGCGCAGCGCGGCGCGCACGCCGTTGAGATCACGCTTCACTGCGATGTCGTAGGAAGCGATCTGCTGGCCATCGCCGTCGAAAAACACAACGTTAGTCTGGCCGACTGCACCGCCGATGATATAGGCGCGTTGCGGGGAGCGAATGACGGCATTGGCGATCTTCGGATCGGCGACCAGCACATCCTTCACCTCGCGCGGCAGGTCGACGACCACGGACTTGCCGATGCCGAGCGACAGGAAGCGCATCTTGACAGGGCCGATGGCGGAGGTCGTCACCGGATCCTTTTCAGACTCGGCTGCGACGACAGGCAGCAATGGAGCGAGCGTCAGCGCGGCGGCGGCCGACAATAACAGGGTGCGCGCCGCTACGGTTCGCATCGCTGACTGATTTTCCCCAAACTTCATTTCAGGCGTCCTTTCGGTCACTTCTGTGCCGTCGTTTGATTGGCGACCCCGTAGCGAACCACGTTGACGCTCTCGCTTCGTCTTTGAACCTGATCCTCGGACCGGCCTTCTGGCGCGTTGACATCGGTGATGCTGCGGAGCGCGAGCGCCAGCGTGCCGCTCTGACGCGCGCGCGTCAGCGTCTCGGCCTGCTCGGGTTTCAGCTCGAGCGTGGCGGTGCGACCGACGAGGGTGTTGATGCCCTCTTTTTCCTTCGGCGCCTGATCGATCGCGAGCACACGAATATTGGAGAGAATGATTTCCGACTGGACGGCGTCGGCTCCGCTGCGCTCCGGGTTCTTCTCACGCTTGGAAAGGATGACGTCGACGCGGTCGTTAGGCAGGATGAAGCCGCCGGCGCCGGTTTCCGGCGATATCTCGGTCGAGATCGCCCGCATGCCGCTCGGCAGGATCGCTGCCATGAAGCCGGAGCCGTTGGCCCTGACCAGCTTCTGCTCGCGGATCGGCTCGCCCGCGAAGATCGGGCTGCGGGCGATCGAGCCGGCGATTTCGTTGATCGCCTCGGCCTTGCTGGCGCGGTTGATCAGATTGTTGCCGGCCGAGGCCGGCCAGGCCTGCCATTGCAGGTCCTCAGGCTTGACTGTCTGGCCGAGCCCGATGTCGGACTTCGCGGCCAGAATTTCCACCGTCGGTAACTGTGCGACCGGCTCGGCCGCTGGATGCGGTTTTTCTTCCGTGCCACGGGCGAGATAGGCGGCGACACCGCCGGCACTCAGGGCGATGATCAGAACGACGACACGTGCGATATTCATACGCTTTACTACTCTTACGCAGGGACGCCCAACTGCACGGCAATGACAGCCATCCCCGGAGGTATGACTAGGCATCAAAGGTATAAGGGAACTTGAGGCGTGAAGTTTTTGGTCGATCGGACAGCGGGTTTCGCCGTCATGGTGAATGGGTGGTTATCGTTTTGAGAAAATCACTCCGCAAAAGCCCGGAGCCGTTCGGCGTGGGCGCGTCAGCGGTCGAGTTCGCCAATAGAGATGGACGTGCGATTCGGATGCCGATCGGAATCAGGCCTGACGCCGCTACGACGCGCGAGCCTCATCTTGAGGCTCAGTCTCCGCGAAGCCTGCCTGCAAGACCTCGTCACGCTTGTGGCGCAGATGCGCGCGCAGGATATGCGACAACCCCACGCTGTCGCGGCGTTGCAGCGCATTGAGGATGGCTTCGTGCTCCTGCACCGCCAGCGCCCAGCGCCGCGGCGTCATTGGCGTGACGTAGCGCGCGCGGCGAATGCGGGCCGTGACGGAATCATAGAGTCCAGACAGCACCGGGTTGCCGGCCGCGGCGACGATCGCCTCGTGGATATAGCGGTTGCAGCGGTAGTACTGCAGAAGGTCGCGATCTCCGTAGTGCCGGGCCATCTCGGCGTGGGCGGCGGCGACATCGGCGATCTCGGCATCCGTGATGCGTTCACAGGCGAGTTCGCCGGCTAGTGCTTCAAGCCCTTGGCAGACCTCGAACAGGTCGCGCATGTCCTTGTCGGTCAGCCTGGCCGCGCGCGAGCCGCGGTTCGGCAGCAATTGCACCAGGCCCTCGGCGGCGAGCACCTTGAGGGCTTCGCGCAGCGGCGTGCGCGAGATCTGCAGTTTTTCACAGAGGTCGCGCTCGGGAATCCGCGCGCCCGGCGGAATCTCGCCGTCGAGCAGCATGGCGCGGACGCGGCCTACGACTTCCTCATGAAGCATTGCCGTCAAAATCCAATTTGAATGCAAAAATGGCTATATCACTGGATTTTAGCTAGTTCCAGCTTGATAAACCCAATTTTTGCATTCAGAATTGGTTAACAACGATTAAGAAGGGCCGCGGGATGGATCAGGACGTAACGGTACGGGAGGGGGACCTCCTGTTTACCCTCGATGACGGCATCGGCCGGATAACCTTCAACCGGCCACAGGCGCGCAACGCCTTCACGTTCGAGATGTATGAGCGGCTGGCCGAGATCTGCGAACGCGCCAATCGCGACCATGCGATCAAGGTGCTGTTGCTGCGGGGCGCTGGCGACAAGGCGTTTGCCGCGGGCACCGACATCAACCAGTTTCGCGCCTTCAAGACGCCGCAGGATGCGCTCGACTATGAGAACCGCATCGACCGTGTGCTCGGCATTCTCGAAACATGCCGGGTGCCGACCATTGCCGCCATCAACGGCGCCTGCACCGGCGGCGGCGCGGGCATCGCGGCCAGTTGCGATCTGCGCATTGGCACCAGGAGTACGCGGATGGGGTTTCCGATCGCGCGCACGCTCGGCAATTGCCTGTCGATGTCGAATGTCAGCCGCATCACCGCGTTGATCGGTCCGGCGCGCGTCAAGGATCTGATCTTTACCGGACGTCTTGTCGAAGCCGAGGAGGCAGCCTCCGTGGGCCTGCTCACGCAAGTCGTCGATGATCTGGCCGCGCTCGACAAGCGCGCCGACGAGATCGCAAGGCTCGTCGCCGGCAACGCGCCGCTGACGCTGAGCGCGACCAAGCAGGCGGTCGCCCGGTTGCAGAAGCGCCTGACGCGCGAGGAGGGCGAGGACCTCATCCTGATGTGCTACACCAGCCAGGATTTCCGTGAAGGGCTCGACGCGTTTCTCACCAAGCGCGCGCCGCAATGGCGCGGTCAATAGGAGCCCTTAATGTCCGTTCAAAACAAGACGCCGCGTTCGGGACCGCTCGCCGGCCTCAAGGTCATCGATCTCACCCATGTGATGGCGGGGCCGACCTGCACCCTGATGCTCGCCGACATGGGCGCTGACGTCATCAAGATCGAGAAATGGCCGAATGGTGACGACACGCGGCATTCGGTGCCGCCGAAGATCGGCGACGAGGCGGCTTCCTTCCTGATGATGAACCGCAACAAGCGCGGCATCGTGCTCGACCTGAAGACCGCAGGCGGCAAGGAGGTGTTGCGGCGGCTGATCGCCGGCGCCGACGTTCTGGTCGAGAATTTTGCGCCGGGCGCGATGGAGCGGCTCGGCTTCGGCTATGAGGATCTGCACAAGGATTTTCCGGCGCTGATCTATTGCTCGTTGTCCGGCTTCGGCCGCACCGGCCCGTACAGGCACCGCCGCGGCTTCGATCTGGTCGCGCAGGCGATGAGCGGCATCATGAGTTTCACAGGCGAACGGCCGGACGGCCCGCCGGTGAAATGCGGTCCGCCGCTATCCGATATCACGGCCGGACTGTTGGCGAGCATGGGCATCCTTGCCGCCTATTCGCACCGGCTCAAGACTGGTGAAGGGCAATGGGTGGAGACATCGCTCTACGAAGCGGCGCTGGTTCAGACCTATTGGCAGTCGACGATTGCGCTCGCCAGCAATGTGGCGCCGCGCGCCATGGGCTCGGCCCATCCGCTCAACGCACCGTATCAGGCGTTCGAGGCATCCGATGGCTGGCTCGTGGTAGGCGGCGCCAACAAGAAGCATTGGCTGTTGATGCTGGAAGCGCTTGACGCGTTGGAGCTGGCCTCAGACCCGCGCTTCGTCAACGGCTCCGACCGCATGGCGCATTTGAAGGAACTCGAAGCCGAACTGAGCGCCCGCTTCCGGAAACGGACGCGGGCGCATTGGCTGGCGGCACTGGACGAGAAGGGCGTGCCCTGCGGCCCCGTTCACGACATGCTGGAAGCGCTGAGCGATCCGCAGACGCTCGCGCGCGACATGGTAGTCGAGGTCGAGCATTCGACGCTCGGACCGGTGAAGACGATCGGCCTACCGATCAAATTCTCGGCGACGCCCGGCAAGGTGCGTTCGGGCGCGCCCGTCTATGGCGAGCATACGCGCGAGGTGTTGCGCGAACATGGTTTCGATCAGACCCAAATCGAGGCTTTCGAGCGGGAGGGCGCGATCGTCGCCGCCTCGGCCGGCCGCAAGGAGCAGGTCGCCTGACGAGAAGACGAAAATACGAACGACAACAAAAAATGCCTACCCGGAGGAACCCCATGAAGATCACTTCAAAACTCCTGCTGTCCACGACAGCGTTCATGCTGGCGGGCGCGATTCCGGCCGCCGCGGCGTGGCAGCCGCAGAAGCCGATCGAGTTCGTCGCAACCGCGGGGCCGGGCGGCGGCACCGACAATCTCGCGCGCGCCGTCCAGAGCATCGTCACCAAGTACAAATTGACCGATCAGCCGATCGTGGTCGTCAACAAGGGCGGCGGCAGCGGAGCGGAAGGCTATGTCTACGGCAAGGCGTCTGCCGGCGATCCCTACAAGGTGATCTTCGGCACCTCGAACGCATGGCAGCAACCGCTCGTCTCCAAGGTCGCGTTCAACTACACCGATCTGACCCCGATCGCTGCAATGGCGCAGGACGAGTTCCTGCTGTGGGTGAAGCAGGACGCGCCCTACAAGACAGCGGGCGACTTTCTCAAGGCGGCCGCCGCGACCGAGTTCAAGATGGGTGGCGCGCAGTCCAAGGACACCGACGAGGTCTTGACGCGGATGATCGAGAAGGCGGCGCGCGTCAAATTCACCTACATCCCCTTCAAGAGCGGCGCCGAGGCGGCCGTGCAACTTGCCGGCGGCCATATCGATGCGCACGTCAACAATCCCTCCGAGAGCCTTGGGCAATGGCGTGGAAGTACCCAGCGCCCGCTCTGTGCCTTCAGCCCGAAGCGGTTGCCGCAGGGGCCGAAGGTCACCGCAACCGAAGGCTGGAGCGACGTGCCGACCTGCGTCGAGCAGGGGCTGGCGATTTCGCAATATGAGCAACCGCGGACGGTGTGGCTGCCGGGCAAGGTCAGCCCGGAGCAGGCGGCGTTCTACGTCGATCTCATGAAGAAAGTGCAGGCGACGCCCGAATGGAAGGACTACATCGAGAAGACCTCGCAGGTTGACACCTTCCTGACCGGCGCCACGCTCGACAGTTTCATCAAACAGGACCTCGAACACGTGAAGCAGGTCGCGGGCGAACAGGGTTGGCTGCTGAAGTAGGTGGGTGGGACGCGATGATATCACGACGTGCGCTTGAGATAGCCACGGCGGCACTGACCGGAATCTTCGGCGTCGTGGTCGTCGTATCCAGCATCGACAACGGCATCGGCTGGTCAAGCGCCGGCGTCGATGCCGGCACGTTTCCTTTCCTGACCGGAATCATCATCGTGCTCGGCAGCCTTTACAACATGGGGCAGGGCGCGCTCGGGCGCGGTACCCTTGCAATGGTCAGGGTGGCCGTCACGCCGTCCGAATTGCGCCGCCTCGCGGGGCTGTTCGTTCCTGCCGCGATTTTCGTTGCCGTCATTCCAATCGTTGGGATGTATCTCGCTTCGGCGGGCTATGTCTTTGCGGTCCTGGCGTTGCCGAAACAGCAATCGGTCTTTCGCGCGATTGCCATCGCCGTGGCTACGCCGCTTGCGCTCTATGTCGTGTTCGAGCGTATGTTCCAGGTGTCGCTGCCGCGCGGCGCGCTCGCCGCAGCGTTCGGTTTCTGAAGGGGCGGGCGATGGAAAACCTTCAATCGCTGCTGCACGGTTTCACCATCGCGGTCACCGTTCCGCACCTGACGCTGATGGTGATCGGCGTTCTGCTCGGCATTCTCGTCGGCGTTCTGCCCGGCCTTGGTGCACCAAACGGAGTGTCGCTGTTGCTGCCGCTGACCTTCGGCATGCAGCCGGTGTCGGCGATCATCCTGCTTTCGAGCATGTATTGGGGCGCGTTGTTCGGCGGCTCGGTGACGTCGATCCTGTTCAACATTCCGGGCGAACCTTCGTCGGTCGCCACCACCTTCGACGGCTATCCGATGGCGCGCGACGGCCGGCCGACAACGGCGCTGGCCACCGCTTTCGGCTCGGCGGCGTTCGGCGCGCTTGTTGGCGTGATCCTGATTACGTTTCTGGCGTCCTGGGTGGCACAGGTGGCGCTCGCCTTCGGACCGCCCGAATACTTCGCGGTCTATTTCCTCGCCTTCGCCAGTTTCGTCGGCATGGGCGGTGCGGCGCCGATCAAGACGGTGGTAGCGCTCGCGATCGGTTTTGCAATTGCCGCTATCGGCATCGATACAGTCTCCGGCAGTGTGCGGCTCAACATGGGTATCGACGAACTGGTGAAGGGCGTCAGCTTCGTTGTTGCCGTCATGGGGCTGTTCGGCATCGGCGAGTTGCTGATTGCGGTGGAGGAGGAGTTCCAGGCCCGCGCGGTATCGTCGAGGGTCGATTGGAAGGAAGTCTTCCGGGCACTGGGCCGTCTGCCGCGCCATAGCATCGCGTTGCTGCGCAGCGCCGCCATCGGCTGCTGGATGGGCATTACGCCGGGCGGTCCGACCGCCGCTTCCTTCATGAGCTATGGCATCGCCAAGCGCTTCTCGCGCAATGGCGCGCGTTTCGGCAGCGGCGAGGCCGAGGGCATCATCGCGCCGGAGACCGCCGACCATGCCGCCGGCACCAGCGCGTTGTTGCCGATGCTCTCGCTCGGCATTCCCGGCTCGGCGACGGCCGCCGTCATGATGGGCGGGCTGATGATCTGGGGATTGAACCCCGGACCGATGCTGTTCGTCGATCAGAAGGATTTCGTCTGGGGCCTGATCGCCTCGATGTATGTCGGCAACATCGTTGCGGTTGCGCTCGTGTTGCTCACCGTTCCCGTGTTTGCCGCCCTGATGCGCATTCCCTTCGCCGTCATCGCACCGCTGATCGTGATCATCTGCGTCGTCGGCGCCTATTCGGTCTCGAACTCCTATCTCGACGTCGTCCTGATGCTCGGCTTCGGTGTCGTCGGCTATCTCTTCAAGAAGCTGCACTATCCGTTGGCGCCATTGGTGCTTGCGATCGTGATCGGCGACAAGGCCGAGGATGCCTTCCGGCAGGCCATGCTGATGTCGAAGGGATCGCTCGGGATATTCTTTGCGAACCGGCTGGTGACGACGCTCGTCCTGGCGGGGATCGCGTTGTTGCTGCTTCCGCTCGTCCTGCAGATTGTGCGTCTGCTGCGAAAGCCGGACGAAGCCGCTCATGAAAAAGTGAGGATCATATGAACGTGCAGAGCCCCGGCAAGCCGGTGATTGCGCTGGCGATGGGAGACCCCGCCGGCATCAGCCCGGAGTTGACCGCGAAGCTCGCCTGCCTCGACGAAATCCGCTCCCGCGCACGCCTGATCGTGATCGGAGACCGCCGCGTTTTTGACGAAGGCGCGCGGGTGGCCGGCGTCAAGGCCGACCTGCCAAATGTGGCGCCGTCCGCGGATCCTCGAGCAATCGGCGGTGATGCCGCCTTTATGGATATCGGCCATCTCGATCCCGCCGGGATCGAACGTGGTGTCGCCAGCCAGGCCGGCGGCGCATTCGCGCTGGAGAATTACCGTCGCGCGCTCACGCTGGCGCGCGACGGGCAGGCAGATGCGGTCTGCTTCACGCCGTTCAACAAGAAGGCAATGCGGCTCGCGCGCGCCGAGTATGACGACGAGATTGCGTTCTCCACCGAGATCGCCGACCTGAAAACGCCGGCCAGCGAATTCAACGTGCTCGACAGGCTCTGGAATGCGCGCGTCACCTCGCATATCGCGCTCAAGGACGTGGCCTCGCGCCTCTCGGTCGAACGTATCCATCGCGCGCTGAAACTGACCGATGCCTGCATGCGGCGGGCTGGCTTTGCCACGCCCCGTATCGCGGTGGCTGGCCTCAATCCGCATGCCGGCGATGGTGGCAATTTCGGCCGCGAGGAGATCGATGTGATCGAACCCGCTGTGATGGCCGGCCGGACCGACGGAATAGCGGCGGAAGGGCCGTTTCCGGCCGACACCGTTTTCCTGCGCGCCAAGAACGGCGCCTTTGATGCGGTGCTGACGATGTATCACGACCAGGGCCAGATCGCGATGAAGCTGATGGGCTTCGATCGCGGGGTGACAATCCTGGGAGGTTTTCCGTTTCCGATCTGCACGCCGGCGCATGGCACGGCCTATGACATCGCGGGCCGGGGCGTCGCCTCGGTTGGCGCCGGCCGCGCGGCTTTGTTGCTCGCGGCCGAGATGGCGGGCGCGCGGAAACCGGCTCCGCTTCCTTGAAAACGCGCTAAGCGGCTGCCTTCAACGCCGCAAAGCCGCGCTCGAGATCGGCCTTGAGGTCGTCGACATTCTCCAGGCCGATGTGGAGCCGCAGTGTCGGCCCGCCGGGAGACCATTTGGTCGCCGTGCGGTAGGGATCGCAGTCGAACGGGATGATAAGGCTTTCGAAGCCGCCCCACGAAAAGCCCATGCCGAACAGTTTTACTGCATCGAGCAGGGCATCGACCGCCTTCTGCGGCGCCGGCTTCAACACAATGCTGAACAGGCCGGAGGCGCCGGTGAAGTCGCGCTTCCAGAGCGCGTGGCCGGGATGGCTTTCGAGCGCGGGATGCAGGACCTGCAGGACCTCGGGGCGGGCGGCGAGCCAGCGCGCCATTTCGAGGCCCGAGCGATAATGCTGCGCGAGCCGCACCGCCAGCGTGCGGGTGCCGCGCAGCGCCAGAAAGACGTCGTCGGGACCGGCGCAGACGCCGAGCAGGCGAATGCCTTCGGCGATCAGCGGCCAGGTTTTTGCGTTCGCCGAAATCGTGCCGAACATTATGTCGGAATGGCCGCCGATATATTTGGTGGCAGCCTGCATGCTGATGTCGACGCCCTGGTCGAGCGAGCGGTGAAACAAGGGCGTGGCCCAGGTGTTGTCGTCGATGACGAGCGCGCCCTTGGCATGCGCGACTTCGGCGATGGCGGGGATGTCGCTCATTTCAAACGACTGCGAGCCGGGCGCTTCCACCAGCACCGCCTTGGTGTTGGGCTTGAACAGCTTTTCGATTCCAGCGCCGATCAGCGGATCGAAATAGCCGACATCGACGCCGTAACGGGTCAGCATGCCGTTGCAGAAGTTGCGTGAGGGCCGGTAGACGTTGTCGGTCACCAGTACATGATCGCCGGCGCCGAGCACCGAGAGCAGGGTGGTGGTGATCGCGGCCAGCCCCGATGGCGCAAGCCCGACGCCGACGCATTGGGGGCCTTCCAGCGACATCAGCACATCCTGGAGCGCGCGCGTGGTCGGAGAGCCGTGACGCCCGTAGGAGAATTCGGCGCGGTGGGCGTGCAGGTCCTCGGCGGTCGGATACAGCACGGTCGAACCGTGAAACACGGCCGGATTGACGAACCCCCGCTGGCCCTTGGTATCGCGGCCGCCGGTGACCAGCCTGGTTTCGGGTTCTTGCGGGTTAGACCGTCCGTCGTTCGAAAAGCTCATGCGTTTGCATTATCCAAGACGTTATGCCGCAGCCACAACTTGATCGCGAAAACACCGCCGGCGGCGGGCCAGGACCGGCTAAGTTAATAACAAGACACAGAAGACGGCAGTCAACCCCTTGACCCGGCACGCCAGTCGTTCTGAGATGCATGCCAACTAACAGTCGCTGCAAGTTGAGGGGCCTGCCGCGATATCAGATCCACAGCCTGACCGGGATGGCACGTGAAATGCACGGTCAGGATGACGCTTTTCAGCGGGGGATCAGCGGGTTGGCCCCACGACGTCAGGCGTTGCCTAGAAAACGATCTCCGGACGACCCCTTGAAAGGCCTATCCCATGAAACGCGTATCTCTGGTTGTTACCCTCGCCCTTGCCGCCGGTCTCTCGGCCCAGGCCGCCTCGGCGCAAACCCTCAAGACGGTCAAGGACCGCGGCATGCTGTCCTGCGGGGTCAGCCAGGGTCTGCCGGGCTTCTCGACGCCGGACGACAAGGGTAACTGGACCGGGCTCGACGTCGACATCTGCCGGGCGATCGCAGCGGCCATTTTCAACGACGCGACCAAGATCAAGTTCGTGCCGCTCTCGGCCAAGGACCGCTTCACCGCGCTGCAGTCGGGCGAGATCGACGTGCTGTCGCGCAACACCACCTGGACGTTGTCGCGCGATACCTCGCTCGGCGCCAACTTCACCGGTGTTACCTATTATGACGGCCAGGGCTTTCTGGTGAAGAAGTCGCTGAAGGTGAACTCGGCGCTCGAGCTCAACAGTGCGTCCGTCTGCGTCCAGACCGGCACCACTACCGAGCAGAACCTCGCCGACTACTTCAAGGGCAACAACATGAAGTACGAGGTGATCGCGTTTGCGACCGCCGACGAAACCATCAAGGCCTATGAATCCGGCCGCTGCGACGTCTTCACCTCCGACGTCTCCCAGCTCTATGCCGAGCGGCTGAAGGTCGCCACGCCGGCCGATCACGTCGTGCTGCCTGAGGTCATCTCGAAGGAACCGCTCGGACCGATGGTCCGCCATGGTGACGATCAGTGGTTCGACATCGTGAAATGGACGCTGTACGCGATGGTCGGCGCTGAAGAGCTTGGCATGACCCAGAAGAACATCGACGAGATGGTCAAGTCCGACAAACCTGAGGTCAAGCGCGCGGTCGGCACCGACGGCAATCTGGGTGAGCAACTCGGCCTGACCAAGGATTGGATGGTGCGGATTGTAAAGGCCGTCGGCAATTACGGCGAGTCCTTCGAACGCAACGTCGGCTCCGGCTCCAAGCTCGCCATCGCCCGTGGCCTCAACAATCTATGGAGCAAGGGCGGCATCCAGTACGCACCGCCGATCCGCTAAGCGCCAGCGAGAGGGGCTGCGGCGATGGCCATCGAACCCCGAAAACCACCGTCGCAGCTACTTGCCAGGCTGCAGCGGGCGCTCGGCGGCCGGGCGGGCTGGAGCGGCTTCGTTCTCCAACTGCTGTTCGTCGCCGCGCTCGCCTGGATCTTATACGAGATCGTCGCCAATGCCCGCGCCAACCTGCAGGCGCAGCGGATCACCGCGGGCTTCGGCTTTCTTGCCAACAACGCGGGCTTTGACGTCAGCCAGAGCCTGATCCCGTATTCCGGATCCGATCCCTACACGCGCGTCTTTGTGGTTGGCCTGCTCAATACGTTGCTGGTCTCGGTGATCGGCATCTTCTTCGCTACCCTGATCGGATTCCTCGTCGCACTGGGCCGGTTGTCCCCGAACTGGCTGCTGTCGCGGATATCGGGCGGCTATGTCGAACTGATCCGCAACCTGCCGCTGCTGTTCCAAATCCTGTTCTGGTATCTGGCCGTGCTCGCCGCATTGCCCAATCCGCGACAGAGCATCTCCGTCTTCGACAGTTTCTTTCTCAGTAATCGCGGTCTGGTGATTCCGAAGCCGATCGGCACGCCCGGTTTCGAGCCGTTCGTCGCTGCGGTGCTGCTGGGGATCGTTGTCGCGATTGCGCTGGGGCGGTACGCGCGCCGGCAACTATTCGACAGCGGCAAGGTGATCAAGGTCTGGCCCTATGCGCTCGGCCTAGTGGTTGGCCTGCCGCTACTCAGCGCACTGATCTTCGGCCTACCCGTCACGTTTGAAGTGCCCGTCCTCAGGGGCTTCAACTTCGCCGGCGGCTCACGCGTTATTCCGGAATTCGTCGCGCTGACGCTGGCGCTATCGACCTATACGGCGGCCTTCATCGCTGAGATCGTGCGAGCCGGTATTCTGTCCGTGCACAGGGGCCAGATGGAAGCCGGTTCCTCGCTCGGATTGCAGCGCGGTTCGGTGCTGCGGCTGATCGTGATCCCGCAGGCGATGCGCGTGATCCTGCCGCCGCTTACCAACCAGTATCTCAACCTGACCAAGAACTCCTCGCTGGCGGTGGCGATCGGCTATCCCGACCTGGTTTCGGTGTTCGCCGGAACGACGCTGAGCCAGACCGGGCAGGCGATTGAAATCATCGGCATCACCATGGGCGTCTATCTCCTGATCTCGCTGGTCACCAGCGCGATCATGAGTTTCTACGGGTGGCGTATCAGCCGGAGTATGGGGTGATGAGCGAGACCACACCATCCGTGTTCGTCCGCCAGGAACTCGTCGGCGAGCGTCCCGCACCGATAAAGACCACCGGCTTTGTCGGCTTCCTGCGCACGCGCCTGTTCAATTCGCCGACCAACATCCTGATCACGATCGTCAGCGTGCTGCTGCTGTGGTTCACCGTGGTGCCGGCGCTGAAATTCGTGCTGGTCGATGCGGTCTGGACCGGCAAGGACCGCACCGCCTGCTTACCCAAAGGTCCCGGCGATGTGGTCGGCGCCTGCTGGCCTTTCATCCAGGCCAAGTTTTCGCAGTTCATCTACGGATTCTATCCGGAGCCGGAGCGCTGGCGGGTCGATTTGACCTTCATTCTTGCTGCCATCCTGCTGGTGCCGCTGTTGATTCCGCGGTTGCCGGGCAAGGGGCCCAACGCCATCTTGTTCTTCCTGGCATTTCCCGTCGTCGCCTTCTTCCTGCTGCTCGGCGGCGGGCTGGGCGGCTTCGGCGTGAGCTGGACCGCAGGGCTGCTGTCGGGCCTGACGAGCGGAATCAAAAATGCCGGTGTCGCCGGCATCAATGCGGGTCATCCGATTTTTGGACCGTTTCTATCTCTGCTGGGATGGCTTGGGTTCTCATTGGGTGTGGTTCTTTCATATCTCATATGGCCGCTGACCTGGTTGCGTGACCAGATCCAGGCCACGGGCAGTCCGGTCTGGGCTGATCTCATGGCGACCGCCGTGATCGTGTCGGCTCTGCTGTTCTGGCTGGGCGGCGGTATCCGTTCCGGCTGGCGTCCGCTGATCACCAGCCTTGCGGTCTTTGCCGGCATCGGCATCGTGATCGCGGTGATGGGGCTCGACCGTGGTGGATTCCCTGTCGTGGATACGCGGCTGTGGGGCGGCCTTCTCGTGACGCTGGTGGTATCCGTTACCGGCATCGTGGCCTCGATGCCGGTCGGCATTGCGCTCGCGCTCGGGCGGCGCTCGACCATTCCGCTGATCCGAATTTTCTCGATCGCTTTCATTGAGTTCTGGCGCGGCGTTCCGCTAATTACCGTGCTGTTCTTCGCAACCTATATGCTGCCGCTGTTCGTGCCGGCCGGCTTCACCATTGACGGGCTGATGCGCGCCCTGATCGGCATCGCGCTGTTCGCGGGAGCCTACCAGGCGGAAGTGATCCGCGGCGGCCTGCAGGCGATCCCGCGCGGGCAGGGCGAGGCGGCGAGTGCGCTCGGTCTGTCCTGGGGCAAGACCACCGCGCTGATCGTGATGCCGCAGGCGCTGCGCCACGTCATTCCCGGCCTCGTCAACAGCTTCATCGCGCTGTTCAAGGACACCTCGCTGGTCTCGATCGTCGCGCTGTTCGATCTCCTGGGACAGCTCAGAGCTTCCTTCAGCGATCCGGTCTGGTCGACGCCGACGACACTGTTCACCGGCTTTGCCTTTACCGGGCTGATCTATTTCGTCTTCTGCTTTGGAATGTCGCGTTACTCCCTGTTCGTCGAGAACAGGCTGAACGCCCATCGTCGCAACTGAGTACATGACCATGACCACAAATTCGATCGTTGGCATCAACACTCTCAACAAGTGGTACGGGGACTTTCACGTGCTGCGCGACATCAATCTCGACGTCGCCAAGGGCGAGCGCATCGTGATCTGCGGTCCCTCAGGCTCGGGCAAGTCGACGCTGATCCGCTGCATCAACGCGCTGGAGGAGTTCCAGGAAGGCAACATCGTCGTCGACGGCATCGAATTGGGGCCCAACCTGCGTCGGGTGGACGAGGTCCGCCGCGAGGTCGGCATGGTGTTCCAGAGCTTTAACCTGTTTCCGCATCTCACCGTGCTGGAGAACTGCACGCTGGCGCCGATCTGGGTGCGCAACATCCCGAAGAAGGATGCCGAGGCGATGGCGATGAAATTTTTGGAGCGGGTCAAGATTCCGCATCAGGCCAGCAAATATCCTGGCCAGATGTCAGGCGGACAGCAGCAACGCGTGGCGATCGCCCGCGCGCTGACCATGAATCCGAAGGTCATGCTGTTCGACGAGCCGACTTCGGCGCTCGATCCCGAAATGGTCAAGGAAGTGCTCGACACCATGGTCGATCTCGCCAGGGAAGGCATGACCATGCTGGTCGTCACCCACGAAATGGGATTTGCGCGCGAAGTCGCCAACCGCGTCGTCTTCATGGATGCCGGCCAGGTGATCGAGTCAAACACGCCGCAGGAATTCTTCGCCAATCCGCAGCACGCGCGGACCAAGCTGTTCCTGAGCCAGATCCTGCGGCATTAGATCATGCTCCTCATGGTGAGGAGCGTGCGAAGCACGCGTCTCGAACCATGCAGGCCCGCCCGCAGCCATCCTTCGAGACGCGGCCAAGAGGCCGCTCCTCAGGATGAGGTCGGTGGACGTCGAGCAATCACACCTTCACGAACGGCACGTCGATCTTCGTGCGCTTCTCGAGCCACGCCGGCACCGGCAGGTTCTTCGAGCGCATGAACGCCGGATTGAACAGTTTTGACTGATAGCGGTTGCCGGAGTCGGCAAGGATGGTGACGATGGTCTTGCCGGGCCCGAGCTGCTTCGCGAGCCGGATCGCGCCGGCAACGTTGATGCCGGTCGAGCCGCCGAGGCACAGGCCCTCGTGTTCGAGCAGTTCGTAGATCACCGTTACGGCTTCCTCGTCCGAAATCAGGAAAGCGTCGTCGACCTTTGCCGTCTCGATGATGGGCGTGACGCGACCTAATCCGATGCCCTCAGTGATCGAGTCACCCGGCGTCGATTTGGCGGTGCCGTGCTTGAACAACTCGTACATCGCGAAGCCATGCGGATCGGCGCAGGCAGTGACAATGCCCTTGTTCTTTTCCTTCAGATAGCGGCTGGCGCCGGCCAGCGTGCCGCCGGTGCCGACCGAGCAGATGAAACCGTCGATCTTGCCGCCGGTCTGCTCCCAGATCTCCGGTCCGGTGGACTCGTAATGCGCCATGGCGTTGTCGAGATTGTTCCACTGGTCGGCGAACAACACGCCGTTCGGCTCGGTCTTGCGAAGCTCGGCGGCCAGCCGCCGTCCGACATGCTGATAGTTGTTCGGGTTGGAATAGGGCAGCTGCGGCACCTCAACGAGCTCGGCGCCGCACAGCCGCAGCATGTCCTTCTTTTCCTGGCTCTGGGTTTCCGGGATCAGGATCAAGGTCCGGTAACCGCGCGCGCTGGCGACGACGGCGAGACCGATGCCGGTATTGCCGGCGGTCGATTCCACCACGAGGCCGCCCGGCTTGAGGTCGCCGCGCTTCTCGGCTTCGAGGATCATCCACTTGCCCGCGCGGTCCTTGACCGACTGGCCGGGATTCATGAACTCGGCCTTGCCGAGAATGGTGCAGCCGGTCAGCTCAGATGCCTGCTTCAGCTTGATGAGGGGCGTGTTGCCGATCGCTTCGATGACGTCTTTGTTGAAGGTCATGCTTTGAAATTGCCGGTTTGCTTGCCTAATCGTTAGGCGACCCTAAAGGACCGCCGCTAGCCGCACAAGCCAGCGTTGGAGCAGGCCGGTCAGCCCGATTTTGCAAATACGACCTGACGTACGTCGATATTTCCTGACAGGAACCCCGCCTCGCAGTACGCGAGGTAGTATTCCCACAGCCGCCGGAAGCGGTCGTCGAAGCCCGAAGGCGTCAGGTTGGGCCAGGCCGCACGGAAATTGCTTCGCCAGATCGCGAGCGTCTTGGCATAATCTTGCCCGAAAATGCGTTCGCGGATGACGGGAACGCCGAAGCGCTCCCCGAGCGTTTTCAGGATCTGCGGCGAGGGCAGCATGCCACCCGGAAAAACGTAGCGCTGGATGAAATCAACTTCGCGGCGATAGGTCTGGAACAGGCTGTCCTGGATGGTGATGGCCTGGATGCCGGCGAGGCCACCGGGCAGCAGGCGGTCGCGCAACTGTGAAAAGTATTTCGGCCAGAACTGCTCGCCGACCGCTTCGATCATCTCGATGGAAGCGATCCGGTCGTAGCGGTCGCGCTCATCGCGATAATCCTGGAGCTTGATCTCGACCCGGTCGCTGAGCCCGGCATTGTGAATGCGCGCCTGCGCGAAATCGCGCTGCTCCTTGCTGATGGTGAGCCCGACGACCTTGACGCCGAACGTCTTGGCGACGTATTCGGCAAAGCCGCCCCATCCGCAACCGATCTCCAAAAGCTTCTGGCCCGGCCGCAGATCGATCGCTTCAGCAAGCCTGCGGTATTTGTTGTGCTGGGCTGCGGTCAGGTCCGGCGTGTCATCCTCGAACAGGGCCGACGAATAGGTCATGCTGGGATCGAGCCACGCCGAGTAGAAAGCGTTGCCGATGTCGTAATGCGCATAGATGTTGCGGCGGGCCTGCCGCTTGGTGTTGCGGTTGAGCCAGTGCCTGACGATCTGGAATGTGCGCGTCAGCGGATTGCCGATGAGCATTGTCTGCATCCAGTCCTGATTGACGCAGAACAGATAGAGGAATTGCGTCAAGTCGGGCGTATCCCATTCGCCGCGCAAATAGGCTTCCGCGATGCCGATGTCGCCGCCGCGCAGGAGCCGCGAGGCAAAGCCGTAATCGTAGATCTTCATCGCCGCGGCCGGGCCGGGCCCGTTGCCGCCCAACCGGACCATGCGGCCGTCGGCCAGCGTCACGTCGAGCGTGCCATGTTGCAGCTTCGAACCAAAGCCTAGCGCCAGCCGGACCAGGCGGGGCAATTCCGGAAACGTCGCGTCTACGGTTTCCGATGTGACCGAAATCAACTCGGACATGGGCGATCCATCGAATGGGTTTACCCGGCCTCGCCTGCTTCAATCCTCGGCACGGGGGGACAACGCCAGCGAAGTATAGTCATTGCTTTTCCCGGTCGCCAAGCCAGTATTGAGGGCGGCGTCCTTCCGCGGCGCCAGCCGCGCGCCCTTCAGCCAGAGCCGCAGCGCCTCCCAGTGGATCGCCGCAAATCGATCAACAGCCGCGGCGCAAAGTGACGCGTGCGGAAATATTCACCAAGCGTCAGCCCGGCCAGTTTGACCGCGGCGTAATCCTCGATGCTCTGCTGATTGAAGGTGAGGATGTCGCGGAGCATCCAGAGATAGGTGGGCGACAACAGGTTGCGAGGCTGAGCTCGCGGTCGTAGACGGTGACCGGATAATGTTTCGTCAAGGCCCAGGCCGCGGCATTGCCACTGATTCCCGTCCGAACCACCGGGACCCCGCATTTTTGCCCCTCTGTTGCACGAGCCCAGATAGGGGGCCTGTTCCCGGAGTTTCAAATCGGCCACAGGCATGGATTCGGCTCGCGCAAGCGGCGGACGCGGGACGTCAGAACAGGGAAAAACCTCAGAAACCCCCATGAAATCTTCGTAAGATTTCGGCGCCCCTGAGGCGTCCCGACATTGCTCCAAGCCCTATAAAACAAGGGGAAGTGAGTACTTTGCTGGCTGTTTTGCGCACCCGAACGGATGACCTGCGAAGGGCTGCGCGGGGCTGTGCGCGCCGCAGTCGCAAGGCTAGTATCGGGTTCGGATTCAGCGGAAGCATCACCCCCGTGAACGTGTCGCAGGCCATCAGGAGAAGCGCTCGTCGTGCGCCGGGCCGGGATTTGCCCGGTGGAGAACGGGTGTGACCCAACGAACTGCAACTGCTGCGATCGAAGGTTGGCCCGCTCTCATCCCGGGCGGCAAGCGGCTAGCGCGATCGCTTGCGGTGCTTGGCCTCGTCGCCAGCTCCGCGGGCTGCATCCTGACCAAGGACCTTCCCGATCCCGCGCTCGACATACCGGAAGGCTACAAGGCGGCCCGGCTTTCGAAGGCCGCGGACGCGCCGCCGACGCTGGACTGGTGGCGTGGCTTCCGTTCCCGCGAGCTGACGGGCCTGATGGAGGAGGCGCAGACCGTCAATCTGGACATTGCGGCGGCCACCGCGCGATTCAGACAGGCCGATGCGCAGGCACGAATCGCGGGTGCGGCGCTGTTGCCTACTCTCAGCGCAACCGGTCAGGAAACCTATTCGCGGACCTCGCGCTCCAGCACCAGCGGTCTGACCATTGGTGGACGCGAGGTGGTCAACTATTCGGCCTCGCTCAGCGCCAGCTACGAACTGGATTTCTGGGGCAAGAACCGCGATGCCGCGCAGGCGGCGGAGGAGACCTCCGTCGCCACCCGTTTTGACCGCGATGTCATCGCGCTGACCACATTGACGACGGTCGCAAATGCCTATTTCCAGGTGCTCGCCGCGCAGGACCGGATCCGGACCGCTCAGCGCAACATCGCCAGTGCCGAGCGCATCCTCAATGCCATCAAGGAGCGGCTGACAGCCGGCACCGGCACCGACCTCGACGTCGCGCAGCAGGAGAGCGTGGTTGCCAACCAGCGCGCTCTGGTGCCGCCGCTGCGGCAGACGCTCGACCAGAACATCAATGCGCTGGCGACGCTGGTGTCGCGGCCGCCGGAGGCGGTGCGCGTCACCGGCGGTTCGCTCAACCAGATCGCCGCGCCGCGCGTCACGCCTGGCCTGCCGTCGGAATTGCTGACGCAACGGCCTGATATTCGCCGCCAGGAAGCGCAGCTCGCCTCGGCGACTGCCAATGTCGGCAGCGCCCGCGCGCAGTTCTTCCCGAGCATTCAATTGACCGGGCAGGGCGGCTATCAAAGTTCGGCGTTGTCGTCGCTGTTTCAGCCGCAAGCCGCCTTCTTCAGCTTGGTCGGCAGCCTGACCCAGCCGATTTTCGACGGCGGCAGGATCCTCGGCAATTTCGAGTTCACCAAAGCGCGGCAGGACGAATTGCTGCAGACCTATCGCAAGACCGTGGTGCAGGCCTTTGCCGATGTCGACACTGCGTTGACGTCGATCCGCCAGACCACGGAGAGGCTGCGGCTGCAGCGCCAGGTGGTGGCGGCATCGCGGCGGGCGTTCGAACTGTCCGAGCAGCAACTGCGGGCCGGAACTGCCGATATCGTAACTGTGCTAAATACGCAGCAGACGTTGTTCCAGGCTGAAGATTTGCTGTGGCAGGCCCAATTGGCCCGGCTGCTCGCGATCGTCAGTCTCTATCAGGCGCTGGGGGGCGGCTGGGAGCCTAGGATGGAAAGGCCGGTCGATGCTCTTTAAGCCGGAAGTAAAGGACGACGCGAAGACGGCGGGCAAGCGCGTCGCGCGTGGCATTGGCCGGCGGATGGTATCGCTGACGATCACGCTGCTGATCCTCGGCGGCCTCGGCTATCTCGGCTGGACCGCCTTTCAGCAGAAGCAGACCGGTCGCGGCGGCCCCGGCGCACGCCCCGACCTTCCAGTGCCGGTGCTGGCGGCGACGCCGCGCACGCAGGATGTGCCGGTTTATCTCGATGCAGTCGGCTCGGTCCGTGCGCTGAACACGGTGATGGTGCGCTCCCAGGTCGACGGCAAACTGATCAAGGTGAATTTCGTTGAGGGCCAGGACGTCAAGCAGGGCGATGTGCTGGCCGAGATCGACCCGGTGATTTACCAGGCCCAGTACGATCAGGCGGTGGCCAAGAAAGCGCAGGATGAAGCGCTGCTTGCCAACCAGAAGCTCGACCTGGCGCGCTATCAGCAGCTCGCCGCGTCGAATGCCGGCTCCAAGCAACAGGCCGATACGCAGCGCTCGGTGGTCGCCCAGCAGGAAGCGCTGGTGCAGGCCGATCAGGCCGCGATCGACAATGCGCGCGCGATGCTCGGGTATACCAAGGTCATCGCGCCGCTGTCGGGGCGCGCCGGCCTGCGCCAGGTCGACCAGGGCAACATCATCCGCGCGTCGGATGTAACCGGCCTCGTCATCATTACCCAATTGCAGCCGATCGCCGCGCAGTTCAGCCTGCCACAGCAGCAGATCGTGCGGGTCAACGCCGCCGCTGCCAACGGCGCGCTTTCAGTGGACGTGTTCGGCAATGACGGCGTCACCGTAATCGATACCGGGACGCTGAAAGGTATCGACAACCAGGTCGATCCGACCACCGGCACGCTGAAGCTGAAGGCCGAATTTCCGAATGCCAAGTTCCAGCTCTGGCCCGGACAGTTCGTCAATGTGCGGCTGAAGGTCGAAACGCTCGAGAAGGCGATCGTGGTGCCGGCATCGGCTGTGCAGCGTGGCCCTGTCGGTACGTTCAGCTATGTGATCGGCCCCGACAATGTCGCGACCGCGAAGCCGGTCGTCGTGACCCAGCAGAACGAGAACGACGCCGTGATCGCAAGCGGCCTTTCGACCTCCGACCGCGTCGTAACCACAGGCTTTGCCAATTTGTCCGACGGCGCCAAAGTCTTCATCGGCACCGCCGACCGGGCGCCGACCGCCGATCTGGCGCCGCGCAAGCGC